>NZ_JBWCCJ010000004.1:0-661132 GCF_056279405.1 Pseudarthrobacter sp. TE3704
CGCTGCTCCTCTGATAACGAACTGTCCTCACGCATAAAACTGCTCCCCGAAAACCGGAACTGAATTTCTCAGTCCAACTTTCGGGGAGCAGTTCACGGCGGGTCCCGCCTTTTTGGCCTCTTCTAGTGGCCGTGTTCCAGCAAATCGATCAAGTAGGAGCCATAACCGCTCTTCACGAGGGGCTCAGCCCGCTGCCGGAGTTCATCGTCAGTGAGGAAGCCGAGCCTCCATGCGATCTCCTCGGGAGCACCGATTTTCAGTCCCTGCCGGTTTTCCGTCGTTCGGACGAAGTTCGATGCATCGTTCAGGTCATTGAAGGTTCCGGTGTCGAGCCAGGCAGTGCCGCGCGGGAGGATCTCCACCTGCAGCTTTCCCCTCTCGAGATAAGTGCGGTTGACGTCCGTGATCTCCAGTTCCCCCCTCGCGGAAGGCTTGAGGTTTTCCGCAATCTCTACGACGTCATTGTCATAGAAGTAAAGACCGGGGACAGCGTAATGGCTCTTCGGCTTTGCCGGCTTCTCTTCCAGGGAAATCGCTTTGCCCGCGGAATCGAACTCCACCACGCCATAAGCCTTGGGATCGGCAACCCAATAACCAAAGACCGCTCCGCCGTCGATGTTTTCGAAACGGCGCAATTGGGTGCCCATCCCGGGGCCATAAAAGATGTTGTCCCCCAAAACAAGTGCCACGCTGTCATCACCGATGTGTTCCGCTCCGAGCACAAAAGCCTGGGCAAGGCCGTCCGGCGAGGGCTGCTGCTTATAGGTGATGGATACGCCGAAACGTGACCCGTCACCGAGCAGACGTTCGAATTGCTCGGCGTCGTGCGGCGTGGTGATGATCAGGATGTCGCGGATACCCGCGAGTATCAGGGTGGACAGCGGGTAGTAGATCATGGGCTTGTCGTAGACCGGGACCAACTGCTTGCTGACGCCCAGAGTGATGGGGTGAAGCCTGGAGCCGGTACCGCCGGCAAGTATTATTCCGCGCATGTCCCCCATCTTTCCGTTCGCTAAGTGCCGCGGCAAATCCGGTACCCTTGGGAATTATGCAGCGACTTCTTGTTACCGGCGGTGCCGGGTTCATTGGTTCCAACTTCGTCCACTACGTACTTGATAACACCGATGAGCACGTCACCGTTCTGGACAAGCTGACCTACGCAGGAAACCTTGAATCGCTGAAGGGGTTGCCGGACGGACGCTTCACGTTTGTCCAGGGTGACATCGCCGACGCCGCCCTGGTGGACGGACTCGTCGCCGACACCGACGTCGTGGTCCACTACGCTGCCGAATCGCACAATGACAACTCCCTGCACGATCCCCGCCCGTTCCTGGACACCAACATCATCGGCACGTACACGCTGATCGAGGCGGCACGGAAGCACAACAAGCGCTTCCACCACATCTCCACGGATGAGGTCTACGGCGATCTGGAACTCGACGACACCGAACGGTTCACCGAGCAGACCCCCTACAACCCTTCCAGCCCCTATTCCTCCACCAAAGCCGGCTCCGACCTGCTGGTCCGGGCATGGGTGCGCTCCTTCGGGCTGCAGGCGACAATCAGCAACTGCTCCAACAACTATGGCCCGTACCAGCACGTGGAGAAATTCATTCCGCGCCAGATCACCAACGTGATCGATGGCATCCGGCCCAAGCTTTACGGCAAGGGCGAGAACGTCCGGGACTGGATCCACGCCAACGACCACTCCTCCGCGGTCCTGGCTATCATCGCCAAGGGCAAGATCGGAGAGACGTACCTGATCGGCGCGGACGGGGAGAAGAACAACAAGGACGTCGTCGAACTGATCCTCAAGCACATGGGCCAGTCCCCGGACGCCTACGACCACGTGGTGGACCGGCCCGGCCACGACCTGCGCTACGCCATCGACTCCACGAAACTCCGCGATGAGCTGGGCTGGGAACCGCAGTTCTCCAACTTCGACGCCGGCATCGAGGACACCATCGCCTGGTACCGCGACAACGAAGAATGGTGGCGGCCCCAGAAAGCAGCCACCGAAGCCAAATACAAGGAACAGGGCCAGTAGTCCATGTCTCTGGAGTTTTCGAAGAAACTTTCTGCGCACGAAACCCCGATTCCTGGTGTCGTCCTTTATGACCTTCCGGTACATGGCGACAACCGGGGCTGGTTCAAGGAGAACTGGCAGCGGGAGAAAATGGTTGCCTTGGGGCTGCCGGATTTCCGCCCTGTCCAGAACAATATTTCGTTTAACGAAAAGGCAGGCACCACCCGCGGCATCCACGCGGAACCGTGGGACAAGTTCATCTCTGTCGCCACCGGGAAAATCTTTGGCGCCTGGGTAGATCTTCGTGAGGGTCCCTCTTTCGGTGCTGTCTTCACTGCGGAGCTTGACGCCAGCCAGGCCATTTTCATCCCCCGTGGCGTGGGCAACGCATTCCAGACCCTCGAGGACAACACGGCTTACACCTACCTCGTGAATGACCATTGGTCAGCTGACGCCCAAGGCCAGTACACCTTCCTCAACCTCGCCGATGAAACCGCGGCCATCCAGTGGCCCATTCCGTTGGGTCAGGCAGAGCTGTCGGACAAGGACAAGGCCCACCCTCGCCTGGCCGACGTGGTGCCCATGCCCGCCAAAAAAATCCTGGTGGTCGGTGCAAACGGACAACTGGGCAAAGCCCTGCGCAACCTTTATGAGGGCGACGGCTCGGTCGAGTTTGCCGGCCGCGCGGAGTTCGATTTGGACAAGTTGAATTCCTACACGGACCGCAACTGGAAAAACTACTCAACCATCATCAACGCGGCTGCCTACACGGCCGTCGATGCCGCCGAGACCCAGCAGGGCCGCGCCGCCGCCTGGGCCGTCAATGTCACAGCGGTATCCCGGTTGGCCCGGATCGCTGTCGAGCATGACCTGACACTGGTCCACGTCTCGTCCGACTACGTCTTCGACGGCGCCCGAAACCTCCATGATGAGGCGGAGCCCCTCACCCCGCTGGGGGTGTATGGCCAGAGCAAAGCCGCCGGTGATGCGATCGTGGACGTTGTTCCCCGCCACTACATCGTCCGCACCAGCTGGGTCATCGGTGAAGGCAACAACTTTGTGCGCACCATGGCGTCCCTGGCCGAGCGTGGCATCGAGCCCTCGGTAGTCAATGATCAAGTTGGCCGGTTGAGCTTCACCGAAGATATCGCTGCGGGCATCCGTCATCTGCTTGAGTCCGGTGCAGAGTACGGGACGTACAACCTCAGCAGTGACGGCGAGCCCCAGTCCTGGGCAGACCTCGCTGCGGACGTGTTTGAGTTGTGCGGCAAGGCACGGACTGCAGTCGCAGGGGTCAGCACCGCTGACTACTTCAAAGGAAAAGAAGCGGCACCGCGACCGCTGAACAGCGTCCTGGACCTGACAAAAATCAAGTCCACCGGATTTGAGCCGCCACTGTCGAACATCCGCTTGGAGTCCTACGTGAAGAATGGACTGATCGATCAGTGACAGCACCCGCCCGTCACCCTGACACTCTCGTGATCATGCCTGCCTGGAATGAGTCCGAATCCATTGGAAACACCATCCGCGAAGTGTTCGAATTCGGCCCGCCTTGCGATGTCCTGGTAGTAGACGACGGATCACGTGACAGCACTGCCCGGGTGGCCCGTGAGGCGGGAGCAACCGTACTGCAACTGCCGTTCAACATGGGTGTCGGAGGCGCTATGCGCACCGGCTTCAAGTATGCCAAGAGTCATGCCTACAAGCAGGTTATACAGGTCGACGCCGACGGGCAGCATGATCCGCGGGATATCAAGGCTGTGCTTGACGGCCTTCAGCACGCTGACATTGCTATCGGAGCCCGCTTCGCAGACAAGGGAAACTACACCGTACGCGGCCCCCGGAAGTGGGCCATGAAGGTATTGGCGTGGACGATATCCCGCATTGCAGGTACCCCTTTGACTGACGTTACGTCCGGGTTCCGGGCAGCCAACATCAAAGCGATCCGCCAATATGTTGACCACTACCCTGCCGAGTACCTTGGGGATACCATCGACTCGCTGGTCGTGGCCATCCGTTCAGGATGCACTGTCAGGCAAGTCCCGGTCTCGATGCGCGCCCGCCAGGGCGGAACCCCGAGCCACGACCCGATGAAGGCAGCCATCTACCTCGGACGCTCAGGAATGGCCTTGCTGTTCGCTCTGACGCGGAAGAAAACCGAGCCGTCCACCAACTAGGAATCCAACATGTCGCTCCTTATGGGCTCCATCGTCGTCGTGGCGATCCTTTTCTTTGTGTTTGAAATGCTCCGCCGACAGAAACTTCGCGAGAAGTATGCCGTCCTGTGGATTGTCATCGGCATCGGCACTCTTCTACTTTCCGCCTTCCCTTCTCTCCTGGAGAAAGCCAGCGGACTTATCGGCATTCAGGTGCCGGCAAACCTCCTTTTCATCATGACATTGATCCTTTTGGTGGGTGTCTGCCTTCATCTCTCCAGGGAACAGTCACAGGCTGAAGACGAGGTGCGAATCCTTTGCGAGGAACTGGCGCTGCTCAGGGCTGATCTGGCTGACATCCGGAGTCAGCTGGAAGTAAAGCCTGGCCCGGGAAGTGACCCGGGGCCTCACAACCCATGACCCGTTGCCGCTGCCGGCCGTGGCGGCGGACACAAAAAAGGACGCCCAGGGGCGTCCTTTTTTGTCCTGCTGCCTTAGCTGAAGATGTGCTTTGCCAGCCTTGGCAGTGAATCGAATTTGCCCTTCCCAACCGACTTCAAGATCAGGGAGGCGGCGTTAAGGCGGGATGTTGTATGAAAACTCGCCGCCCGCGCCGCGCCCTTCCAGCCCAAGCTGCTGAAGCGCTCGGCCTGCTGCTGGAAAAACTGCCGCTCCTCGTCAAAACGCCTGCCGTCCAAGGCGCGCACCGAGGAGTCCGATGCTGAGTGCCGGCGGTAGAGAAATGCCAGTACAGGATCAACAATCATCGATCCGTGCTCCGCCGCAATGTCCAGCAAAAGAGCCAGGTCCTGGACCACGTCCAGTCCCTCAGTGAAGCCGATACGCTTGACCGTCTCGGAGCGCCAGGCAAGTGAAGGGAAGTAAGCCCAGTCCGCGCGGACCAGGCTTGTGGCCATGACCTCTCCTTTGAGCTCAATGCGCTCACTCGTCTTGGGGGCGTAAACCTTCTTCACGGCATCCACAAGCGGAGTGCAGGCAATGCCCTGTTCGTCTATCACCTGTACACCTGGCTGAACCACATCGGCCCTGGGATATTCCTCAAAGGCACCTACGACGACGTCAAGGTAATTCGGAAGCATGATGTCATCGGCACCCATAATGACAACGTAGGGTGCTTCGACCAGGGTCAGCGCCTTGCGGTAGTTACCGTTGGCACCAAGATTTTCCTCATTTTTCAGGTACGTTACGCGAGGGTCTGTGATAGTTGAGAACCAGCGTTCCGGTTCCGGATCCGGATACCCGTCGTCGATGACAACAAGCCGCCAGTCCTGGTTCTCCTGATTCATCACGCTGCGGGCGGCGAGCTTCATTTGATGGACATCGCCGTAGTACGGCAACATTACGTCAACGGTCATGGACCTGAGGTTCCTTCCGTGGTTTTCGCCGGCGCTCTGAAGGCCCCTGCGACGCCCAGGCAGCCGTCATTTGGGCGAGGCCTGGCGCGATCATCGTCGGTTTGATTATAGGCCAGGAGGGCCGTCCCCCGGCTCCTTGGGCCCTTTGCTAGACTGTTCTTCGTTTGATCAAGCCCCGCTCGACACGACTGAGCGGGTACATTCTGAAAGCGATATTCCGCACTTTATGGAACCCCTACCGACAGTCCTTCCGCGCATCAGCGTCTGCATGGCCGCCTACAACGGCGCAAGGCATATCAGGGAGCAGATCGAATCCATTCTTGCGGAGCTGTCCTCAACCGATGAACTTGTCATCGTCGATGACTGTTCCACAGACGACACCAGGAATGTCATCAAAGGAATCGGCGATCAGCGGATCCGGTTGATCCCCGCCACAGCTAACGCCGGCTACGTGCGCACGTTTGAAAAGGCTCTATCCGAAGCGAGCGGCGAGTACGTCTTCCTCTCCGACCAGGATGATATCTGGATACCTGGCCGCACCGAACAAATGATTGCAGGTCTTCAGGACGCGGGCATGGTCGTCAGCAATTGCAAACATTTCGACGGTCCGCTCGGACGGTTCCACCAAATCAGGCTTCGGTCCCAAGACTCCACGCACACTTTGCGTAACCTGGTTGGCATCGTCGTGGGCTATCGGCTGCATTGGGGCTGTGCAATGGCATTCCGCCAGGAGATGCTGAAAAAAATCCTGCCCTTTCCCCCGCACATGAGGGAGTCACACGACCAGTGGATTGCGATGGTGGGCATCGTCAACCGTTCGATCCGTTACTTGGAAGAGGACACCATCCTTCACCGGCTTCATGGGCAAAACTTGACGCCGCAAGGAATCCGAAGTGCGGGGAAGATCTTCGCCGCACGATGGGACTTTGTTCGAAACCTCGTCATCGCCGTGCGCAGGACCGTCTTCAACTAGCCCATGTACAACTTTTGGGGCATTGGATCAATCACTGCACCCAACCCGAGCAAAGGGACGGCATCAAAATTGCTCCTGACTCCTAACGGGCGTGATGTGGCGGCAGTTGTCTCCGCATACTCCCCCACCAAAGAACTTGTCGAGAATGTGGCTTCGCTCAAGAGGTATGTCGAACACGTTATTGTGGTCGACGACGGCTCACCCACCGATGTGTCGGAAATTCTTTCGGATGTAGAGTCCGCAGGCGCAAAAGTCCTCCGGCTGCCGGAAAATTGCGGTATCGCTGCCGCGCTTAATGCCGGAATGAAGCGCGCACGCGAACTATGGGAACCCGAGTGGTTAATCACCATGGATCAGGATTCCCGCTTTACCGGAAACTACGTTGAGGACGCTCTCGAGGTTGCCAGGTCTTCGAGTAGCCCACAGACGGTTGGGCTCGTTGCCCCCCAGTTCCACAACAACATCAAAATGCCCCTGTTTGGTACGTCAGATGAGCAGGAGGTCTTCGACCCAATGCAATCAGGCACTCTCATCAAGACCTCCGTGCTTGACAGGGTGGGGTATCTCGACGAGGAATTTTTTATCGACTGCGTGGATTCAGAATTTAATGCCCGGGTCAGGGAAGCCGGTTTCCGGGCTCTTGCCAGTGCAGGCAGCAACCTTGCGCATTCATTGGGCGACGCCAGGCCGCTGAAGATCCTGGGCTGGCATGCACGAATCGGCCAGAAGAAACTGAGTGTGCATTACCACTCGCCCTTCCGGGTGTACTACATCACCCGGAACTCTTTCGTATTGATGCGGCGATATGCGCGTAGCCAGCCGAAATGGATCCTCCGCCGCCTGTATATGGAGCTCCAAAGCCACGCAGTGCGATTCGTTTATGGTCCCAACCGAAGGAAGCACCTTATCGGTTTCCTTTACGGTCTGCGGGACGGACTTATAAATCGCATGGGAAAAATCGATCCGCGGCTGGCCGAACGGCTTAGGTAGCCTTCAGTGGGGTGCGGGGTTCGTCCCGGTCGCCCATCCGGTACTTTTCAAGGTTGTTCAGCCTCCGAAGACCCGGCAAAACTAATGCGATAAAGAGCAGAGCCTCGCTGCCTGCCATGCCTAGGGCTATTCCCTCCGCCCAGTTGCCTGTCCCTGCTGCCACCATGGTTCCCACCCCGAGAACAGCAGAGACGGCTGTCCACACCAGAATCAGTTTTTCGCCACCGAACGGTATTAGTAGATTCCGTGTGAAGGGCGAGGCTGCGGAGATGAAGAAGAAGGCGAGTCCATAGAAAAGACAGGTCAATTGGGTGGCCCTTACAGGGGCGCCAAACAGGATCTCGGTTGCCCACGGTCCCAGCAGCGCCAGCAACCCGCCGCCAACAGTGCCCAGGGCAGCATGCGACCAGATCGCAAGCAGATGCCGCCGGCGTTCCGAAGAGTCTCCTAGTTCAAGGACCCAGCCCTGGAAGGTGTTTCCCAACGCCATTACAGAGAAAAGGCCAAAGCGGTAGATAGTATCAGCGGAACCGAATTGCCCTGCGGTGGCCGGATCCACGGAAGCCTGCGCGATGGGGAGCGGCGTCGCCGCGTAGGTATTGCCGGAAGCGCCGATGCCGGCAGAAGCCATCTGCGACTTCAGCGTGCTGGTCGTTGCCCGCCAGTGCATGAAAGTAGTCCGGCCCCGTGGAACGGCCCACCGCTGGAACACGAACATGCTTATTGCCACGGCCAAGACCAAAAGGACTCCGTAAAGCCATATGTAGCCGGTGGCGAGCACGACGGGTATGGCAACAAGCGTGGCAACGACCCGCGGGACCGTGTCGAACTTCGCCAGCAGGGATGGCTGACCCACGCCAATGCAGTACCAGGCTACGGACAGTCCCCCTAATGCAGTGGTCCATGACATAGCGACCGCTTCGAGTCTCAGCTCAGGGACAGCGAGGAATGCGGCGAGAAACGACACCACCGGTAACACCACGAGGGTCAGCAACAAGCGAGTCCTGATGCTCTCGCGATAAAGCTCCGCACGGAATGCCGGTGACGGGTTTTGCGCGATTTGAACAGGACCCTGGATGTTCCACCCCCAGCTGATCACTGTCGCTCCGAAAGTGCCGATGGTTTGGCCGGCCAGCAGGCTGGACCAGCCCACCTCACCGACCAGGCGCGAGAGAATGGGAAGCAACAAAAAGGGTGTCACCAGAGATAGCAGAGGCAGCCCTGTGAATCCCAGCAGCCGGATAATCACGGTTTTCATCGTTGATGGACCTCAATGTTCATGAATTTGCCCAAGGACTCCTGCAAACTCCGCTGTTCAGTGTCTTTTCCCCACCTGTCGAAGAGCATGGCAACATCAAATTCCGCAAGCCGTAATGCGGTAGAGTGTCGCCCCATCCTGCGAATCCACAACCTCCGCCACACCGCTTTCTTTCAAATTTTCGAGTCCATGGTAGTCAATGGTCCGTCCTTCACCGTTGTTGACTTGGCGGTCGCCAAAATCCAGAACATATTCCGCCTCAAGATCACGAATGGCTGCACACACGGCTGTATCAACGGCAGCCATGTTGAGGTGGGCAAAGACGTACAGCGCCTCGTCCGAGACCGCGCCAAGAATGTGCGGCTGGAGGGTTTGGCGCTGGGAAAGGGCGTATGCCAGCGAACTTCCGGTCCACGGATTACCGACCACCACAGCGTCCGGCGGCACTTCTTCCCGGACGCGCTCCAATATAGCCATTTCCTGTGAGTCCAAAAGGGGTGCATCCGGACCCATCGCATAGTTGCGCGCAGCTGACGCTTGAGCCGCATCCAAGTTCTCCTGCTGCGTCACGGCTATAAGTGTCGAGACCGCGACGACTGCAGCAACAGAAGTCACCCCGAGGGTCAGCGCGGGGCTACCGTAGTCCTTGATCGGGATTCTTTTCCGGCGTGTTTTCACGAGCAGGCGCTTCAGGCCATCCCAACAGAACGAGGCACCCAGAGCGGCTATGGGCAGAAGAACGATGGGGACTATCGCGGCAAGGCGTTGCGGGTCGTTGTACCAGACCCCGGTAAGAAACGTTCGGATCCGGCCCGGCCGGCCTGCTACTGCCATGAAAAACAGGATCGCGACAGCAGCATACGCGCCCAGAAGCCAATAGCGCTTGCTTTTGGCAGCCACCACGAGCCCCACCATTGCCAGTGCCATGACTGCCCATGATTCCGGCCGGCCGATGCCTGAACTGCTGACGAGGTCCCAAATCGCGTCCGTCCATGTGGCGACCGGCGGCCATGTTGCCGCCGCTTCCGGTGGCCTGACGACCTTCCACAGCGCAACGCAAACCGCTCCCGCTGCAACGAGCAGCATCACCCTCGCGGCACCCGAGCGCCAGATTCCACTTCGGGGCGTGCAATGGAAATTCCACTGCCACCAACAGATGACCGCGGCAGCGGCAAGCAACGGCAAAAGTGTCAAGACGCCGCTGGGGTGCGAAAGTGCGAGCCCCGGCAGCGTCGCCAGGAAAAGAATCCACGTTGCGCAGGGCTGTGCCGGACCATCTGCCGAAAACCGGAACGCCTGGATGCCGAGGGCCCACACGAAAGGAAGCAGAGCCAGGGCGAGAAAGTTGGGGTAAAGGACTCCAAAGTCCACCATGAGAAGCGGATAGGCGCCGAACGCTGCGGAAAGCACGCCGGCAGCAATGACCGCAGCGGGACGGCTCCCCACAGTCACCTGCGCCAAGTAGACGCAACCGGCCGGCCAGACAACAGCCCCTATACAGACGTTGATGACATTCGCGGCCACAGGGATGCTTGCCCCAGTGAGCTGGCTCAGGAGCGAGACAAGATCGTGCCAGGCAGCGGGGTAAAAGCCTCCCCCGGTCATGTCACCAACCGAAAAGGACGATCCCGATCGGTGATCCAGGATGAATTGAACCGCATTCATGTGAAACACGTTGTCGAATGTCTGGGACAACGCGTCCGGCTGGGCTATCGCGCCCATCATCCGGACTGCTACCAGTACCGCGGCGATAGTCAAACCCAGGCAGACTGCGCTGCCGTAACCCCATCCGGCCTTTTCCGACAGTGCGGGGATCTTCCACAACAGGGCCTTGCGGGCCGTCAGCACCGCAACGAGCGCCGCTGCCGTTGCAGCCGCAAGAGCGGGAGCGGACCAATCAAGTCCGACAATGGGAGCGACTATTGCGGCGGAAGCCACAAGCGAGAGGCTCAGTGACGGCGCTGACGCATACAAAGGGAAACCGCGGACTCCAGCCACCCACGCCACAACAGCGCCGGGGACGAACAGCAGCGTCAAAGCAGCAAAGAACGCTGGCGCCTCCGACCACCAGGACATACAAAACCTTACTGTTGACGGCGGCTGTTGTAGGCTGCCTCGTAACTTGCCGCGGCAAGGAGGCTCCCTGACCTCAGCGATTCTACTTGACGAGCAAGGCTGAGGCCCAAAAGAGCCTCATTGCAGTGACTGGACCCGCCCGCCGTGTGGCTCTGCCGGAATAACGCCGTGCCCGCCGGGCCGCGTAGGCTAGGCACGTGAAACGTCGAGACAAGAAGTTAACACAGCCAAGAATCGCATCCCCGCTGGGCCTCTGCGGCGCCGCCGTTTTGGCCACTGTCTTGACTACAACAGCGTGCTCGGCACCACCGCCCGCCGTCAGCGCTGATTCGCTAAGGGGCAGCTTGGTGGGCGTAGGGAACGGCTCAATGAGTGCGCTCGTCGCGGCATGGCAGGAAGGCTGGAGGGGGCCGAACCCAGCCGTATCCGTGGCTTTCTCCCCCGATGGGGGCACAACCGGGATGGATGCTTTGGCACGGGAACAGACGCACTTCGCTACGTCAACGATGCCAGGATCTGTAAAGCTGCCAGCTTCCAGCGGACAGCTTTGCGGTCCGTCCGGACCACTCATCCTTCCGGCGGCCGTGCTCCCGGTCGGCGTAGCTTATAACCTTCCCGGAATCCGTAATGTGAAACTCAACGCCGGCATCCTGTCCGGCATCCTTCTTAAGGAGATCACGCGTTGGAATGACCCGCGGATCGCCCAGGAGAATCCGGGGCTGGATATGCCCGACATCGAAATTACGCCCTTGCTGTCTGACGATGACCAGGACGTCACGGAGGCCGTGACCGAATACCTGTCAGACGAGGCAGGCAGCGAATGGGGATCCGGGATTTCTGCCGAGTGGCCTGAACCAGTGGATGTAAAGGCGGACAGGAAGCCGATCGCAGTCGCGTCAGACCTCGATGATACAGTCGGCGGGCTGGCAGTCTTTGAACGTGGCATCATCGGCTCGCGCTTTTCGACCGCCTCGTTGCAATTCGATGGAACGTACCAGTCGTTCTCGCCGGACTCAGTCCTCGCCGCAATCGAAGCAGGAAAAACAGCCAGTACTGCACCTGGCGCCCTCGAGCAGGAACTCGACGGCAAGGCTGGATACGCATTGGCCGTCAAGGAATACGTAGTGTTTTGCCGAAAGTACCCGCACGCGGAAATCGCGAAGCTTGTCAGCTCCTGGGGGGAAGCAATCTTCAGTGAGACTGGTCAGCGAAACGCCAACATCTTCGCCAGCGCTTTGCCACCAAACAGTAAAACGTCGGATCAAGCCAAAAAGCTGATAGCCGCAATCGTGGAGGGAACTGAGTGAGCGGATTGACGCACCCCTCGGACAGTGCACAACGAACAAGTGAAACCACCATCCACCTTCATCAAATGGAAGTAGCGGGTTCGAAGGCACAACCTGCATTGAAAAGCGGCCGAAAGCTGTTCTTCCAGCTTTTCGGACTCTTTGCGCTCCTTATTTCCCTGTGGGCTTTGGCCACACCGCTTATGGCATTCCCGGACGAGCCGGCCCACACAATTAAGGCCGCCGCGGTAGTAAGGGGTCAGATAACTGTCCAGGAGGGATCGTCCTTCGGACACGGGGTCCATGTGAAGGTGCCGGCGTACATCGCCAACCTCGACGCCCAGAGATGCTACAAATTCCGGCCGGACACGTCAGCGGGATGCGCCCCGCCCATCCCCGCAAGCGATACGTACGAGACCATCGGCGTCACGACAGCGGGAACGTACAATCCCATGTACTACTGGATTGTTGGGCTGCCAAGCCTGTGGCTCAGTGGAGCTCCCGCCCTGTACACGATGCGCATCGTCAGCTCAATCCTTACAGCGGTTTTCCTGGCAGCCGGGTTCACTGCCCTGTCAAGATTCCTCCGGCCACAGATACCGGTCGTCCTGGCCAGCGTCAGCATGACGCCCATGGTCCTGTTCCTGGGATCCGGAATCAATCCGAACTCCCTCGAAGTGGCAGCCACAATGGCAGCCTTCTGTGGCTTCATTGTCCTTTTGGACAATGCCCACAGACCACAGGCCATCAAGCCTGCGGTCATGACGGTCGTGGCAGCGTCAGCGATCCTCGCCAATACCCGTCAGGTGTCGCTGGTATGGCTGCTGTGCGCTCTCATTGTCGGACTGTCCTTCTACCAGCGCCGGTCGATCATCACGGCCTTCCAAAACAAGTACGTCCTCCTTGCGGTTGCGGCGACGGTACCGGGGATTCTGCTCGGCATCATATGGATTCTGCTGATGCTTAACGCCCCGGCTTCGGCTGGTGTAGCGCCTATTGGGATAATCAACCCCCTTCCCGGCGTACGTGCCGACCAGGGCTTCGTTACCATGCTGGACAGATTCTTTGGCTTCTTCCCCCAATACGTTGGTGTTATGGGCTGGCTGGACAGCCGCCTGCCTGATGCTGTCCAGATGTTCTGGAGCTTTCTTATTGTGGTCGCGCTCCTGTTGCCGCTGGCCGTCCGTCCTTGGCGGCGCACCGCAGGATATTGGATTGCCCTGGCACTCCTGCTGATCGTCCCCGCAGTCCTCCAGGCTCAAGTAGTGGCAACCATGGGATTCATTTGGCAGGGCCGCTACAACCTTCCCCTTTTCCTGGTGCTCCTGATCGCCGCTGGGATTGCTGTCAGGCACTTGCGGATCAGCCAAACGGAGCCGGCGAAGTCAGTCGGACGCGTGGTTCTGCTGGCGGGGGTCTTCGCCCACGGGCTGGCATTTGCTTATATTTTGCGGCGTTATGTAGTCGGTATTCGCGAGCTGGCCAACTGGCAGATCATGATTACCAATCCCGGGTGGCAGCCTCCCCTCGGGTGGCTGGCGCTGTGCGTGGCTTACCTCGCCTTGGTGGCATTTGCGGCGCACTGCCTCTACGGTTACGTCTTCCCGGGCTCCGCACTCTTGAAATGGCCGTCTCGCACGTCCTCCACGAAGCCCCGGCCGGTTGCCGCACCAGCTGAACCATTGCCAGCCAAGACCGCAGCGGAGTCCCGCTCCAGGTCGTAGGAGTTTCCCGCCGGCCCCAGCTGCACGTCTCGCAGGAGAAGCTGCAGTTGGGGCATTAGGCCGACGCGGTGCGCGCCCTGAGTTCCGAGACGACTTCGTGGACCTCGCCATCCATGATGACCTCGCCGTGTTCAAGGAGGATTCCCCGCTCACAGACGGTGGAAACCAGGTCAAGGTCGTGGCTGACGACAAAGAGGGTTTTGCCCTTCTCGGACAATTCCTTGATCTTGGCGATGCATTTCCGCTGGAATGGCTCATCGCCTACAGCCAGGATCTCGTCTATGAGGAACACTTCCGGGTCAGTGTGTACGGCGATGGAGAATGCGAGCCGGAGATACATACCGGACGAGTAGAACTTGACTTCAGTGTCGATGAATTCACCAATCTCCGAGAATTCAACGATGGAATCGAACATCTCGTCGATCTGGCTCTCGCTCATACCCAAGATCGCGCCGTTGAGGTACACGTTGTCCCGGCCGCTGAGGTCATGGTGGAAGCCTGCTCCCACTTCAATAAGTCCGGCGACTCGCCCGCGCGTGTGAACTGTCCCGCCGTCGGGCTGGAGAACTCCCGAGATGAGCTTGAGAAGCGTAGACTTTCCGCTGCCGTTGAGCCCTAGCAGCGCCACTGTTTCACCCTGCTGAACATCGAGGGACACGTCAGTCAGTGCCATGAATTTCTTGGACAGGTCACCCTTTCGTCCCTTGACCAGCCAGACGACAGCCTCTTTCATTGACCGGGTGTGCCGCAGGACAAACTGCTTACGCAGTTTCTTGCAGCTGATGGCGACATCGCCTCGTGCAGTCACGTTATAGCTCCTGTGCGAAATGGACGGCCGAGCGGCGGAAGGCCAGCTGGCCCACGAACAACACAGCGATGGAAATAAGGTAGGCGACCGGAAGCCATACGGTCATGAGGTCTGGCGGCATCGATGCAAGTCCCACCTGATCCTCCTTCAAGGTGGGGAACCAGAATGCCCAGTGGAAGATCTCGACCGCCACAGTCATGGGGTTGAGCTGGTAAGCCCAGTACCACGAGCCCATGACATCCTGCACCATCGTCCAGACGTAGAGGACCGGGGACGCCCACGTAACCACCATGAGGATCATATCGACGATATTTTCCGAGTCCCGGAAGTACACATTGGCGGCGCTGAACAGTAGGCCAAGCCCCGTAGCAAGGACGGAAACCAATATGAAGGCCAGGATGGCGGCGGCGAGCTGGAGGAGGGACGGGGTCCATCCCGCAATGAGGCAAGCACCCATGAGCACTACCAGCTGAGGCAGGAAATGCGCCGCCGAAACCCATACTGTCGCAACCGGGAAGAGTTCACGGGGCAAGTAAATCTTCCGGATTAGGTCGCGGTTGTCGACGATGGATCTTGTGGCGTTACCCAACGATTCCGTGAAGAAGTTCACCAGGACAATGCCCGCAAACAGATAGATAGCGTAGTTGGGAGTCCCCCGCTGAAGGTTTAGGAAGATCCCCAAGGCCACGAAATATATCAGGAACTGCATCAGTGGCTTGACGTAGGACCACAGCAGTCCCAAGACCGAGCCGCGGTACCGCACCTTGATCTCTTTACGCACCAACAGCTTGAGCAGGAAGCGGTGGTCGTAAACGTCAAGCAGGCCGCGCCCCTGGCCCGGGCGAATCATATCGTTGGTGGTGCCGGCCATTTACTTCGAGTCCTCTGCGGCGTCAAAGGTCTTTTTCCACGACTCCATCGAGCTGACTTCGGACACCGCGTTGCGGTACTGTTCGGCGAGCTTGTCCCACTCCCGGAACAGCCGCACGTGCAGGCGGGTTGCCTCGGTCAGCATTGACTTGAGCTTTTTCGGGTCGCGCTGATACCAGGACGCACCTGTTCCTTCAGCATTCGAAACTACTACGCTGTCGTAGTGGGCCACCCTGAACCAGCGGTTGTCCCGGTGGGCGAGATACCCTTGGGGGCGCTCAGCACTTTCCGGTCCAGGCGCCTTGATGAGCTGCCGCGCAACTGTCTTGATGCCCCAGGGTATGAGCTCCTTCTTGCTGGGCATTCCGACGACGGTTCCTCCCATGGGCCCCCGTCCCAGCTTGGGGGCGGGAAAGTCGTCAACGTCGTCTTTCAACTGGGCGTCCGGATACGACGCCTTAAGCGCGTTGATCTCGGGCAGCTTTGTGCCAAGCACTTCATGGAGGACGTGTGGCCCCTTAAAGAGGTCCTTCAAGGCCTCGATACGACCGTGTTCCGTGAAGTACTGCATCGAGACCAGGTGCTTAACGTCCGACTGGACGGATTCGCGCAGGACCCGCCCGCCCTTTGGGTAGGGGCTGTGGATCAGGGTAGTGATCAGCCTGTTGCGTTCGTGGAAGTATGCCTGCCACCCGACGAGGTCGTCCTTGTCGAGCCACGAGACATGCCAAACGGCGGCGCCGGGAAGAGACACCGTTGCGAACCCGGCCTCCCGCGCGCGCAACCCGTATTCGGCATCGTCCCATTTGATGAACAGCGGCAGTGACAGGCCGATCTCCCGGATTACTTCGGTGGGGATGAGGCACATCCACCACCCGTTGTAATCCACATCTACACGCCGGTGCAGCCAGGCCGTCTGGCGGAGGTTTGCGATACTGAAGTCGTGCCGCACATCCATGTCTGCGTGCGGCAGCGCCGGCACAATCCGGAAGGGGTCAACTACCTCGCCGAACGTATGGAGCACGCTGCGGTTGTACAGGTCAAACATGTGGCCGCCGACGATGGTCGGCTTTCGGCAGTGGTCGGCGAATGTCAGTAGCCGGACGATGCTTTCCGGTTCCACCACAATGTCGTCATCCAACAGCAGAACATAGTCACTGCCGTTCTCCACGGCTTCGTACATTCCCCTCGCGAAGCCACCTGATCCGCCAAGATTTGCCTGGTTGATGATCCTGAGCTTGTCGCCCAGTGCTTCCTTTACGGCGGCAAAGCCATCTTCTGCCTCGACCTTTTGTGTTCCCTGGTCGACTATCAGGATTTCCTTGACGTTCTTGAGGACGTCTGGATTCTCCGCGAGGATTCGGGCGTTGTTGAGGCAAAAATCAGGTTTGTTCATTGTGGTGATTTGAAGGGTCACCTGACCCTTGGCACCTTGGCCGCCCTCGGCCTGCCATTCACCGTTTTCCAACAGAAGTTCACCTGAACTTGCCGCCAAGTCGAACCAGTACCAGCCGCCGTCGCCGAATGGCTTAAGGGTGAGGTCAAAGACCGAGGTAGCAGCGCCGTCAACGTGTTGTCCGTCGACGCGCTGGACTGACCCGCGTGCATTGGACTTGTAAACGGTGACCGTTCCTGTTCCTCTGGTGCTGACGACCAGGCGGATATCCCTGACGGACGTCCACCGACGCCAATAGCTCGCCGGGAACGCGTTGAAGTATGTGCCGAAGGAAATTTGCTCGCCTGACCGGACCCGCATGGAGTGTCTGGAAAGGAGATCCTCAAAGTGGGCTTCACGGCCGCCTGAGCTGAACATCTGCAGCTTCTCTTCCGGCAGCTTCGGCGTGCGGGCCAACTCATCGTTTTCCCTCAACCGGATGCCGCTGGCGGTGCCCGCATCCGCGTACAAAGGAACAGTGTCCGGCTGGTCCGGCGAAGGGAGAATCACCCGCTGAAGGGTCGACCAGCCCTGCGCTGCGTTCATGCGTCCACGCCTCCGCTTTCCAGCTTTGCGCCGCTTTCATAATGCGGCCGGATCTTGTTGTCGAACATGCTCAGTGCTGCGCCGATGGCCATGTGCATATCCAGGTACTTGTACGTCCCCAGCCGGCCGCCGAACAGAACGTCCCTCTCAGCAGCCGCCAAGTCGCGGTACTTGAGCAGGCGCTCCCTGTCCGCGGAAGTGTTGACGGGGTAGTACGGCTCGTCGCCCTTCTCCGCAAAGCGTGAGAACTCGCGCATGATGACGGTCTTCTCCGTCTGGTAGTCGCGCTCCGGGTGGAAGTGGCGCGGTTCGATGACCCGGGTGTAGGGAACGTCGTCGTCGTTGTAGTTCACAACTGACGTGCCCTGGAAGTCCTCGATATCGAGCACTTCTTCCTCGAAGTCAATAGTGCGCCAGGAGAGGTCGCCCTCGGCGTAATCAAAGTAGCGGTCAACGGGTCCGGTGTAAACCACCGGAATGTTGCCCACAACCTTGTTCTTGCTGTACTCGTGCGACTCGTCAAAGAAGTCCGTGTTCAGCCGCACTTCGATGTTCGGGTGTTCTGCCATCTTTTCGATCCACGCCGTGTAGCCGTTGGTGGGCAGGCCCTCGTACTTGTCATTGAAGTACCGGTTGTCGTAGTTGTAGCGGACGGGCAGCCGCGAGATGATTCCGGCGGGCAGGTCCTTGGGGTCCGTCTGCCACTGTTTACCGGTGTAATGCTTGATGAAGGCTTCATAGAGCGGGCGGCCGATCAGCTGGATGCCCTTGTCGTTCAGGTTCTGCGGATCAGTGCCGGCAAGCTCGCCCGCTTGCTCCTGGATAAGCTCCCGTGCCTGGCCCGGCGTCAGGTTGGCGCGGAAGAACTGGTTAATAGTGGCCAGGTTGATGGGCAGGGAGTAGACCTCGCCCTTGTGTACCCCGTAGACCTTGTGGACGTAGTTCGTGAACGTCGTGAACCGGTTCACGTACTCCCACACGCGCTCGTTGGACGTATGGAACAGGTGTGCTCCGTAGCGGTGCACCTCGATACCGGTCTGCTCTTCTTTTTCGCTGTAGGCATTGCCGCCAATGTGGTGGCGGCGGTCGATGACAACGACCTTCAAGCCCAGCTCGGTAGCGGCCTGTTCGGCGATTGTCAGGCCAAAAAAGCCAGACCCTACGATGACAAGGTCAGCGGTCACAAATTCTCCTGGTTTGAATGCGGGCAGCGCAATGATGCGCAATGTCTGCTGCTCTAGCCTACCCGAGGCACTGCAGCGCCCGTCGAATCAGGGCTTCGGGCTACAACCCCTGGCGCAAGGCCTGAGCCTCCTGAAGTGACCGCCCCTCCGGCGGCAGGAGAAGACGGATCTTCTGCTGGAAGTTGTCCACATAGCAGGTGGTGCACAGGCCCGGACCGGCTACCGCTGTCTAACGTGGGTTCAAAGGCACAAAGGATCTGCACCCATGACATTGCACTGCACCCTGCTCGGCGGTCCCGGGTCGCGCCTGGCCGGGCAGCGTCTTGAATTGTCCATCGAAGCCCCCGACGGTACGGCGGGTGCCCACATCCGCGACCAGCTCGCAAGAACGTTTGGCACAGGGACTGTAACGGTCGACGGCGACGACCTGCGATCCGTACGCGTCGGCACCTTGCCCCTGATTAATGGTGCCGTTCTCATCGACGGCGGTGGAGCACCAGTCCGCAGGAAGGAACGGCGCCACCCCGCCGGCGAGCCGGCTCCGCTCGCCCTTGCCGTCCACAGTGGCGCCGGCGCGGGAACGGTCGTACCCCTGCGGCGCGGCACCTACACCATCGGCAGGAGCAACACCCGGATAGTCATCCCGGACGCGGAGTTGTCCCGGCAGCACGCCCGCCTTGTGGTTACAGAAACAGCCATCATCATCGAGGACCTGGACAGTGCGAATGGCACCTACGTGGATGGCGAAAGAACCCGGGCCGCCGCCCTCTCCACGGGTTCTACACTCCGCTGTGGAAACTCGACCATGTCCATCGTGTTTGCCGACACACCGGCCATGGCGTTGAGCGACGCCGGGGCCTCCGTGCAGGAGCCTATTCCCGTCAGGGGCCGGGCGGAGTCCGGCAGCCGGGCGGTCCTCGTTGCCACCGCCATCCTTCCATTGGTCATCGGTGCTGGACTTGCCGTCTTCACGGGTATGTGGATGTTCCTGGCTTTTGCCGCCGCCTCCACCCTGGCCCTTGTGGTTCCTGTTGTATCCGGCAGGCGCCAGCGGCGGGAGCTGGACGCTGCAATGAGAGCGGCTGTTGCCAAGGACAAGGAACGGCGCCGGGCGGCCGGGCCCTCGCTCGCCACGTTGGTGCTGGCCACAAATGGGACGCACAGCAGCCTTCCAACCACTCAGGCGGGGGAAGCCGCAACCTGGTTGCGCCTTGGCCAGGCGAAGCAATCAGCCAATGTAAAGGTGGAGCCGGTTGGCTCCATCCGGGGAATTCCCTCCGCTGAGACCGTACCGGTGGTCTTTGACCTTTCACGCCCCAAATCGGTGTTCCAGGGATCCAGGAGCCTGCTGGACGGAATGATCAGGGCTATCGTCATGCAGCTGGCCGGTTATCCGAGGTGCCGCACCACACGCGTCGCCATTCACGGGCAGGCAGAGCGACTCCTGTTGCCCGCACGTTTCCTGCCGGGTGTAACCCTCACAGCAACGGCAGCTGCTTGCCGGCGCGTGCTGGCCGAGGGTTTCAACGCCACGTCCCCCAGGGGAGTCCTCCTGATTACTGACGCAGCAGACGGAGGCGTTTCAAGCAGCGCCCTCGCGGATGAAGCGCTGGCGCACGGGTGGCACATCCTTGAATTCCTTCCCGAGGGGACGAGGAAACAAGGCATTGACGTGGAACTCCGCGAGCGCACATCGATCCTGCGGCAACCGGCCGGCGACGTCGTCTTTGTACCCGATCTCGCCCCCGAGGAGGTCTTCAGCAACTTCTGCCGCCGTCTGGCAACGTCCCCTCGGGTGCGGGACACCGGGGAACACGCGCTGCCATCCACCTGCACACTGGATGACGTGCTGCCTCTCACGGCCGCCCATACGGCTGCCCGTTGGGCATTGAGCAAGAAGAACGCCGCGCTGTCGGCTCCCCTTGGACTCGGTGCGGGCGGGGCCAAAGTTGTGGATCTTCACACCGACGGCCCCCATTTGCTGATAGCAGGCACCACTGGCTCCGGCAAATCGGAGTTGCTCCGCAGCCTTGCGCTGGCACTGGCTCTGTGCCATCCGCCCGACCGGGTGAATTTCCTCTTCGTTGACTTCAAAGGCGGCTCGGGGCTAGGTCCCCTGGCCGGGCTGGTTCACTGCGTGGGGCTGCTGACCGACTTGGACCGATACGAACTGGAGCGCACACTCATCTCGCTCCGTGCTGAAATCAGGCACCGCGAAAAAGCCCTGGCATCGGCAGGAGTGCCTGACATCGGCGCGTATCGGTCCACTCCTGCTTCGGCGGACGTTGCCATCCCCCACCTGATCATCGTGATCGACGAATTCCGGATGCTCGTTGATGACGCACCGGAAGTACTCCGTGAACTGATGCGCATAGCCTCCATCGGCCGCTCCCTTGGGATCCACCTCGTCATGGCCACACAGCGGCCGCAGGGCGCATTGACTGCGGACATCAGGGCCAATGTCACCTCCAGCATTGCCCTGCGGGTGCAGTCCGACATGGAGTCTGTTGACATCATCGGGTCCAGGGAGGCCTCAACAATCCGCGTTGACACTCCTGGACGGGCTTACCTCGCCAGGGGCACGGAACCAGTCCAGGAATTCCAGGCAGCAACCACGGGACCGCTGCATGCCCGCACCGGCCAGGATAACTCCGTCACCGTGCGGCTTGCCACGGATTACCTCCTGTCGCGTCCTCCTGCCTATGCGGTTGCAGAAGCACCGACGCCTGCGCAAGCCGCAGCTCCTCTGGTCGGATTGGTGCGTGAACTTTGGGCCGGCATGGGAGGAGCACCGCCCCGGGCACCCGTTGCCGCTCCCCTGCCGGAGGACATACAGGAACCCCCGTTCAGCAGCGCCGCTGCTGCCGCGTCCAGGACCCCCGACGGCAAATGGTCAATCATCCTTGGGCTTGTTGACCTCCCGGACAGCCAAAGGCTCCAGTCCCTTGACTGGGAACCCGCCAAGAGCAGTCACCTGGCCCTGATCGGCGCACCGGACTCCGGCGCCCACGAAGCCTTGGACGTTGCCGTTCGCGGTCTGCTTCGCCACCCACAGGAGGCGCACTTGTACTTCCTGGACGGTGCAGGAAGTTTCCATTACCTGTCCTCCCACGCCAGAATTGGTGCGCACATCGGGTTACAGGAGCTTCGGCGGGCGGTGCGGGTACTGGAACGCTTGACTGCTGAACTAGCCCGCCGGCTTAACCAGCCGGGCGGGCGCTCTGTGCCGCTGATTGTGGTGATCTCGGGGTGGGGCTCCTGGCTGTCGGCTTTTCGATCGGGTCCACTGGCATGGGGCGAAGACCTCGTCCAGGACCTTGTCCGGGACGGCGCCCGGGCCGGGATAACAGTCATCATTTCCGGAGACCGGGAGCTTGTCACCGCCAGGTTCAGCGGGGCGATCCCGAACCGGCTCTATTTCCCTACTGGCTCCAACCCTGACAGCCGGGCAGCCTGGCCGCGAATACCTTCCACAGCAGCTGTCAAAGGAAGAGCCGTGGCGTTCGGTCCCGTTGCCGAACACGGTGCTGCGGTATGCCAGCTGTACCGCACAGCACCCGACAGTTCCTGGCACAGCGACGCTGCCGGCAGCCCGCAGCACCAGCTGGTTACGCTTCCTCCCTTTCGGGTGGAAGCGCTGCCGTCAGTGGTAACGACTGGCAAAATCCTTTCCATGCTTGCGGACCCTGCTGTTTCCCATGCGCCCGGCTCCGTTTCGTCGGGACCCCGGCTTCCGGGCATCCTCATCGGAGTTGGCGGTGACGAGTTGTCCCCCGCTTCTTTCCGGATTCCACCAGGCGGCGTGGTGGCCGTCCTTGGCGGTCCCGGCAGTGGCAAGACCCACGTCCTGAAAGCGTTGCAGGCTCTGAACCCGGGCCACCACTGGGTTTACCCCGACGCCGGGGCCGACGAGCTCACCTTTTGGAAGGGCCTGCTGCAGGCGCAGGGCCCACAGCCGTCGAGGGACACAGTGTTGCTCGCCGACGACGCGGACCTTCTGTCCCCCGGCGCGATGCAATACCTCTCCGAACTGCAGGCCCTGGGTCAGCCGGTGGTCCTGACGGTGAACTACAGTCCTCTGATCCTTCAGCGCGTTCCCCTGATCATGCACTCCCGCGCTGCCGGAACAGGGCTGCTGTTGTCCCCGCGGTCCATATCCGACGGGGACGTCTTCGGCGTCCGCTTCGAGGTCGAACAGAATCCATCCCCGGGCAGGGGTGTGCTCATTTCCGGCGGACGCGCCCGCCCAATCCAGGTGGGATGGGCTGCTGCAGACGACTAAAGGGCGGGCGGTGCACTTCCCGTACGCGAGGCATAACTGATCACCTTGCTGTGGAACAGGAGCACGATGGCGGCTACCGCGGGCAGCAGCATCGCCAACCCGGCCACCACCAGGCCACCGCTAAGTGTAGGAAATCCGATGGTCAGAACGAACAACTGCGCCACAAGGGCGGCAGCTCGGGTCCAGCGGTATCCCCGGTATAAGAAAACAGCCACCGCATACAGCCAGGCAGCGAAGGCGAGCAGCAGCCCCAGCGTAAATACCGCTCCCCAGAACGACAGTACGGGGCTTCCGTTCAGCAGTTGGTAGCCGTACCAGCCGGCGGCCACAAGGAGCGCTGTAGCCTCCGCGGCGACGATCAGAGCGACGACCACTGCTGCAGGCGGCGGGCCAACGGGCGCTCCCCCTGCGTTGCGGCCTGGCCCCGGACGCGGCTCTTCGGACGGTGAAGGGGACGCTGGGGGGTTTACCGGGGGTCTTGACACACTGGCACCCTACCGGACATAGTCGGACAGTGGTGAGGGCCAGTGCCGCCAGTGTGATGTATCGCTCAGCGTTACGGGGATATCAAGCGTTATTACCCCTTGTTTACACAGCGTTAACATGACAGGCTTGATTCAGATGACCAACGGGGCCCTGCCGGGCCCTTTTCCTTTGTAGCTCCTAGTGAATAATTTCACAAAGAGCACTTCCCAGAAATGGAGCAACTGATCAGCATGGATTGGCGTAACCGCGCAGCGTGCCTCGAGAAGGACCCGGAACTGTTCTTCCCCGTCGGGAATACAGGGCCCGCCCTCCTCCAGATCGAGGAAGCCAAAAGTGTCTGCCGCCGGTGCCCGGTAGTGGACACCTGCCTGCAGTGGGCTCTCGAGTCAGGCCAGGATGCTGGCGTCTGGGGCGGCATGAGCGAAGATGAGCGCCGCGCCCTGAAGCGCCGGGCAGCCCGCGCCCGCCGCGCTTCCTGATCGCCCAAAACGCAAAAAGCCCCGGCCGCAACCTGAGAGGTTGCGGCCGGGGCTTTTCCCTTTAACCCTTGGGCTCAGCCAGAAGTGTGGCAATGGCCGGGGAGCCGCCAGCTACTTGCCCGCCAGGCTGAGCCGGATCTGTACCGCCGTGCCGCCGCCGTCACGGGGCTTCCACTGGATTGTCCCGCCAAGTTCACTCGTGACCAGGGTCCGCACGATCTGCAGGCCAAGCCCTTCAACGTGGGGGGTGTCGGGCAGCCCCACGCCGTCGTCGGCAATGGTCACTGTCAGTTCTTCACCCTCGTCTGCCTCCGACCGGTCAGCGATAAGCGACACGGTTCCGGCCCTGCCCTCAAGCCCGTGCTCCACCGCATTGGTGACCAGTTCATTGATGACGAGTGCCAGCGGCGTGGCCAGGTCACTGGGCAGCTCTCCAAAGGTCCCGGATCTTTCAGTCCTTACCTGCTGGGAGGGCGAGGCAACCTCGGCGGACAGCCGGAACTGGCGTCCGATCAGCTCGTCGAAATCAACGCTCTGCGTCAAGCCCTGCGACAGGGTCTCATGGACGAGGGCGATGGTGGCAACGCGTCGCATCGCCTGTTCCAGTCCCTGCTTGGCTTCTTCGCTCACCATGCGGCGGGACTGCATCCGGAGCAGCGCCGCAACGGTCTGGAGGTTGTTCTTCACCCGGTGGTGGATTTCCCGGATGGTGGCATCCTTGGTGACCAGCTCCATTTCACGCCGCCGCAGTTCAGAGACGTCGCGGCAAAGGACCAGCGCGCCAAAGCGCTGCTGCTCGTCACGAAGCGGGATAGCGCGCAGCGACAGGCTGACGCCCCTGGACTCAATTTCACTGCGCCACGGCATGCGGCCAGTAACCACTAAAGGCAGCGTCTCGTCCACCATGCGCCGGTCCTTCAGCAGGCTGGCAGTCACCTCAGCGAGCGACCGGCCCTCCAGCGACTCCCCATCCCCCAGGCGCCGGAATGCCGAGACACCGTTGGGGCTCGCGTACTGCACTATGCCTTCGGCATCGAGCCGTATCAGCCCGTCTCCCACACGCGGCGCACCCCGCCGCGACCCCGTGGGCGAGGCAAAGTCCGGCCACAGCCCAAGCGTCCCCATGCGCAGGAGGTCATAGGCACACTGGCGATAGGTCAGCTCAAGGCGGGACGGCATGCGGGAACTGGACAGGTCCATATGCGTGGTGACCACGGCAAGCGTCCGGCCATTACGGACCATGGGCACGGCCTCAACACGGAGGGCCATGTCGCTGCTCCAGTTGGTTTCGCTGGAACGCTCAATGGAGCGGCTGTTCCATGCCTTGTCCACAAGCGGCTGCAGGTCCGACCGGATTCCCTCGCCCACGAAGTCGCCGTGGAAGACCGTGTGAGTGGTGGACGGCCTGACATGTGCCAGCGCCACGTACCCATGGTCCGGGTGGGGGAACCACAGCGCCAGGTCAGCGAACGCCAGGTCCGCAACCATCTGCCAGTCCCCCACCAAAAGGTGCAGCCATTCGGCATCACCAGGCCCGAAATCAGCATGTTCCCTGATGGGGTCCGTAAAGATTGCCACTGCACCTCCAATTGCGACGCCGTACTTGCTAGCGCCGGACGATTGACCTCAAGAGCCTCAATGCTACCGACAGGGATGCCATATCGTCGGTTTCAAGCGAATTGACCTCATCGAACATGCTCTTCGCCCGGCCCAGCTGCTCCGCGTTCTGGGCCTCCCAATCCTTCAGCCGGGCTTCCGGCGAATCAGCCGCCGTGGTGGCGTCAAGCACCGCCGTCGTTATATCCGAAACCGTGGAGTACAGGTCATCGCGGAGGGCTGCCCTGGCCAAAGCCTGCCACCGGTCCTGCCGCGGCAGGCTGCTGATCCGCTCAAGGAGGGAATCAGCGTGGAAGCGGTTGAAGACCGTGTAGTAAACGGCCGCAATCTCCTCCACAGGGTCCTTCCGGACCCGGGCAATCTTGGCAATGTCCAGCAGGACGAAACTCTCGAAAAGTTCTGCCCAGCGCAGCGCGAGTCCTTCCGGAAGTTCCCACTCACGCGCCGTTTCCAGCCAGCCAGCCACGCGAGCCCGGTCGTCGCCGCGCAGGTAGTCCAGAAGCCGGGCCCGCATCGGGTCCATCAGGGGCTTGAACTCCGACACCACATCCGCAATGGGCCGCGAAACAGTGCCCTGCGTCAGGAGCCAGCGGACCGCGCGGTCAAGCAGCCGGCGGACATCGAGGTGCACAGTGCTCCAGTGCTCCGTCGGGAACGACGCCGGCAGGCTGTTAAGCTCCCCCACCATCGTGTCCAGCTCGTAAATCTCCCGCAGGGCCACGAATGCCTTGGCCACAGCCACCTCACTCGCCGACGTCTCTTCCATGACACGGAAAGCGAAGGTGATACCGCCGAGGTTGATCATGTCGTTGGCCACCACCGTGGCGATGATCTCGCGCCGCAGCGGATGGGTATCCAGTTCCGCGTCGAAGCGCTCGCGCAGCTGCTGCGGGAAGTAGTCCCGCAGGGTCTTCCTGAACCAAGGGTCATCGGCAAGATCGCTGTCGCGCAGCGCGGACGTCAGTTCGATCTTGGCGTAGGCGGCCAGCACCGACAGCTCGGGCGAAGTCAAACCCTGCCCCTGCTGCAGCCGCTCCCGCAGCACTTCGGTTGAGGGCAGCGCTTCGAGCTCCCGGTTCAGGTCGGCTGACTTCTCCAGCCAGTCCATCAGCCGCTCATAGCTGGGGCTCCACTCGGCTACCTTTGTCCGGTCATTGAGCAGCAGGATGTTCTGGTCGATGTTGTCTTCGAGCACCAGACGACCCACCTCATCCGTCATCGATGCGAGGAAGCCGGCCCGTTCTTCCGCCGAAAGCTTCCCGGCAGCCACCATCCGGTCGACGAAGATCTTGATGTTGACCTCATGGTCGGAGCAATCGACACCGGCAGAATTGTCAATGGCGTCGGTGTTCAGGATGACACCCTGAAGCGCCGCTTCAATACGGCCGCGTTGCGTCATGCCAAGGTTTCCGCCCTCACCCACCACCTTCACGCGCAGATCCCGCCCGTCAACACGGATGGCATCGTTGGCCTTATCCCCCACAGAGGCGTTCGATTCGGTGCTGGCCTTGACGTAGGTTCCGATGCCGCCGTTGTACAGAAGATCGGCAGGGGCGAGGAGGATCGCCCGCAGCAGCTCAGGCGGGCTGAGTTCCGTCGTCTCTGCAGGAAGCCCCAGGGCGGCGCGCACCTGCGGCGAGACAGGGATTGACTTGGCCTGCCGGGCAAAGACCCCGCCGCCCTCGCTGATCAGGGACTTGTCGTAGTCATCCCAGGAAGACCTGGGCAGCTCAAACAACCGCTGCCGCTCCACGAACGACGCCTCCTCATCGGGGTTGGGGTCGAGGAAGACGTGCCGGTGGTCGAAAGCCGCGACGAGGCGGATATGCCTGGAGAGGAGCATGCCGTTGCCGAATACATCGCCTGACATGTCTCCGACGCCCACCACCGTGAACGGCTGGGTCTGCGTATCCAGGTCGAGTTCGCTGAAGTGCCGCTTTACTGATTCCCACGCACCCCGGGCCGTGATCCCCATCGCCTTGTGGTCATAACCCACGGATCCGCCGGAAGCGAAGGCATCGCCCAGCCAGAAGCCGTATTCGGCGGACAGTCCGTTGGCGATGTCGGAGAAGGTCGCGGTTCCCTTATCCGCAGCCACTACCAGGTAGGAATCGTCGTCATCGTGCCTGACAAGGTTCGACGGCGGGACCAGCCGTTCGCTGTCACCTTCCGTCACGAGGTTGTCGGTCAGGTCAAGCAGGCCGCGGATAAACGTCTTGTAGCTTTCGACGCCCTCAGCCATCCAGGCGGAGCGGTCGGCAGCGGGGTCCGGAAGGCGCTTGGCGAAGAAACCACCCTTCGCTCCGGTTGGCACGATGACCGCGTTCTTGACGGTCTGCGCCTTGACGAGACCAAGGACTTCGGTGCGGAAGTCCTCCCGGCGGTCGGACCATCGCAGTCCGCCGCGGGCCACCTTGCCGAACCGAAGGTGGACACCCTCGACCCGGGGAGAGTATACCCAGATCTCGAACATCGGACGCGGGAAAGGCAGGCCTTCGATCCTGGCCGGATCGAGTTTGAAACTCAGGTGTGGCTTGTTCTGGTAGTAGTTGGTCCGGAGCGTCGCTTCGATCAGGTTAACGAAGGTGCGCAGGACCCTGTCGGCGTCGAGCGTTGCAACCTTCTCAATCGAAGCCGCCAAGTCCTGCCTCACGGACTCCTGGGCGTCCAGCCGCTCGTCGTCGCTCAGGGCAGGATCAAAACGCGCCGCGAAGAGGGCGCTCAGGCCCCTGGTGACGTCCGCATTCGCAAGCAGGGTGTCAGCCATGAAACCGAAAGAGTTGCTATTTCCCATCTGGCGCATGTACCGCGCGTAGGCCCGAAGCACGGTAATTTGCCGCCACTGCAGGCCTTCCCGGAGGACGAGCCGGTCGAACGCGTCCGATTCAGCTGCGCCCGTCACCGCCGCACCGAACGAATCGGCAAGCAGCTCGCCAGTGGACACCGGATCCACACCCGCCGGGTATTTCAGCCCGAGATCGTACAGGAAGAAGTCACGGCGGTCCGCTGTCTCAATTTCGAAGGGCCGCTCGTCCAGTACCTCCAGCCCCAGGTTATGGAAGAAGGGCAAAATCTGGCTGAGGCTTTTCGGCTCCAGCATGTACAGCTTCACCCGGGCGTCTTCCTCGAGCGTTGCGCCTGCACCTTCCGGGAGGTAAACGTGGACGCCGGGCCGCTCCTGGCGTGCGCCTACCGCCCGTTCCGCCGCCGCCCCGTACTTCTCGAATCGCGCAATGTCCTCCAGGGCATCTTCCACCTCGTAGTCCACCCGGTAGCCCGCGGGGAATGCTTCCGCCCAGATAGCGGCTAGTTCCTTGGCTTCCAGCGGGTCCCGGCCCTCGCGCAGGACCTCGGCGATGCCTTCGCTCCAGGAACGCGCGGCACGGACAAGCCGCTTCTCCAGTTCCTCGGTGTTGACATGGCTGAAGTCGGCATCCTTCGGCAGGCGGATGCGGAAGAACAGCCGGGCCAGTGCCGACTCCGTCATGCGTGCCTCATAGTCGATGGACACCGCCTGGAACGTCTCACGAAGTTCCTGTTCGATGCGAAGCCGCACGTTGGTGGTGTAGCGGTCCCTGGGAAGGTAGACGACGGCGGACATAAAACGGCCGTAGATGTCCGGCCGGAGGAACAGCCTGGTCCGGCGTCGCTCCTGCAGTTTCTGGATGCCAAGGGCAGTGGCGGCCAGATCGGGGACTTCGATCTGGAACAACTCATCACGGGGGTATGTTTCCAAAATTCCCAGCAGGTCCTTGCCGGAGTGGGAATCCGGCGGGAAACCAGCGCTTCGAAGTACGGCGTCCACTTTTTCCCGGACAATCGGGATGTTGCGGACCGATCCGGTATAGGCGCTCGTAGCAAAGAGTCCGATGAAGCGGCGCTCACCGTTGACGTTGCCGGCAGCGTCAAAGCTCTTGACCCCGATGTAGTCGAGGTAGGCCGAGCGGTGGACGGTGGAACGCGAGTTCGCCTTGGTGATGACCAGTGCACGCTTTTCCCGCGCCTTTTTCCGGCCGGTGTCGGTCAGGTGCTGGATGTGCGGCGAGTCGGCGACCGCCCGCAAGAGGCCCAGCCCGCTGTCTTCGCGGAGCTCCAGGACATCTTCGCCATCCACGTTCACCAGGTCGTACTCCCGGTATCCGAGGAAAGTGAAGTTCCCGTCATCCAGCCAGCGCAGGAGGTCCTTCGCCTGCCGCAGCTCCGCGATCTGTGCCGGGTTGGCTATCTGGTCAAGGCTCTCGGAGATCTGCCGGGCCTTCTGGCGCATTTTCGGCCAATCCTCGACGGCAGCGCGGACGTCGTTGAGGACGCGCTTGAGTCCCTCAAGCAGGGAATCCTTGGCGTCGTCAGAGATGCGGTTGATTTCGACGGCGATCCAGGACTCCATGTGCGAGGCATGCTCGCCCTGCGCAATGAGGTGGGACAGGCTGGGCATTGCCGCGGTGTCACCGCTGGAAATTCCAATGTGCGCGGGAACCCTGTTGACCTTGACCAGTTCGCCGCTTTCCCTGTCGCGAGTGGCGACGAAGAGCGGGTGAACCACAAGTTTGATGGCGGCGTGCTGACGGACGAGTTCTGCGTTGACTGAGTCAACCAGGAACGGCATGTCGTCCGTGACCACGAAGACCACGCTGCTGTCTTCCTCGTCCACGACGGTGATTTTCGCCTGGCCGGGCTGCCGAACTGTTGCGACCTCACGGTGGTTGCCGGCCCGTGCAACCAGCACTTCCCGGGGGTAGCTCCTGGCATCCTCCTCGGCCAAATGCTGGTAGTAGTCCCCAATAAAGCCTTCCAGGCCTTCAATCGAAAGGGGCTGATCCTCCACGCTGGATCCAGACGACATCGACACACGCCTCCATCACAAGATATTTGCTGCTCCATTGCAGCTCTTATGGCGAGCCTAACCCTTTGACCTGCGCCCTGCTGTGGAAGAAAAGACAGAGGATTTTGCTTTTTGCTGGTCAGGTGCACAAACGAGGCCGCGAACCGCACGGCGAAGCGCGGACTCAGGAGCGGTTTCCAGCAGCAGCGACCCCGCCAGCAGGGCTGCATCCGCAGCTGCCGGATCGTAAGGCAGAAAGGCTTCGATCCCCGAGGCAGGACCGTATCTTTCCCAGGCATCCTGCAACTGCCGCTCCGGACTTCGGCCCACCGACGAAGCACGCACCTTGTTCATGACCACCGACGGGGACGCCTGGGGCACAGCGGCTTCCAGCTCAGCGAGGCCGCGTACCAGGCGGGGAACTCCCACGGGGTCGGCGGCCCCGACCGCGTAGATGGTGTCGGCAAGCTCAAGCGGACGCAGCGCGGCGGCATTCCGGCGTGGCGCCATAGTGTCGAAGCTCAATTCTTCATCTGCTTCCAGGCAAAACCCGGTATCAACAACAATGACGTCGGCGATTTGCCGTGCCCGCTCCAGGACCAGGGCAAGGGCGGGCGCTCGGAGCTCAGTCCACCGGTCCGCGCGGGTAATGCCGGTGAGGACTGTGAACGTCCCCGACTTTGTGGCCACCGGGGTTGCGACTTTTTGAAGGGCGGAAGCATCCAGGGCGCCCTGGTCCGCCAGCCGGCATGCCTGCGCAAGGCCGGCTGATTCATCCAGCAGACCGAGAACGGCGGCTATGCTGGCGCCATAACTGTCCGCATCAACGAGGAGAACCTGTTTTCCGTCGGCCGCCATCTCGCCGGCGATGTTGGCCGCGACGGTCGTACGTCCCGGCGATCCAACCGGCCCCCAGACCGCAATGATTTTTCCCGCACCTGGCCCGTCCGGGACCACCGCCGGCTCTGCCTGGACCGTGCCCAGGGCAGCACCGGTGTCAGCAAGCGAACTCCAGGTGGCCGAACGACGACCTGTCCCCGTCAACTGCTCCACCGCATCTGCGATCCGGTCGGACAGTTCGGCGGACTCCACCCCGGTCAGCGCAGAGGCCACCCCAATTTTTCGCAGGCGTGCTGCTTCGTCGGCGTTGTCCGTCAACGCGATAATGGCCACTCCCACCGCTCCCAGCCTGTCGACCAGGGAGGCTGTCAGCCCCTCGGAGCCATCAGCCACGACGGCGGCCCGGGCAAGTCCGCTTTGGCACGCCGCTAAGAGCTCCGGCAGTTCCGCGCACCTCCTGACGACAGTGACAGGTCCATGCAGCCGTTCAAGTCCGCCCACCAAGTCCTCCCGGCTCTGGCCAACGGTGACTACCGGAATGTTCATCGGGAGCCGCCGCCCGGATTCCAGACAACCGAAATCTTTGCTTCGTTGGCCTGGGCGCCGAGCAAGGCAGGCATTTGGCTATCCTCCACGAGGACCATCAGGACGGTGGTCTTAGTGGATCCCAAAGCCGTGGAGCCTGCTGTCACTTCCGCGATTTCAGCGCCGGAAAGGAGAAGCTTGGGTTCACTGTAACCATTTTTGGCGTCGGGCTGAGCAACCCAGACGTCCACCCTGGCGCCCTCGACTGCCTGCGACGGAAGCGTCTCGTCAATGGTCAGCGCCACCGGTTTGCGGTCCAGCTGGTCCACCTCCCCAAGGCTCGCCCGGGGTACCAGCTGGTCCTTGGCGATCCGCTGTACGGCAACCACGCCCTCGGGCAGGCCGGACTCCACGGGAATGTAGTGTTGCTCCGTTTCGCCGAGGCGCACCTTGGCCCGGACCACGTTCTCGGCGGTCAAGGCCTCGCCCACGCCGATGCCGTCCCGCGCCGCGTAAACCTCCGTGGTCCGGTCGGCACTGTTGACCAGGAAGACGACGCCGGCAACGGAGACCAGGACCAGGAGAATGCCCATCAGCAGGCGCGGGTCCCGCCAGGATGGACGCTTAAGGCGTGCCGCCGTGGCAGACGAATCAGGAACCATGCCGCTTCTCCCCCTAGTTGCGCCGGCGCACTGTGGCCGGACAATTTATTGTTGCGGCAAGGGCGCTGGAACGAAAGCCCATAAAGCAAACAAGGCCAATCTGTGGATAACAGCAGCAAAACGGCTCATCTGATGGCAAAATGAATGCATGCCCAGGTTTCTCACGCTCGCGGATGTCGCAGAGCAGCTCCAGATCAATTCGCCTGCCGCTTATGCACTGGTGCGAAGCGGGGAGCTCAAGGCTATCCAGGTTGGTGGCCGGGGGCAGTGGCGGGTCGAAGAGAAAATGCTGGAGCAGTACATTGAGGAACGCTATGCCGAGGCCAGCCGGATGATCCAGGAGTCCAAATCACGGTCCGTCTGACCATTCCTCTGGCGCCTTAATTTCCGGGCAGCGCGGCTGAAAGTCCTCGCCGCTAAATGTCGTGGGTCCGCCGCGACCTTACAGCCGCCAATGCCGGAAAAGGGATGGTAGAAACCTGGATGACTTGGCCACTGCGGCGGGCCTCCCCGGCAGTAACAACCGCCAGGTCAATGAAGTCCTTCCCCACCCTGTCGATGACTCCCTCCAAACGGACACTGCCGGCACCGTTTCCCAGTGTGACCGAAAGTTCCGTGCGGTCCCTGGCAAGGGCGCGCAAGGAATGCGCGAGTCCTATCGCACGGCGCACCGGCGAAACCTCGGGTTGGGACCACCTCCCCAGACCCACGTAGCGCAGCGCAGCGCCGTAGGGAATGAGAACCTGGTGGTGGTCTTCGTCCAGCACCATTGCGTCCGCGCCGGCATGGGACAGCGTGCCGTGGAATACCTCCCCGCAGGCAAGATGGACACCGAGGCGGCAGCCGAGAGCTCCGCGTAGCCTGTCGGCGAACTCTACATTCACCATGTCGATTCTGGTGCGCTCGTTGATCTCAGCATCAAGAGACAGCCTGTCCGCTTCCGCGAACTGACTTTCCATGTCGTTAAAGAGGGAATCCCAGCGCATCCGGTCAGCGTAGGACCCCACCGCGGCCTGGTCAACCCGCATTTTCATTCTCTCCACTGTCTAGACAAAAGCAGCAAGACGGGCGCAAACTGAGTCAGACGCGAGCAAACTACATCAAACTGCATCAAAGAGGCTCGAATGCGCAAACGTAATGACACGGGGATCGGTGCTGACGCCACCGCGGCGGTGGGCCTGCTGACGTTGGCCTTGGCATTGGTCTTTATCGGAGCAGGACTTCTTCGCCAGTGGCAGGACTCGGCCGCCCGCCATCAGCGCCCTGAGGTGGAGGACGTGTTGGGCGCCGCCGCGGCCGCTACCGGGGCAGTCCTCCTGCTCTGGTGGTTTGTATCCCTTGCATGTGCTGCTGCCGGCCTGCTGCTGGAGAAACTCGGCAAGGCCAGGGCAGCCGCGTTGACCCGCAAAATGTCGCCCGCTTTTATGCAGCGCTTGGTTGTTGCAGCGGTTTCCGTTCAGCTTTTGTCCGGTGGTGTTGCCGCACACGCCGCAGTTCCGGCACCGGGTCCACAGTGGGCTCCGACGCAAGGCCAGGAGTCCTCTGCGCCGGCGGCATCCGGACCGGACCGGGCCACGCCGGCAACGGGCGAACAGGAAGCAGCTCCGCCTCCGGACAACGCCATTGAGCCGTCCATGCCTGCAAGCCCAGGCAGTGGACCCGGTGCGGCCGTGCCCGTGGCCGGTGGCTCCGGGGCGCAACCAACGTCCGACCCTTCTCCGGCCCCTCTCCCTCCCGCCGCGGACCAGCTCCCGGTAAACAACCAGGCCCCGGTACCCGGGCAAACTGAGCCCGTCCTTCCGGCTCCATCAACAATTCAACCGCGCTGGCAACCATCGGCTCCGATCGTCGAGCCCGGAATGCTGACCGGACCAGCCGTGCGCAGCGACGCCGGCGCCCATCAGGGGACAGGCCGGTACAGCGGGCCGGTAGCCGTCCTTGCCGGAGACAGCCTGTGGGACATCGTGGCGGATCAGTTGGGGCCCGGTGCCTCGGACGTGGACATAGCTCTTGAGTGGCCGCGGTGGTACGAAGCCAACAAGACCCTCCTTGGCCAGAACCCGGATGTACTTCTTCCCGGGCAAATCCTGGTGCCTCCTACGCCCGCGTAGCCACCCTCAACACCACCGGCGGGCATCCGGCCTTCCGGGCACAACCATAAAAAGGGGAAACAATGTCTGCAGTGACGCCAATTCGGGCAGCGCAGGAGCGCTCCGACAGTGAAACGGGAAGAGACCGGGATGCGGCCGCGGCCACACTACGGAACGCGGCGCTGGACCAGGGGCGGGCAGGGCTTTATCGCCCCGGAAGGCAGCCCGCGCTGCGATCCGTCGACGAGACTGCCGAAGTTCGCGCGATCAGCCGCGGCACCATCCAGGCTGCGATGGAGGTGTTGGCCGGAATCCGGCCCATCCACCAGCTGGCACGGCGGCTCGATCCGCGATGCCTGGGGAATCTGCAGCACCGGGCGTCCCTGATCAGGCGGGAGCTCACCCGTACGGGGAATCCCGCCCTGGCCCGGCTGCACAGGAATTCCACGGTCCGCTCAGTCCGCGTCTGCGAGGTGGCGGATGGCATCTACGAAGCCAGCGCCGTTGTGGTGGACGACGTCCGTGCCCGTGCCGTCGCCATCCGGCTGGAGCGCAGCAAGCATGTCTGGAGGGTGACTGAACTTGTCATCGGCTGATCCATGCAAGGAGGCAGGGCCGGGAAAGTGCTTCCCGCCCTGCCTCTGCCTGCTTTCCGTGCGGCTGCCTGGTTTAACGCGCGGCCGTCAGCGCCGCTTCTTCTTGCCCGAACGTTTGGCCGCATCCTGGGCTGCCGCCTTGGCCGGGTTGCCCGAACGGCCCGGCTGCCTGGTCTCCACGCGGGTTTGGGTCTCGCCGCTTTCGCTGGGAGCAGTGTATTGCAGCTGGGCGGGCCTTTCCGGCGCTTCCAGGCCAGCCGCGCGGACCTGGGGCTCCACGTGCTCCGTGTGCCCGCCGGCTGCATCGGGTACCACCACGTCCTGGGCGGGGGTGACTTCCACTTCCAGGTTGAACAGGAAGCCCACGCTTTCCTCGCGGATGGCCTCCATCATGCTCTGGAACAGGACGAAGCCCTCACGCTGGTATTCCACGAGCGGATCGCGCTGGGCCATGGCCCGCAGCCCGATTCCTTCCTTAAGGTAGTCCATCTCATAGAGGTGTTCCTGCCATTTGCGTCCAATGACGGACAGGACCACGCGGCGCTCCAGCTCCCGCATGCTCTCCGAACCGATGGCTTCCTCCCGCGCCTGGTAGACCAGGCGGGCGTCGGACAGCAGCTCTTCCTTGAGGAACTCAACGGTCAGCCGTGATTTGCCGCCCGCCTCGTCAATGATGTCCTCGGCGGTGACGCTTACCGGGTACAGCGTCTTCAGGTTGGTCCACAGCTGGTTGAAGTCCCAATCGTCGCCGTTGCCTTCCGCGGTTGCGTCATCGATCAGCGCGGAAATGGTGTCCTCCACGAAGAACTGCACCTTTTCGTGCAGGTCGTCACCTTCCAGGATCCGACGCCGGTCACTGTAGATGGCCTCGCGCTGGCGGTTCAGGACGTCGTCGTACTTCAGCACGTTCTTGCGCTGCTCGGCGTTCCGGCCTTCCACCTGCCCCTGGGCGGAAGCGATAGCGCGGGAGACGAGCTTGGACTCCAGCGCAACGTCGTCCGGGACCGAGCTGTTCATCAGGCGTTCGGCGGCACCCGAGTTGAAAAGCCGCATGAGGTCATCAGTCAGCGACAGGTAGAAGCGGGACTCGCCGGGGTCGCCCTGGCGTCCGGAACGGCCGCGGAGCTGGTTGTCGATCCGGCGGGATTCGTGCCGTTCGGTTCCCAGGACGTAAAGGCCGCCCAGGTTCAGAACTTCCTCGTGTTCGTCCTTAACCGACTGCTTGGCTGCGTCGAGGGCTGCAGGCCAGGCGGACTCGTACTCCTCGGAGTTCTCCTCGGGATCCAGACCGCGCTTTGCCAGTTCGGCGACGGCGGTGAATTCCGCGTTGCCGCCGAGCATGATGTCGGTACCGCGGCCGGCCATGTTGGTCGCCACGGTGACGGCGCCCTTCCGGCCGGCCTGGGCAACGATGGCAGCTTCCCGTGCGTGGTTCTTTGCGTTGAGCACCTCGTGGCGGATGCCCTCCTTCGCCAGGAGCCGCGAAAGGTATTCGCTTTTCTCGACGCTGGTGGTGCCCACCAGGACCGGCTGGCCCTTTTCGTGCCGCTCCGCAATGTCGCGGACAACGGCGTCGAACTTGACCGTTTCGTTCTTGAACACGAGGTCCGGCTGGTCGATGCGCTGCATGTCGCGGTTCGTCGGAATGGCCACGACGCCCAGCTTGTAGGTGCTCATGAACTCGGCTGCCTCGGTTTCGGCAGTTCCCGTCATGCCCGAGAGCTTGTGGTACATGCGGAAGTAGTTCTGCAGCGTCACAGTGGCCAGCGTCTGGTTTTCGGCCTTAATCTCGACGCCTTCCTTGGCCTCGATCGCCTGGTGCATGCCCTCGTTGTAGCGGCGGCCAGCCAGGATGCGGCCGGTGTGCTCATCCACGATCAGGACTTCGCCGTCCAGGATGACGTAGTCCTTGTCCCGCTTGAACAGTTCCTTGGCCTTGATGGCGTTGTTGAGGAACCCGATGAGCGGGGTGTTCGCGGATTCGTACAGGTTCTGGATGCCGAGGTAGTCTTCGACCTTTTCGATCCCGCTTTCCAGCACGCCGACGGTACGCTTCTTTTCGTCCACCTCGTAGTCCTTCTCGGGCTGCAGCCGGAGGACCACCTTGGCGAATTCGCTGTACCAGCGGTTCGTGTCCCCTTGTGCGGGACCGGAAATGATGAGCGGTGTGCGGGCCTCGTCGATGAGGATGGAGTCGACCTCATCCACAATGGCAAAGTTGTGTCCGCGCTGGACGAGTTCGTTCCTGTCCCACGCCATGTTGTCGCGGAGGTAGTCAAAACCGAACTCGTTGTTGGTTCCGTACGTGATGTCCGCGGCGTACTGCTGGCGCCGCACGGCAGGATCCTGGTTGGACAGGATGCATCCGCTGGTCAGTCCCAGGAACCGGTAGACGCGGCCCATCAGGTCAGACTGGTATTCGGCGAGGTAGTCGTTCACGGTGACCACGTGGACGCCCTTGCCGGTGAGGGCGTTGAGGTAGGCAGGAGCGGTTGCCACCAGGGTCTTGCCTTCACCGGTCTTCATTTCTGCAATGTTGCCCAGGTGCAGTGCCGCGCCGCCCATCAGCTGGACGTCGAAGTGCCGCATTCCGAGGGTTCGTGAGGACGCTTCCCGCACCGCGGCGAAAGCCTCCGGGAGCAGGTCATCCAGCTGTTCGCCGTCCTGGTGGCGTTCGCGGAGACGGTCCGTTTCCTCACGGAGTTCAGCGTCGGTGAAGGTCTTGAACGAGTCTTCCAGCGCATTGATGGAGTCGGCATAATTACGCAGTTGCCGCAGCGTTTTTTTGTCACCCGTGCGGAGTAGTTTTTCGATAAGTGATGCCACGTGAAGATGCTCCCAGTCTCATGCCGCCGAATTCTGGCGTTTTTAGTCTACGGGAGAGACAACCGGCAGGTGCCTGTTTCCCTGAGAGCGGATACCACCCTATGTGTTGGCGACAGGCCGGGCAACGGCCGCCGCGAGGGCGGCCGCGAGGTCTCCGGCGGGGTAGACCTCCACCTCGTGCAGTCCCAGCCAGTCAGCCATCAGGAACAGTTCCGCGGCGAGTTCGACGGCGGTATCCGGCGGAGCGTCCGGCTCACCGAACGCAGACCTGGCGAGCAGTTTCCCGCGGGCGCGGTCAGCCTTCAGGTCCACCCTGGCGACGATCCGGTCGCGGAGGAGGAATGGAAGGACGTAGTAGCCGTAGCGCCTTTTGTGCTCCGGCGTGTAGATCTCAATACGGTAGTGGAAGCCGAAGAGTTCCTCGAGCCGCCGGCGTTCAAAAACCAGGGAATCGAATGGGCTGAGCAAGGCACGTCCCGTCGCCCGCCGGGGCAGGACAGCGTCAACGTGCCGGTAGACGTCCCTGCCCCAGCCGGCCACCGTCACCGGCTCCAGCCTGCCCTTTCGGACAAGGTGCTCCACGGACTGCGCCGTTGCCTTAATGGGTGTCCGGAAGTAGTCGGCGAAACACCGCGCGCTTCCTATGCCATGTGCCTGCGCTGCAGCCTCTGTCAGCCGGTGCAGCGCAGCAGCAGGATCGGGGTCATGGGCACCGGCCGCGACATGCGGCAGCACCTTGGCAGTCAGGGTGTACTTGCGCTCAAACTGCTCGGTTCTGGAAGAAGCCGCGACCAGGCCCTCCTCGAAGAGATGCTCCAGGACGCGTTTCACCGCGTTCCAGTTCCAACCCCAGTTCGCCCTTTGCCGGTCCTCAACGTGGCCGATTCTGGCAGTGATTTCCGAGGCCGTCATCGGGCGGCTGCGTGCGAGCGTATCCAGTATCTTCGCGGCGACGGCACTGCGCTGATGGGGGTCCATGCGCGCGGCGCCGACCCAGGCGCGCTTCTGCCAGAGGAGTAGGTCCTGGTAATGCTCGGGGCGGATATAACTTGCCTCGTGGGCCCAGTACTCCACCATGCGGCGGGGATGGACGCTGGACATCCGCCGCAGGATGGTGCGGTCGTAGTTGCCCAGGCGGGAGTAGAAGGGAAGGAAGTGGCTGCGCGAGAGGACGTTGACGGAGTCGATCTGGACCAGCTGGATCTGGGCAAAGGTACGGCCCACCGTCCGTGAAGTCACGGGACCGGCGGGCCGTCCTTTGTGGAGTCCCTGTGCTGCCAAAGCGATCCGCCGTGCCTGGTCCAGGCTCAGCGCTGCTGACACATCAGTCCTCTCGGTGGGTGGCTGGCACCCTTAGGCGTTGGCGGCGGCGTCATCCGAGCGGTAGGCCAGGATCTTTTCTTCCACCACAGTATCTCCGGGCTCGCACTCATGGTCCAGTGTGATAACGCCGTACGTCCAGCCGCGGCGCCGGTACACCACAGAAGGGGTGTTGGTGGCCTTGTCAACGAAAAGGTAGAAATCGTGGCCGACGAGTTCCATGTTGTCTACGGCGTCGTCGAGGGAAAGGGACGCAGCAGGAAAGACCTTGCGCCGGATCAGGACGGGGGAATTCCCGGCGGGAATGTCGTTGTCGACGTCGTAGGGGGACTTGTCGGCGGGGGCGGCCACAGCCTCGTTCCGGTGGCTCGCCTCAAGGTAGAGCGGCTCGTGGGCACTTGCCGGTTCGAGCGTGGCAGTCGCTTCACGGACCGCCTTGGGGGTGTGGCGCCCGTGGTGGACCTTTTTCCGGTCCTTCGCGCGGCGGAGACGCTCAAGCAGTTTGTTGTATGCAAGATCAAATGCAGCGAACTTGTCGGCGGCGCTGGCTTCGGCACGGATCACGGGTCCACGGCCCAGTACTGTCACCTCAACGGTCAGCTGATCGCCGGTCTGCCGGGCATTGGTCTCCTTGGAGACTTTGGCGTCGACCCGCTGGACTTTGTCTCCAAGCGATTCGATCTTTGAGATCTTCTCCCCGGCATATTCGCGGAACCGGTCTGAAACTGTCAGATTTCGTCCGCTGATCATAAACTCCATGGTGCCCTCCAAATGACTTCGGTGACACGACGGCGGCGCTTCCCTGGGCCGAGCTGTCTGACAGTCGAGCCCCTCTCCGAGCCGCCATCGAAAGGTACATTCTGTTCTTGGTACCCACCACCGACGTTAGTTCATAGCCATGCGTTATTCATCCTTTCCTGGTTTATTTTTTTCTAAGTCATGGTTGCTTCCGCTGGTCCTCAGGGGAAGCAGCGGCGCCGCCGCCTGCATCCGGCGGGCGTGTCGCGGCCAGGACCACGCCGCCCGACACAATGGCACCGGCCTGGTGCAGTGCCCGTGCAGCTTCCGCCAGTGTGGCACCCGTGGTGAGGACGTCATCAACGATGATGCAGCGGCGCCCTGCCACCCTTAGCTGACCCCGGCGCCGGACCTCCATGGAGCCACGGACCCGCTTCGCGCGGGCACCGCGGTCCAGGCCCTTCTGGCCTCCCGTCAGGCGCAGGCCTCCGTTGCCGGTCTTCGCCAGGACGTTGACCACTGCAATGCCCGGAAGTTGCCGCGAAGCCTCCGCCAGGAGCAGGTGGACGGGGCTGAATCCCCGGTTCACGTACGCCCCGGAACTGGTGGGAACTGGAACGAGCGCGATGGAAGGCCCCTCCCCCACTGCCGCCCGGACAGCGCCGGCCAAAGAGCGCCCCAGAGCGGTTTTGAGCTGATGCTGGCCGTGCCTTTTAAAGGAAAGGAGGGCCTGCGCCAATTCCTCCCGGTAGACGCCGGCTGCAACGACCGGAAGCAGGACCGTTCCGCGGATGTCCATCAACGCAGGCGCTCCGCTTTCCGCCCTGAAGGGTTCCTTGGTCAGGCGCCTGATGTGGCGCTCGCAGGCAGTGCACAACGCACGGTCTTCCGCGCCGCAGCACACGCAGTCCACGGGAACAGCCAACGCGAGGAGATCGGCAGCGGCACCGGCCACCTGGTCGGCTAACCGCAGCAGCGCGCTGTGATGGTCAGAACGGTGCCGGGCCGGCCGGGGCGCAGGTGTTAGGAGGTCCGGATCGGCCTTGGACCGGCCCCTGCCGGGCAAGCCGGCTGCGCTGCTCACCCCTTAACACTCGGCGCGGTCCGGCATGAAGCGGAAGTCGGCAGCAGGCGTATGTGGGTAAGTCGGGTGCCTTGTTCAGCCGGGGAACGAGGGATCGATCGGGCCCTTGATTTGCGGCGACCACCCGTTGCCCAGCCGTTGGAAGATGCCCTCCGCGGACTGCGCGTACACTTCCTCGGCGCCATTTCCGGCGCTGAGGGCCACCAACCCCGGCCAGGGTGCAAGTTGCTGCGGCTGCCCGGACGTGAGGGACAGCAGTTCCGGGGTGACGTTGGAGCCCGCGGATCCCTTCATCACGGCAACGGTGGTATCGCTGACCCATGCGCCCTGGTCCGGGTTGCTTTCGGTGGCCAGCGTAACGGGCGCTGTCAGCTCCCGGGGCGTTCCGTCACCACCCCGGATGATGCCTGTCACCTGCACTCGCGTCCTGCCGTTTTGCTCCGAGATGACCAGCGCACGCACGCCTTCCCGCGAAATCCGGAATTCCTTGACCGTCCGTCCTGCAAGCCACGCCGGCGTCAGGGTGACTGAAGGGACCGGTGATCCTTCGGTGACGCCGGTGGGCCGGTAGGCAACCACCTCGGTGCCGCCGTCCGCTCCGGGGCCTGAAGTCCACACCCAGTCGCTGAGCCCGAAGGACGGGCGGCTCAACGTGCTTCTCGTGGTGAGCGCACGCGGCGGCTGTGCCGGGCTGATGCTGTACAGCGTTGTCCGGTTGTCATTGAGGAACGCGGCCGTCTGCGACACCGGGGATTCTGCCGGGAAGCGCGGATTAAGCGCAGAGACGGGCTGCATGTCCGGCAGCGGGGAAACCCTGTTGTTCTCGTACCTCACCAGCTCATTTCCGCTGATGGCGATTTGCCGCGAGGGGACGCTCTTGTCCTGTACCGGCGGCAATACTGATCCGTCGTCCTCCACGCGCACCAGGTCCTGGTTGGCGCGCAGCTCGACGTTGACGACGTCGGGCTGGCTGCGGAACGTCAGCGTCAGCTGCATTTGCATGCGGAGGCGGTCCTCCGGTGACGTTTCCATCAGTTCCTTCGCCGTCAGGTCCACCTGCGCGGCGCCTGAAACTACGGGGACCGATTCGCGGGCCAGCTTGATTCCGGATGGGAAGGCACTGGCTACGGCACCGCGGAGGTACGGGGCCGGCCCGGCGAGCAGGGCGCTCGTCATGGCCTTCACCGTTTTGTTCCTGATAAACCAGCGGACGTCCGGGACGGCGAACGTGAAGGTGGGGTCGAAGAAGTAGATCGGATACGCCCCGTAGATCACCTTGAAGGTTTCCTCGGGGATGGCCGTGCCGTCCGGAATGGCCGAAATCCTCCACTCACCGTCAACCTGGGTGACGGTGACCGGAATCTTTTCGACGGTTCCTTCCGGCGACTGCGTGGCGATACCGTCGGCGTCAACGGTATAGGCGACGTCCAGCTCGTAGTTGAAGACGTTCTCAGTATCCGTTGCTACTACGCGTGCGTCACGGTAGACGAGGGCGCGCTGGTCCGGCTTCCAGGACACGGATGACGCCTGCGTCAGGTACTGGCGGGCCACGGCGTAATCGTCCTCGTAGCCACTTCCTGCCCGGTAAAAGTAGTCAATGATGGTTTCCGGCGATGCACCCGCTTGCGGGGCGGCCGGGAGGAACACCGGTGCGCTGAGGTTTCCGGCGCTGCCTTCGCTGCTCTTCCCCACAGGTCCTGATGTGGGTATTCGCGCACAGCCCGCCAGCAGGACCAGCAACAGGGCAAGCAGGAAGGCAGCGGATCGTGCCTGGCGGTGGCCGCGGCCCATCATCGGGTCTCCTTTGATGTCGGCACCTGAGCCAGCCGTGCGGAGCCGGTTTCGAGGACCAGCATGTTCCTGTTGTCAGTTTCCCTGGGGATGTTGCCGGGCTCCCCCGGAATCATGACGTCGTCCGGTTCGAGATGGACGGGTGATGAATCAATGTCCTCGCCCTGGCGCAGCGGGAGTGTGAGCAGGAAGTTGGCACCACTGCCCTTCCTGCCCCACGCCTGCAGCCAGCCGTTGTGCAGCTTGGTGTCCTCCATGGCGATGGACAGCCCCAATCCGCTGCCTCCCGTTGTACGGGCACGGGCCGGATCGGCACGCCAGAACCTGTCGAAAACGCGGGCGGCTTCCGCCGGCTCCATGCCGATGCCATGGTCGCGGACGGCAATTCCGACGGCGGTTTGGCTGGCTGCCACGGTGACCGTCACCGGCTTTCCCTCACCGTGTTCAACGGCATTCAGGATCAGGTTCCGCAGGATCCGGTCGATCCGCCGGGCATCCATTTCCACGATGATGGCGCCCGCCGGAGCGCTGAGGACAATCCCGGAACCGTATTCGGCCGCTACCGGCGCCGCACCTTCGATCACGTGGGCAACAACCTGCAGGATGTCCTCGGCTTCGGCATCCAGCACGGCCACGCCGGCGTCGAACCGTGAGATCTCGAGGAGATCAGACAACAGCGATTGAAAGCGTTCCACCTGGTTGTAGAGCAGTTCGGCGGAGCGCTTGTTAATAGGGTCGAAGTCGTCGCGGGCGTCGTACAGGACCTCCGCTGCCATCCGGACCGTGGTCAACGGCGTCCTCAGCTCATGCGAGACATCGGATACGAAGCGCTGCTGCATTTGCGAAAGGGTGGCCAGCTGCGTGATCTGCTCCTGGAGGCTGGCAGCCATGTGGTTGAAGGAGGCGCCGAGGCGTGCCACCTCGTCCTCACCACGGACCACCATCCGCTCCTGCAGCTGTCCGGCGGCAAGTTTTTCCGAAACCATCGCGGCATGGCTGACCGGGCTGACGACGTTGCGGGTGACATACCAGGCCACTGCACCAATCAGCAGCACCAGCACAGCGCCGCCGGCCCACAGCACGCTCTGGATCTCGTCCAGGGTCTGCTGTGCGGTGTTGAGGTCGTAAATAAGGTAAAGCTCATAGACTGTGCCGTTAAACGTCACCTTGTTGCCAACGGCGATGCCCGGCCGGTCCTCGGTGCCCACCGGAATGACCGTGGACGCCCAGTACTGGTCCTTTCCTGATTCCTGTACGGCTTTGCGCAATTCCGGTGGAATAACGCTGACCGTCAATTGGTCGGAGGCACGGGATTCAACCCAGCGGTTTCGCGGCTTGGTCTGCTCAGGCATGGCTTCGAACACGTAGCGGCGCTGGATTACCGAGCCGCGCCCTTCCACCGCGTTCAGGGTGTCGTAGACCAGGGTGATGACGCTGGACTGGTCGGTGACCTGGGCGCCGTCGAATGTGTCCTGGACCTGCTTGACGTTGTAGCGCGTCTCTGACTCGGCCTGTGTCAGGCGCTCCTGGAAGAGGTTGTTGGCGATCTGGTTGGAAAGGTAGGCGCCAACAACCGCGAAGGAGGTGACGGCAAGCAGCAGCGTGGTGAGAACCGTCCGGAATTGCAGCGACCGCCGCCACCGGCGGTGCAGGGCACGGCCGATATAGCGCAGGGCCGGCAGGAAGCGGCGGAAACCCATCCTGACGAGCCGTGCCACACGCAGGCTGACGATCAGTGCACGCCGCTGCCAGATCCGGGCGCGGAACGCCAGGCGCCGGAAGCCCGGGGTCAGTGCATCGGTGTGTTCGGGGGCCGCATCAGGGTCAGTTGTTCCGGGGCGTCCGGTATTGCCTCCGGCAGCAGGGGTCGCGGGAGCGGGAACGCCCGGACCGCGTCCCCCATCAGGTGCAGCGGGATCAGGCCCCTGCTTTGTAGCCGACACCACGCACCGTCAATACGACTTCAGGAGCCTCAGGGTCCTGCTCGATTTTGGACCGCAGGCGCTGGACATGGACATTGACCAGGCGGGTGTCCGCGGCGTGCCGGTAACCCCACACCTGTTCGAGCAACAGTTCGCGCGTGAAAACCTGCCACGGTTTGCGGGCGAGGGCCACCAGGAGATCAAACTCAAGCGGAGTCAGCGAGATGCGCTCGTTTCCCCGACTGACGGTGTGGCCGGCGACGTCGATGGTGATGTCGGCTATCCGGAGGGTTTCGGGGGCCTTCTGGTCCCCCGGGCGGAGGCGCGCACGGACGCGGGCCACGAGCTCGGCGGGCTTGAAGGGCTTTGGCACATAGTCGTCGGCACCGGATTCAAGTCCGCGGACAACGTCGGAGGTGTCCGACTTGGCAGTGAGCATGACGATAGGCACATCGGACTCGGACCGGATCTGCCGGCAGACCTCGATGCCGTCCACGCCGGGAAGCATGAGGTCCAGCAATACAAGGTCCGGCCTGGATGACCGGAAAACGTCAAGCGCCTGGGCGCCGTCAGCGCAGAAGACCGGCTCGAAGCCGTCATTGCGAAGAACAATTCCAATCATTTCGGCCAGCGCTTCGTCATCATCAACCACCAGAATGCGTGCCTTCATAGTTATATATTCCCTTATCAGGCAGGCTTTGTCCTGTTCAGCGCCTTACGGCATGGCGGAACGCTAGGAGGTCCGACGCCGGAACTATAGGCTGGGGATGATGCCGGACCTTCCCGGCGCCCTCCGGAAGTTGTCCTGCGGGCGCGGGCAGCATTCGGACCAGCACGGGGGAAGGAACATGGTGTCATCACAGGATTCAGGCCAGCAGGAGCCCGGAGGCCGGGACGGGCGCGCTGACGGGCGGGACCAGGACGGCCAGGGCCATGGCGACACCTCCACCCCTGCATCACTGGCTGGCCCGGATCCATGGGGTGAAACGCCGCAGTGGAATCCCCCAAACGGGCAGCAGGCACAACAGCCGTGGGGGCAAAATACCTGGCACCCGCCCGCCGGCCAGCAGCCCACCCAGCAGCAGCTCAGCCAACAGCAGCCAGGGCAGCCTTGGGGACCACCTTCCTGGCAGCAGCAGGCCCCCGGACAACAGCCTGTCTGGGGGGCAAGCGCCGGTGGCGCATTCCCCCAGGGCGCATACCCCCAAGGCACCTATCCGGGACCGCCGTATCCCGGAGCCCACTACGGTGGCCCCTACGGCCAGCCCCGTTACGTTGCCCCGCCCAAACCCGGCATTGTTCCGCTACGCCCCCTCATGTTCGGGGAGATCATGGACGGCTCCTTCCAGGCCATCCGACGGAACGCGAAGGCCATGCTTGGCGCAGCATTGCTGGCCCAGTCACTGGTGGCCATCCTCGCGGCGGTGATCACCGCGGTAACGGCAACCTCCATGGGTTCCATCGAAGCGTGGGCAGAGACTGCCAGCCCCGCGGACCTCGCCTCGCTTGGAGTGGGCTTCTTTGCCGCCATCCTGGTGGTCGGCATCCTGACACTGTTTATCTCGGCAATCCTCCAGGGAGCCATGGTGGTTCCGGTGGCCCGGTCCATCCTCAACCGCCGCACGGGCTTCCGGCAGATGTGGACCCTGGCGCGGTCGCGGGCGGGCGCCCTGGTCCGCCTTGCTCTGGTGCTCATGGCGGCCGGCCTGCTGGCGTTCGCGCTCCTCGCCGGGGTGGCCGTCGCGCTGGTATCCGGCATGGAGGGAACCGGGGCCCTCATACTGGTACCACTGGTCCTGGGCTTTATTGCGTTGTTCATCTGGATCACCATCAAAGTGATGGTGGCTCCCGCTGCGGTTGTCATTGAGGAACTCGGAGCCCTGGCCGGGTTACGCAGGTCCTGGGAGCTGACCCGCGCCAACTGGTGGCGGATCCTGGGGATCACACTCGTGGTCAGCATCATGGTGGGAGTGATCAGCCAGGTGGTGATGATCCCGGTGAGCCTTTTGACAAGCCTCCTCACCACTTTCGCATCTCCGCACGGCGGCAGCGGGCAGGAAGCTGCTGTGGCTGTGGCTGTTGGAGTTGTCACGGCCGTCCTTGGCGCCCTGATCGGCGCACTTGGTTATGCGTTCCAGACGTCCGTTATGGCCCTGCTCTATATGGACCTGCGGATGCGCAAGGATGGCCTGGACATCATGCTGTTGCGGCTGATGGAATCAGGCGCCGATCCCGGCGGCGTCCCGGGCCGCGGCGTCGCGGCGGGGGTCCCTGGACGGGAAGGTCACGGGCCTGCGGCGGGAGCCTGGCCGGATGTCCGCTGAGCCGCCTGTGCTCCCGGACGCGGAGGAAGCCCGGCGCTGGGCAGTGGAGGAACTGGGCAAGTCTGAGTACCGTGAGGCCACCCCGTCCTGGCTTCAAACGCTGTGGATGGACTTCCTGAACTGGGTCTCGTCCCTGGATGGGTCCGCCCAGTCGGCGGGGCCATTGCCAACACCGGTTATCGGCATCGTGGTCGCCCTGATCATTGCCGTCGCCGTCATCCTCGCCCGGCCACGCCTGAACGCCGCATCCAGGCAGCCCAAGGACGTTTTTGAGGCGGACAACGAGGTGACTGCGGCTGACTACCGGCGGCGCGCCGAAGCGTCGGCCGCGGCAGGGAACTGGGGGGACGCCGTCGTCGACCGTTTCCGGGCGCTGGTCCGCTCGGCCGAGGACCGCACCATCCTGGAGCCCCAGCCCGGCCGGACGGCGGACGAAGTGGCGCGCGAGTTGTCCGTGCCGTTCAGCGCGGAAGCGCCCCGTTTGGACCACGCGGCCGGCACTTTCGACGCCGTCCGCTACGGAAACATGGCGCCACGCAGCTCCGACTACGCGGACATGGCCGCCCTGGACGTCGCCCTCGAAGCGGGCAAACCTGCGCGTTCCCAAGCACCTGGCCGCGCGGAGGTCATGCCATGACGGACATTGATACCGCCGGCATAAGGCAGCCGGAGACGAGCGTTGCAAGCCCGGACACGCTCCCGGCGCCCGGTCGAGGCCCGCTTGGATGGCTGCGAAGGCACCGGTCCCTTGCCGTCCTCGCCACGGTCTGCGCCATCGCGCTGGGCATGGCCGTCTGGGGCCAGCTTGCCCCCAAAGGTGACGCCACTCCCCTGTCGGTCAGCAATGCGGGACCGGACGGGGCACGGGCAGTCAGCGAAATCCTCGGCCGGCACGGAGTTGAGGTGCACAAGGCCGGAAACTTCGAAGCAGCCATGTCCGCGCTGGAAGCAGGATCCTCCCCTACCCTCCTGCTGTACGACCGGAGCGGTATCCTCGACGAACCTCGGCTCCTTGATCTTGCGGCCGCAGCGGGGCGGCTGGTGGTGGTGACGCCCAGGCTGGAGACGCTGTCCGCCCTGGACAGCGACATCCGGCAGGCGGGTGTGGTGCCCGACGCCTCCCCCGCACTCGTCCCGGGTTGCTCCCTTCCGGACGCACAGGCTGCCGGGGACATCTCCGGCGAGTCGGGCTTCGTGTACGACGGCGGGATGTCCTGTTACCGTCCTTCCGGTTCGGCCGCCGGGCTGCTTGCCGTCAGCGGGGACGGGCGGTTGTCCGTCCTGGGCAGCACGGGTGTGCTGAGCAACGACGGGCTGGATGAGCTGGGACACGCTGCACTGGCCCTTCGGACCCTCGGCAGTTCATCGGACCTGGTCTGGTACCTGCCGTCGTTGGAGGACCTGGATACCTTTGGCTCACCGCAAACCCTCGATGACCTGGCGCCGGACTGGGTCCGGTATCTGGGTCCCTGGCTCATCGTTGTGGCGTTGACGGCGATCGCGTGGCGCGGCCGGCGCCTCGGTCCCCTGGTGTTTGAGCCGCTGCCCGTGGTGGTCAAGGCAGTGGAGACGGCGGAGGGGCGCGCGCGGATGTACCACGACTCGCACGCCGTCGAGCAGGCCCGCGACAACCTCCGGGCCGGAACATTGGTGAGGCTTGCCGGTACGTTGCGCCTGGGGCCGGGGGCAACTGCCGAGCACACCATTGATGCGGCGGCACGGTTGCTGGACAGGCCCGCAGCCGAAGTCCGGGACCTCGTCAACCACCATCCCCGCACCGAGGCCCGGCTCGTGGCCTGGGCGCAGGAACTGAACAACCTAGAGAAAGAGGTCAGCAGCCGATGAGTGAACACGGCAGTGGCCAGCGGGTCCTTGATCCGATGGAGCACGATTCCGCCCGGCAAGCCCTTTTGGACGTGCGCCATGAGGTGTCAAAGGCGGTAGTGGGGCAGGACGCCACCGTTACCGGAATGCTGATCGCCCTGCTGTCCCAGGGGCACGTGCTGCTGGAGGGTGTGCCGGGAGTCGCCAAGACCCTGCTGGTGCGTGCCCTTTCCGCCGCGCTGAGCCTGGATACGAAGCGCGTGCAGTTCACCCCCGACCTGATGCCGGGGGATGTCACAGGATCCCTGGTGTACGACTCGCACACGTCCGAATTCACCTTCCGTGAGGGCCCGGTCTTCACCAACCTCCTCCTGGCGGACGAAATCAACAGGACGCCACCCAAGACCCAGGCATCGCTGCTGGAGGCGATGGAGGAGCGGCAGGTTTCGGTGGATGGGGTGTCCCGGCCCCTGCCGTCGCCTTTCCTCGTGGCCGCCACCCAAAACCCCGTGGAGTATGAAGGGACGTATCCGCTTCCCGAAGCGCAGCTGGACCGGTTCCTGCTCAAGCTCACCATGCCGTTGCCTGATCGGCGGGATGAAATGGAGGTCATCCGCCGCCACGCTGCCGGCTTTGATCCGCGTGACCTGGCCGCCGCCGGCGTCCGGTCCGTCGCTGGTGCCGCGGACCTGGAGCGGGCACGGCAGGCGGTGAGCGGTGTGGCCGTGGAGCCGGAAATCATCGGCTACATCGTGGACCTGGTGCGTGCCACCCGTACGGCACCGTCGTTCCTGCTCGGTGTTTCGCCCCGCGGCGCTACGGCACTCTTGAATACATCCCGGTCCTGGGCATGGCTTTCCGGCAGGGGCTTCGTGACCCCTGACGACGTCAAAGCACTGGCACTGCCCTGCCTGCGGCACCGGGTTGCCCTGCAGCCTGAAGCCCAGATGGACGGGGTCCGCGTGGACGATGTGCTGGGCAGCATCCTGGCGTCCGTTCCCGTTCCACGCTGATGGCCATCTCCGGGCGTTACGTAGTACTGGTGCTGCTGGGGCTGGTGCCGGTCCTGCTGCTGCCCGGGTGGGGAACGGTGCTGGCAGTGCTCGCCGTGCTGGCGGCACTGGCAGCAGCCGACCTGGTCCTTGCCGGTTCGCTGCGGTCCGTCCACATCCAGCGTTCCGAGCCCGGAAATGTCGCCCTGAACGGGATCATGGATGCCCGGCTCGTTGTCCGGAATGACGGGAACAGGCGCCTGCACGGCACCCTCCGTGACGGCTGGCAGCCGTCGGCGGGGGCACGAAACCCTGTCCAGGATATTGACATCCCGGCCCGCGAAAGCAGGCGGGTCACTGTTCGGCTGCAGCCGGTCCGCCGCGGAGACCTCAAGTCCCCGCACGTCACGCTGCGCTCCTTTGGACCCCTGATGCTCGCCGCCCGCCAGCGAACCGTAGAATGTCCGGGCGCGGTACGTGTCCTGCCGCCTTTTCATTCCCGGCGGCACCTGCCGTCCAAGCTGCGGAAGCTGCGCGAACTCGACGGAAAAGCTGCCGTGCAGATCCGCGGGGCCGGCACCGAGTTCGATTCCCTGCGTGACTACGTCCGGGGCGACGACGTGCGTTCCATCGACTGGCGGGCCACCGCCCGCCGTTCCGCCGTCGTCGTCCGCACCTGGCGTCCGGAACGCGACCGCCGCGTGGTGATGGTCCTGGATACGTCCCGGACGTCGGCAGCGAGGATCGACGACGAGACCCGCCTCGATACCGGCATGGAAGCTGCTCTGCTGCTCGGCGTCCTGGCCGAGCGCGGCGGTGACCGGGTTGACTTTCTGGCCTTTGACCGCCGGACCCGTGCCCGCGCGGGATCCGCCGTACAGGGCAACCTGCTGGGACAGCTGGTGCAGGCCATGGCACCACTGGACGCGGAGCTTATCGAGATGGACTGGCCGGCCGTGCCGGCGCAGGTCCGCGCCGTCACCGCACACCGGTCGCTGGTGGTGCTGCTGACCTCGCTGGACGGCGGCGCCCCGGAGGAGGGTCTCCTTCCAGCCGCCGCGCGGCTTGCCAACGACCATGTTGTGGTGGTGGCGGCTGTCCGTGACCCCCAGCTGGGCATCATGCTCCGGGACCGCGCCGACGCCGCCGGTGTTTTTCGTGCCGCAGCTGCCGAACGCGCGCTCCTTCAGCGCGCCGCTGTCAGCGCGGAGCTCCGCCGCCTCAGGGTGGAAGTGGTGGACGCTGAACCGCACCAGCTGCCCCCGCGGCTGGCAGACATGTACATCAGGCTGAAAGCGGCGGGTAAATTGTGAAGCCCGCAGTGTTTTTTGAGCAGGAGGATCTTCATGAACGTACCGATCTACCAGCAGGTTCTCGGGGCGGAATTTACCAGGCTGCAGCCTGAACTGCAGGAGTACTTCTCCCTGGTGCCCGGCTCCGGCCGGTACGGCGTGGGCGAAGGCACGTTCGACGTCGTCGGCTGCCGGCAGGAATGGCTGCGGCCGCTGATGCGCCTCACCGGCGGAGAGGAAGCGTTCTTTCCGGAATACGGTGAGAACATCCCGTTCCGGATCGAAAACCACGCCCACGAGGATCCGTTCGGCCGCTCCAGCCTGACCGCCCGGCGCGAGATCCGGTTCCCCGGCCGGACCCGTATCTTCCAGGACACCACCAGCGCCACCAGCCGTAACGGGAGCCCGCAGCTGGTGGACTACGTGGGCCGCTACCGGCGGTTGGTCACGGACCTGAACCTCAGCGTCACGGCAGGGGGAAGGCTGCGGGGCGTGTCGGAAGCATCCCGGCTTTTCCTCGGCCCGCTCCGCGTGCCCCTTCCGGCGCCGGTGGACGCCAAAGCCTACGCCGAGCAATGGTGGGACCCCGCAGAAGGTCCCAACGGCCGGCACCGCATCCAGGTCAAGGTCATCCAGCCGCAGATCGGCCTCGTCCTGGTGTATGCCGGCAGCTTCGACTACCGGCTGCGTCCCTACACCGGGGGCAACCCGGCGCGGAGCTTCCTGCCGCGGTACGCCCAGCCGGACCGCTGGGAAAACCGGGTCTGAGGCGTGGCCGGCGAGCCTGCCGGCCAAGCCCCGGCAGGCTAGCCCAGGGCGACCTGGTTCAGGCCGTCCGCCACCTGGGTGAGCCTGCCCAGCACGGCGGTGGCCTGCGCAGGGCTGTGACCGGCAAGCCCCGCTGAGGGGGTGACCCGGAGGCTGGCCAGGGACGACGCCGGGAGGCCAAGCTGCCGCCATGGGCGGCATACCGACTCGACGCAGTCTGCCACTTTGGGAAGCTGACCTGCTGCAACGTCCAGGGCTCCGGCCCACACCCGTTTGCCGGCCTCTACCGCTCCCGCCAGCTGCTCCCACTGTCGGGACGTCAGTGCTTTGAGCGGCACCGCGATGCCGTCGGCTCCTGCATGCAGGATCTGGTCGAACGGGGCCTCGACTTCAGGCACCGACACCACCACTTCCGCGGCACCGGCTGCGCGGAGTGCGTCCATCACCAGGCGCCAGGATTCCCGCGCTTCGGAGGCGGCGACGGCACGCAGGGTGCGGTAGCCGCTGGCAGTGGGAATGGTTCCTGCCAGCACGGCGGCAACATCGGGTTCGTCGAGCTGAACCACAAGCCGCGCACCGGGAACGGCAGCCGATACCCGGGCGAGGTAGCTTCCGACGCCGGCAGCGAGTGAGGCGGTGAGGTCCCGGCGCGCGCCGTAATCAAGCAGCGCCCGCTCCCCGTTGTGCAGATGCAGGCCCGCCGCAAGGCTGAGCGGGCCCACCAGCTGGAGCTTGATCTCCTCCGCCGAGGCGTCCTCGGCCCCTGCAACGTCAGCCAGGACGTTGATGTCCGTGGAAAGCGCTGAGGATGCGCGGCGGAAGTCCTTGCCGGGGCGGTCCACGAGGCGCCACCCGTACGGCTGGACGTCGACGGCCAGTTCCTCCAGGAGGGAGGCGGTGCGCCCCAGCGCATCGGAGCCCACGCCGCGGGCCGGCAGTTCGGCGAGGAACGGCAGGTGCGGGCTCCCGAGTTCACCCCGGATAATCCGGGCGGCTTCGAGCGGGTCCTCCCCGGGCCATGGTCCCAGTCCCGTTGCCGTGACTTCCGCGGGCGGCGCTTTATCCGGGAGCGCGGCGCCGCGGACGGGTTCGTGCCGTTCGCCCACGGTCACGCGAGTGCTGATGCCTGCGGGTGCTGGCCGGACGCAGCCTGGTGGTCCTCAGCAATCGCTTCGTGATGGCGGATGACTTCACCGATGATGAAATTCAGGAATTTTTCCGCGAAGGCAGGATCGAGATGGGCATCTTCGGCGAGCCGGCGGAGCCTGGCAATCTGCGCCGTTTCGCGTCCTGGATCTCCCGCGGGGAGGCGGTGGGCGGCCTTGAGGAAGCCCACCTTCTGCGTGGCTTTGAAGCGCTCTGCCAGTAGGTACACGAGGGTCGCATCGATGTTGTCGATACTGGAGCGGATGGACAGCAGTTCAGCCATCACCGAATTGTCCACCTGGCCGGCCAACGAACTGGCGGAGGGGTCGTAATCGTCGGAGTCAGGAGAGGGAAGGTTGTGCTGCGTCATGATCCCAGTCTATGGGCAGCCGGCCCAATGATCCGGGTGTTAAGCGCCGGCGCCGGAAGTCGCCCGGCACCGGCACTTGCCCACCATGCTGTACCCCTCAGATGCCCAGCAGCGCCCGGTGCTGTTCCCGGCGTCGTGCCTGTTCCTCGGGATCAGGGACCGGCAGCGACGCAATCAGCCGCTTGGTGTAGTCATGCTGCGGGTTGCCCATGATCCGGCTCCCGATCCCCTGTTCCACCAGCCTGCCCCTGTAGAGCACGCCAACCCAGGAGGAGAGGATGTCCACCACTGCAAGGTCATGGCTGATGAAAAGGCAGGCGAACCCGAACTCCTGCTGGATGTCCTTGAACAGCTCCAAGACCTTTGCCTGCACCGAAACGTCCAGGGCCGACGTCGGTTCATCCGCTATCAGCAGCCGGGGGTTCAGGCTCAGGGCCCGTGCCAGCGAGGCCCGCTGGCGCTGCCCGCCGGACAGCTCGTGGGGGTACCTGCCCGCATACGACGCCGGCAGCTGGACTGATTCGAGCAGCTCGCCGACGCGTTTGCGCGCCTGGGCGGGGCTTGGCCGGGTATGGATCACCATGGGCTCGGCGATGCACTCCCCAATGGTCAGCTGCGGGTTGAAGGACGCGGCCGGGTCCTGGAACACGAAGCCGATGTCCTTCCGGAGCGGTTTGAAGGTGCGTTCGCGAAGGTTCAGCATTTCGTAGCCCAGGACTTTCAAGCTGCCGCCGGTGGTCCTGTTAAGCCCGGCGATGGCCCTGCCGATGGTGGTTTTTCCGGAACCCGACTCCCCCACCAGCCCGAAGACCTCGCCCCGGGACAGCGTGAAGCTGACCCTGTCCACGGCCTTGTAAGCCGGCGTACCCAACCTGCCCGGGTACTCGATGGTCAGGTTGTTGGCCTCCACCAGGACGTCCTCATCCTGGTGCGCCCGGCTGGTCAGTCCCTCCGAGGCGGAGTTGTGCCCCAGGTGCGGCACCGCGGCGAGCAGCTTCCGGGTATAGTCCTGCCTCGGTTCGGCAAACAGGGTGCGGGCCGGAGCCTCCTCGACGACGTCCCCCTGGTACATCACCACCACACGGTCGGCGAGGTCCGCCACCACTCCCATGTTGTGCGTGATGAGCACAATGGACGTGCCGTACTTGTCCCGCAGGTCCCGGAGCAGTTCCAGGATCTCTGCCTGGACTGTAACGTCCAGCGCGGTGGTGGGTTCGTCGGCAACAATCAGGCCGGGATTCAGTGCCAGGGCCGCGGCGATCACCACCCGCTGCTTCTGTCCTCCGGAGAACTGGTGTGGGTAGTAGTTGACGCGGTGTTCCGGATCGGGGATGCCCACCTTGCGCAGCGCTTCAACGGCCCGGGACTTGGCTTCCTTGGCGGAAACCCGCTTTCCTCCGCTGCCGGCGTGTGCTCGGATGCCTTCGGCGATCTGCCAGCCCACGGTGAATACGGGGTTCAGCGCCGTGGAGGGTTCCTGGAAAACCATGGCCACGTCACGGCCGCGGATCTGGCGGAGGCGGGCGGCACTGACACTGATCACGTCAGCCCCGTTGATCACCACTGCACCTGAACTGCTGGCCGTTTCCGGGAGCAGGCCCAGAATGGTCTTGGCGGTGACTGTTTTGCCGGACCCGGACTCCCCCACGATGGCGAGCACTTCGCCTTTCCGCACCTCCAGGCTGACGTCCTTGACGGCATGGACGGGACCGCCGTCGGTGGCGAAAGTGACCTGGAGGTGGTCGATGTCAAGAACCGGGCGGTCGCCGTCCCACTGCCGCCCGTCGGGATCCCGCCCGGACAGCGGGTCGATGTTGACGGTCATGATGCCCTCACTTCTGTTGCTATGGCAGCGGTGTTCACCGGCGCCGGGGAGCTGCCCCCTGTGCTCTTGCGCCCGCGCAGGCGCGGATCATTCAGGTCGTTGATGCTCTCGCCCACCAGGGTCAGGCCCACTACGGTCAGTACGATGGCCAGGCCGGGGAACATGCCGGTCCACCAGATCCCGGAGGTGGTGTCGGCGAGCGCCTTGTTGAGGTCGAAGCCCCATTCGGCGGCCGAGCTGGGTTCGATGCCGAAGCCAAGGAACCCCAGTCCGGCCAGGATGAGGATGGCTTCGGAGGCATTCAGCGTGAAGATCAGCGGAAGGGTGCGCGTGGCATTGCGGTAGATGTGGCGGCTCATGATGCGGATGTTGGAGGCGCCCACCACTTTTGCGGACTCCACGAACGGCTCGGCCTTCAACCTGACAGTCTCGGCCCGAATGACGCGGAAATACTGCGGAATGAATACCAGCGTGATTGCAGTGCCGGCGGCGAAGATGCCGCCGATGAGGCTGGACTGGCCCCCGCTGATAACGATGGCCATCACGATGGCCACCAGCAGCGACGGAAAGGCGTAGACGGCGTCGGCGATCACCACCAGGATCCGGTCCAGCCAGCCGCCGATGTACCCGCTCACCAGGCCCAGGACGACGCCGACGACGATGGACATGACCACGGCGACGACGATCACCAGGATGGCCGTCTGCGCACCCCAGATCACCCGCGACAGGACGTCGTAGCCCCCCACTGTTGTACCCAAAAGGTGCTTGCCACCCGGGGCTTGCTGAGTGGGGAAGTTGCCGTCGGCGTCGGACAGCTGGGAGAAGCCGTAGGGCGCCAGCAGTGGGGCAAAGAGCGCCGTCAGGACAAAAGCGCCGGTCAGGATCAGGCCTGCCACCAGCATGCCGCGCTGGAGGCCAACGCTTTTGTTGAAATGCGAGACGACCGGCAGGCGCCGGTACCAGGGCGCCCGCGGACTTTCCATCGGGACGGGAACGGCTGGAATGCTCATGTCAGTACCTCACGCGGGGATCGATCAGCGCGGCGATGATGTCCACGATGAAGTTGGTCAAGGCGACGATGATGGCGAGCAGCACCACGATGCCCTGGACCGCCACGAAGTCGCGTGCTGTGAGGTAGTTGGCCAGCTGGAATCCCAAGCCCTTCCACTCAAAGGTAATTTCGGTCAGCACCGCGCCGCCGAGCATCACAGCGATCTGCAGCCCCATCACGGTAATGATCGGGATCAGGGCGGGCTTGTAGGCATGCTTGGTGACCAGGCGGTATTCGCTCACTCCCCTTGACCGGCCGGCCTCAACGTAATCCCTGCCCAAGGTCCCGATGACGTTGGTCCGGACAAGGCGCAGGAAAATCCCGGCCGTCAGGAGCCCCAGCGCCACAGCGGGCAGGACAGCATGGGCCATGACGTCGCTGAGCGCTGCCATGTTTCCGCTTCGGAGCGCGTCCAGCCAGTAGATCCCCGTGGGGGCTTCCAGGGATGTCAGGGCGAGTTCGCTGGATGTTTTGGCCCTGCCGGCAACCGGCAGCCAGCCCAGCCACACCGAGAAGGTCAGCTTCAGCAGCATGCCCGCGAAGAACACCGGGGTGGCGTAGCAAAGAATGGCGAAGACCCGCAGGACGGCGTCAGGCGCCTTGTCCCGGCGGTGCGCCGCGACCATGCCGAGCGGGATGCCTACCAGGAGGGCGACGAGCAGTGCGTTTATGGTCAGCTCCAGTGTTGCTGAGCCATAGGTTGAGAGCATTTCGACGACGGCCCGGTTGTCCGTGAGGGTACGGCCGAAGTTGCCGGTGGCCAGCTGGCCGAGATATTCGAAGTACTGGACCAGGATGGGCCGGTCATAGCCGGCCGCTTGGATGCGTTCCTGGAGCTGGTCGGCGGGCAGCCGCCCGCCCATCGCCGCCGTGATGGGGTCTCCTGTGATCCTCATCAGGAAGAAGACCATGGTGACGAGGATGAAAATTGTGGGGAAGATCAGCAGGAACCGGATCAGGACGTACTGTCCCAGTCCCCCGCCGGAGGATTTCCTGGTGGCCGGGAGTATCCCGTCCGCGTCGCTGGGCGGCGCGTCAATCAAAGTGGTCATGGTACCTCAGGGTTGTCTGGGCGCCGGCTGCTGCCCGCACCATTAACCAGCACGTTGGGGCGGGACGCCGTGAACCGGCGTCCCGCCCCGTGTGCGGTCATCGTTGGATGGTCGGCAGGACCTACTTGGACATCACGCCAAGGCGGGTCTTGAACGACGGGTCGAGGGTTTTTTCAACGCCCTGGACATCCGTTCCTGCCACCATCACCTGGGCACCCTGCAGCAGCGGCAGCGTGGAGAGGTCCTTGGCAATGGCTTCCTGTGCCTGGCCCAGCAGCTCACTCCGTTCGGCCTTGTCGGTGGTGACCAGCTGCTTATTGACAACCTCTGTCACGGCCGGGTTTTCGTAGTGGTTGCCGAGGAAGTTCCCGGGGATGAAGAACGGCGTGAGGTAGTTGTCCGCATCTGAGTAGTCAGGGAACCAGCCGAGCTGGTAGACGGGGTAGGCATCTGCCCGGCGTTCCTTGGTGTAGGTGGTCCACTCCGTGGACTTGAGGTCAACCGTGAAAAGCCCCGATTTCTCGAGCTGTTCCTTAACCAGGGCATACTCGTCCGCGGCGGAAGTGCCGTACCGGTCGGTGTACTGCAGCTTCAGGTCCACCACGGACGTCACTCCGGCGTCGGTGAGAACTTTCTTGGCCTTGTCCAGGCTGGGTTTGCCGCTGCCGTCGCCGTAGAGGCTTTTCAGCGGCTCGGTTGCACCTTCGAATTCCTTTGGCACGTAGGAGTAGACCGGGGTGTACGTGTTCTTGAAGACCTGCGACGCGATGACGTCCCGGTCCACCAGGTGCGCAATGGCCTGCCGGACAGCCAGTGCCTTGGCGGGATCAGCGTCGGGCGTTTTGGCGCCGAACGGCATGGTGTCGAAGTTGAACACCATGTAGCGGAGTTCTCCGCCGGGACCCTTGTGGACCTTCACCTTGCTGTCCGATTCAAGGTCAGCCACGTCGGTGGCGGTCAGGATCCGGCCGGCAACGTCAATGTTGCCTTGCTGGACATCGAGCTTGAGGTTGTTCGGGTCGGCGTAGTGCTTGAGAGTAGCGCCATCGTTGGCTGCTTTGCCCAGCAGGCCCTGGTAGTCGGGGTTGGGTTTGAAGCTGACCAGTTCGTTCTTCTTGTAGCTATCGATGGTGTACTGCCCGGCGAAGGGCTTTGCTGCGACGATGGCGTCGTCGTCCAGGATCTTGTCCGCGGGAAAGACTTCCTCGTCCACGATGGGGCCCGGGTTGGAGGCCAACACTCCTGGAAAGACCTGGTCGTTGCCGGCTTTCAACGTGAAGACCACGGTGCCGGGGTCGGTGGCCTCGATCTTTTCCATGTTGGCCAGCAGCGACGCGGGGCCGTTGGGGTCGTCGATCTTCTTGACCCGGTTGAAGGAGAAGACGACGTCGGAGGAGTCCAGTGTGTGGCCGTTGGCGAACTTCAGGTCCGGCTTCAGCTTCACCGTGTATTCGGTGGGGCTGGTGAAGGAGGCCGACTCTGCAATGTCCGGGGTGGCGTCGGCGGTTCCCGGAGCGTAGTTGAGCAGGAAGGGGTAGATCTGGTTCATCACCATGAAGGATCCGCCGTCGTAGGAGCCGGCGGGGTCGAGCGTGACCACTTTGTCAGTCGTTCCATAGGTGATGGCGCCGCCGCCGGCGCCCTCGGTTGCCGTTCCGCCACCGCCGGAAGGACCCGTGCAGGCCGTCAGTGCGAGGGCGGAGATGCCTGCCAGCGCGATGGCGCCGTGCAGAGCTTTGTTGCTCTTCGTCATCTGTGAACTTTCTGTTCGATGAGTACGCGCCCGCCGACGATGGGGGTGCCTCTGCTCAGGCGGGCAGCGCGTTACTGATGGGTAGATTCAATCAGAGAGTCAACCCTTGGTACGGCCCATTCTGTGAGTTGAGACACAAAATTTACCTGGCGCATCCGCAGCCCCGGTTCCAGAGGCAGTCCGCAAACAGGGAGACAGACAAAACGCCGCCCCGGGATACCGGGGCGGCGTTAGGAAAAAGTGTTCAGTTACAGCGCGGCGCGCTGCAGGGACCGGGCAACGTCGATGGTTGCCTGGCCGAGGACGCGGCTGCCTTGGTAGAGGACAACCGTCTGGCCGGGCGCCACGCCGCGCAGGGGGTCGGTCAGCCTGATGACCAGCTGGCCGGCGGCGCCGCCTTCTCCTGCTTCCATCCGGGCAGTCGCCGGCACGGGGTCGCCGTGCGCTCGCACCTGCGCGTAGCAGTCGAATTCCGCACCGGACTCCACCTCCGCGATCGGCAGGCCCGCCCAGGAGACCTTGATGCCCCGGATCTCGTCGATGGCCAGGAGCGCCTCCGGTCCCACCACCACCTTGTTTTCCTTCGGCCGGATCTCCAGGACGAAGCGCGGTTTTCCGTCGGCGGCCGGTGTGCCGAGCTTCAGGCCGCGGCGCTGGCCGACGGTGAACGCGTTGGCGCCGGGATGCTCACCTACTTTGGTGCCTGTTTCGTCCACGATGTCGCCGGTGGTCATGTCGATCTTTTCCGCGAGCCACCCGGCGGTGTCGCCGTCGGGAATGAAGCAGATGTCGTGGCTGTCGGGCTTGTTGGCCACCGAAAGTCCGCGGCGCTCGGCCTCGGCCCGGACCTCGGCCTTGGACGGGGTGTCGGCGAGCGGGAACATGGAGTGCTTGAGCTGTTCATGGGTCAGGACGCCGAGGACGTAGCTTTGGTCCTTGGCCCAGTCCGCGGCGCGGTGCAGCTCACGGTTCCCGTCGGCGTCTTCGATCACCTTGGCGTAGTGTCCAGTGCACACGGCGTCGAAGCCCAGGGCAATGGCCTTTTCCAGCAGGGCCGCGAACTTGATCCGCTCGTTGCAGCGCATGCAGGGGTTGGGCGTACGGCCGGCTGCGTACTCGTCGATGAAGTCCTGGACGACGTCTTCCTTGAAGCGCTCGGAGAAGTCCCACACGTAGTAGGGGATGCCCAGGACGTCACACGCGCGCCAGGCGTCGCGGGAATCCTCGATGGTGCAGCAGCCGCGGCTGCCGGTACGCAGGGTGCCTGGCATCCGCGACAGCGCGAGGTGGACCCCGACGACGTCATGGCCCGCCTCAACGGCGCGGGCGGCGGCTACGGCGGAGTCAACTCCGCCGCTCATGGCTGCTAGAACTCGCATGCTGGCTTTCTGTCGGGGAAGGCTGCGGCCCCATGGCCGGGACCGTGCGGACCGCCGGGCAGGGTCCCGGATACGATCGTCGCCTATCTATTCTACGGCCTCGTGTAAAGGAGCCCGGTGCGGCAGCGTGGTCAGCTGGCAGCCCGTCCCTGCCGGGCGATGGTGCCTGCAGTCTGGATGGAGGACTCGTGACCGGCCATACCCGCTTGCCGGGCACGTGCATAGGCGTCCGGAAGGGCATTCAGCAAGGCATCGACGTCGGCGTCGGTGGAGGCATGGCCGAGAGTGAACCGCTGCGCGCCCCGCGCCGTTGCCTCGTCAAGTCCCATGGCCAGCAGGACGTGGGACGGACGCGGCACACCGGCCGTACACGCCGACCCTGTGGATGACTCCACCCCGGCAAGGTCCAAAAGGAAAAGGAGGGAGTCCCCTTCGCAGCCCGGGAAGGTAAAATGCGCATTGCCCGGGAGCCGCCCGATGCCTGGCGCTCCGCGCAGGACGGCCTCCGGAACCCGCTCGAGCACCCCTTTGATCAGGCGGTCGCGGAGGGCCGTGATCCGGGCGGCTTCCCGGGGCAGCGCCGCAGCAGCAGCCTCCGCCGCCGCTGCGAAACCTGCAATCGACGCCGTATCCAAGGTGCCGGAGCGGACGTCCCGTTCCTGCCCGCCTCCGTGCTGGACGGGGGTCAGCTTGACTGCCCGCCCCAGCAGGAGGGCCCCCACACCCACCGGTCCCCCGATCTTGTGCCCGGAGATGGACATGGCATCCAGGCCGGACGCCTTGAAATCAACGGGGAGCGAACCGAACGCCTGCACGGCATCCGAGTGCACGGGAACGCGGGCGGCGTGGGCCAGTTCAACGATCCGGTGGACCGGCTGGATGGTGCCCACCTCGTTGTTGGCCCACATGACGGTGACCAGCGCGATGGTGTCCGGATCCCGGGACAGCTCACCTTCAAGGAACTCGAGGTCCACCACGCCGTCCCCGTCCACCGGCAGCCACGTCACGTCGGCGCCCTCGTGCCGCTCCAGCCACTCCACGGTATCCAGGACCGCGTGATGTTCGACGGCGGAACAGAGGATGCGCCGCCGCGCGGGGTTCTCTGCCACCCGGGCCCAATACAGGCCCTTGACAGCCAGGTTGTCCGATTCGGTGCCGCCGGACGTAAAGATCACCTCTGATGGATGGGCGCCGGCGGCAGCGGCGACGGCCTCCCGGGCATCCTCGACTGCCCTGCGTGCCCTTCGGCCGGAACCATGCAGCGAGGAGGGGTTTCCGGTGCGGGCAAGTTCACGCGTCAGGGCAGCCAGAGCCTCAGCCGATAGCGGGGTGGTGGCAGCATGATCGAGGTAGACGGGCACCTTGCAATTCTAGCCCTTGGGCCGGTTGCCGCCCGGTGCCGGAGGCCCTGCCACCTGATCTGCCGGGACAATCCGGGCACAGCAGTAATCCGGCATATCCGCTCCCGCCACGCGCTCCTCCGAGGTGCCGGAACCCACCGCCGCGCCCCGCAGGAACGCGCCGTTCATGGAGCACACCACGCCGGTGTGCGTCCGGGAAAGCCGGTGGAAGGGGCAGTTCGGCAGCAGGAACCCGCCCTCGCCGTCCGGTTCCGGCCGATATCCGGTTGCGGCGAGGAACCGCTCCAGGGATTCGGCTCCCTCGGCCAACTCCCGGCCTTTGTGGAAGGCGATGTCCCGGAGTGCCTCTCCTGCCGGTTTGCCGGTCTCCTGGGACCTCTCGATGGCGGCGGGCAGGAGCTCGCCTGCAAGGTCGTAATTCCGGTCAGGCACCGAGGCGCCGATTTCGCCCGCTGTGCTCCGGTACAGTGCGCACTGACTACAGCAGAAAAGACCTGCCGGCAGCTGGCTCTCCAGCGGCCGGCTCTTCCTTTTGAATGCCCAGGAAGCTGGATGCCCAGGAAGCTACTTCGACGGCGGCAGCACCGGCAGGAACGAGGCCACGTCTGCCCGCGCTGCGGCGAGCGATGCCGCATCGCGGCAGGACACGGAGACATAGACGGACGAACCGGCGGTGGCGAAGAGCCGGGCCAGGACGACTACTGCCTTCCCGCCCCCCGGTGCAGCCTGCTCCAAGGCCAGGACTTCCACCCGGCGCTCCGGCGCTTCCCGGTCATTTCCCCAGCGCAGGGTGTCTGCCTTCAGGGTGCCCGGCAGCAGGGTCGAATCGAGGTATTCGAAGAGCGCCACCGTTGATTCACGGTCATCGCCCCGGGCAAGGGCGCCTTGATTGCTGCGGACTTTGGCAGCCACGAGGCACCCGTCCGCTTTTGCGTACTGGCTCTCGCCGGCGACATTGTCCTTAACCTGCTTCCAGCCGGGCGCATCCTTCAACCCATCCGATATCCCCACGGGGACGTCGCGGGCAAGGGTCCCGCCGGCTGCGAAGGGAAGATCCTGCCCGGCCACGGCGTCAGCGTCATGGCCGGGCGTAATGGTGGGGGTAGCCAGGACCGGAGTGCTTTCCACCACCTCGGGTGCCGCCGGATCCCGCACATCCACGCTGCATCCGCTCAAAAGGACGGCGCCCAGGGCGCCTGCCAGCGCCGCCCCCAGCCACTTCCCGCCGGCCGCCCGTACCGTCGTCGGCATTGTCATGTCCCCCGCTGCTTCATGCCACGGCCCCGCCGGCCGTGCATCCACGAGTCTAGACTGCAGCTCCCGCCGGGAACCTGCACAGCCCAAGCACTCGTTGTCAGGACAGGGCGGGCCGCCGTGCTGGCTAGACTGGGCTGGCTTGGCTCCCCCGTGGGCCGGCCATACAGAAAAGGATGAGTGCTTGACCGAGAGCAGCAGCTCCCACTACCAGGTCCTTCAGGTAGCCGTTACCGCCACTGAGAAGGAAATCAAGGTGGCTTACCGCCGTGCTGCCCGCACCGCCCATCCCGACCATGGCGGTGATGCTGCCGCGTTCCGCCGGGTGACGGCCGCATATGAAACCCTCATTGATCCCCAGCGCCGTAAAGCCTACGACCGCTCGTATGCGGCGGGCCCTGTCCGGGGCAGTGCTGCCGATGATGAGCCGCACTTTGATGCTCCCCCCGCCGGCAGCCGGGCGTCGGCCACAGTCCACCGGCCCGGCAGCACCCGCAACACCGCGGGGGATCCGCCTGTGTACGTGCCACCGTTCACGCCCGGCACTGTTCCGCTGATTCCACCGGCTCAGGCCAGCCAGCAGGTGCACGGGATGCCCCGCAAACGCGGCATTTTTGGAGCCGAAGCACGGATCCAGCGGGAGATGCGCACCGTCCAGCTCCTGACTCGGCAGGTGTTGCCCGCCATCCCCGCCGCCCGGCTCATCAACGGCCTGCAGTCGCCGGCGGACAACAGCCACATCGACCATGCCGTGCTGTCGGGCTACCGGCTCGCCCTGATTAACTCCATGCTCCTGCCCAAGGGCGCGTACGCCTGGGACGGCAGGACCCTGAACCATGGGACGCGCACCATCGCGCCGCCGCAGCTGGCCCACCTTGTACGGGCGATGCAGGACATCTTCCCGGAACTGAACGTCACCGGCTGGACAGTGGTTTTGAGCCCCAGCGGGAACCTGCACGAGCCGGTCATCGACCATCACCGCCGCCCCGCAGGTGCACTCGAAACAGTCCAGATCGTCAACGGAGCCGGCATGGTGCGCGGGCTCAAGGAATTCCTTGCCTCCGGGCCGGCGCCCAATACCGTGAACGTGCCCGTCCTGGCCCGGCTGCTGCGCGGCATGCACTGACAGCGGTCGCTAGGATGGGAATGTGTTCCGCATCCTCTTCCACGCCCCTGAAATTCCCGGCAATACAGGTAACGCCATCCGGCTTGCCGCCATCACCGGGGCTGAACTGCATCTCGTGGAACCACTGGGTTTCGATTTTTCAGACGCCAAGCTGCGCCGCGCCGGGCTCGATTACCACGACCTCGCCGTGGTCACCGTGCACAAGACCATCGAGGACGCCTGGCAGCACCTGCAACCCGAACGCGTCTATGCGTTTACTTCCGATGGAGCGGCGAGCTATACGGACATTGCGTACCAGCCGGGCGACGTCCTGATGTTCGGGCGGGAGTCCGTGGGCCTCCCGGAGGAACTGAAAACGGACTCCCACGTCACCGCCACGGTGCGGCTGCCCATGCTGCCTGCCCTGCGTTCCCTGAACCTGGCCAACGCCGCTTCCATTGCCGTCTACGAGGCGTGGCGGCAGCAGGGGTTTGCCGGCGCGCGGATCTGAGGCCTTGCCTATGGCGGCCGGAGGAACCTGAAAAATTTTCCGGCGCCGCCCATCCACCCATGCAGCAGCCCCGAATCACTCCTGAGAACATTCCACGGGATCGAGGAGCGGCAGGTGACACTTCTGGAAGCAGGGTCCAGGACCAAACGCCGCAGCCGTACGGGCACTGCTGAGGATTCACCGCCGGGAGACTTATGCTTGGAAGTAATGGAAACTCCCAACGCGCCACATTCCGAGGCTCCTGCCGCGGTGACCGATCCGCCGGCTGACCTCAGCCAACGCCTTGTAATTCTTTTGGAAGGCATAGCCCGTGGGGACCAGGCGGCCTTTGCGGAGTTCTACCGGCTCACGTCCCGGAGGGTGTTCGGCATGGCCCGCCGGGTGCTGATTGACCCTGAGCTTAGCGAGGACACTACCCAGGAGGTCTTCCTGCAGGTGTGGCAGAACGCGGCGAAGTTCGACCGCCAGGCAGGGAGCCCGTTGTCCTGGTTGATGACTATTTCGCACCGGCGCGCGGTGGACAAGGTCAGGTCCTCGCAGTCCTCCACGGACCGGGAAGCGAAGTACGGTGCCAGCACGCAGGACATCGATCATGACAGCGTTTCCGATGAAGTTGGAAGCAGGCTGGAAGCTGAAGCCGTGGCCCGCTGCCTCGGAACATTGACCGAAACACAACAGGAGTCCGTACGCCTCGCATACTACGGCGGGCTCACCTACCGGGAGGTCGCAGAACGGCTGAACGCGGCAGTACCCACCATAAAGTCCCGCATCCGCGATGGACTGATCCGATTGAAGACCTGTCTGGGGGTGAGTTGAGATGACAGAAATGAACCATGGGCGCAACGGCCGCTCGGGCTCGTTCGGCGATACCGTTGCCATGGACCTCGCGTCCGGCAGGGCCGTTGACCTGGCTGAGCTGTATGCCCTGGACGCCGTGACGGATCACGAACGGCAAGCCATTGAGGATTACATCTCCACCGCCCCGGAAGCGGAACGGCTCGCATTCCAGGAGCGGGTGCGGCAGGCGCGCGAAACGCTCGCCAGGACTTTCCACGTTGAAGAGGAACCTCCGGCCGATCTGTTCAACCGGATTGTGGCCCAATTGCCGCGCCAGGACGACTTGCTGCCGGACGCCCAAACCGGCGCCGGAGCTGCCGTTCCCCCCGTTGCCGTGCCCGTAGCCGGCGACGAGCTCGCCAAGGCCCGCCAGCGCAGGGAAGAACGGCGCCGGCCCGGTGCCCGCCGATGGCTTGCGGGAGTGGCAGCAGCTGCGGCGATCGCATTGGGCGGCGTCGGAGTGGGGTCATACCTCGCGGACCAGAACGACCCCCTGAACCAGGTGGTCCGTGCCGGCGACCTTCGCGAGGCATCGGTGGATGTGTCCGGGGGCGGCACCGCCACCCTCCTCATCTCCTCCTCCGAGGACGCCGCCGTGGTGAAGATGAATGGCGTCCCCGCTCCGCCTGAGGGCAAGGTCTACCAGATGTGGCTGATTCCCAAGGACGGCTCTGCGCCCGTGTCACAGGGGTTGATGGACGAGGAAGCCCTGTCCAAGCCTGCTGTTGTGCAGGGCATTTCCTCCGCGGCTGCGTTGGGGATAACCGTCGAACCAGTGGGCGGATCCCAGTCGCCCACCCTGCCCACGGTCGCCGCTGCACCCTTGGGAGCGTAGCCGGAAAACGGCAGCATGCTGAAGAACGCCCCGTTTCCGGCCAGGAAACGGGGCGTTCCTGTTACAGAAACAAATCCTAGAAGCCGGCGATGGTTCCGGGACCGTTGACGGCAACAACGTGGAACGCCTCCGCGCTGCGGCCCTCCGGAAGTCCGGCCCGGGCCGCATTTGCCCGCATCCCCTGCCGGACAGTTGCCTCCATGGCTTCCACATCGGGGTGCTGGCTGACGTGGACATGGATTGCCTTCAGCTTCGCTTCCACCTGGCCGGTGACATCCACGAAGTGGTTCTCCCGCTCCTCCGGCCCGGCGTACAGCCAGAGCCACGGCAGCTTGTAGGCTTCAAGCCCTGATTCGGCGAGGTCAGGGTAGGCGAAGGGGTTTTCCAGCGCAGGGTACACGGCCCGGGTGACGGCCTCGCCCACCGCCAGGTGGTCGGGGTGGCTCTTCTGGATGCGCCGCCAGTTCCGTTCCGGATGCATGGACAGTACGATGTCGGGACGGATTTCCCGGATCAGCTTCACCACGCCCCGCATCACCTCGTGCGAGGGTTCGAGGTATCCGTCCCGCTGGTGAAGGTAGTGGATGTCGGTGACTCCCACCAGCCCGGCGGCACGGCGCTGTTCGGCGTCCCGCATGGCGATGATGTTGGCCCGGTGTGCCGGGTCGAAGCCCCCGGCATCGCCGTCGGTCATGATGCAGTAGCTGACCTGCACCCCCGCCGCCGTCCAGGCGGCGATGGTGCCGGCGGCACCAAAGTCGATGTCGTCCGGGTGGGCCGCAAAACAGAGCACCCGCCCAACCCGGTCCGTAACCGGGTTGAACGGGCTCTGTGCCTGCTCGTTGGAGGCAGTCAAGGAATCAGCCTTTTCGCTTCTTGATCTCTTCCGTAGCCTGCGGCAGCACATCGAAGACGTCCCCGATGATGCCGAAATCGGCAATCTCGAAGACCGGCGACTCCGCGTCCTTGTTGACGGCAACGATGACCTTGGAGGTCTGCATCCCGGCCTTCTGCTGGATGGCTCCGGAGATGCCGGCTGAGATGTAGAGCTGGGGGGACACGGTCTTGCCGGTCTGGCCAACCTGTGCGTCGTGGCTGATCCAGCCTGCGTCCGTGGCTGCGCGTGACGCTCCCACGGCTGCACCCAGGGCATCGGCCAGCTCTTCGACGGGTCCAAAGTCGCCGTCAAGGCCGCGTCCGCCGGCCACAACGATCCGGGCGTCGGTGAGGTCCGGCCGTCCGCTGGCCACCTTCTGCTCCCGGGCGCTGATCCGGGCAGCTGCTGCCGCGGCCGGCACCTCTACGGTGACGGTTTCCGGCGTGGAGGGGGCACTGGCAGGCCCGGCGGTGATGTTGTTGGCCTTTACGGTCACTACTGACACGGAAGTGGTGGCCTTGCAGGAAGTGTTGTAGGAGCCAGCCAGGACGGACTTGTGCGCGGTTCCATCCGCGTCCACGGCTATGGCGTCGGTGATAACGCCGGCGTTCAGCCGGATCGCCACGCGGGCAGCAATTTCCTTGCCCTCCGGCGAGTTGTCCAGCAGGACGATGCCCGCGCCGGTGGTTTCCGCGGCCGCGGCGACGTAGGCAGCCTTCGGGGCAACCAGGAAGTCGTCGAGGTCCGGGGCAGAGGGGCGCACCACCGTGCTGACGCCGTATTCCGCGAAGGCAGCCGCAACGCCGTCGGAAAGCTCCCCGTTGAGGGCCACAGCGCTCTCCCCCAGTGAACGTGCCAGTGTCAGCAGCTCAAGGTAGCTCTTTTTGACGGCAGCGCCCGGGTTGTCAATGAATACAAGTACTTTTGCCATGTCTGTGATCCCTCTTAGAGCAGCTTCTGGGCGGCCAGGAAGTCAACCAGCTTGATGCCGGCATCGCCTTCGTCGGTGATGATGGTGCCCGCGGTCCGGGGCGGGCGTTCCTCTGCACTGATGATGCTGGTCCAGGACCCGGCGAAGCCCACCTGTGCCGGGTCAACGCCAATGTCCGCGAGCGACAGTGTGGTGATGCTCTTGCGCTTGGCGGCGATGATGCCCTTGAAGTTGGGGTACCGGGGCTCATTGATCTGATCCGTCACGGACACAACGGCGGGCAGGGATGCTTCCACCGTTTCGGAGAAGGTATCGGCATCGCGCCGCGCCGTCAGTTGGCCACCGCTGACCTCCAGCGACGAGGCAAAGGTGACCTGCGGCAGGCCAAGCCTCTCCGCCAGCTGGGCCGGAACCAGGGAGGTTTCGCCGTCGGTGGAAGCCATGCCGGTGATAACCAGGTCCACCGGTGCGGACTGGCCCAGGTACCGGACAGTGGCCGCCAACGCGAGGGATGTAGCCGCGGCGTCGGAACCGGCCAGCGCATCATCGGTGAGGTGGACCCCCTCGGTCGCCCCGATCTGGAGTGCCTTCTTGATGGCATTGACTGCCCCGGCAGGACCCATGCTCAGGGCGATGACCTGGTTGCCCGCCTTGCTGCCGCCGCGTGCCTCGGCGAGCTGCAGTGCCGCCTCGAGTGCGTATTCGTCGAGCTCGGAGAGGATGCTCTCATCGCGGTCCGTCGTGTACCCCTCCCCATTGAGGTGACGGTCGAACTGGGCGTCCGGTACATGCTTGACCAGGACGATGATCTTCAATGTATCTTCCACTGTATTGACAGCAGCCTTCCATGCTTGTGGACAGCCAGCCGGGTGAGGTCGTGGCCGCGGAATGCCCGGCATACGGGTAGCTCCTAGCTAACCATATAGGCCCGCTCCTGCGCCCTCTTCCGTTAACGCCTGTGTCAGCACTCCCTTGACGCCGGTGCTCGCCTTCCACGCAGAGGGGAAACAACGACGGCGGCGCCCCCCGCCCGAAGGTGGGGACGCCGCCGTCGTACTGCTACTGCGAGATTGGCGCCGCGTACGGCAGTTAGCCCGCTGCGGTGCCCAGCGTGACGTCGAACGTCTGTTCCTGGCCGTTGCGCAGTACGCTGATCTTCACTTTGGAACCGCCGGGCTGCTCACGGACAGCCGCGGTCAGTTGCTCAGGTTCACCGACTGCAAGGTCGTTGAACCTCGTGATCACGTCACCCACCCTGATCCCTGCCTTGGCGGCTGCCGAGTCCGGTTCCACGGTGGCGACGTCCGCGCCTACGGAGAACTCCGAGGACGCGCTCGTGCCCTTCGGCTTGACGCTGACACCCAACTGCCCGTGCGAAGCCTTGCCGGTCTTGATGATTTCCTGGGCAACGCGCTTGGCGTGGTTGATGGGGATGCTGAAGCCGACGCCGATGTTTCCACTCGTGGAGGATGCGCTTGAGCCCGCCGACGCGATGGCCACGTTGACGCCGATAATCTCACCGTTGCTGTTGACCAGGGCGCCGCCTGAGTTGCCCGGGTTGATGGCAGCGTCCGTCTGGATGACGTTGATGGATATCTGGCCCTGTTCTGCAGTCTGCTGGCTCTGTCCACCGCCCGGAGGCGCGAACTGGAAGCCGCCCTCGTCGTCGCCCTCCGCGTTGTCCCCCTCTTCGGGGGCAGCTGCCGACGCCACACTGATGGTCCTGTTGAGGGTGGAGACGATTCCGTCGGTGACGGTTCCGGTGAGACCCAGCGGAGAGCCGATGGCGATGGCAGTGTCTCCCACGTTCAGCTTCCCGGAATCACCAAGGGTGGCCGGGCTGAGGCCCGAGCCGGCGTCCACCTTGATGACGGCGAGGTCCGACAACGGATCCGTGCCCACCAGTTTCGCAGGGATGACCCGGCCGTCACTGGAGCGGACCTCAAGGTTCGCATTCGCCGTCTGGCCGTCGAGGGTGACCACGTGGGTGTTGGTGAGGATGTGCCCCTGGTCGTCCAGCACGATGCCCGAACCGGTGCCGCCCGCACTGCCGGTGGAAGCACTGATGGTTACCACGCTGGGTGAAGCTTTCACTGCTGCTGCGGTGATCTCGTTGACCGAGTCCTGGTTGTTGACGATGACGGTGCCCGGCTGGGCGTTGCTGCTGGTGCTGGCCGGGGCTCCGGTGGTACCGAACCATTCAGCGGAGCCCACCGTGGCCACGCCGCCGCCCACCAGGCCCGCAGCGAGGATGCTGGCCACCAGCGTGCCGACGCCAAAGCTGGCTTTCCGCCGGGGGGCATCCTTGGGATTCGGCGCGACGCCCACCGCTCCGCCCTGGAATTCATGCCCACCATGGGCCTGCTGGCCGTTGTGCTGGTGACCGATGTCCTGATGGCCGTTGTGCTGGTGGCCCTGGGGACTGTGCTGGGGGTACTGCTGCGTATGCTGCTGACCCTGCCCGTAGTACCCGGCCTGGCCGTAGAAAGGCTGGCGCTGGGGATAGTCGGGGCGGGGGGCTCCGGGGAGTTCCTGCGTCGGGTTCGCCCGCTGCGGCTGGTCCAGCCTTTCGGTGGGGTACTGCTGAGGAGCCGGGGCGTGTCCATCCGGCTGGTCTCCTGCTGCCAGGCGTTGGCTTGCCGCGTCCTCCGCACCGCGGGCTTCCGCATGCTGAGCCTCCGCGGAGCCCTCCCCCGGCTGCGGGTGCTGCTGCCAGGGATTCCGGTTGCCCGGACGGTTATCCTCGGCGCCCTGTCCGGGAGTGTGGTTCTCAGTCATGGGACTTCCTTTCATCCTCGTCTGCATTAACTATGAACTCATTGGCTGGAACAAGCTCGGATGTTTGCTGAGAGCTTCCTGATGGCCGCCTCCCGCTTGTTCGCCGTGCCCGTGGGCGTTTCGCTGGTGGCATATTCACTCCGATGGACGGGCTGTGGGGTGCACCATAGAATCAAGATGAATTGCCACAGCGACCTGCGGCTTCACACCAAGCGTGGGGGCGCTGCTGGATTCTGAGACGACTGATTCGTCCCGAATCGGTGTCAGGCGTGCTGAAGGGTTGCACATGCGGTCAAAGTTCAAACGTATACTCGCCGTCGTCGGCCTCACCGGCCTGCTGGCGGTACCCGCCGGCGCGGCCTGGGCAGAGGACCCGGTGACACTGGATCCAGCGACCAAGATCGTCGATTCCGCCGGCGTCCTTGGCGGTGACAAATCCGAGGTCGAGGCCGCCATCAAAAAGCTGGGCACCGATCACGCCACCGTGCTCCACGTGGTCACCGTCAAAAAGTTCGAAAACCCCACTGATCGTGAAGCGTGGACGGATGAGGTAGCCAAGAAGGCCGGCCTGGGACCCAACGCATTGATCCTTGCGGTTGCTACCGACACCAGGCAATACATCCTGAATAAGGGTGGAAGCAAGATCACCACGGCCCAGGTCGAAAACATCAAGAGCAGCGCCATCGGCCCTCAGCTGGCTAACGGCGACTACGCCCAGGCAGCCGTGAATGCCGCCGAGGCAATTGGCGACGCAGCCGGGGGCGGAAGCGGCAAGCTCCCCTCCGGTGATGGCGCCGGCACTGCCGTCCTCGTTGGCACGGGCGTTGTGGCAGCCGGTGGCGCAGGCGCCTACCTGTACTTCCGCAACAAGCGCAAGAAGGCCGCCAGCCAGGCAGCGACCGGCAGCTATGGGCCGCAGGGCGCCGAGCTCGATCCGCTGGCCTCGCTCAGCGTAGAGGAACTGCGCCGCAAGAGCGGCTCCCTCCTGATCGAAGCTGACGACGCCATCAAGTCCAGCGAGCAGGAGCTGATGTTCGCGCAGGCACAGTACGGTGATTCCGCCGTCGGCAACTTCACCAAGGCCCTGGACGAAGCCAAGGGCCACATGACGGAATCGTTCAAGCTGCAGCAGCAGTTGGACGACCACATTCCTGATACGGAAGAGCAGCAGCGCACGTGGCTTGGCGAGATCATCCGCCGTTCGGAAGCCGCCCTGGCATCCCTGCAGGAACAGAAGGCCGATTTCGATTCCCTGCGGGAGCTCGAGAAGAACGCCCCGCAGGCACTCGCAGCCGTCAATGCAGGAGCCCGTGAGGCAGATGCAAAGATTGCCAGCGCGGAGCAGTCCCTCAGCACCCTGCGTGCCAAGTACGCCGAGAGCGCCCTGACCCAGGTTTCGGACAACATCCTGCAGGCCAAGGAACGCCTTGCCTTCGTCCAGAACGCCACCGCCACCGCACAGCAAAAGCTGGGCGAGGGCGAAGGCAGCCTGGCAGCCGTGGCCGTCCGGGCAGCAGAGGAAAGCCTGCACCAGACCAACGTCCTCCTGGACGCCATTTCCAAGGTCTCGTCCAACCTGGACGAAGCCAGGAACAGCCTCGAGGCAGCAGTGGCTGACACCTCACAGGACCTTGCCCAGGCACGGGCCATAATCCAGTCCGGCGCCCACCCCGAGCTGGCCGGTCCAGTGGCCGGTGTGGAAGCGGCACTGGGGCAGGTGAAAGCGGAGATCCAGGGCGGAAAGATCGATCCGATCGCCACACTCCAGCGCGTTGAGACCGCCCACCAGTCCCTCGACCAGGCGCTGACCGGCATCCGGGACCAGCAGGAGCAGGCGCGCCGTGCGCAGGCATCCCTCCAGCAGACCATCATGTCTGCCCAGGCCCAAATCAGTGCGACGTCCGACTACATCACCGCCCGGCGCGGTGGCGTGGGCACCGAGGCGCGCACCCGGCTGGCAGAGTCGCAGCGGAACCTCGACTATGCGCTGTCAATTGCCCGGACCGATCCGGTCACTGCACTGACCTACGCTCAACAGGCTCACGCGCTGGCTGCGCAGGCAGCCCAGCTGGCACAGGCTGACGTGGACCACTTCGACGGTTACGCCAACCAGGGCTACGGCCGGGGCGGCATGTTCGGCGGCGGCGGCGGAGGTGGCGGCCTCGGCGGCGCTATCCTGGGCGGCATCCTCATCAACTCCATCCTTAACGGAGGAGGCGGCGGAGGCTGGGGTGGCGGCCACAGCGACGGCGGAGGCTGGGGCGGTGACTCGGGAGGCTTCGGCGGCGACATGGGTGGCTGGGGCGGAGACTCCGGAGGCGGCGGCGACTTCTAGTACCGGTAGGACCAAGGCGCCCGCGTGAACCGCCGGGCGCCACGGGCGCAGTACACCCACTGTTCACGGATTTCAGTGGTCATCACAGAGCAGGACGAAAGGTAACACCATGGTTAAGCAGTCCATTTTCGGCCGTGTCGCACAGCTGGCAAAGGCGAACATCAACTCCTTGCTGGATAACGCTGAGGACCCGCAGAAGATGCTGGACCAGATGGTCCGGGACTACACCAACAACATCGCTGAGGCGGAGTCCGCCGTCGCGCAGACCATCGGCAACCTCCGCATGCTCGAGGACGACTACAACGAGGATGTCAAGAACTCGCGCGACTGGGGAAACAAGGCACTTGCCGCTTCCCGTAAGGCCGATGAATACCGCGCCAACGGCAATGTGACCGACGCCGAGAAGTTCGACAACCTGGCCAAGGTTGCCCTGCAGCGGCAGATGGCCGCCGAAAATGAGGCCAAGGGCGCCGAGCCGAGCATCGCCTCCCAGCGGGAAGTAGTGGACAAGCTGAAGACCGGCCTGGACCAGATGAAGGGCAAGCTCAACCAGCTGACCAGCAAGCGCAACGAACTGGTGGCCCGCTCCAAGACCGCGGCTGCGCAGTCGCAGGTCCACGACGCCATCAAGAGCATTGACATCATGGACCCCACCAGCGAGGTGGGCCGCTTCGAGGAGAAGATCCGCCGCGAAGAGGCGAAGGTCCGTGGGCAGCAGGAACTGGCGGCGTCAAGCCTCGATGCACAGTTCAACCAGCTCGAGGACCTTGGTGAGCAGGTGGAGATTGAAGCCCGCCTGGCCGCGCTGAAGTCGGGCGGCGCCAAGCCTGCCATCGGCGCAGCCGGCTCCGCCAACTCCGATGAGTCCACCACGACTGAAATCGACTACGACAAGCTCTGACGGATACCAGGAGCAGCCCTCGTGAAGGGCGTTGGGTAAGGGCCGGGGCCGGAAGCTCCGGCCCTTATCCATGCCCAGGTGTGTAGCGTGGTGGCATGGCTTCTTCCGATGTGACGTCCCTGGTGTGGCTGCGTGACGATCTTCGTTTGGACGACAACCCTGCGTTGTGCGAGGCTGCCGCACTCGGGCTCCCCCTGACGGTGGTGTACATCCTGGACGAGGAGTCCGAGGGAATCCGCCCTTTGGGAGGGGCGGCACGCTGGTGGCTGCACCATTCCCTGGCGGCGCTGTCCGTATCGCTTGAAGCCAAGGGCTCGCGCCTGCTTCTCCGCCGAGGGCCCGCGGCAGACGTCATCAGGGAACTGGCGTTTGAAACCGGCGCCGGCCATTTTTTCTGGAACCGTCGCTACGGCCTCCCGGAGCGCACCGTGGACGCCGCCGTCAAGGCCTGGGCAGCCGACAACGGGCTGGAAGCATCGAGTTACCAGGCAAACCTGCTGTTCGAGCCATGGACGGTGCGCACAGGTGCCGGTGGACCGTACAAGGTGTTTACGCCGTTCTGGCGTACCTGCCTGGCCGGCCATGAAGTCCGCGATCCCCTGGAGCCTCCCCGCAGCGTGCCGTCACCTGCCGCTCCGAAGGGCCGCCTGCCGCAGGGCGACGACCTGGACAGCTGGCAGCTGCTGCCCTCCTCCCCCGATTGGAGCGGCGGCCTGGCTGCCACCTGGGAGCCCGGCGAAGACGGCGCGCTGCACCGGCTGGAGGACTTCCTTGCCGGGCCAGCCGAAGACTATGGCACGGGGCGGAACATTCCCGGTGCCGAAGGGACCAGCCGGCTCTCGCCGCACCTGAGGTTCGGCGAAGTGAGTCCCTTCCGCGTGTGGCGGGAAATACGCCGGCGGTTCCCGCACAAGGTGCCGGCCGACGTCGGGATTTTCCGTTCGGAACTTGGCTGGCGGGAGTTCTGCTGGCACCTGCTGTATGCGAACCCGGACCTTGCCACCCGCAACTACCGCGCCGAGTTCGACCGGTTTGAGTGGCAGTCCCTCGGCAAGGAGGAACTGCAGGCGTGGCAGCAGGGGCGCACCGGCTATCCGCTCGTGGACGCCGGCATGCGCCAGCTCTGGCAGACCGGCTGGATGCACAACCGCGTCCGGATGGCCGCTGCCTCGTTCCTGGTCAAGAACCTGCTGGCTGACTGGCGCATCGGGGAGGAATGGTTCTGGGACACCCTGGTGGACGCAGATGCCGCCAGCAACCCTGCCAACTGGCAGTGGGTGGCAGGTTCGGGCGCCGATGCCTCGCCCTACTACCGGATCTTCAACCCGGTAACTCAGAGCAGGAAATTCGACGCAGCCGGGGCTTACCTCCGCGAGTTCGTCCCTGAGCTCGCCGGCCTTGACGCCAAGGCCATTCATGAACCGTGGAAGGCCGGTGTGCCGGAGTACCCGGACCCCCTCGTTGAATTGCCCGAATCGAGGGAGCGCGCCCTGGAGGCATACCAGAGGCTCAAGGATGCCTGAGCGGGTTAGCGGCTGACCTTGCCCATCAGGGAAGCAATAGGCCGCAGGAAAATCGGACGGGCCAGGAACCAGGCCGCCACCATGACCACGACCGAGGCGACGAAGACCCAGAAGCCGAACCAGCCGTCGTCGTCACGCACACCGTACATGTGGTTAAGGTTGCGCAGCGCGCCGGTGGCCAGCACCAGGAAGACGTGCACCACGATGAAGGCCACGAAGTAGATCATTACCGGGAAGTGGACGGCGCGGGCCCATTCGATGGGGAACGCCTTGTTGAGGCCCGCCGCCTTTTTGGGCCAGGCCGAGGACATGCGCAGGCCGGTGATGAAGGCGAGCGGCGCGGCGATGAATACCGTGACAAAGTAGGCCAGCAGCTGCAGCGCGTTGTAGTTGACCCAGCCGTTCTCCGTTGGCCAGTCGAGCGACGCGTACTGCAGGGCCGCCGAGAGGGCGTTCGGGAAAACGTCCCAGCTCGTGGGGACGATGCGCATCCACTGTCCGGTGGCGAAGAGCAGGACCGCGAACACCAGCCCGTTCAGGATCCACAGCGCGTCCAGGGTCAGGTGGAACCAGAGTTCCAGGCTGATCTTGGTGGGCGCGTTTTTAGTCCGGATCAGGCCCTTGTTGTTACGGGTCCAGTGCCCGCTGGGACGCGTGGTGGTGCGCACCTGCCAGCCGGTGCGGATGATCAGCACCAGGAAGAACGCATTCAGGAAGTGCTGCCAGGCCAACCAGGCCGGAAAACCCACCGGAGCATTGTCGGGAAGCTCCGAGTGGCCCGGGTAGTCCGCCACGAAGGAGGCAACAGCCGGCAGCCCCATCAGCAACTTGGCAAGCAGTACCACCAGGACCAGCGCCACGAGGACGGCGGGCACCCCCCAGTAGAGTCGGGACCGCTTACCCGCGGCGGTGCCGGGCTTCTTCGTGGGTGTGGACATCGAACAACATTCCTCTCGAGAATGACTGGCCAAGTACTCACTGCGCGTGAGGCTCTGCGAAAGAGAATACTAGGAACTACCCGTATCCAAGGAAAAAGAAGACCCCGTCCGGCATATCTGCCGTACGGGGTCTTCACATAGTTGCGGGGACAGGATTTGAACCTGTGACCTCTGGGTTATGAGCCCAGCGAGCTACCGAACTGCTCCACCCCGCGTCGCTGAAACAACACTACCCTATTTTCGCGGCAGGTTTTTCCACCCTGCATTCCGGCGCCGAAACGGGTCCGCGGAGGGACCCCTTCCGGCCGCTAAACCCTACCCCCGATCCGGCATCGGCGTTGGGGTTGGGACGTTCGTTTTGGGCTAAACAGAAAGGCCCGGACACTGTTTCCAGTGTCCGGGCCTTTCGCCAGTTGCGGGGACAGGATTTGAACCTGTGACCTCTGGGTTATGAGCCCAGCGAGCTACCGAACTGCTCCACCCCGCGTCGCAAGAACTACTTTACCGGCCGGTGAACATCGGGCCAAATCGAAGCGGCGTGATCTCCGTTACGCCGGCCCGGCACCCGCCCGCAAAGGGGCAGGTGCCGGGCCGCCGTCGTCGGATCTAGCTGCTCGCTGAAGGCGAGGGCGTAGCTTCAGGCGTGGCAGTGGCTGCCGGCGCCGGGGTGGCCTCCGGGGCTGCTACCGGGATCTTGGCCTCGGCGTCCACTGCCCTTTGCAGCGCAGCCTGGATCCGCTTCTGGGCCTCGCCGTAGGCGGCGAAGTCACCGGCGGCCAGTGCTGCCTGCCCTGCCTGGATCGCCGCGTTGGCTTCCTCCAGTGCCGCCTTCAGGTCCGCCTTGGCGTCCGCTCCCCCGGGAGGAGCAGCCGGAGCCCCGGGATCAGCCGGGGTCTGCCCGTTGTTGTCCGAGTCGCCGGCGGCAGCACCGGAGTCTCCGCCGAAGAGTTGCTTCAGCGCCTCATCCAGCGTGGGCGCGAAGCCCACCTTGTCGCCAAAGGCCACCAGGACGCGCTGCAGGGTGGGGTACGACGTCTCGCCGGTGGACTTGAGGTAGACCGGCTGGACGTACAGGATGCCGCCGCCCACAGGCAATGTCAGCAGGTTGCCGTTCAATACGTCCGATGCACCCTGGCGCAGCAGGTTGAGGGCCTGCGACACGGTGGGGTCGGAGTTGAACTTGTTCTGCGCCTGGCCCGGGCCGGGAACCTGGATCTCCGGCGGGATCTGCAGCAGCCGGAGCTTGCCGTAGCTATCGGCCTTGACGCCTGCCTGGTTGCCGGCATCCGAGTCCGCTGCCAGGAAGCCGTAGAGGACGTTGCGTGCGTTGCCGTTGACGATCTGCGGAATGAAGGAGGACGTCAGCTGGAACGCGGGCTTGTCCTGGTCCGGCATCTGCAGCGACATGTAGAACGGCGGCTGCTTGACGTCCGTGTCCACGGTGGGATCCGCGGGAACACTCCAGGCGTCGTTGGTCTTGTAGAAGCTGGAGGGATCGGTGACGTGGTACTCGCCCAGAAGCTGGCGCTGGACTTTGAACAGGTCCTCCGGATAGCGGACGTGGCTCATAACGTCGCCCGACATCTCCGAATAAGGCTTCAGTGAAGTGGGGAACACCTTCTGCCAGGCCTTCAGCAGCGGGTCCTGGTCATCCCAGGCGTACAGGGTTACGGAGCCGTCATAGGCGTCCACCGTGGCCTTAACCGAGTTCCGGATGTAGTTGACCGTGCTGTTGGGCAGGGCAACCGCCCGGCCTGACGTGGTCTGGGAGTCCGCGGTGGCGTCCGACAGCTGTTCCTGCTGCGAGTACGGGTAGTACTGGCTGGTGGTGTAGCCGTCCACGATCCACTTGACGCGGCCGTCCACAACTGCCGGGTAGGCGTTGCCGTCAACTGTCAGGTAGGGCGCAACCTTCTCGACACGATCGCGCGGGTTGCGGTCGTACAGGATCTGCGACTCGGGGTTCACGCCGTCCGAGAGCAGCAGGTCCGACGACTGGAACTTAACGGAGTACAGGACCTTGTTGAAGAAGCTGCCCACGTTGGGCCCGCCATTGCCTTCAAAGGTGTACTGGGTTTCCCCTTCGCCCTCGCGCCCGGACGGCCTGTCCTGCTCACGGGCGGGGGCACCGTCCGGGGCACCTACGATCGAGTAGTCCGGGGACGATTCGCCGAAGTAGATCCGGGGCTCGTAGCTTGAATCATCACCGAGCACGCCCGTGGACGGGATGCCGGACTGGAGGAACTCGGGCTTGCCGTCCACGGTGAACTTGTTGCCCTTTGCGGCCACGACGCCGTAGCCGTGCGTGTACACCACGTGCTGGTTGAGCCAGCCCTGCTGGTTCGTGGCAACGTTCGTGGGGTTCAGCTCGCGGACCGCGATCACGGTGTCCTGGATCTTGCCGTCCACTTCGTAGCGGTCAACGTTCAGCGCTTCCGGGAACTGGTAGTACGGGCGGTACTGCTCGAGCTGGGAGAACGCGTCGGAGATCAGGTTCGGGTCCAGCAGTCGGATGTTCGCGGTGGTCTGGGCGTCCGGCGCGAGGGCTCCGGTGCTTGCGGTGTTGGTGGCGTCGTAGCGGCTCACCTGGATGGTGTCCAGGCCGTAGGCGCTGCGGGTGTTGTCGATGTTGCGCTGAATGAATTCCTTTTCCAGCGTTTCCTCGGAGGGCCGCACCTGGAACTGCTGGATGACCCAGGGGTAGACGCCGCCGGCGAGAATGGAGGTGATCACCAGCATGGCTGTGCCGATAACAGGCAGGCGCCAGCGTCCGATGACGGCCGCGACGACAAACAGGATGGCAACGAGTACGGCGGCCACGGCCAGGATGGCTTTGGTGGGGATCACCGCGTTGACGTCCGTATAAAGGGCACCGGCCCAGCGGCCGTTGTTGCTCTGCACCGCGGAGAAACGGTCCAGCCAGAAGTTCACGCCCAGCAGCACCAGGAAGGCGGCACCGGTGACGGCGATGTGGATCTGGGCTGCGCGGCTCGTGAACACGCCGCGTTCCATCAGGCGGATGCTGCCGTAGAGGTAGTGCGTGAGGATGCCAGCGATGCCTGCGATGACCACAACGCTGATCAGGAAGCCGGTGACGAACCCAAGGAACGGCAGGACCATCAGATAGAAGCTGATGTCCATTCCGAATTCGGGGTCCTGCTTGCCGAAGCCCTCCTGGTTGAAGAAGAGCAGGACCTTCTGCCACTGGCTTGCGGCGGCGCTGCCCGCGAAGAGTCCGAAGAGGACGGGCAGGCCCACCATGACTACCCGGCGGACGGGTTCCAGCTGGGCCTGGTAACGGTTGAGGTTGTCCCGGATGTCGGAGTCCGGGGCGTAGACCGGCCGGGCGTGGTAGGCGATGCGTATCGCGAAGAACACGGCGGCGAACATCATGGCGAATCCGGCAGCGAAGATGCCGATCCTGGCCAGGTTCTCGGTGACGAAGACTTCAATGAAGCCCAGCTGCCGATACCAGAGGACATCGGTCCAGACATTGGCGAAGAAGATGAAGCCCACAACCACGAGGGCAACGACGATCAGGGTGGGCGTCAGTGCGCCGCGCCGTGATGGGGGTCTGCCTGTGGACATGGTGCTGGCGGGACGGGACAAACTGGGTACCTCATAGCTGGTCGTCAGATATTCGAAGCGTGCGTGCGAGCGACGAACTCCACCGGTCAAACGGCTGGTTTTGCCCGTCATAATTGCCACGAGTGGCGGTAAAGCTTAGTTCCTGTCGAGTCTAGTTGCGCCCAGTCTAGTTGTTTGCGCAGCCCGGCAGGCCGGATGTGTCCTGGCCGCTGCCGGCGCGTTCGACGGCGGCCCTGGCCTCTGCCAGGTTCTCGACCCGTACCACCTGCAGGCCGTCGGGGATGTGGCCTGCCACCTGCTCGCAGTTGGCAGCGGGCGCCAGGAACAGGGTGGCTCCCCCGGCGCGTGCAGCCTGCATCTTCTGTCCGATCCCGCCGATGGGTCCCACCGCCCCGTCCGGTGTAATGGTGCCGGTCCCCGCGATGTGCTTGCCGCCGGTCAGGTCACCGGGGGTGACGGTGTCGATAATGCCGAGCGAGAACATCAGGCCGGCGGACGGACCGCCTACCTTCTCCAGGGAGATCTCCACGTCAAAGGGGAAAGTGAACAGGTACTTGAGCATGACACCGAGGATGAACCGGCCCTGGCCGTTGTCCTTCGGGGTGATGGTTTCGGTGACCGGCTGCCCTTCGCGCTCCAGGACGACGGCGGCGGGGGCGCCGTTGCCCGCGGCCAGTTCCTCCTGGATGACGGACAGCGCGGTGATGTCCTTGCCGTTGATGGATTTCAGGATGTCCCCGGGCTGAATCTTGCCCGCCGACGCTGATCCTTCGGAAAGGTTCGCTGCCTGAAGCTGCTGGCCGAAAGGGATATCCAGCTCGTTGAGTGCCGAGGCCACGGCGTTCTCCTGCGAGGTGGTCATGGCCACGGCGCTTTGCTCCTCGGCTTCCTGCCGGGTGGTCCCCGTGGGATAGAGGAGCTCCACCGGGTGGACAGCCTTGGTCCGGTCCAGCCAGGCTGAAAAGGCACCGATAATGCTGACTGGCCCGTTGGGGCCGCCGGCGACGTACACGGTGGTCAGGTCGAGGTTCCCCGCAGCGGGGTACGATTCCCGGCCGGTGACTTTGATGACCGGGGTTCCCTGGCTTTGCCCCAGCGTGTTGTACGTGGGGCCGGGTGATTCCACAACATACGGGACGGGAATCGTGGCGACGCCGATTCCAAGGCCCAGCGCGGCCATGCCTGCCAGCATCATGGTGGACACCCGCGGGTCCCGCGGCGGTGTGCCGGCCTCTTCAGGTGCGGTCCCGCCGTCGGCCGTTATGCCTGCCTCTTTTTCCCAGGAAAAGCCATCGTGGGGAAGCTCAGGGGCGTGGTCCTCGGAGGGGTAGCCGCCACGGGTTGTAGTCACCCCACCAACACTACGCGGTGGCAGACAGGGACAGCTCTTTGCCTACAGCGAACGACAACGCAGTGCGGCAGACAGCCGACCATGGCCGGGGTACGGTGAAGGTTGATCAACAGTCACACCGACGATCGGCGGGATCATGACCTCCAATCCACTTAATCCGTCCAACGGCGACGATACCCCCAAGGATCCGTTGACCGAGATGCTGCAGAACCTGATGGGCGGCAAGGGGATGGAAAATTTCGACCCCGCCGAACTCGCCAAGGCTGCCGGCCTGCCGAACGACCCCAATCTGCTGGCGCACATGTTCTCCCAGGTGCAGGCCATGATGAGTGCCCCGTCCGAGGGGCCAGTCAACTGGACCCTGGCGCACGACAATGCACGGCGCGTCGCAGCAAGCAGCTCGGACCCATCGGTGACCTCCCAGCAGTCGCGTGATGTGGACGAGGCCCTCCGCCTGGCCGAACTGTGGCTGGACCCTGTCACGGATCTGCCGGCCACCGGCCTGATCGGCCGGGCCTGGTCCCGCGCGGAATGGGTCGAGGCCACGCTGGGCACCTGGAAGAGGCTGACGGAACCCGTGGCCAACAGCATCGCCAACGCGCTTTCATCCGCCATGACGGAGCAGATGCCCGAGGAGATGAAGTCCATGATGGGCGGCGCTTCCTCCATGCTCCAGAACATGGGCGGAGCCATCTTCGGCATGCAGCTGGGGCAGGCCATCGGCGCCCTCTCCGCCGACGTGGTCAGTTCCACGGATATCGGCGTGCCCCTTGCCGACCTTGAAATGGCGCTGCTGCCGGCGAACGTTGCCGCGTTCGGTGAGGGCCTGTCCCTGCCTGAAAACGACATCCGGCTCTTCCTCGCCGTCCGCGAAGCGGCCCATGCCCGTCTTTTCGTCCAGGTTCCCTGGCTGCGGGGGCATCTGCTCGGCGCTATCGAAGCCTATGCGCGCGGCATCCACATCGACACCTCGCGCATCGAGGAATTGGCCCGGGACCTGGACCCGAGCAACCCCGAAGGGATCCAGGAGGCCCTGTCCCAGGGCGTCTTTATGCCCCAGCGGACCCCTGCCCAGGAACAGGCCCTCGAGAAGCTGGAAACCGCGCTCGCCCTCGTGGAGGGCTGGGTGGACGAACTGACGGCCGCGGCGACCGAAAAGATGTTGCCCTCCGCCGGCGCCCTGCGCGAAACCGTCCGGCGCCGCCGCGCCACGGGCGGCCCGGCCGAGCACGCCTTCGCGTCACTGGTGGGCCTTGAGCTGCGTCCCCGGCGGCTGCGTGACGCCGCCACGCTGTGGGCCACCCTGAAGGAAGAGCGCGGCATCGAGGGCCGCGACGCCATCTGGCACCACCCGGACCTGCTGCCCACCGCCGAGGACCTGGACGATCCCAAGGGCTTCAGCGGGCGCCGCAAACTGGCCGAAGCCAGCGACAGCGAAGTGGATGATGCCCTGCAGAAACTGCTCAGCGGCGGCTTCGACGAGGCGCCGGGCTCGGATGCCGGGAAAGACGCCGGGCCGGACAAAGACGAAGATTCACAGGACGACGACGGCGGGGACAAGCAGCCGAAGAGCTGAGGCCTGCGGTGGCCGCCGGGGTGGGGCCTAGTCGGCGTCGTCCGGCCAGGGTTCCTGCTCCGGCACGCCGCCTCCCCCTCCGTTGTCCGTGAGGCCGCGTGCGGTGGCGAAGGAGACGCCTTCAAGGAACGCCTTGGCGCGTTGGGTCTCCGGGTAGGCCTCCAGCAGCTTCCAGAAAGCGGCATTGTGTGCGGCCACCAGGAGGTGGGCGAGTTCGTGGAGCAGCACATAGTCGATGACCCATTGCGGCATGGGGCGGAGCTTGTCCGAGAGGCGGATGGTCCCATCCGCAGGGGTGGCTGACCCCCACCGCGAGTTTTGGTTGCTGACCCAGCGCACTGACGTGGGGACAGCGCGTCCGCCCAGGTAGTGCGCCGAGAGGTGCGCGGCGTGCGCCGCGAGGGCTGCGTCCGAGGCGGGCCGTTTCCTGCCTGATGCGGCGCGCCGCTCCCCCTGGCGCTGAAGCTTTGCCAGCATGCGGTGCACCCACTCTCTTTCCTGTGCTGCCGTGAAGCGGGCCGGGATGGCAACAACGGCGGTCCCGTTTTCCCAGAAGGCTGCCACGGTGCGCGTGCGGCGGGCGGAACGCCTGACCTCCACGGGAGCACCGTCAGCCGTGGTAAGGGCGGCGCCAGCGGCCCCGTCACGCCGGTTCCGCGGCCCGGGAGACCGGGTCATAGGGACGTGCTTTCCGTAAGGACCCGAAGGATGTCTTCCCCGTACTTTTCCAGCTTGGAGGGGCCCACCCCGGCAAGTCCTGCGAGTTCTTCCAGGGACGCAGGCCGGGCCTCGGCGATGGCTGTGAGCGTTGCATCGGTGAAGACCACGAAGGCCGGGACCTCGGCGGACAGTGCCACTTCGCGGCGCCAGGTCCTTAGCGCGTCAAAGGTCTGTTCCTCGTATGTAGGCGGGCAGGCATTGCAGCGTCCCACCTTGCGTTCCGCCCCGGTTGCGAGCATGCTTCCGCAGACCCTGCACATGGCGGGGGCCGCTGCTTTCCGGCGGGGTGCCGCGCCTTTGCCGCGCGTGTGTGAGCTCACCACGGAATCCGGCCGCAGGCCGTCGAGGAACCGGGACGGCTTACGGTTGGCGCGGCCGCCGGGCGTGCGGGCCGTGCTCCAGGACAGCGACAGGTGCTCGCGCGCCCGGGTGATCCCGACGTACAGGAGCCGGCGTTCCTCGTCGACGGACTCGGGCGAGTCGGCGAAGGAGATAGGCATCAGGCCTTCACTGAGCCCCACCAGGAAAACCGCATCCCATTCCAGGCCCTTGGCGGCGTGCAGGGATGCCAGCGTCACCCCCTGGACAGTGGGCGCATGCTGGGCCAGTGAACGTTCCTGGAGTTCGTTGACGAAATCCGCCAGTCCGAACTGTGCGCCCCGGACCTGCACGAGTTCATCGGCAAGGGCCACGAGTGCCGCCAGGGATTCCCAGCGCTCCCGCAGCGCCCCGCCGCTGTGGGGAGCGGAATCCGTGTAGCCGAGGGAGGAGACAATATCGCGGACAAGCTGGCCAAGGGGCTCCGGCGAATCGGTCTCCGTGACTGCCCTGGTTGCCGCCCTCAGCTGGAGGATGGCGTCCCGGACCTCTTTACGCGCGAAGAAGCGTTCCCCTCCGCGCAGCTGGTACCCGATCCCTGCTGCGGCGAGGGCCTGCTCGTAGGCCTCGGACTGGCCGTTGGTGCGGAACAGGATCGCCACCTCGCTGGCGGGAGTGCCGGCGTCGAGAAGGACCTTGATCTTCTGGGCGACGGTAGCGGCCTCCGCTTCGTCATCTGAGCACTCGGTGAAGTGGGGTGCCGGCCCGGCAGGCCGCTGCGCCACGAGCTGCAGGGGCGTTGCCCAGGCGGCATCGGCGGCCGGTCCGCCGCTTCGCCGGCCTGCCAGCAGATCGTTCGCCAGCTTTACCACCTGCGGTGTGGAGCGGTAGTCCCTGATCAGCTTGACCACGTTGGCCTGTGGGTAGCGGGCCTTGAAGTCGAGAAGATGCCGGGGCGACGCTCCGGTGAAGGAGTAGATGGTCTGGCTGGCGTCGCCCACGACGCACAGTTCGTCGCGGCCGCCCAGCCACAGTTCCAGGAGCCGCTGCTGCAGCGGGGACACGTCCTGGTACTCATCAACCACAAAATGCCGGTACTGCTCGCGGACGGTGGCAGCTACCTTCTCATCCTCCTGGAGGATCCCGACGGTAATCAGCAGCACGTCCTCGAAGTCGATGACGTTGCGGTCCGTCTTGACGTCCTCGTAGGCCTGGAACACCCGGGCCACCGCGGTGAGGTCAAAACCGCCCGGGGTTCCCCTGCCCTGCGCGTTTTCCAGGTAGTTGGCCGGGGTCAGCATGGAGACCTTGGCCCACTCGATCTCGGACGCGAGATCCCGGATGGACGCCCGGTCCGTACTGAGCCGCAAGCGCCTGGCCGCCTCGGCTAGCATCTGCGCTTTGTGGTCCAGGAGGTTGGGCAGCGTGCCGCCAACAGCCTGCGGCCAAAAGAACTGGAGCTGGCGCAGGGCGGCAGCGTGGAAGGTGCGGGCCTGGACGTTGCCGGCCCCGAGGTCCCGCAGCCGGCTGCGCATCTCGGCGGCGGCCCGCGCCGTAAATGTCACGGCCAGCAGCCGTTGCGGGGAGTAGACGCCGGAATGCACGCCATAGGCGATGCGGTGGGTGATGGCGCGGGTTTTCCCCGTCCCGGCGCCGGCGAGAACGCACAGCGGGCCGTTCAGGGTGCTGGCCACCTCGCGCTGTTCGGCGTCCAATCCGCCCAGGATGCGGTCCTCGAGCGAGGCTGCTCCGTCAATATGCTCTGTAGTCACTTCTGCTGCTTTTGTGTCTCGACTACCGAATGCTTGGAGTCTGGTGGATATGGGGTGTCAGGCGGCGGGGCGGTCCTCGATCCGCCCGCCGAACCAGTGCTCAATGAGCGCCCGCGCGATGGAGAGCCTGCTGGAAATGGTGATCTCACCGCTGAGCACGGCGTCCTGGAGTTCCTCCCGGCTGAACCAGCGCGCCCTGGTGACCTCCACGCCGTCGGGCGTTGCCTCGGCATCTTCGGTGACGGCGGTAAATCCAAGCATAAGGGAGGCGGGGAAGGGCCAGGACTGCGAACCGAGGTATTGGCAGGCAGTGACACGCACTCCCACTTCCTCAAGGACTTCCCTCACCACTGCCTGCTCCAGTGATTCTCCGGGCTCAACGAACCCAGCCAGGGTTGAGTAGTTTTTTGCGTCGGGGGCACCGCCGCCGCCCAGCAGCACCCGGCCATCCGGGCCCACCACGGTGACGATGATGGCAGGGTCCGTACGCGGATAATGTTCCGACGAATCCGCGGGGCACCGGCGTACCCAACCTCCTGCTTCAACCAGCGTGGGCGTCCCGCAGCGCGGGCAGTGGGTGTGGCCGGCGTGCCAGTTGGTGATGGCGCTTGCCTCTACGAACAACGCAGTGTCCGTTGTGCTCAGGCCGGCCGCCACATCACGGAACCCGGCCCATGCCGCATCGGCGGGGATGCCCGCGGTGCCCGGCTTAACAGCCTCCGGAAGGACAAACAGCAGCAGCTCGGTGCCGGCAGGAAGGTCCGCGCCCGGCAGGGCTGAGCCCAGGTAGACCACAAGCTCCGGAGTCACCGCGGCCGCTGACAGGCCCTCCAGCATCGCCTTGGCGCCGGCAGTGAAAAGGCCGCTGCCCTGCACCAGTCCCTGCCGGCCGGAAAGGACAATGGCCAGGGTTTCAGTCCGTGCCAGGAGCTCCTCCACCATGCCGGGCCTGGCCCGCACAACAGATCCCCGGTCTACCAAGGCTGGCGGGACGGGAAGCAGGGTGTCCCGGAGGTGGTTCGCCGGCAACAGTGCCGGCACCCCCTGATGGACCGGTGTGGCAAACTCCGCATGGCTCATGAGTCCACCGTACTGACTGGGACCGACAATGCACATTTCCGGACGGGCCGCGGACCTCCTCCGGGGGTACCCGGATTTGGATGTATGGGTACCCGGATTTGCATGTATCTGAAGACTCGCCGCCGTCAGACCGGTGTCTTGGACGGCGGGCAATCTACCGTGGAACGGTGAGAAGAAAACCGATTGAACTGGCAGCCGTCGCAACCGCGGCAGTCCCCGGACTGACCCCAACGGCCGTTAGCTCTGCCCCGGATGATCCCGCGGACTTCGACTCAGCCCTGCTCCTGGATTCCGAGGGCAAGCGCTGGCGGGTGCGGTCGCCGCGGCATGCGGAGGCCAGTGCCAGGCTGGAGACCGAGTTCCTGGTGCTGCGGGCATTCGCCCCTGGCATCCGTGCCGAACTTCCCTTCCTGATGCCCACGGTGGCCGGCAGCGTCCGGCTGGGAACCCTGAGCACGTTTGTCTACTCGCACCTTGCCGGGAGCACCCGCAGTGTTGAGGAACTCACCGCGGGCCCGGAGACCCTGGCCCGGGAAATCGGGGTGGCCCTGGCCGCTATCCACGACCTGCCCCGCGCTTTGGTCAGCAACGCAGACCTGCCCAGCTACACCCCCAACGAGTTCCGCCAGCGCCGGCTGAATGAACTGGACCAGGCAGCCACTACCGGAAAGATTCCGCCGGCCCTGCTCCTGCGCTGGGAACACGCCCTTGAGGACGTGTCCCTGTGGCGCTTCAATCCGTGTGTGGTCCACGGCGACCTGCACGAGGACAACCTTCTGGTGGAAGGCCAGCGCGTCACGGCCGTCACCGGGTGGACCGATCTTCGCATCGGCGACCCCGCGGACGACTTTGCCTGGCTGGTGGCGTCCAACGAGCAGGACTTCGTGGACGCGGTCCTGGCCGGCTACACAGCCAGCCGCCGGGACACCCCGGACAACCATCTGCTGCGCAGGGCCGCGCTTTCTGCCGAATTCGCCTTGGCCCAGTACCTGGTGAAGGGGATCGCCGCCGGAGATCCCGGCATGGTTGCCGAGGCTGAAAGCATGCTCGAAACCCTGGCCAGCGATATCGCAGAGCACGGCGGGCAGCCCATCAGCGTGGAGCCCCTGCCCTCCCCCGCGGTTGCCGCGGGGACCGCAACGCCGCTGGCGGGATCCTCCACCGTGGCCGGGTCCACTGCGGGCGCTTCCGGGGTCGGCCCGTCCGACGGCGGTCCCCTGACCGGGGCGCCGGCCGTTACGGTTGTTCCCGTGCCGGCCGAGCCCGCCGTTAAGGTTCCCGTGCCGGTGCAGCCTGCCGTGCACGTAACCCCCATTCCGGTTGAGCCGCAGCCTGGCGCAGGCAACGACTTGGATGCGAAGGGTTCGGACGACACCTCCACCGCCGCGATCTCCATCGTCAACGCCAAGCAGACGTAGCGGGACGCAAGCCTTTCGGCGCCGGCCTCCGGGGCGACCGTCACGGCGAGCGAAGCGCGGCCGCGACGATTTCCTCCAGCTGAGCCGCCGTCCCAAGGTCATGGGGCCGCACAACCTCATTGTCGGCAACGTAGAAGAAGGCGGCCCGCACATCGTCCAGGGGAACGTTCTTCAGCCGTGCCCAGGCCAGCCGGTACACGGCGAGCTGCACCGACCGTGCCCTCAGCTGGGTACCGGAGGGCCGCCGCCCGGTCTTCCAGTCCACCAGGTCCCAGCGGCCGTCAGCGTCCTGGAAGACAGCATCGATGCGTCCGCGCACCACCACTTCCCCAACCCTGGTCTCCACCGGCACCTCCACGAAGGCCGGCGACCTCTCAGCCCATGGTGATGCCCGGAAAGTGGCAACCATGGAATCGAGGTCGTAGGCGGCGTCGATGTGGTCGTCTGAGCCGGGGGCTTCCCCGAGGTCCAGCATGCCGGCTGTACCGAAGTATTCCTCCACCCAGGCGTGGAATGCGGTTCCCTTCCGCGCTGACATTCCGGGTTCCCGCGGGACGGGCCGGCGGAGCCTGGCCAGGACGTCTGCCGGGTCCTGGCCCAGGTCCACCAGGGTTGAAGCGGAAATATGGCTGGGCAGGTGGACGTCCTGGCCATTGGACCTCCGGGCCCGCCGTTCCAGCAGCAGGGCCGCTTCCCTGGCCCATCCGGCCGCGGTTCCCGTCAACCCCGTGGCATCGCCGGGCACAGGTTCGCGTTCTGCTTCCGGGAACGCAGACTGCGGATCACCGGTACCGGACTCGAGGGCGGCAAGCACGCGGGCAGCGGCCATTTCCATGGTGTTCCGGCGTCCGCGGGCAAGGCGGAGCCGTTCCCCTGTCCGGGGGTCCACAGGACCCTCCAGCGGATCATATGGCCAGCCGGCGACCTCCGTTTCGGCGGTGAGCGGGCTGTTCTCCGGCAACTGGGCTTCTTCCAGTGACCGGGGATGGATTGTGGCCCGGGCAGGCGATACGCCGCCGGTGCTGAGGAGCGCCTCCAGTTCGGTAAGGAACGGCGACATCTCTGCGCGTCCCGCCCGGGAACCCACCCACGCCGCGCTGGACACCCACAGGACATGTTTTGCCCTGGTATAGGCAACGTAGGCGAGCCGCCGCTCCTCGGATTCCCCGTGGGCCTGGACGGCTGCTTTGAAGTCTTTCTCTGCGTCCAGCCAGCCTTTTTGGTCAGGCTGGTCCAGGTCCCACTGCGGCAGGTCGGCGCGGTCTCCGCGCAGTGGCCACGGCAATGCCGCCGCCCCGCTGCTCCAGCGGGAGTCCTTGTCCGTGGGAAACGCGCCGGCGTTCAATCCCGGGACAAAGACGACATCCCATTCCAGGCCCTTGGACGCATGGACGGTAAGGAGTTGGACCGCTTCCCGGTTCACGTCGCCGGGAGGCGCCTCAAGGCCGTTCTCTTCCGTCGCGGCGGCTTCCAGCCACGCCAGGAAGGCGAGGATGTCCACTCGTTGTGACGTCCGGAGGAACCCCGCCGCGGCGTCCTGGAAGGCGTCAAGGTTGCGGCGAGCCTGGTGGATGCTGACGCCGGGACGGGCTGCCACCTCGATGTCCAGGAGCATGGCCCTTTCCACTTCCCCCAGGAGGGTTGTGAGGTCGTCCCCGAGGTAGCCGCGCAAGTGCCGCAGCTCTGCCGAAAGCCGGAGCAGCCTGCTGCGGGCTTCGGCGCTGAGGGACCTGCCGCTGGAGGATGTCCATTCCTCCCGGGGAAGCCAGTCCAACGCCTCCACCAGGCTCGCGCCGTCAGTCAGGTCTCCCTCGAGGACCGGCGCATCCGCTTCCGCCGGTTCGTCCGCGGACTCCGCGTCACTGGACTTGTCCGGGGCATGACCGCGCCTGCGTGCCAGCTGGCTGGACCAGTCCCGCAACGCCATCAGGTCGGCGGGTCCTATCCGCCATCTGGCCCCCGCCAGCAGCCGCATGAGCGCGTCCGAGCGCCCGGGATCGGCCAGGACACGGAGGGTAGCGACGAGGTCAACCACTTCCGGGGTATCCAGGAGGCCGCCCAGGCCCACGATCTCGTAGGCGATGCCGCGTGCCTCGAACTGTCGACGTATGGTCTCCATCTGTGCCCGTCGGCGGCACAGGACGGCGATGGCCGGCGGCACCGGAGAGCCGTCGGGCTTCAGCTCGAAGTCCGTCATCTGATACTTCAGAACATCGTCCGCGAGCGCGGAGGCTTCCTCGGCATCGCTTCCGAAGCGGCCCAGTACCACGGCGCCCTCGACGGCATGCGGGCTGGGCTGCAGCGGCGGCACCTCCGCGCGGGCAGCTCCCCCGCCACCTGCCGGTGCCCGCTGCGCTTCGGCCTTACTGAGCGAATCCGACATGACGTTGGCCGCCGCCAGGATTGACCGCCCGTTCCGCCAGGCCGTCGTCAGGTAGGACGTGGGTGCAGGTGCCCAGCTTCCGGGCTCTGCCGCCGGCCCGTTGCGGACAGGGAATTCGCGGACGAAGTGGAACAGCTGACCGGCTGAGGCCCCGCGGAAGCCGTAGATGGACTGGTTGGGGTCGCCGACGGCCGTGACTGCATGTCCGCCGCCGAACAGGCGCGAGAACAGGACCAGCTGGGCGTGGGACGTGTCCTGGAACTCATCGAGCAGCACCACCTTGTAGCGCTGCCTCTCCATCTGGGCAGCCAGTGGAACGTCCCGGGAGACTTTGGCTGCAAGTGCCACCAGGTCACCAAAATCAAGCGCGCCGCGGGCCCGCTTGGCCGCCGCATACCTGCCGACCATGTCCGCCACGCTGGCCCTGGTCCGGAGCATGCCGGCGAGCTCGGCCGCTGCCTGCGGAGGGTTCTTTTTCTTGTCGGCCAGGTAGGGCAGCGCTTCAAAGTCCGAGAGCCGTGCCATCAGCCAGGCTTCGACGTCCTCCGGCTCCTGGAGGTGCTCGGCACATTCACCGGCAAGCTGGATGACTGCCTTCACCAGGGTGGACTTTGCGGCACGGAAGTGCGCGTACTCGCCGTCGTACGCTTCCACCACCTCGCTGGCGAGCTGCCACGCCTGCGCGCCGCCGAGGAGGACAACATCGCGTTCCACCCCCAGGCGCAGCCCGTAGTCGGACACGATGCCGCTGGCGAATGAGTGGTAGGTGGACACCTTCGGTTCCAGCGCGTCGCTGCTGATCAGGCCCTTGGGGAAAACCTTGTTTGCGGTGTCCGCGGAAACCAGCCGCTGCAGGGCCACCAGCTTTGCCCGGATCCGGGACGCCAGTTCGCCGGCCGCCTTCCGCGTGAAGGTCACCCCGAGGACTTCTTCGGGCCGGACCCAGCCGTTGGCGACGAGCCAGACTACCCGGTCCGCCATGGTGGCGGTCTTTCCCGACCCGGCCCCGGCAATGACCAGCCGCGGAGACAGCGGTGAGGAGATGATGGCGGACTGTTCCGGGGTGGGCACGTTCTTTTCGCCGAGCAGCCCGGACAGCTCCTCGGGGCTGAACCGTACCTCCGGCGGCTGTAAGGGCCCGCCGGGAAGCGCTGCAGCAGGCGGCAATTCGAGGTCTTGAAGCACCTGGAGGTCCTGGCTCATTCAGTCACTTGCCTTCCGCGCGCACACAACGGGCACACTTCAGGAAGTTTGCAGCCATGGCCGCCATGGCTTCCCTTTGCCGGATCATGCCGTGCCTCAAACCCGCTGCCACCCATCACTTGTGCTGCATCCTTCACCATGTCCAGGGCCCAGTTTTCCTGCGGGTCAAGCGCATCCTGCTGCTGGATTGCCGGGCTTTTCGCGCCTGTTCCAAGCTGGGCCAGCACTGCTCCGCCGGGAAGGCCGGCATCCTGGCTGTTTCCGCTGCCCGTGAAGCCGCCCGCCAGGACTGCCGCCTGGTAGGCGCCCAGCTGGGGGTGCCTGGACAGCTCACTTTTGCCCGGCTGCCGCTTTCCTGTTTTGAGGTCCACGATGACCAGCCTGCCTTCGCCGTCGATCTCCAGGCGGTCCACCTGGCCGCGGAGGATGGCTTCCCGCGGCAGGCCATCGTCCACCCTCACTTCGCCGAGGGGCACCTCGAAATCCTGTTCCACTCCTACGAGGCTGCGTCCCTCGCTCCTCATCACCACAAGGTACTGCGCGAGCTTGCGCACCATCGATTCGGCGCGCTGGAAATCAAGCCTGCCCTCCCAGTTGTCCTTCATGCCCAAGGCGGGCCAGCGGCGGACCAGTTCCGCAACGTACTCGGTGCCGGACGCATCCGGCATCTCCTGGGCGATGGCATGGACCAGTGTTCCCAGACTGCGGGCAAAGTCCGTCGCCGCTTCGCCGCCTGCTGCCTGCACAAACCAGTCCAGCGGCGACTTTTGCACGGTTTCGACTTTCGACGGCGACACGGACACGATTCCGCCGGGCGGCACCACGGGTGCGTCGGACGTGAGAGGGGCGAGCCCCCACCAGCTGGCGGGGTGGGCACCGGGAACCGGCGGCTTGGCGGCCGCGAGATGGGCAAGTACCCTCGCCGCCTCATGGGCCTCTGCCGCCCCGCTTCCGTCCAGTTGTGCATGTTGGCGGAGTTCGGCAACGAGGGCCCGCAGCGTCATGGGGCGTTCCACCGTAGTGAAACCCCTGCTTTCCTGGTCCCGCTCCAAGGGGGCGATGTAATCAAGGAACGACGACGGCTGGTCGTCCTCCGATGAGACGGCGGTGCAGATCAGCAGCTCCCGGGACCGTGACACCGCGGTGGAAAAGCTCCGAAGTTCGTCGTAGCGGATGTCGCGCAGCCGGCTCAGGGGATCGCGTTGCAGCGCGTACTGGACACCATGCTCCACGGCGTCGGCGTAGAGGGTGCTGCCCAGGAGCTCACCGCGAAGCCGGGTGTTGGGCCATACTCCTTCCTGGAGGCCGGCGACAATGACCACAGGCCATTCCCGTCCGGCTGCGCTGGCGGGGGTCATCAGCTCCACGGCATCGTCAACCTGGGCCCGCGCGGCAAGGGTATCCATGGGCAGTTCCTGGTTCAACAGGTACTCCAGGAACTGCTCAGGCCCGGCGCCCGGCATTTGGTCCACGTAACGCTCCGCGGTGTGGAACAGTGCCATCATCGCGTCGAGGTCGCGGTCAGCCCTGGCACCGTGCGGGCCGCCGGTCAGTGCGGTTTCCGTCCAACCGTCGGCGAGACCGGTGGCGCTCCACAGCGCCCAGAGCACAGACTCGGCGTTGGCGCCTGGCTGGCATGCTGCTTCCCGGCCAGCCTGGATCATCCGGGCTGTGCGGCGGGCGGCGCGTCCCTCGATGCCGAGCGTGGCGAGCGCACCGGGCTGCAGAAGCGCTTCGACGAGGAGCGAATCGCTGGCGCGCCCGCCGCCGCCCAAAAGCTCTTCGCGGCGCAGCGACTGCCTAAGGCGGCGGAGTTCAATGGAGGTGGCACCACCGATGCGTGAGGTGAGAAGGGATACCGCGGCCTCAGGAGTCAGGAGCGTGGGGTCCAGGGCGACCGCAAATGCGTCCAGGAGCGGGCGTACGGCAACCTCGTCCCTGACGGCGGATTCCGCCACCGGCACCCGTACCGGGATTCCCTGCCCGGAAAGGTAGCGCTGCAGCTCGCTGACCTGCCCTCCGTTGCGCACAATCACCGCCATGTCCGTCAAATCACGGCCGTGATTGATGTGCTGGTCGAGGATCCGCTGGGCCACGTAACGGAGTTCATGCACGGCCGACGGAACCAGATGCGCCTCAACCGACCCTTGCGGCACGTTTCCCTCCGGATGGTGGAGCCGCCGCGCCAGCTGGCCGCCGGCCCGCTGCGAGATCCGCCCGGCAACGTCGAGCCAGGCATCGGCCAAGGCGGGAGCCAGCCGGTGGGAATGCGAAAGCGGGCGCTCCAGGACCGGGGCTTCCGGCGACAGCAGCCGGGGCAGCTCAGCCACCAGGTCCGGCCGCGCTCCGCGGAAGCCCTGAACCACGGTGTCAGGCGAGGACGCCACGAAACAGTCCCGTCCCCCGGCGATATCCGCCAGCAGCTCGAATACTGCCGGGTTTGCTTCCTGGATGTCATCCACCAGGATCAGTTGCAGCCGTGCGCGTTCTGCAGCCAGGAACTCAGGAACATCCTGGAATATCTGGCGTGCCGCGGTGATGATTCCGGCGGGATCGAACGCCTCCGGCATCCGCAGGTCCAGGACGTCCCGGTACTCGCTGTAGAGGGCAGCGGCCGCAACCCAGTCAGGCCTGCTGCACTCGAGGCCGAGCTGCTCGAGGTCCCCGGCAGTCCGCCCGGACTCGATGATCCGGTCGAAAAGTTGCCGCACCTCGTGGCGGAACCCCCGGGTTTCCAGCGCGCCGTCCAGGTCACGGGGCCAGGGCAGTTCGAGTCCCGGCAGGCTGTGGCCTTCCAGGAGTTCCTTAATGATGAGGTCCTGCTCAGGGCCGGACAGGAGGCGCGGCGGCCTTGACAGCGGAATGACGCCCTCGGCCTTGGCGCGCCGGATCACGTCAAAGGCGTACGATGCCCAGGTCCGCGCCGGCGTGGTACTGAGGCTCCTGTCCAGCCGGGCTGTGAAACGGTCCCGCAGGAAATCCGCCGCCAGCCGGCTCGGCGCCAGGATCAGCATCCGTTCGGGATCGACGCCGTCCCGCAGGACGCGCTTGACGGCAGCCTCGATAAGGACCGTGGTCTTGCCCGTCCCAGGCGCCCCCGGGACCAGTACGGGCCCGGCCCCCTGGGGAACATCAACTGCCGCCTGCTGATCGGACGTCAGTGACGGCGCCGCGGCGTGCAGGTGGCGCGGCGGCAGCAGGCGCAGGGAGGCCGCTGAAGGGGCCCTGTCCTGGACGCCGTTGGCGGTGCCGGAAGCTACGGCGTAGCCGGACTCCGGGCCTTGCCCTTGCTCATCGCGTGGTTCCGTGAAGGGAAGAGTTACTGTCACACCGACATTCCATCATCAGCCACTGACAATCGATGAAGCCGCCGCTCCAGTTGTTCGGCAATGGCGTCCATTCGGTCAAAGTCCGCATCAGTTGGCGTCCACCGGGCGGCCGGAAGATCCACCCGCCAGCGGCCTTCCCGGGTGCGCAGGAACGACTCGTGGTCACCGGCAAGCGGGGTTCCTTCTTCAAGGTAATGCCGCAGGGCTTCGGACTCGTGCCCTTCCGGGGCGTGTCCGCTCGCTTTGAGGACCCGCCACCAGGGAACGCCGCTTCCATAATGGCTCATGACTGAGCCCACTTGGCGGGGTCCGCCCGAGCCGAGCAGTTCGGAGACGTCCCCGTACGAGACAGCGGACCCCGGCGGTACCAGCTCCACTATCGCCAGCACCGCCTCCACGTACTCAATCCGCATTGATCCAATGTAGCCGCAGTGGCGCTCCCGGGAATTGTCGGAGGTGCCCGTTAGCGTTGAAACATGAGCACCTGGAACACCCTCCCCCGAGCAGCTTTCGACCTTGAGACCACCGGACGCAATTCGCGTGCCGCGCGGATTGTCACGGCCTCGGTGACCGTTGTGGACCACAAGGGAGATGTCATCGACGAGCATGAGTGGCTGGCGGACCCGGGCGTCGAGATACCCACCGAGGCCAGCGATGTGCACGGGATCACCACCGAACAGGCCCGGCGGGACGGGCGGCCTGCCCACGAGGTCACCAGGGAACTGGCAGCTGTCCTGCAGGATCTTTTCGACGCCGGCGTCCCGGTCATCGCCTTCAACGCCAGCTACGACTTTACGGTGCTGGCCGCGGAGTCCGCCCGGTATGGCGTGCCCCAGCTCACCCGGTTCCCCGTCCTGGACCCGTACATCATGAACAAGCAGGTTGACCGCTACCGCAAGGGCAAGCGGACCCTGACGGCGCTGTGCGAGGAGTACGGGGTAGTCCTGGACAACGCGCACACATCGGCCGCTGATGCCTTGGCCACGCTGAAGGTCCTGGACGCCATGGCGGGTAAGTTTCCCAAGCTGATGATGCCGGCCAGCCAGCTTCACCAGCTGCAGGTGGACTGGGCCGTCAGCCAGGCAGCAGACTTCCAGGGCTACCTCCGCAAGACCAAGCCGGCCGCAGTGATCGAAGGCGACTGGCCGGTCCTCCCTCCCCAGGACGCCAGCATCGGCGGATTCTAGGCGGACCACCGCCCATGGTGCGAGGCAAGTCACATCCCCCGCGCCGCCCCTCCGTACACGCTCGTGGCTTCTGCTATTCGCTGACTGCGCTTGAATGCGGTGTTCCCTACGCTGCTAGCGTGCCCCAGCCGAATGTTCTTCGGCCTTGGCCGTGTGCAGCTCTTCCTTATTCAACCCGGCGCACTGAAGCGGGGAAGTGAGAGAATAAAGTTTTGCGGTCACCCCTGCCCTGGACGTGCTTGACCAGCACCGGGCAGGTGCCAGGCGCCACCAGCGCAGCCTTGCGGCCCGGTTGACTTATGACTCAATGAAAGTGACAACCTGATGAAAATCAAAGCGATGAAGTGGCTCACTACCGCGCCCGTTGCACTCGCCCTCGCTGTTTCCTTGGCAGCCTGCGGCTCAGGATCCTCGCAGCCCAGCGGTACCCCGACTGACGCCCTCGCCGGCAGTGACCAGCAAACGCTGGACAAGTACACCACTGACGACGTCACCCCGATCGACCAGATCGATAAGACCAAGCTCGGCCTCAACACCGAAGGTAAGCTCGAGGTGGGCACCCTCTCGGATGCCCCCCCGAACATCTTCATTGATCCCTCCGGCAAGTTCACGGGCTACGACAACGAACTGCTGCGCGCTATTGCCGGTAAGCTCGGCCTCGAGGTCGAATTCGTTGCCACTGACTTCTCGGCCCTGCTCTCCCAGGTTTCCACCCGGCAGTTTGACGTCGGGTCCTCCTCCATCTCCACCACGGAAGCCCGCCGCCAGAATGTCGGCTTCACCAACGGCTACGACTTCGGCTTCATGGCCGTTGTGGCCAAGACCGATGGCGACGTCAAGAGTTTTGACGACCTGACGGAGGATCTGCGCATCGGCGTTGTCCAGGGCACGGTCCAGGACGACTACGTCACCAACACCTTGAACATGGAGCCGATCCGCTTCCCGGATTACGCCACCGTGTACGCCAACGTCCGCAACGGCCAGGTGGATGCCTGGGTGGCACCTTCCCAGCAGGCTGAGGGCCAGGTCAAGGAAGGCGACGGCACCGCCATCGTCGAGTCCAAGATCAATACCGAGAACTTCACTGCCTATGCTGTCGCCAAGGACAACCAGCCCCTGATTGATGCGCTGAACTCCGGCCTTGACGCTGTGGTTGAAGACGGGACCTGGTCCAAGCTGACCAAGGAGTGGTACCCGGACCGCGAAATGCCGACTGACTGGAAGCCGGGCAGCAAGGCCGCCACGGTTCCCCAGAGCTGATTGAGCCGGGACGTTTATGGATCTCCTGGACCAGCTTGCTGACACCTTCTTCAATTGGGAGGAAATGGCGAAAGTCATTCCGGCCCTGCTCATGGTGGGTTTGCCCAACACCCTGATTCTGGCTGTGGCCTCGGGCGTTCTCGGTTCCCTGCTGGGGCTGCTGCTGGCCATGATGGGGATCTCCCGCAACGCGGGAGCCCGCTGGGTGGCACGTATCTACACCGATATTTTCCGCGGCCTCCCGGCCATTCTCGTGATCCTGGTCATCGGTATCGGACTGAGCCCGATCGCCCGTGAGATCACAGGATCACGAAACCCTTATCCGCTGGGCATCCTGGCCCTGACCCTGATCGCAGCCGCCTACATCGGCGAGATCTTCCGGTCCGGCATCCAGAGTGTTGAAAAGGGACAGTTGGAGGCTTCCAGGGCGCTCGGATTCAGCTATGGCAGCTCCATGCGACTGGTGGTGGTGCCGCAGGGCATCCGCCGGGTCCTTCCGGCCCTGGTGAACCAGTTCATCTCGCTGCTGAAGGATTCCTCGCTGGTGTTCATGCTGGGCCTGGCCGCCTCCGACCGGGAAATCTTCCGGATCGGAAACGACGCCATGGCTAACACGGGAAACCTTTCACCGCTGGTTGCGGCCGGTGTGCTGTACCTGATCCTGACCGTCCCGCTCACCCACTTCGTGAACTTCATCGACCACCGGCTGCGTACCGGCAAGCCGGAGAAGAAGGAACCGGATGAGCTGGCAGCACCTATCGGCAAGGGGGCACAGGCATGACGGAATTCGCTTCCGGAACCCTGACCGGCAAGAACCTGCACCTCTCATTCGGCCACAACCATGTTCTCCGCGGCATTGACCTGCACGTGGAGAAGGGCACCACGGCGTCGGTGATCGGCCCTTCCGGGTCCGGTAAATCCACGCTGCTGCGGGTCATGAACCGGCTGATCGAGCCGGACCAGGGCGACATCCTGCTGGATGGCCGGTCGGTCCTGAAGGACAACCCTGACGAGCTCCGGCAGCGGATCGGCATGGTGTTCCAGCAGTTCAACCTGTTCCCGCACAAGACCGTGGTGGACAACGTTTCGCTGGCGCTCCGCAAGCTCCGGAAGCTGCCCGCGGACCAGGCGCGCGCCGAAGCCCTTGAGCAGCTGGACCTGGTGGGCCTGAAGCATAAGGCTGACGCCCGCCCGGCCAACCTCTCCGGCGGCCAGCAGCAGCGCGTCGCGATTGCCCGTGCGCTGGCCATGAAGCCGGAAGTCATGTTCTTCGACGAGGCCACTTCGGCCCTGGACCCTGAGCTGGTGAAGGGTGTCCTGGCGCTGATGACGGACCTTGCGAAGGGCGGCATGACCATGGTGGTGGTCACCCACGAGATGGGCTTCTCCCGCAACGTGTCGGACACCGTGACGTTTATGGATGCAGGCGTTGTGGTGGAGTCCGGGCCTCCGGAACAGCTCTTCACCGCGCCCCGTACGGACCGGCTCAGGGGCTTCCTCTCGGACGTCCTGTAACGCCTGAAGCACAAAAGAAATCCCCGGTTGCGCCGCAACCGGGGATTTCTTTGTTGTGCCGAGATGGCACTTAACGGCAGTTCCACGCGCCGGGATTGCCGCGAAGTGCCATCTCGCGGGGAGTTAAGCGGCCGACGGCGGGACTAGCCCTGGGCGGCCGCCGCGGCCTTTGCTGCTGCCGGAAGGGCGTCGTAGATCCGGTTCATGGCGGCGTCGTCGTGCGCTGCCGAGAGGAACCAGGCTTCGAAGACCGACGGCGGCAGGTAGACGCCCGATTCCAGCATCGAGTGGAAGAACGGTGCGTAGCGGAAGGTCTCCTGGGCCTGGGCGTCGGCGTAATTATGGACGCCGTGGGCCGACGTGCCGAAGGCCACGGAGAACAGGTTCCCGGCGAACTGGATGGAGTGGTCCACCCCTGCTGCGTCAAGGGCGGTGGACACGGCTGAGGAGAGCTCCAGGGAGCGGACGTCGATGAACGAGTACACGTCCCGGGTGGCGTGGGTCAGGGTGGCCACACCCGCCGCCATCGCCACAGGGTTACCCGACAGGGTTCCCGCCTGGTAGACCGGACCGGTGGGCGCCAGGTGGTCCATGACGTCGGCACGCCCGCCGAGGGCCGCCGTCGGCATTCCTCCGCCGATGACCTTGCCGAAGGTGAGCAGGTCCGGGGTCCAGGGTTCGGCAGCGTCCGGCGCTCCGCCGGTGAGGCCCCAATATCCGGAGTAGCCGGTGCGGAAGCCGGTCAGGACCTCGTCCACGATGAGCAGCGCGCCGTGCTCGCGGGTGATGCGCGACAGCCCCAGGTTGAAGCCTTCCTCAGGAGTGACCACGCCCATGTTGGCCGGGGCGGCCTCGGTGATGACGGCCGCGATGTTCTGCCCGTGGGTGGCAAAGGCTTCCTTGACGGCCGCGAGGTCGTTGTACGGGAGCACCAGGGTCTCGGCCGTGGTGGCTTCGGTGACACCGGCCGAGCCGGGAAGGGCGAGCGTTGCCACGCCCGAGCCGGCCGATGCCAGGAGGCTGTCAAGGTGCCCGTGGTAGCAGCCGGCGAACTTGACGATCAGGTTCCGGCCGGTGACGCCGCGGGCCAGGCGGACGGCGGTCATGGTGGCTTCGGTGCCCGTGGACACCATGCGGAGGCGTTCTACGGCGGGCACGCGTTCCTGGACGATGGCGGCCAGGTTCGCCTCATCGGGGGTGGATGCGCCGAAGGACAGCCCGCGGTCCACGGCGGCGTGGACGGCGTCCAGCACGGCCGGGTGAGCGTGGCCCAGCAGGGCGGGGCCCCAGGAGCACACCAGGTCCACGTATTCCTTGCCGTCGGCGTCCGTCAGGTACGGCCCTTTGGCGGCGACCATGAAGCGCGGGGTCCCGCCCACGGATCCGAAGGCGCGGACCGGCGAGTTGACGCCGCCCGGCATCAGCTGGCGGGCGCGGTCGAAGAGTGCCTCGTTGCGAGGATTGCTGGAAGTCATGGTTCCTATTCTCTCAGTTAGCCGGCGCGTCAGGTGCCGAGCAGTTCAGCCACCCGGGACGCCACTGCCGTGCCCAGGAGTTCGATGGACCGCATCATGGCCGCGTGCGGCAATGGCCCGCTGCTGTACTTCAGGTCGAAGCGGTCCACCCCAAGGTTCTGCTTCAGCAGGACGATTTTCCGGGCCACAGTCTCCGGTGACCCGACGTATAGGGCACCCTCGGGAGCGCACATCGCGTCGAACTCAGACCGTCCGGCGGGACCCCAGCCGCGTTCGGCTCCGATCCTGTTCCGCAGTGTCAGCCAGTGCGGGAAGAATTCCTCCCTGGCCTCTTCGTCGGTGGGGGCAACGTGCCCCGGCGAATGCGTGGCCACCTGCTGCATCGGGTGCCCGTACTTGGACATGGCTTCGCGGTAGAGGTCAGCCAGCTGCCGGAAGGCCCGCGGCTGGCCGCCGATGATGGCAAAGATGATGGGATAGCCGTACTGTGCGCAGCGGAGCACCGATTCGGGTGTTCCGCCAACGCCGATCCAGGTGGGCAGCAGATGGTGTTCCAGGGGCGGGTAGACGCTGAGGCCGTGCAGGGCCGGCCGGGTGCGGCCTTCCCAGTGCACAGGCTTCTGCGCCCGCACCTTGCTGAACAGTTCCAGCTTCTCCTCGAACAGGAGTTCGTAGTCGGCCAGATCCAATCCAAAGAGCGGAAAGGATTCAACGAAGGACCCGCGGCCCAGCATCACCTCGGCCCGGCCATTCGAGATGGCGTCCACGGTGGAGAACCGCTGGAACACGCGGATGGGATCATCCGAGCTGAGGACCGTGACCGCGGAGCCGAGCCGGATCTGGTGCGTCCGGGCGGCTGCCGCCGCCAGGAAGACTTCCGGGGCGGACACCGCGAAGTCCTTGCGGTGGTGCTCCCCCACGCCAAAGGCGTGGAGTCCGACGGCGTCTGCCAGCTCTGCCTGTTCCAGCAGCTGCCGCAGGACTTCCGCATGCGGCAACGGGCTGCCGTCGGGCTTCACGCCGACGTCGCCGAACGTATTGAGGCCGAGCAGGATCCGGTCATCGCCCACGGGCGCGGTCGGGTTCTGCCCACTGGGTCCCGGCGAAGCTGTGAACCCGGAGGAAACAGCCTCGCTCACCGGGATTCCTTGAGCCAGCCGGCCAGTTCGGCCGCCCAGTACGTCAGCACCATGTGGGCACCGGCCCGGCGGATTCCCAGCACGGACTCGGTGATGGCCGCCCGCCGGTCGATCCAGCCGTTGGCCGAGGCCGCTTCGATCATGGCGTACTCGCCGGAGATCTGGTAGGCAGCCACCGGCACGGGGCTCATGGCGGCGACGTCGGCCACGATGTCCAGGTAGCTCATGGCCGGCTTCACCATCACGATGTCGGCACCCTCCGCCAGGTCGAGCTCCACCTCACGCAGGGCCTCGGTGCGGTTGCCGGCGTCCATCTGGTACGTCCTGCGGTCACCCTTCAGCTGCGAATCAACGGCCTCCCGGAACGGGCCGTAGAAAGCGGAGGCGTACTTCGCGGCATAGGCAATGACTGAGGTGTTGATGTGGCCGGCCTCGTCAAGGGCGGCACGGATCGCGGCGATCTGTCCGTCCATCATGCCGGAGGGGCCCAGCATGTGCGCTCCGGCATCGGCCTGTGCCACGGCCATCCGGGCGTAGATCTCCACGGTCCGGTCGTTGTCCACGTACCCGTCGTCGTCGAGCACGCCGCAGTGCCCATGGTCGGTGAACTCGTCCAGGCACACGTCGCTCATGATCACCAGATCGTCACCCACCTCAGCCCGGACGTCCCGGATGGCCTTGTTCAGCACACCCTCGGGGTCCAGGGAAGCCGAGCCCTCGGCATCGCGGACTTCGGGGATGCCGAACAGCATGATCCCGCCGAGTCCCAGCTCAACAGCCTCGGCGGCGGCACGCTTGAGGGTATCTGTGGTGTGCTGGACAACGCCCGGCATGGACGTGATGGGATTGGGTTCGGCCAGCCCCTCCCTGATGAAGGCCGGAAGGATGAGCTCGGCCGGCGCCAGGCGCGTTTCAGCGGTCAGCCGGCGCATGGCAGGCGTGGTGCGGAGGCGGCGGGGGCGTTGGCTGGGAAATGTCATGTCCTGTCCTTCACGTTGATTCAGGTTGGTACCCAAGGGCGGCTTCGACGGCGGCAACAAGGCCTTCCGGCGTGGGCTCAGCCGCCACCGCGGCCACCGGCAGGCCAAGCGCGGCCGCCTGCTCCGCCGTCGAACGCCCGATCACCACCAGGCGGCAGCGGTGCAGCGGTGTGAGATCAGCGATGCGCCGCACGGCGCTGGGTGAGGCCGCGACCACCGCGTGAATGCTTCCGTCCGCGATCCCGGCAGCGGCTGCTGCCGGTGACAGCAGTGAGTACGACGGCGGCGCCTGGCCCGCTCCCCCGTCTTCCACCGGGACGGCGAGCCTTCGCTCTGCTGACGCCGGGTATTCGACGGTCCGGTAGGCGGTGACCACAGTAACGTTGCTGCCCGCCGCGAGCAGTCCTTCAGCCAGCCGGGGTGCAGCGATGTCGGCCTGCGGCAGCAGGACCCTGCCTCCGCCCGGCCACACCTCGAGCATCCCGGCGGCGGACTGCTCGCCCGAAGGCGTCAGGTGCACCACCAGCCCGTTTGCTTCCAGCAGCCCGCGCGTCGCCGGACCGATGGCAGCGATACGGGTGCCGGCGGGGATCCACTGGCTCAGCGCCACGCCGCGGTCCTGCGCCTTCGCCAGGAGCACGTGGACTGTGGTGGCACTCGTGACCACCAGCCAGTCGAAGGCACCGGCGCCCAGGGCATCGCAGGCTACCTCAAGGGAATGCTGGTCTGCCGCGCGTTCGAAGTCGATGAGCGGCAGGAGGACGGCGCTGGCTCCGGCCTCTTCCAGTGCAGCCACGAGCGAGAGCGAGCGTTCCGGGCTGCGCGTGACCAGGACCCGGGCTCCGCTGAGCGGCTTGCCCGGACCGGATGCACGGGAAGGCGATCCCATGGCCAGGTCAGGAAGCCTGCAGGTCTGCGATGTCGGCGGCCCCGCCGGCAAGGAGGACTTCGGCCAGTTCGATGCCCAGCAGGGTGGCCCCCACTTCGGTCAGCCCGTCGGTCGCGCGCTTGTCCCGGACCGAGGCTGTGCCGTCCACGGCACACACCACGGCCTCCAGGTGAAGCATGCTGCCCTTGCGGTAGGCGTAGGCGCCCACCGGAGCCGCGCACCCTGCCTCAAGCCGGGCCAGCAGGGCACGCTCCGCGGTGACGGCGAGCCGGGTGTCAGGATCATCAAGCGCGGCCAGCGCCTGGGCCAGCACTTGCCGGGACCCTTCGGTTGAACCGGGCCTCGCAGGTGCATCGGCAGTGCGGCATTCGATCGCCAGGGAACCCTGCCCCGCGGCGGGGAGCATAACATCCGTCTCGAGGTATTCGCTGACAGCGTCCAGCCTGTTGATGCGCTCCAACCCGGCTGCCGCCAGCACAACGGCGTCAAGGTCGCAGGACTTGCCCGGAACAACCTGGTCCGTGGTGTTGCCGGGGAGTCCGGAGACCCTGCCGAGGCGGGTGTCCACGTTGCCGCGGATGTCCAGGATTTCCAGGTCCGGCCGGGCAGCGCGGAGCTGGGCGGCCCGGCGGGGCGAACCCGTCCCCACCGTGGCACCCGTGGGAAGATCTGCGAGCTTCAGCCCGTCCCGTGCGCAGAGGACGTCACGGACATCCACACGCCGCGGCGTCGCTGCAAGGCTAAGGCCCACTGCCGCCCCGGTGGGCAGGTCTTTCAGCGAATGGACGGCGACGTCGCACTCGTTCCGGAGCAGCGCGTCGCGCAGGGCGGCCACGAAAACGCCGGTGCCGCCCATTTGCGACAGCGATCCGGTGAGGACGTCGCCGTCGGTCCTGATGTGGACGAGCTCCACGGGGAAGCCTCCAACGGCGGCAAGCTGGTCCGCGGTTTGCTGCGTCTGGGTCAGGGCCAGCTTGCTGGCCCTGGTTCCGATCCGGACAGTCACTGCTGTGCTGCTCCCTGGGTTGCGTCCCGGCCGGCCGGTGCCGCGGGATAGGGGTCATGGCCGGTGCCCACCGTGGTGTCCGCCCCGGCGATGGTGGGCTTTTCGCCCCGGAAGTTTGCGCAGCACCCGGGCCGGCATACGTCGTACCAGGGGCCCAGGTCCGTCACCGCAGGGCGGTCGCTGATGTTGTTTGCCGCCGTGCGTTCGGAGATCAGGTCCACCAGGCCGTTGACGAACTTACGGTGCGTTCCGGGCGTGGGCACGCGGGTGGCGGCCAGGCCCAGGTTGGCGCAGGTTTCCAGGGCCTCGGTATCGAGGTCCCAGACAACTTCCATGTGGTCGCTGACGAAGCCCAGGGGCACGATGACGATGCCCTTGATGCCCTGGCCGGCCAGCTCCTCGATGGCATCGTTGATGTCAGGCTCAAGCCACGGCACGTGCGGGGCGCCGGAGCGGGACTGGTACACCAGTGACCAGGGTGCGGTCAGGCCGGATTCTTCCTGGACCCGCCCGATGACGGCCGCGGCAGTGGCGAGGTGCTGAGCCACGTAGGCTGAGCCTTCCTCGAATTCGCGCGGTTCGCCCTCGGACCTTCCCGCTGCGTCGGCGTCCCGGGTGGGGATGGAGTGGGTGGCGAAGAGGATCTGGATGGGCGCGTCCGGGGTTCCGGCTTCTGCCAGCTTGGCACGGACGTCGGCGAGTCCGGCGGCGGTGCCTTCCACGAACGGCTCCACGAAGCCGGGGTGGTCGAAGTACTGGCGGACCTTGTCCACCTCCAGGCGGCCGTCCAGGCCGGTTTCGGTCAGGGCCATGCCGATGTCCTCGCGGTACTGGCGGCAGCTGGAGTAACAGGAGTAGGCACTGGTGGTGATCATCAGCACCCGGCGGTGGCCGGCGTCGTACGCGTCCTGCAGGGTCTGCGGGATATAGGGAGCCCAGTTGCGGTTGCCCCACAGCACCGGAAGTTCGATGCCCCGGGCGGCCAGTTCGGCTTCGAGTGCCGCCTTGAGCTCGCGGTTCTGCTGGTTGATGGGGCTGATGCCGCCGTTGGCACGGTAGTGATGCGAGACTTCCTCGAGCCGCTCGTCCGGGATCCCGCGGCCGCGGGTGACGTTGCGGAGGAAGGGGATGACGTCCTCCTGCCCTTCGGGGCCGCCGAAGGAGGCGAGGAGGACGGCGTCGTAGTCCTTGGGGGCCATCCGGCCGGACTCCGTGACGGGGTTGACGGCGGTGGTTCCCTGGGGATCAAGGGGACTCATGCGAGGACCTCGGCTACCTCTTCGGCGGAGATCCGGCGTCCTGTGTAGAACGGGATCTCCTCGCGGACGTGGTTGCGTGCTTCCGTGGCGCGCAGGTGGCGCATCAGGTCCACCAGGTCCACCAGGTCGGGAGCTTCCAGGCCGAGGATCCACTCCCAGTCACCCAGGGCGAAGGAGGAGACCGTGTTGGAGATGACCTGCGGGAAGTCGCGGCCCAGCAGGCCGTGGTCGCGAAGCATCTTTCCGCGCTCGGCCTCGGGAAGGATGTACCACTCGTAGGAGCGGACGAACGGGTAGACGCACAGCCATTCCGCCGGCGCCACCCCGCGGGAGTATGCGGGCGTGTGGTTCTTCGCGAACTCGGCCTCGCGGTGGACGCCCATGGCAGACCAGACGATCTCTGTTCCGGCGAAAAGGGTGCTGCGGCGGATATCGCGGATGGCCTGCTGCAGGGCTTCCGGCTTGGGGCCGTGGAGCCACACCATAATGTCGGCATCGGCGCGCATGGCCGAGACGTCGTAGCTGCCGCGGTGGGTTACGCCCGCTTCGGCAAGCCGTTCCAGCAGGGCCTCGAAGTCAGCGGCGGCATTGGCGCTGCGGACCACTGCCTCGGACCGCTTGAAGACCGTCCAAAGAGTGAAGAACTGCTCGGCAGTTTCTTCGGTTTTAGTGACAGATTCGGCAGAAGTGTGGCTCATGGTTACAAGTTTGCCCTTTAGTACCCGTCAAGTCGAAACCAATGAGTTCTACAACTCGTAGAAGTGAGCAAGGTCACATCCGTGCATGCTTGCAGGCACCGACAGGCTGCCGGCTTAGGGGTTGCGCAGGCGGAAAAGGACCAGCCCGGCGGCACCAGCCACGCCTACCAGCCCTGACCCCAGCCAGACCATGGCGCTGCGCGGCTCCGGCTGTGCAGCAAGCCGGGCGTTGCTGCGCGGCGCGCTGCCCGGTGTGCCCGTGGAGTATGGCGTCCATCCGGCGGCCTGCGGCGCGGCGTACGGCGAGGAATACAAGGGCGCTGCGGCGGCCTGGCGGTCCGTTGCAGCCGTCCCGGCAAAGGGTGCTGCCGGGGCGTCGGTTCCGGCTTGGCCCGCCGCTTGGCCATCCCCCGCTGCCGCAAGTTTGCCGGGCTCGGATGCAGGGGCTTCCAGGGTCGCCGCCGGTTCGCCTGCGGGGGCCGCGGCGGTTTCAGGAGTGTCCGAGACCGCGGCCTCCGGAGCCGGCGCTGAAGCAGGAGCCGGGGCGGCGGCGGATGTGGCCGGCGCAGTACGTGACGGTGCCGGAGCCGATGTCGCCGACGGCGTGGCAGGGGTCCGGCTGGCACCCGGCGCGCTGGGCGTCGGCGCGGTGGACGGTTTCGCACTGGGGGTGGGTGCGGCGGTTGCTGAAGGGCTCAGGGTGGCCGTTACCGCCGGGAGAAGCGCCGGTGGCACTGCAATCGCGGAGGCGCTTGCGGATGGGCTGGGGCTGGGAGCTTTGCCGGGATCGGCCTGCTTTCCCTTTCCGGTGCCATTTCCGTTGCCGCCGGATTCCTTGCCCTTGGCGTCTTTCCCGTCGCGGTTCTGGCCGGGGGCGTCCTGCCGGGCGGCCTCGGCCTGGCCCTGCAGGGAGGCTTCCAGGGGGAGGATCTTGTTTTGCTGGGTAATGGGTGCAGCCGGGTCGCCGGGGTCGGGCGTCACCTCGGCTGCTTGGGACGCAGAAACGCCGGTGGCTAGAACCAGTACCGCTCCGATTGCCGCAGCTGCTGAGCCGCGCCGGATTCCCCCATGGATACCGGTCCGGGACATTGAAAGCTCGGACCTGTTGTCAACCATAGTCACCGACCCTAACCAGATCGGCGGGGGAACTTAAAACCGAAAAAAGGGCAAACCGCCGCCCGGGAGAGTCAGGTGTTGGACTCGTGCGGCGCTGACCAGCGACGACGCTCAGCCAGCCACATTCCGAACTTGTGTCCGAGTGTCGGACACCACGGCAGCCAGCCCGTTGCCCGCTACCCAGCCACCCACCAATGCCAGGCCGCCAGCGGAGGTGCACGCTTCCCGAATCGCAGTGACCCGTGCGCGGTGGCCGACGGCCGCAAACGGCAGGGACCCGCGCCAGCGGACAACGTCCCAATCCACCAGGCTTTCCCTGCTGATGCCGACGCCCAGCAGCGCTGCTGCATCGCGCAGGGAAGCGGCCAGAAGGCTTTCATCGGTCTCAGGCCCGGCGGACGGTTCCCCTGCCCCGTCCGCCCTGCCGTAGGAGAGGCGCAGGACATGCCGGCCGGGGCCGGCCGCCTCTGCAAGCCAGTCCCACTTGCCGGTGGCATGGGTCAGCGCCTTTGCTTCGATCCCGGGCGTCTGCGGTGCCACCAGCACACCTGTGCCGCGGGGGCGGCTGTCCAGGCCTGGGTTGTCCAGCACCAGGGTGACAAGCTTGATGTCTGGTCCTGATGCCGGCTTCTTGCCGGCGATGGCGGGGACCGGCCCTTCCAGCAGATCGACCGCGGTGGGGCCGTCAACTGCCACCACCAGCACGCCGGCGTCGAACGTTCCGTTGACGGACTGTACGTGCCATCCCTCGAGTGAGCGGGCGACCGAGACGGCCGGGGTATCAGGCAAGAGCGTGACACCCCTCCCACGGAGATCTTCAACGAGCGCATCCACCAGGGTGTGCATGCCGCCTGCCAGGCCTGCGACGGCGGACCCGGCTTTGGCGGGCTGGCCGGAGGCGGCGGCGTCCGGCACTCCTGCCGCCTTGTGCCCCCCGCGCCGCTGGGCGGCGACGGCGGCGGCGAGGGAGCCGTGTTGCCGGAGCCTGGCGCGGAGTCCGGGAGCCACCATGTCGACGTCGAGCAGTGCAGGATCGGCCGAATGGACACCGCCCACCACCGGGGCTACGAGCCGTTCCAGCACCCGGGCGCCCATCCTGGCCTTGACGAGGGCGGCGACGCTGACCACGTCACGCCCGCTTCCTACCGAAGCGGGCAGGAACCGGTCCAGGGAAGCACGCAGGGAACCCGGGAGGCCAAGTGTCCGCCGGACCTCAGGGTCCCAGGGGTTGGCCGGGATGCCCAAAATCCCGGTTTTGGGAAGTTCGCGGGGGCCTTCGGGGAGCTGCACCCATGCCCCGCCGGGCCTGGGAGCCACGATGTTGCCCGCCAGGCCCAGTTCAGCGGCGAGGCCGGAGACGGCATCGGACCGCGTGGCGAAGGACTCGGCACCGCTGTCCAGGGTCAGGCCGGCCACCACATGGCTGCCCACGCAGCCGCCCCACCCGCTGCCGGCCTCCAGGAGGGTGACCTGGTACCCGGCGGCGGCCAACTCCCGCGCGGAGAGCAGCCCGGAGATGCCGCCGCCCAGCACCAACGCAGTTCCGGCGTCCAGCGGCGCACTGCCCACCGGTTACTCCGGGGAGATGGAGTGGATGAGTTCAACCACCCGGGTCAGGACTGCCGGGTCCGTCTCGGGCGGCACGCCGTGCCCAAGGTTGAGGACGTGCCCGGGGGCGGCGGATCCGGCGGCGATGACCTCGCGGACGTGCGCCTCAAGAACGTTCCAGGGCGCCGACAGCAGGGCAGGATCGATGTTTCCCTGCAACGGAACGGCGCCGCCCAGCCGGCGGTTTGCTTCATCCAGCGGCAGCCGGTAGTCCACGCCCACCACGTCGACGCCCACGTCCCGCATGGCAACGAGGAGCTCGGAAGTTCCCGTGCCGAAGTGGATGAGCGGCGCGCCGAGGTGCCGGACATGGTCCAGGGCGCGGGACGACGCCGGGGCAACAAAGCGGGTGTAATCGGCCAGTCCCAGCGACCCTGCCCAGGAGTCGAACAGCTGCGCGGCGGAGGCGCCGGCTTCCAGCTGCGCCTGGAGGAACATGCCGGAAGCGTCGGCGGCCCAGTTGGCCAGGGCGTTCCAGGTTTCCGGGTCGGCGTGCATCATGGTGCGCGGCCCGAGGTGGTCGCGGGAAGGCTTTCCTTCAACCATGTAGGCCGCCAGTGTGAAGGGTGCGCCGGCGAACCCGATCAGCGGGGTCTTGCCCAGTTCGGCCACCGTCAGCCGGACCGCTTCCCGGATGGGTTCCAGAGCTTCCCATGTCAGCTGGGGCAGCGCCGCCACGTCCGCGGCCGTGCGGACGGGCTTGTCGAGGACAGGGCCCACGCCCGGAACGATGTCCACGCCCACGCCGGCAAGCTTGAGCGGAATGACGATGTCCGAGAAGAAGATCCCCGCATCGACGTCGTGGCGGCGGACCGGCTGAAGAGTGATCTCGGATGCCAGTTCAGGCCGGAGACAGGAGTCCAGCATGGCGATGCCTTCGCGCACCTTGAGGTATTCGGGCAGGGAACGCCCTGCCTGCCGCATAAACCAGACGGGACGGCGGGACGGCTTGCCGCCGCGGTAGGCCGTTATCAGCGGGGAGTCCGCGGTGCGGCCGTCCAGCAGTGGATGGTCAGCGGCAAGTACGCCGGCAGCGGAGACGGCAGGGCTAGGAGTCATGCCATCGATTGTGCCGAAAATCAGCGCCAAAAGATAACGACAGGCTGTCTCCTGTTGGGGCACCGCGGCCGCCGTGGCGGGAATCACAAGCCCCTCCGGCCCTTGACGCGGCAGGTAGTTGTTCTACCGAGGAACGAAAAAGCTATGATTGATCCGTTGTGGTTCTTTTTTCATTGGTGGCTACACACGCCGACATCGATCTTGAGACCGTTGCCCAGTTGAGCAACGGTTCCTCCGGTATTGCCACATCCGCTCTCTCCGGATCACCGGCAGTTAAGGGTGCGGTTGTCCTTGCCACCTGCAACCGCTACGAAATCTACGGCGAAGCGCCGCACCCGGACGACGTCGAGGCCGCCCGCGCCGCCCTTGTAGCCCAGATCAGCGATGTCAGCGGACTCAGCGAATCGCTTGTCTCCCGTTCCTTCAGCACCCGCACCGGCCCTGAAGTAAGCCAGCACCTCTTCGCCGTCAGCGCCGGACTGGACTCCGCCGTCGTCGGTGAACGCGAAATCGCCGGACAGGTCAGGCGGGCACTGATCACCGCCCAGCACGAAGGCACCGCCAGCTCCGGACTGGTGCGGCTGTTCCAGGCCGCATCCAAGACCGCCAAGGACGTCGGCGCCCAAACAGCGCTCGGTTCGCGCGGCCTATCCATCGTGTCGGTGGCATTGGACCTGGCAACAGACCTTTCCGAGAACCAGGACTGGACCACCAAAAAAGTGGTGGTCTTCGGGACCGGTGCCTACGCCGGCGCAACCATGGCACTGCTGCGCGAACGGGGCTGCACGGACATCTCGGTCTTTTCTTCCTCCGGCCGTGCCGAGGGATTTGTCGCCACCCGTGGCGGCACCGCCCTCGACGCCGAATCACTGCATCCCGCAGTTGCCGCCGCGGACGTCATGATCGGGTGCAGCGGTTCCGACACCCGGGTGGAGGCCGATGAACTGGCCCAGGTCCGCGCCAATTCCCCGCAGCCGTTGATCGCCATTGACCTGGCATTGACGCATGATTTCGATCCCGCGGTGGGTGAGCTCGACGGCGTCGAACTCCTCACCTTGGAATCCGTGCGCCTCGCCGCGCCCCAGGAGCAGGCCGAATCGCTGACGCAGGCAAGCGGCATCGTCAACGGTGCTGCCAAGGCCTTTGAGCAGGAACGCGAAGCCCGGTCGGTGGATTCGGCCATTGTTGCCCTCCGCCGGCACACCATGAACGTCCTGGACGCAGAAATGGAAAAAGTCCGGGCCCGGCACGGCTGCACCGCCGCTGCCGAGGAAGTGGAATTCGCGCTTCGCCGCATGGTCAAGCAGCTGCTCCACGTGCCCACGGTCCGCGCCCGCGAGCTGGCGGCCAACGGCCAGCAGGACGAATACGTGGCGGCCCTGGAAGCCCTCTACGGCATCACCGTGGAGCAGCCCGCTAGCCCCACAGCCCAGGCCGAATGCCCGGTGGACCACCGGGGCCTCGAAAGCGCCTGACCCTCAACGACGATCTCTCACTTAACGTTGCTTAAACGACGACGCTCTCTCACTTCCTTTTAGAAAGTGAGAGAGCGTCGCAATTTCAAGGGCAATAAGTGAGAGAGCGTCGCTGAGGCGGCTTGTCAGTAGACGGGCTTCTGGGGTTCCACGTCACGCACCCACGCGAGGATGCCGCCGTCGAGATGGCTGATCCGCTCGTACCCCGCCTTCCGGGCCGCCGCAAGGACATTCGCCGAGCGCGCCCCGGACTTGCAGTGGAAGACAATGTCCTTGTCCTGTGGGATCTCCGCCCAGGCGTCGCCGGCCAGGATCCTGCCCTGCGGGATGAGGACCGCCCCGTCGATCCGCACGATGTCGTACTCGCCCGGCTCCCGGACGTCCACGAGCTCAAAGTCCTTGAGCCCCGCTTTCCGCGATGCCAGCATGGTGGCCAGCTGCGTGGCAGTCACCGTGTGTTCCGTGTCCGACTGGACTGCAGGCGTGATGCCGCAGAACGCCTCGTAATCCGTGAGTTCAGTGATGGGCTCCGCCGCAGGGTCCTTGGACACCCGGATTTCCCGCCAGCTGCCGCCCAGGGCGTCGAAGAGCGCCACACGGCCCAGCAGGGAACGTCCGACGCCGGTGATCAACTTGACTGCCTCCGTCACCATCAGCGATCCCACAGCTGCGCACAGCATGCCAAAGACGCCGCCCTCGCCGCAGGAGGGCACAGAGCCGGCCGGCGGGGCCTCAGGGTAGAGGTCGCGGTAGGTGGGTCCGTGCTTCTCCCAGAAAACGCTGACCTGGCCGTCGAACCGGAAGATTGAACCCCACACGTAGGGCTTGCCGAGGATGGCGGCGGCGTCGTTCACCAGGTAGCGGGTGGCAAAGTTGTCCGCCCCGTCAAGGATCAAGTCGTACCCGGCGAACAGCTCCAGGGCGTTGGAGGCGTCCAGGCGCACGTCGTGGAGCCGGACATCCACCAACGGGTTCAGCGCGGCAATCGCATCCCGCGCCGACTCGATCTTCGGCTTGCCGACGTCGGCCACGCCGTGAATGACCTGGCGCTGCAGGTTGCTGAGGTCCACCGTGTCGTCATCGATGATCCCGATTGTTCCGACGCCCGCTGCGGCGAGGTACAGCAGGGCCGGCGATCCGAGCCCGCCGGCGCCGATTACCAGGACCCTGGCGTTCTTGAGCCGACGCTGCCCCAGGGTACCGATCTCGGGAATAATGAGATGCCGCGAGTAGCGTTCCACCTCGGCGGGGGTGAGCTCACCTGCCGGTTCCACCAACGGATCCAGCGAAACAGTTGAAATATTTGCGGTGAAAGTCGAAGCCATACTTCAATGTAGGCCCCGGGATACCGCCCGGTCATATTACCCCGCAGTAAAGTGGAGGTAACTGCAATGGAAAGAAGGACAACCGTGGTCCCTGAAGCACGGGCTGAACGCCCGCCCGCCGCCGAACCGCAAACCTCCCCGCGTCCAGCAGGCCAGCGCTCCGCCCGGCTTCCCCGCGATGAGCGGCGCGCCCAGTTCCTTTCCGCCGCGCAGGAAGTCTTCGTAGCCAACGGCTACCACGGCGCCGCGATGGACGAGATCGCCGAAACGGCCCACGTCAGCAAACCGGTCCTGTACCAGCACTTCCCCTCCAAACGCGAGCTTTACCTTGCACTGCTGGAAAGCCACCTTGCGTCCCTGACCGAGCTGATGCTGGGCGCATTGGACTCCACCACGGACAACAAGGAGCGCGTGAAGGCCGTCATGCGCGCCTACTTCCGCTTTATTGCCAACGATGACCAGGCCCACCGGCTCGTGTTCGAGTCGGACCTCATCAATGATCCGGATGTCAGTTCACGCCTGGAGACCTTCAACCGGACCTTCGCCGACGCCATTGCCCGCGTCATTGCCGGGGACACCAAACTCCCCCACCTCGAGGCGGAGCTTTTGGGGCGCGGACTCGCCGGGATGGCGCAGGTCAGTGCCCGCTACTGGCTCGAAACCGACGGTAACCTTGACCTCGATGTGGCCAGTGACCTCATCTACCGTTTAGCTTGGCGCGGAATCTCTCGCTTCCCCAAAGAGTCCTAGACTACAAATAAGACATCACCAACGAACTTTGACTGGCTGGGAGGCCCCCTGTGGAAATTAAGATCGGCGTTCAGAATGTTGGCCGCGAGATTGTGCTCGAATCGGCACAGGACGCAGACACGGTGGCCAAGGTTGTGGGCGAAGCCATCAACGCCGGCAGCGAGCTGCGCCTGACGGATGACAAGGGACGCCTGATCATTGTTCCCGGAAATGCCCTGGCTTATGTGGAAATCGGCGCCGAAGAGGTCCGCCGCGTGGGGTTCGGCCAGTTCTAGCCCAGGCCCGCGCTGCCGCGAATCCCGAGGAGATCCGTTGCTTTCCCTGACCATCGTTGTGCTCGCCACCGTCGCCGCAGGTTTTATTGTCTGGGCGAATGACAGGCGGCATGCCAAGTACGGCGCCGGCCTGCCCGCCGGCGTAGCCGTGGGTGCAGGGGCCCTCACGTGGATCATCCTCATGGCCGCCGGCTTCGGCTACCGGCCTGGGCTGACCTGGCTTCCATGGGTCCTGCCCATCGCGCTGGGGGCTGCGGCCGCCGTCGTGGCTATTCTTTACCTGGGCCGCAGCCGCGCCCGGCAGGACACCCTCCGGCTTACCGCGATCCTTCGGCGCTGAGCGCCGGTTTCTGTTGCACCTTAAGTAAGTGGCCGCTGTCCCGTTGGGACGGCGGCCACTTGCTTAACGGCACAGCTGCTTGATGGCGCGGCTGCCTAATGGTCCGGCACGTATTTCGAAGGCTCGGCCACAGCCCCGGACGCTGCCGCGGCGTCGCTTGCCCCGGCGGCCGCAGTGAGGTCCCGCCTAGTCACCTGCCCTCCGGCGTCGTGGGAGGTGTACCGGATGAAGACGCGGTTGTAGCGCCAGTCGAGGTCCGGATGGTGGTTTTGTTCCTCGGCAAGGCGTCCGACGGCGGCAATCACCTCGAGTGCGGCAGCCGCCGTCGGCGTCTTGAAGACGGTGACCAGGCCGCCGTCGCTGAAACGCCAGTCCGGCAGTCCGGTGAGTGCTTCGTCGATGCGTTCCCGGGGAAGGGCGTCTTTGGCGGCCACTGCTGCTCCTTGCATCAGGGCGCCGGCCGGTCCGAAGGAGCAGGCCCTACAGGAACTCGGCCCGGCCCTCCATCGCCGACGACGCCAGCGCGTGCTCGCGGCGCGGTATCCGACCGGCCGCTTTCGCCAGCCTACCGGCGATGACAGCGTGTTTGAAGGCCTCCCCCATCATCGCCGGGTTCTGCGCCCGGGTCACCGCGGTGGCCAGCAGCACGGCGTCGCAGCCAAGCTCCATGGCAAGGGCGGCATCCGACGCCGTGCCGATGCCTGCATCGAGCACCACCGGGACGGAGGCGCGGGACACGATGAGCTCGATGTTGTGCGGGTTCAGGATCCCCAGCCCGGTGCCGATGGGTGATCCCAGGGGCATGACCGCGGTGGCTCCCAGGTTTTCCAGGCGAAGCGCCAGGACCGGATCGTCGTTGGTGTACGCGAACACCTTGAACCCGCGGTTAACCAGCTGTTCGGTGGCGTCCACCAGTTCCACGGCGTCCGGGAGGAGGGTGTGCTCATCTGCGATGACCTCAAGCTTCACCCAGTCGGTTTCCAGTGCCTCGCGGGCCAGTTCGGCGGTGAGGACCGCATCACGGGCCGTGAAACAGCCGGCGGTGTTGGGGAGGACCCGGATGCCGTGGTCTACGAGCAGCTGGAAAAGCGAGCCCGTTTCGGCCGTCGAATAGCGGCGCATTGCCACGGTGGTCAGTGCTGTCCCGGACGCCAGGAGCGCGGCTCCGAGGCCGTCCAGGCTTGGGGCGCCGCCGGTGCCCATGATGAGCCGCGATGCCAGGGGTACGCCGTCGATGACCAGTGTGTCGTCCATGCCGGAGGCGCCGGCCGGTGTGATGGTGGTGGTTTCGGTCATGGTCTCAGCCTCCCTGCACTGCCGTGACGAGCTCGACGTCGTCACCGTCGGCGAGCGCTGTTGCGAACCATTGGCTGCGGGGTACTACCTGCGCGTTGTGCGCCACCGCCACGCCGAGTTTGCCGCCGTCGCGGGCCTGGCCGTCAGCGGCGAGGGGGCGGCCGGTGACCTGGCTGACGAGCATGGTGATGGAGGCCCCGTCAGCCACCGTATGTTGTTGTCCGTTCAGGGTGATGTTCATGCTGTCTCCTTGATGTTGAAGATGGTGGCGGCCGGTTCGCCGCCGGAAAACCGCCCCGGGTTGAACGGTTGCCAGCGGACGTCCGCCGTGCCGTCCAGAAGGTCCCGGCAGATGGCCGCCGCTGCGGGGGCCAGGAGGACGCCGTGCCGGAAGAATCCGGTGGCAATGATCAGTCCCGCAACGTGTGCGGACTCCCCGGCTGCCGGATCGCCGGCCAGTGGCACCCGTCCCAGCAGCGGGGCGTTGTCCGGGGTGCCGGGCCGCGCCCGTGCCGTGCATTCCAACAGCTCGAGTTCGGCGACGGCGGGCACCAGGACCTGGGCATCGCGGAGGAGCTGGTAGACCCCGCCTGCCGATACGGCGCCCGCTGCGGCGCGGGCACCGGCCGCAGGTGCGTTATGTGTTGCGGCAAGGGCGTCCTCACGCTGGGTGGCTCCGATCACCACCGTCCCGTCCTGCCGCGGGACGATATACACGGGGACGCCGTGGACCAGCCCGCGGACGGTTGAGGTCACCAGCGGCTGGAGCTGCCGGGGCACTGCCAGGCGCAGGATATCCCCATACACCGGCCGCAGCGGCAGCTGCAGGCCGTCGGGCAGCCCCGCCAGGGCTGCAGCATCCAGGCCGTTGGCAACGATCGTTTCGCGGGCCAGGACCGTGCCGCCGCCCGCGAGCCGGGCCCCGGCCACTGCCCCGTCCGCCCAGACCAGCCCGGCGGCCCGGTCCGGCACGGCGTAGCCGTCGATGGCCCCCGCCACGTCTGTTCCATTACTTTCGACGGCGGGGCAATGCGCGGCGAGCGCGCGCCGCAGGCAGGACACCAGGCGCCGGGGATCCACCTGGTGGTCCGCGGGAGTGTCCAGTGCGCAGGCGATGGCAGGGCTGAGCAGCGGTTCCCGGCGCCGGGCCTCCCGGACAGTCAAAGGCTCCACGGACAGGCCGCTGGCCTGCTGCACCCCGCGCAAATCCATGAGGGCGCGGCGATCGGCGGCATCGGCACCCACGGCGAGCGTCGGCGTCGTGAGGTACCCGGGACTTTCGCCAGAAGCGGCGGCCAGTTCCGCGGCAAAGCCCGGCCACCGGGCGGAGGAGGCAAGCATGAGCTCCAGGAGGTCCTCCTCCTGGTAGTGCAGCTCGCTCACCGGGGCCAGCATTCCGGCGGCCGCCCAACTGGCCCCGGCTCCTGGCGCGTCATCGATCAGCACGACGGACCGCCCGGAACGCCTCGCCTCCCAGGCGATGGCATGCCCAACCACTCCGCCGCCGATCACGGCCACGTCGGCACGGATTGTGCCCGACGGAGCCCCGGGCGGGGCAACGTTTGGGGTGCTCATGTGTCTCCTTCCCTACGCCGGCATTAACCGGATCAGGTCAAGCGGTCGGCTCTGACGCCCTCTCAGCCCGGCGCTTTATGACAGCTGCCGCGGGCTCCCGCAGTACGAGGCCAGTGTAGAGGAACTAGGCTTGCAGCCATGAATGTGTCCCAGTCCCCTGCCCCCGCTGCCGCAGTCCCCGCAGCCGATGCCTTCACCCACGCCGAAGGCACTGCCGGCCTGAACAGCGCCCGCCTCTACCTCTGCACTGATGCCCGCCGGGACCGCGGGGACTTCGGGCAGTTCGTGGATGCTGCCTTTGCCGGCGGCGTGGACATCATCCAGTTGCGGGACAAGGCCATCGAGGCGGCGGAGGAGCTGGAGCTGCTGGCGGTTTTGAAGGAAGCGGCGCAGCGCCATGGCCGGCTGTGGGCTGTGAATGACCGGGCGGACATCGCCGTGTTGTCCGGTGCGCCGGTGTTCCACATCGGTCAGAAGGACCTTCCGTTGGATGCAGCCCGCACCCTGCTCAACGGCAACGCCGCCATCGGGCTATCCAGCCATGCCCCCGGGCAGGTGGACGCCGCCCTCGCTGCCGCAGCCGGACCGTCCGCGCTTGACTACTTCTGCGTCGGACCCGTCTGGGCCACGCCCACCAAACCCGGCAGGGCCGCCGTCGGGCTGGACCTCGTGAAGTACGCCGCCGCAGCCTCGGCCGACGCCGGGAACGGGGTGCCCTGGTTCGCCATCGGCGGCATCGACCACTCCAACGTGGACCAGGTTGTGGAAGCAGGAGCGAGCCGCATCGTTGTGGTGCGTGCCATCACGGAAGCTGATGACCCTGCCGCCGCTGCTGCCGCCCTTGTCGCTGCCTTGGACGGGGCCACACCCTAAGGCTGCCGCAACACGACGCAGCCCGCGCGGCGTCAATGCCATGCAAAACCGGGGCTCTTCGGGCTAGGCTGATTTTCGTGTCACATCATCGGCTGGCTCCCAACGTCCACGAGCACAACAATGCCCTCGAGGAAGCCCTGGGTGCGCTGCGGACCGAACTGGAACTGCCCGGCCCATACCCCATACACGCAGTCAGGGATGCCGAAGCCGCCGTCGCGGCCTTGCAGCTGCCGGCCTATGACCTGACCGGCATCGAATTCATCACCATCGATCCGGCATCGTCCACGGATTTGGACCAGGCCCTGTTCATCGAGGCCGACGGCGACGGGTACCACGTGCTGTACGCCATCGCCGATGTTCCCTCCTTCGTGACACCCGGCGGGCCCCTGGACGCCGAAACACGGCGGCGCGGCCAGACGTTTTATGCCCCGGACGGCCGGATTCCGCTGCATCCGGAAGTCATCAGCGAGGGAGCCGGGAGCCTGCTGCCGGGGCAGGACTGTTCCGCCTTTGTCTGGGATTTCCGGCTGGACAGCGCCGCCGAAGTCACCTCCGTCGCCGTGAAGCGGGCCCGCATGCGCAGCCGGGCCAAGCTCAGCTACAAGGGGGCGCAGGCTGAACTGGATTCGGGCAACGCATCCCCCGTCCTCCAGCTGCTCAAAGAGGTTGGCCTCAAGCGCGTGGAGCTGGAACGTGCCCGTGAAGGTGCCAGCCTGAACATGCCGGAACAGGAGATCGTCCAGCTTCCCGATGGCGGCTACCGCATCGCCGCCGCCCCGCAGCTTCCCGTGGAGGACTGGAACGCGCAGATTTCGCTGATGACCGGCATGGCCGCGGCGCAGCTCATGCTGGCCGGCAGAGTGGGTATCCTGCGCACCATGCCCGCGCCGGATGAGCGCTCCCTCAACCACTTCCGCCTGCAGACCGAAGTGCTGGGCAAACCATGGGACGGGGAGGTCAGCTACGGCGAATACCTGCGCACCCTGGACCCCACCGATCCCCGGCAGCTGGCCATCATGCATTCGGCGGGAATGCTGTTCAGGGGCGCCTCCTACACCGCCTTTGACGGTGTGGTCCCGGAAGACGCGGTGCAGTCGGCCATCGGTGCCGCCTACGCCCACACCACCGCTCCGCTGCGCCGGCTGGTGGACCGCTTCGTGCTGGTGATCTGCGAGGCCCTGAGCAACGGCGGCAACGTTCCCGCATGGGCCCGGGAGGCGCTGCCGTCGCTGCCGGACATCATGGCAGGCTCCGACCAACTGGCGTCCCGGATGGAGCGCATGGCCCTGGACACTGTGGAGGCGGCGCTGCTGGTCAACCACATCGGCCAGGAATTCGACGCAATCGTCATTTCCGGGTCCAAGCCGCAAAACGGAAACGGAAAAAACGGGAACGGCAGGAACGGGAACGGCAACGGCGGCTCCGGAATCATCCAGGTGTCCGAGCCCGCGGTGACCGCCCGCTGCGCCGGCGAACTGGAATCCGGCACCAAGGTGCTTGTGCGCCTGGTTTCCTCCGATATTGCCACCCGCGAGGTCCATTTCGAACTGGTGCAGTAGTCCCCTGTGGACAGCACGCTTGAGGCGCGGCAGGGCCGAAACCGGGATTTAGGCGGTGTACGGCTAGACTGGAGAAGTAGATATGGATGCCCGGTCGTTGATTTCCTTGATTTGAAACCAACAAGCCCGCCCCTACGCGATCTTGAGATTTGCCCGCTGGTCACCAGTGCCAGCATATAGATAGCCCGCGATCGGCTTCCACTGGAATTGCTTGCGCGCCCGAGCGTGCTCCGGATCAGCCTCCCCGGCCGGCCCGTTGAGCAGGCAGCGCCATTGCCCAAATGAATAAGGAAACTCCCTGTGAGTGAATTGCATACCCATCAGCTTCTGACGGACGACACCGGCACTGAGACCATCGAGCCCGAAGAAACCATCATCTCCGATGAGAAGCCGCACGAAATCGCGGAAAAGTCCTTCGCCGACTACAACGTCCGCGAAGACATCGTGGAATCGCTGGCCGACGCCGGGATTACCCACCCCTTCCCCATCCAGGCCATGACCCTGCCCGTGGCGCTGTCCGGCCACGACATCATCGGACAGGCCAAGACCGGTACCGGCAAGACCCTGGGCTTCGGCATCCCGGCGCTGCAGCGCGTCGTCGGGCAGGACGACCCCGGCTACGCGAAGCTGGCCGTTCCGGGCGCTCCGCAGGCCCTGGTCATCGTCCCCACGCGCGAACTCGCGGTGCAGGTGGCCAATGACCTGCAGACCGCCTCCCGCAAGCGCAATGCCCGCATCACCACCATCTACGGCGGCCGCGCCTACGAGCCGCAGGTGGAAGCCCTGAAGCAGGGCGTGGAGGTTGTGGTGGGCACGCCCGGCCGCCTGATCGACCTCTACAAGCAGAAGCACCTGAGCCTCAAGAACGTCAAGATCGTTGTGCTCGACGAAGCCGACGAGATGCTGGACCTGGGCTTCCTGCCGGACGTGGAAACCCTGATTGCCGGCACCCCTGCCGTCCGGCAGACCCTGCTGTTTTCCGCCACCATGCCCGGCCCGGTCATCGCCATGGCACGCCGGTACATGACTCAGCCGACGCACATCCGTGCGGCGGACCCCGAGGACGAGGGCCTGACCAAGCGGGACATCCGCCAGCTCATCTACCGTGCACACAGCATGGACAAGACCGAAGTGGTGGCCCGCATCCTGCAGGCCCGGGGGCGGGGACGCACCATCATCTTCACCAAGACCAAGCGCACCGCCGCGAAGGTTGCCGAGGAGCTGGTGGACCGCGGATTCGCCGCTGCCGCCATCCACGGCGACCTTGGCCAGGGTGCCCGTGAGCAGGCCCTGCGCGCCTTCCGCAACAACAAGGTGGACGTGCTCGTTGCGACGGACGTTGCTGCCCGCGGCATCGACGTCGAGGACGTCACCCACGTCATCAACTACCAGTGCGTGGAAGACGAGAAGATCTACCTGCACCGGGTGGGCCGCACCGGCCGCGCCGGCAACAAGGGCACAGCCGTCACGTTCGTGGACTGGGACGACATGCCGCGCTGGGGCCTCATCAACAAGGCCCTGGGGCTGAGCGTGCCCGAGCCCGTCGAAACGTACTCCTCCTCGCCGCACCTGTACACGGACCTGGACATCCCCGAGGGCACCAAGGGCCGGCTGCCGCGGGACAAGCGCACCTTGGCCGGCGTCGATGCCGAAGTCCTGGAGGACCTGGGCGAAACCGGCAAGAAGAACAGCCGCAGCCCCCGCAGCGGGGACGGCCGGGACCGTGACAGCCGTGGGCGCTCAGGCAAGACCGGTGGCCGTGAAGGTGGCCGCGGCGGCGATTCCGCCGCCCGCTCAGGCGAGCGCCGCCGTCGTTCTTCCGAGCCTGCCGCAGCCTCCGCATCCGCCGGCGAGTCCGCAACCGGAACCGACGGCGAGCAGCCTTCGCGTGCCCGGCGCACCCGCACCCGTACCCGCCGCCGCAACGGTGAAGTGGTTGCCGGCACGGACAAGGGCGCACAGCCTGGCAGCAGCGAGGGCTAACTGCCTTCATGACTGACACTGTTTGGGCGCCGGACGGCGGCAGCCTGGTGGTGCACGCGGACAACGCGGAGTACCTCCCCACCCTGCCGGCCGGCGCCTTCACACTGATTTACGTGGATCCGCCCTTCAACACGGGCAGGCCGCAGCTGCGCCAGGAAACCAGGATGGTGGCCAACGCCGAGGGCGGCGGGGACCGGGTGGGCTTCAAGGGCCGCTCCTACGACACCATCAAGGGTGCCCTGCACCGGTACGACGACGCGTTCAGCGACTACTGGTCCTTCCTGGAGCCGCGGCTCGTGGAGGCCTGGCGCCTGCTGGCCGAGGACGGCACCCTGTACCTGCACCTGGACTACCGCGAGGTGCACTACGCCAAGGTGATGCTGGATGCCATCTTTGGCCGGGAATGCTTTCTGAACGAGATCATTTGGGCCTATGACTATGGCGCCCGCGCCAAGAACCGCTGGCCCACCAAGCACGACAACATCCTGGTGTATGTCAAGAACCCCGCGAAGTACCACTTCGACAGCGCCGAGGTGGACCGGGAACCCTACATGGCCCCCGGCCTGGTGACCCCTGCCAAGCGTGAGTTGGGCAAGCTGCCCACGGATGTCTGGTGGCACACCATCGTCTCCCCCACCGGCAAGGAAAAAACCGGCTACCCCACCCAGAAGCCTGAGGGACTGGTCCGCCGGGTCGTGGCCGCCTCAAGCCGGCCCGGCGACTGGTGCCTGGACTTCTTCGCCGGTTCCGGGACCCTGGGCGCGGTGGCCGCCAAGCTGGGCCGCAGGTTCGTCTGCGTGGACCAGAACCAGCCGGCCGTGGACATCATGGCCAAGCGGCTGGGTGCCCACGCCACCTTCGTGACCCACCAGCCCAACTAGGTAGCGCTAACTGTCGTTCTGGGGCTCCTTAACGACAGATCGCGCTACTCAGTTGGGGAAGCCGGGCAGGATCAGGGGCGGACGACGGCGGTCCCCGTGCCCAGCTCCTCGATCCGGGCCAGGACGTCCGGTGCCGTCAGGTTCTCCCCCAGCAGGTTGGGCTTGCCCGTGCCGTGGTAGTCGGAGGAGCCCGTGATCAGCAGGTCATGCTTCTCCGCGAGCCGCCGCAGGAACGCGCGGCCTTCCTCCGGGTTGTCACGGTGGTCGATTTCCAGCCCTGCCAACCCGGCGTCGATCATCTCCTGGTAGACGCGCTCGCCCACAATCCTGCCCCTGGCGGACGCCACCGGATGGGCGAAGACCGGGACTCCGCCGGCTGCGCGGACCAGTTCGACGGCGGTGGCGGGGTCGGGTGCGTAGTGCTGGATGAAGTAGCGCGACCGCGAGGTGAGGATGGACGCGAACGCCTCGGAGCGGTCCTCCACAACCCCGGCCGCCACCAGGGCGTCGGCGATGTGCGGGCGGCCGAGCGTCGCACCCGGAGCGACATGGTGGATGACGTCATCCCACGTGAGCGGGTAGTCCTCGGCAAGGAGCGTGACCATGCGCTCGGCGCGGGTCAGGCGCGCATCCTTGGCTTTAGTAATCTCCTCCAGCAGCCCCGCATGCGCGGGATCGTGCAGGTAGCTCAGGAGATGGACACTGATCCCTTCGCCGGTCCGGCAGGAAACCTCCATGCCGGGCACCAGCGCCACCCCGTGCTCCGCAGCGGCGGCAGACGCTTCCGCCCAGCCGTCCGTGGAGTCATGGTCGGTCAGCGCCACCACGTCCAGGCCGGCGCGGGCAGCGGAGGCCATGACGTCGGCGGGTTTCTCCGTGCCGTCGGAGACATTCGAGTGGGCATGCAGGTCGATCCTCACCAGTCCAGCCTAGTAGACGGGCCGCCGGCCCGCGGGAAGCCCATTCGCATCGCCGGGAAGCTGGTGAGACGATGGTGCCGTGAACCATGCCGATAACACCCCGAACTCTGCTTCCCAGCCGCTGGAAGAGCGGGTCAACAACCGCTCGCAGCGGCCCAGTTCCGACGCTTTCAAGGCCTTCATGGCCAGCAATTGGGCGCCGTCAAACGAGGAGCTTCCCGGCCGCGACGCCGTGGCCGGCTACGCCGCAAACCGGCGCAAGGCCATCTCCTCCCAGTTCGCAGGCGAACGCCTGGTCATCCCCGCCGGTCCGCTGAAGGTCCGGTCCAACGACTGCGATTACCGGTTCCGCCCACACTCCGGCTTTGCGCACCTGACCGGCCTCGGCCTGGACCACGAGCCGGACGCCGTGCTGATCCTGGAGCCTGTCGAGGAAGGAAAGGGCGACGACGGCGGGCACCACCGTGCCACGCTCTACTTCCGGCCGCTGGCCGGCAGGGACACGGAGCAGTTCTACGCAGACGCGCGTTCCGGGGAGTTCTGGATCGGGGCCCGTCCCACCCTGGCCGAGTTCGAGGCCCGCCTGGGCCTGGCAACAGCCCACATCGACCAGCTGGAAACGGCCATCACCAAAAACGTGGGCGCGCCGGAGATCGGCGGCATTTCCATCAGGCTGGTCCGCAAGGTGGACGAAAACATCGATGCCCTGGTGGACACGGCCCGCTACAACACGGCGAAGGATCCGGACAACCTGGACCTGGGTGTCCTGGATGCCCTCGATGAAAAACTCAGCGAAGCCCTCTCCGAGCTGCGCCTGCTCAAGGATGACTGGGAAATCGAGCAGATGAAGTCCGCCGTGGCCGCCACCGTTGAAGGTTTCGAAGAAGTGGTTAAGGCCCTGCCGCGGGCACTGACCCACGCCCGGGGCGAACGGGTGGTTGAGGGCGCGTTCTTCGCCCGTGCACGCGAGGTGGGCAACGAGTTGGGCTACGACACCATAGCAGCGTCCGGCAACAACGCCACGGTCCTGCACTGGACCCGCAACACCGGAAAAATCAGTGCCGGCGAACTCCTGCTGCTCGACGCAGGCGTGGAAGTCGATTCCCTCTACACAGCTGACATCACCCGCACCCTTCCCGCCAGCGGGGTGTTCAGCGACGTCCAGCGCAAGGTCTACGAGGCAGTGCTCGACGCCGCAGACGCCGGCTTCGCCGCTGCGCGTCCCGGCACAAAGTTCCGGGACATCCACACGGCCGCCACCACCGTCCTGGCCGAGCGGCTCGCCGCATGGGGCCTCCTTCCCGTCAGCGTGGAGGAAGCCATCAGCCCCGAAGGCCAGCAGCACCGCCGCTGGATGCCGCACGGCACCAGCCACCATCTGGGACTGGACGTCCATGACTGCGCACAGGCGAAGCGGGAGCTTTACCTGGACGGCATCCTTACAGAAGGCATGGTGTTCACCATCGAGCCCGGCCTCTACTTCAAGGAAGAGGACCTGGCCATTCCCGAGGAATACCGCGGAATCGGCGTCCGGATCGAGGACGACATCCTGATGACCGCTGACGGCCCGGTCAACCTCAGTGCCGCCCTCCCGCGCAAGGCGGAAGACGTTGAGGACTGGATGGCCGGCATCTACCGCGAGGCTGACGCCGCCTCGTAGCCCGCCTTAGGCAGGCAGTGCGCCCGGCTTAGGGCATTCGGCAAACGAAAAAGCGGGACCCCCGGAAGTGTCCGGCGGTTCCGCTTTTTCGTGTTCTTGGAACGGCTACTGCCGCGGACCGCCGGGCCGCTGCTGGCCGTCTCCATCGCGATCGGCGTCCGTGGCGGGCACTGTGCCGCCGGGCACCTGGCTGGCACCGGGCTGGTCCACGTCCGGCTGGGCCTGCCCCGGAGCCGGTTCCTGGGGCAACCGGACGCCGTATTGGGGCCGGCCGTCCGGCAGGTCAGGGTAACGGACCGTGCGCACCGGCTCCTGGCGCGGGCCGCCGTCGTTATTCTGTCCGTCCTGCTGGACACCCTGCTGCTGGCTGCCGGCAGCAGGGTAGCTGCTGTCCTGGGCGGAGGATCCCGAGGACTGGCCGTAGGGGTCGTTCCAGCCCGACGGGCGGGCCGGGCCCTGGCCCGGCTGCTGGTAGTTCTGGTTCTGCTGGAACGGCTGGTTCTGGTAGTCGCGCTGCGTGTAGGGGCCGTTGCCTGTGGCCGCGTCCGAGCGGCTCATGGGCAGCTGCTGCAGGAGCCGCCGGGCCTCGTGCGCCGCCTCAGGCGACACCACGACGTCGTAGCTGGTGGCAACCACCTGGCTGGTGGAGGTGAAATCCCGCTTGCCCCGCTGCATGGCATAGGTGACGATGCCGAAGAGCATAAAGAACGCGGCGCCCATCAGCACCGACGTGAGGATGGAGAAGTACCCGGGCGAGGGCGCGAAGAACGAGAGCAGCACACCCACGAACAGGCCGAACCACATGCCGCTCAGTGCGCCGGAAAGGGCCACCCGGGGGTAGCTCAGCCGGCCCGTCACCCGCTCCACCATCTTCAGTTCGTTGCCCACGATGGATACCATGTGTACCGGGAACTGCTGGTCCGCGAGGTAATCCACCGCCTTCTGGGCATCCAGGTAAGAGGTATAGGAGCCGACGGTGTCGCCGGTGGGAACGGCCCTGGCGTCGTCCATGCCGTTGGGGCCACCTGCCTTGGGAGCACCAAAAATGTTTGCCATGGTCCCATTCTTGCCCATCCGTATGGATGCTGCCTGTGAATTCAGCTAAAAGAGAGCAGACTCGGTAGCCTGTAGGGGTGAGCACAACACCTACCCGCGTCTTCGTGGCCCGCCTGCTGGGCCTCGACGTCTTCGACCCGCTGGGCGACCGGCTGGGCCGGCTGCGCGATGTTGTTGTGCTGTCCCGCGGAACCCAGGGCGCGCCCCACGTGGTGGGCATCGTGGTGGAAGTACCGGGAAAAAAGCGCGTCTTTGTGCCCATGACACGCATCACCTCCATCGACCAGACCCAGATCATTTGCACGGGGCTGGTCAATTTGCGCCGTTTCGAGCAGCGCGGCGCGGAGACGCTGGTGGTGGCCGAGATGTTCGACCGCCGCGTGACGCTGCGCGACGGCAGCGGCGACGCCACCATCGAAGATATCGCCATGGACCAGACACGCTCCCGCGACTGGTTCGTCAGCAAGCTCTTCGTCCGCCGCGGCCATTCCCTCTCTCCCCTCAGCCGGCTGCGCCGCAACGAAACCCTGATCATCGACTGGGCCGACGCCCTGCAGGGCCCGCGCACCGAGCCGCAGGCCGCCACCCAGTTCGTGGCCAACCACGAGGACCTCAAGCCCGCCGACTTTGCCGAGGCCCTCCAGGAAATGAGCGACAAACGCCGTTTCGAGGTTGCCAGCGAACTTCAGGACGAAAGGCTCGCCGACGTCCTCCAGGAGCTTCCGGAGGATGACCAGGTGGAGATCCTCTCCGCCTTGGACGTGCAGCGGGCCGCCGACGTCCTGGAGGAGATGGATCCGGACGACGCCGCCGACCTCCTTGGCGAGCTCCCCTCCGCCCAGGCGGAGGAGCTGCTCCAGCTGATGGAGCCGGAGGGTGCCGAGGACGTCCGGCGCCTCCTGGAATACGACGAGGACACCGCCGGCGGCCTTATGACGCCCGTCCCGGTGATCCTGCCTCCGGAAGCAACCGTGGCCGAGGCCCTGGCCCACGTGCGCCGTGAGGAACTGTCACCGGCCCTTGCCTCCTCCATCTTTATTGCCCGGCCCCCGCTGGAAACACCCACCGGGCGTTTCCTGGGCGTGGTGCACATCCAGCAGCTGTTGAGGTTCCCGCCCTTCGAGCCGCTGGGGAACCTGGTGGACAAGAACCTGGAGCCGCTGTCCGACCAGGCACACATCAGCGAGGTAGCCCGCACCCTGGCGACGTACAACCTCAATTCCCTGCCGGTGGTCAATGACACCGGCCGCCTTGTGGGGGCGGTGACTGTTGATGACGTCCTTGATCATCTGTTGCCGGATGACTGGCGCGCCCATGATGGCGAAGCCCCGATAAGAAAGCTCGGTGGCCGCATTGGCTGACAACACCGCTCCGAAGACCCCCAACCAGCGGATCCCGGGCAGGGCGGCCAAGAACAACATGGGCAGCCTGGACACGCCCCTGAGCGGCCGCCAGCGGATCCTGCCCAAGTTCTCCCCGGACCCGGATGCCTTCGGGCATGCCACGGAGGGTTTCGCGCGCTTCATGGGCACGCCGCAGTTCCTGGTGTACATGACGGTGTTCGTTGTGGTCTGGCTGGCGTGGAACACGTTTGCGCCGCTGGAGTGGCAGTTCGACTCCCGCGACCTCGGCTTTACGCTGCTGACCCTGATGCTCTCCCTGCAGGCCTCGTACGCGGCGCCGCTGCTGCTGCTGGCGCAGAACCGGCAGGATGACCGGGACCGCGTTTCGCTGCAGCAGGACCGCCAGCGCGCCGAACGCAACCTCTCGGACACCGAATACCTCACCCGGGAACTCGCTTCGCTGCGGATCGCGCTGCGCGAGGTGGCCACCCGCGACTACGTCCGGGCGGAGCTGCGGTCACTGCTGGAGGACATGCTGGAGGCCCAGGAAGAGCTGAGGACCCATGACCCTTCCGGCCCCGGCAGCCACGAGTCCCCGCGGGACAAGGTCAAGGACAAGCTCCGGGAACAGCGTGACCGGCAGCGGAACCCGCGCACGCAGCAGATTCCCCGGGTCAAGCCAGGCCACTCCACCCAAGACAGGTAACCCCAGGACCAGATAGTGAGCACACCCATCGCCAACTCCCAGCTGGCCGAGGCCATCAACAATGCCCTCGCGACTGTCATCGACCCTGAACTCCGGCGCCCCATCACCGAGTTGGGGATGGTGGACTCCGTCAGCGTGTCCGACGACGGCAGGGTCAGGCTGGCAGTGCTGCTCACCATTGCGGGCTGCCCGCTCCGCGACACCATCACCTCCGACTCCGAAAAGGCCCTCTTCGCCGTGCCGGGCGTCACCGCCGTCGACGTCGACCTGAAGGTGATGTCCCAGGCACAGCGGGACGCCCTCAAGGAGAAGCTCCGCGGCCCCGGCGGGCAGCGCGGCATCCCGTTCAACCAGCCCGACTCCTTGACCAAGGTCTTCGCCGTGGCAAGCGGCAAGGGCGGGGTGGGCAAGTCCTCGGTCACCGTCAATCTGGCGTGCGCCCTGGCCGCGCAGGGACTGCGGGTGGGCATAGTGGACGCCGACGTGTACGGCTTCTCCGTGCCGGGACTGATGGGCATCACCCAGGCGCCCACCCGCGTGGACGACATGATCCTGCCGCCCGTTGCCTACGGCGTAAAGGTCATCTCCATCGGGATGTTCGTCACCGGCAACCAGCCGGTGGCCTGGCGGGGACCCATGCTGCACCGGGCCCTTGAACAGTTCCTCACGGATGTCTACTTCGGCGACCTGGATGCCCTGTTCCTGGACCTTCCGCCGGGCACGGGGGACATTGCCATCTCGGTGGCCCAGCTGCTTCCCAAGGCCGAAATCCTGGTGGTCACCACGCCGCAGGCCGCGGCCGCGGACGTCGCCGAACGGGCAGGTGCCATCGCCACCCAGACAGGCCAGAAAGTGGCCGGCGTGATCGAGAACATGTCCTACCTGGAGATGCCCGACGGCGGCCGGATGGAACTGTTCGGAAGCGGCGGCGGGGCGGTACTCACCGAGAGGCTGACGGCAACCGTGGGCGCCGACGTTCCCCTGCTGGGACAGATCCCGCTGGATATCCAGCTCCGTGTAGGTGGGGATGCCGGGGTTCCGATTGTCATCGGGCAGCCGGGGACTCCCGCGGCCGAGTCGCTGGCAGGAATTGCAGCCCGGCTCGCAGCCGTGCCGCGCGGCCTGGCGGGAATGAAACTGGGGCTGCAGCCGCGCTGACCCGCCCCGCGCCGCTTCCTGGTGTGGTCAGGTGGCTTCGGTGTCGAACGGAGCGGCTTCGCCGGCGGGCAGGGACTGTACCACCCGCTGTGGCCTTGCCGGAGCCACGTCCGCGGCGGCAACGGCCGCTGCGCCGGAAACAGCTGCGACGGCGGCAGGCGCCCCTGCACTGACAGGCTTGGGATCGTCGTCGAGGAGCGCTTCCTTGATGATGCGCCTGGGATCGTACTGGCGGGGATCGTACTTCTTCCAGTCGACATCGTCGATGTCGATCCCCACTTCTTCCTTGATCTGCTCGCGGGCACCGGAGGCCATGCGCCGGACTTCCTTCACGAGGTTCGCAAGTTTCTGGGTGTATTCGGGCAGCCTCTGGGGGCCGATCACCAGGATGCCGATGAGCAGCAGAAGAAAGAACTCCGGGCCGTTGATTCCAAACACTTTAGGAAGATTACCCTCTCCGGGCTGCCAGTGACGATTCCCGTCACGCGCGGGCGGAAACCACCCTTATTACTGGGTAAAACGGGCCACAATCTTGTTGATTCCGCGCTGCAGCCGGGTGCCCAGTGGCTCCGGTGCACTGCTGCTCCTGCCCGTTCCGGCTGAGACACCCTCTCCCGCCTGGCTGGCCAGGCGCTGCAGGATGGGCAGGGCGTCGTCAGCGCGTTCAGCCGGCAGGTTGGACTCGTAGGTAAAGGTGCGGCCGGCGGTCCGGTAGGTGGCAGACCAGGGCGAGGAGCCCATGATCTGCAGGGGGTTGTCCTGCGGACCGGCAGCGTCCCGGGCATGCGGGTGCTGTTCTGTGACGGTGGCGTAGTGGGATCCGTCCGAGAGCCGAAGATGGACCGCGGGCTGGCCGTCAATGACCACCGCTTGTGCCGACTCGAGGTGGAACCCCATGGCTTCGAGTTCAGGGCAGGCCCACCCTTCCGAGCGGAGCATGCCGACCTGTTCGGCGCTCAAGGCCCGCCCGTCTGCCGGCGTCTGCGACGAAACGGGTGACAACGCCGCTGAGGCGTCCGTTCCGGTGAGTGGATCACCGGCTGCAGCAAAAGCGCCAACGGCCAGCACACCGGCGGCCGCTACCGTGCCGCCGGCCGTCAGGGCCAAGACACGGACCGCTGCGCGGGGCCGCGCGGGGTGGACGGCAGCAGGCCGAGGCTCTGCCGCCAGCTCCGATGTGCGCGCCAGGAGCCGGGCGGTCAGGTCGTCACTGGCGGGCGGGATGGGTGCGTCCCGGAGCCGTTCCAGGTACTGGCGCTCCCGGCGCACGGCGGAAGCGCATTCATGGCACGTGGCAAGATGGCCGGAGGTTCGCTGGTGCCTGCCGCCAAGGGGAAACGGGGACCTCATGCGCCGTTCAGAGGATGCCCGCGATGCGCGGCATGGAAAGCTTGCGGCGCGCCTGCTGCGGACGTGGATCCCTGTGGGCGAGCTTCTCCCGAAGCATGGTCCGTCCACGGTGGATGCGTGAGCGGACGGTTCCGAGCTTAACGCCCAGCGCCTCTGCCACCTCATCGTAGGACAACCCTTCCAGGTCGCACAGGACGACGGCGGCCCGGAAGTCCGGCGGGAGTTCCTCCAGTGCTGCCTGGACATCCAGGTCCAGGTTGTTCAGCTCGAAGCTCTGCTCGGGGCCGGGTTCGCGTCCGGGGAGGCGGGATTCCGCGTCCTCGGCCAAGGCATCGAACCGGATCCGCGTTTTGCGCCGCGCCTGGTCCAGGAACAGGTTGGTGGTGATGCGGTGCAGCCAGCCGTCCAGGGTACCGGGCTTGAAGTTTTCGAGCGAGCGGAAGACGCGGACGAACACCTCCTGGGTGAGGTCCTCGGCGTCGTACTTGTTACCGGTCAGGCGGTATGCCAGCCGGTACACTTTCGCCGAATGGTTGGTGACCACTTCTTCCCAGGTAGGACGGACCCACTCAGCGTCGGGATTATGTACTGCAGGGACAGGTGCCACAACTGAAGATGACATCGTCCACTCCCCTCGTGGAATTGCTAACGCCCGGATACTGTTGACATCTCTGATTCGGCGCCGATCACCTTTTGGATGAGCGGATAATAATCATTTCAAACTTGGCTGGGAATTTCCTGACTGCGGGAAAGTTCAGCCGTGGGCGCAACAGCCCGCCTCCGCTGCCCGCTCCCCCGGACACAGTAGGCTGTAGAAGACATTCCCCCTCCCGCCCAGAAAGCGAAAATTCATGAGCGCCGACAAGTCCATCAGCTGGTCCTATGCAGAAGATCTGCCCGCTGAGGATGAGGTCATGCTTCGGGCCCGGGAGCGTTCCTTCGAACTGGGAGTGACCCCCATCGGACCGGGCGTAGGAGCCGTGCTAACGGTCCTGGCTGCCGCGTCCAAGGCGCAGACCGCCGTCGAGATTGGAACGGGGGCGGGAGTGTCCGGCGTGTGCCTCCTCCGCGGGCTGGGCCCGCAGGCAGTCCTCACCACCATCGACGTCGATGTGGAACACCTGAAGGCCGCGCGGGAGGCCTTCTCTGAGGCCGGCAGCCCGGCCAACCGTACCCGTACGATTTCCGGCCGCGCAGGCGATGTCCTGCCGCGCCTCACGGATGCTGCCTACGACCTGGTGTTCATCGACGCCGACAAGCCCGGCCTGCCCGGCTACGTGGAGCAAGCCATCAGGCTCCTGAAGCGGGCCGGCCTGCTGATCATCAATGACGCCCTGGACAAGGACAAAGTGGCAAACCCTGCCGGCCGCGAGGCCACCACGGTTGTCCTTCGCCAGGTTGGCAAGGCGATCCGTGACGACGACAGGCTCGCTTCAGCGATGCTTCCCACCGGAGATGGCCTGCTCGTCGCCGTCAAGAAGTAGCCGCACCGCGGCAGCAAGATAAAGGACAGGGTCCGCAGCACGGCTGCGGACCCTGTCCTTTCACGATTATTCGGTAACGCCGACGAGGCATTCCTTGAGGTTTGCCGCTTCGGCAGCGTTCAGTTCGACCACAAGACGCCCGCCGCCTTCGAGCGGGACGCGCATGATCAGGCTGCGGCCCTCCTTGGTGACTTCCATTGGGCCGTCGCCGGTGCGTGGTTTCATAGCCGCCATGAGGAATTCCCCTCCATTTTGTCCCAGGACTGATCAGCCCGGGCGGGCTGTGTCCGCATGTCGATCAAGCCGCTATGGCGGCGGTAGTTTCCACCGCCAAGGCTGCGCGTATTCTGAATGCTTTTTGTCCTTGCTTACTTACCATTATCGCGGAATTACCCGCACGTAGCTAATCGATGGACATTTTCGGCGGGCCGGTATTCCTGTGCTGACCTGCACCGAAGTCCGAAAAAACTAAGGCGGGTAATCGCCGCCGCCCGGCAATTGCGCCCAGGCCCACAACCACACAATCCATACGATCTGCAGCAGCAGGAACATGGTCACCACCGTGCCCCGGTAGGCCCGCGAACGGGACAGCAGCACGGCTCCCAGTGCCAGCGGAAACAGCGGCAGCAGCATGCGGAACGTACTGGTCTGCGGATGCAGGAACGCCAGGAGGTACCCCATGTAGCAGGCGCACCACAGGCGGAGTTCGACGCCGAGCCGCACCACAGGCGGCAGGAACAGCATCAGGCCGAAAAGCGCTAGAAAGACGAACGGCGCAAGCAGTCCCAACACCGGACCGAAAAGGTCGACGCCGGTATCGAACCACGGCTTGAACGGCACCAGGTCATGCCCCCGCCACACTGTTTCGGTCTTGGTGTACGCCTGGAAATCGCCGGTAGCGGCCCACGCTGCAGCGGGCCACGCCAGCGCCGAAAGGCCTGCGACGGCGGTCAGGCCGGCAAGTGCCGCCAAGTCGCCAAAGGAGTGGTCCCCCGCTGTCAGGCCTGCCGCGCCACCGCTGCGAAAGCGTTCCAGCAGGCGATACACCAGGACGAGCCCGAGCATGGCGGCGAAAGGGACACCGACGGGACGCGAGAGGCACAGGAGCACCACCACCGGTATGGCCCACAGGTAATGCCGGCGCACCACCAGGAGCAGCGCCGCCGCCAGCAGCAGGAGCGACAGTGACTCTGCGTAGGGGACCTGCAGTATGGCCGAGACCGGGAAAGTTGCGAAGAAGGCAACGCCCCACAGCGCCGGGATGTGGGACACCCTGTGCCTGAAGAGGGTGTAAACCACCAGCGCCGCTCCCCAACCGGCCAGCATCGCGAGGAGGGTGAGTGAGGCGGCAGGAACCAGTCCCGTCAGCCTGCTGAGGCCTCCCGCCAGGGCTGGAAACAGGGGGTAGAAGGCCCAGGCGTTTTCCTGGACGTTGCCGGCAGCGTCTGTGGGGAGCACTGACGGGTATCCGTTGGCGATGACCTCGCCGTACCAGCGCGCATCCCAGATGTTGATGAAGCTCCAGTAGTCGGGCCTGGCCGGGAACCAGGGATTGGGGCCCTGGTGGAGTGCGGCGGCCATGAAGATGCAGGCGCTGACCAGCCGGGCCGCGGCGTAGATGACCGTGACCTGGGCCCACCAGGGCCAGCTGCGATAGGCGGAAGCGGCCTGCCCAAACCAGGCCTGGGCGGCAGAAGCAAAGCCCGTCCGGCGGCGCGCCACCGTACTCACTGCCCGCTCTTCCCTGGTACCGCATTCCCGCCGTCGCGTGCCACGGCGGTTCCGTCGTCGCGCGTTCCGCCGGGGCTGCCCTGGTTCGGCTTCTCAGCGGCCAGCAGCCGGGCGCGCAGCTCGTCCACTTCCTGCTGCCTGGCAGCAAGCTGGTCCCTCAGCTCATCAAGGACCTGGTCCACCTGGTCCATCCGGTAGCCGCGCAGTCCCAAAGAGAAGCGGACGCGGTCCACGTCCTCCGCAGCTGCGTTGGCCGGAAGCAGCACCGGGGGAAGGTTGGCCGGCGGCTGCTCAAAGCCACCGTCCAGCAGGGACGGCAACGGGCGGTGGCCCGACTTCCGGGGGCGCCGCCCCAGGCTGGCCCACAAAACCGCCCCTACCAGCACGATGGCGAGGAAAACCAGAAAAAAGCTCACTGCTCCATCGTGCCAGACCGGGCGCTGCCGCTACTCCGGACGCTGCTCCCCGTTCAGGGACGGGGTGATGGCCCCGTGGAGGACGCGGTCCACCGCTTCGGCTGGATCGTCAACCACCTGGATCAGGTCCAGGTCCTTTTCGGAGACCATCCCCTCGGCTACCAGCGTTCCCCTGATCCAGTCGATCATGGGGCCCCAGAAGTCGACGCCGAGAAGCACGATGGGGAACGACGTGACCTTCCGGGTCTGCACGAGCACCATGGCCTCGAAGAGCTCATCAAGCGTGCCCAGTCCGCCGGGGAGCACGATGAATCCCTGGGCGTACTTGACGAACATGGTTTTGCGGGCGAAGAAGTACCGGAAGTTGATGCCCAGGTCCACCCACTGGTTCAGTCCCTGTTCAAAGGGAAGCTCGATGCCCAAACCAACGGACATGCCGTTCCCCTCCACAGCGCCGCGGTTGGCTGCCTCCATGGAGCCGGGTCCGCCACCGGTAATGATTGCGACACCGGCCTCCGCCAGTTTCCGTCCCACCTCGACGCCCATTTCGTAATAGGGGCTGCCGGGCTTGGTGCGGGCGGAACCGAAAACGCTGACAGCCTTGCCGATGTCTGCCAGCGCGCCGAAGCCTTCGACGAATTCGCTCTGGATCCGCAGTACGCGCCACGGATCGGTATGGACGAACTGGCCGGGGCCCTTGGTATCGAGCAGATGCTGATCGGACATTTCCACGGCTGCCTGTTTGCGGCGCAGTTCAAGGGGCCCCTTACGGCGCGGCTGGGAATTTTTGGCCGGATCTGCATTGATGCTCATTCACCTAGGCTAACCTCCCGCGGCAGGTATCTCTTGAATCACGATCCGCAGGAACTTGGGGTGATTCCCGTCATAGCCGCCCGCAGTTCGCTAGATTCTTCCTATGACTACTCATGTGCCCGGCGATACCCTCGTCTCTTTGAACGCCGTAAATAAGCACTACGGCCAGCTGCACGTTCTGAAGGACATCAATCTGCAGGTCCGCAAGGGCGAGGTTGTTGTGGTCATCGGGCCTTCCGGCTCCGGTAAGTCCACCCTGTGCCGCGCCATCAACCGCTTGGAAACCATCGAGGGCGGAACCATCAGCATCGACGGGAAGGTGCTTCCGGAGGAAGGCAAGGAACTCGCCCAGCTCCGTGCCGACGTCGGAATGGTCTTCCAGTCATTCAACCTTTTCGCGCACAAAACCATCCTGGAAAACGTCACGCTCGGCCCCATCAAGGTCAAGGGCGTGGCCAAGGCCGCCGCGGACAAGGACGCCATGGCGCTGCTCGAACGGGTGGGCGTGGGCCACCAGGCGCCCAAGCTGCCGGCCCAGCTCTCGGGTGGCCAGCAGCAGCGTGTCGCGATCGCCCGCGCCCTGGCAATGAAGCCCAAGGTGATGCTCTTCGACGAGCCAACCTCCGCGCTCGACCCCGAAATGATCAACGAGGTCCTGGACGTGATGATCCAGCTCGCCAAGGAAGGCATGACCATGATCGTGGTCACCCACGAGATGGGCTTTGCCCGCAAAGCCGCGGACCGCGTGGTCTTCATGGCGGACGGCCAGATCGTCGAGGACGCCACCCCGGAGGAGTTCTTCACCAACCCGAAGAGCGAGCGGGCCAAGGACTTCCTGTCCAAGCTCCTCACCCACTGATGCACCACTTTCACTGATTTACCGAACAACCACACTTCAGTTCGCACCCAGGCCGTGACCCACGGCCACCAATGAAAGGAATGTCATGAAGGCATTTATGACCCGGCGGAAGTCATTCTTCGTGGCGGCTACCGCTGCCATCGCCCTGTCCCTGAGCGCCTGTGGCGGTGGCGGCACCGACACCGGCAGCGACCCCACTGTTGAAGCAACACCCACCTTCGCCGCCGGCAGCACCATGGAGAAGCTCTCCTCCGCCGGGACCATCAAGATCGGCACCAAGTTCGACCAGCCGCTGTTCGGCCAGGTAGGTCTTGACGGCAAGCCCGTAGGCTTCGACGTCGAAATCGGCAAGCTGATCGCAGCGAAGCTGGGAATTTCCGCCGACAAGATCGAATGGTCAGAGACGGTCTCGGCCAACCGCGAACCCTTCATCGAACAGGGCAAGGTTGACCTGGTCATCGCCACGTACACCATCAACGACAAGCGCAAGCAGGTTGTCAGCTTTGCCGGCCCGTACTACGAAGCCGGCCAGGCCCTGATGGTTAACAAGGACAACGACGCCATCAAGACGCCCGAGGACGTCAAGGGCAAGAAGGTCTGCTCCGTCACCGGTTCAACCCCTGCCGCCACCATCGTGGAGAAGTACGGAGCAGAGCTGGTCCCGGCCGCCACCTACTCAGCCTGCCTGGAGCCGCTGCGCAACAAGCAGGTGGAGGCTGTCACCACTGACAACGTGATCCTCGCCGGCTTTGTGGACAAGGAGCCGGACGCCTTCAAGCTGGCCTCCGATGAAACCTTCACCAAGGAGCCCTACGGCATCGGCCTGAAGAAGGACGACACCGAATTCCGCACCTGGATCAACGACCAGCTGGAGGCATTCGAAGAGGACGGGTCCTACAAGAAGGCCTGGGAAGCCACTGCAGGTTCGGTCATCAAGACTGCACCCGAGCTCCCCGAGATTGACCGCTACTAAGTGAGTCCGGAGCTGCCGGGGCCGGTAGGCCGGCCCCGGCAGCTTTCAGCCTTTAAATCCGTCCACGCCCAAAGCCAAAGGATCCTATGGACGTCATCATTGAAAACCTCCCCCTGTATTGGAACGGTTTTCTCCGCACCCTCTTCCTGTCAGCCGTCTCCGGGATCATCGCACTGGTCCTTGGCACGCTGCTGGCAGCCGCCAGGGTGTCCCCGGTAGCAGCCCTGCGCGGCTTCAGCACCGTGTACGTGGAGGTTCTCCGGAACACCCCGTTGACCATTGCTTTCTTCTTCGCGGCGATCGTCCTCCCCCGGCTCGGGGTCAAGTTTGAGCAGTTCGAAGTTGCCGCGATCATCGCCCTCAGCACGTACACCGCAGCGTTCATCGCCGAAGCTGTCCGCTCAGGTGTCAACAGTGTTCCCGTGGGGCAGGCAGAGGCCGCGCGCAGCATCGGCATGAACTTCGGCCAGGTCCTTAACCTCATCATCCTCCCCCAGGCCCTGCGGACGGTGGTCCCGCCGCTGATCAACATCCTGATCGCCCTGGTGAAGAACTCTTCCGTCGCCGGCGCCTTCTTTGTCCTCGAACTGTTCGGCTACGGCCGCCAGCTGGCCAACGCCAACGGTGATGCCGTCATCGCCGTACTGCTGGGTACCGCGTTCTTTTATCTGCTCCTCACCGTTCCGCTGGGCATCCTGGCCAGCACGGTGGAACGAAAGGTGGCGATTGCCCGATGAGCTCAGTCCTTTACGACGTTCCGGGACCCAAAGCCCGGCGGATCTCCCTGATCGGCTCGATCGTAGGTTCCGTGCTGATCCTGGGTTTGCTGGCATGGATTGTCATGACCCTCGCCCAGCAGGGGATTTTCGAAGGCCGACGCTGGCAGATCTTCACCCGCGCCGATGTCTGGATGCTCCTGGGCAACGGCTTGAGCGCCACCCTGTCTGCTGCTGCCCTGGCAGCCGTCATCGCGTTCCCGCTGGGGCTGCTGCTGTGCCTGCTCCGCATCTCCGATGCGGCCATTATCCGGATCCCCACCCGGGTGGTCCTGGAGTTCCTCCGCGGGATGCCCGTGGTCCTGATGATGCTGTTCGTCCTGTTGGGCTTCGGCACGTCACCGTTCATTGCTGTTGTCACCGGCCTGGTGCTCTACAACTCGGCAGTTTTCGCCGAGATCATCCGGGCAGGCATCCAGTCGCTGCCCCGCGGGCAGCGGGAAGCAGGCCTTGCCATTGGCCTGACCAGCTTCAAGTCCCGGATGCTCATCGAACTTCCGCAGGCAATCCGCCGCATGATGCCGTCCTTGGTGGCGCAGATGGTAGTGCTCCTGAAGGACACCTCGCTGGGCTACATCGTGGCGTATGGCGAGCTGCTGCGCGCCGTCCAGGTGATGGCGGACTTCCTGGGCACGCAGTTCCTGTTCCCCATCTTCTTCGTTGCTGCTGCGATCTACATCGCCATCAACATCCTCGTTTCCAGGCTTGCGGTCTGGATTGAGCGCCGGGGGTCGAAGAAGGCAGCCGGAGGTGTGGCCAAGGCCGAGCCCGAAAAGGCAGAGGCCCCGGTTCCCTAGGCAGTTCCTACGCGAACGGCCCGGACCACCAGGTCCGGGCCGTTCTGCATTTAAGCACGGACAAAGTGCTCCTGGCCTAGCACTCCTGGCTCAGCCCGCCAGCCAGTCCTGCAGCGCGCGGAGGCAGGTGCGGATGGCATCCGCGTGGACGTGCTCGTTGTCCTTGTGCGCCAGAAGTGCGTCACCCGGTCCGAAATTCACCGCCGGTATACCCAGTTCGCTGAAACGCGCGACGTCGGTCCAGCCGTATTTGGGTTTCGGGTCGCCTCCCACAGCGGCAACGAAGGAAGCGGCAGCCGGATGCTGGAGGCCGGGCCGGGCGCCGGCTGCAGCGTCGGTGCGGACCACGTCGAACCCCTCAAGGAGTTCCCGCACCACGGCTTCGGCCTGGTCCGGTGTCTTGTCCGGGGCGAAGCGGTAGTTGATCTCCACCACGCAGCGGTCCGGGATGACGTTGCCGGCGGTCCCGCCGTTGATTTTCACGGCGTTGAGGCTTTCACGGTAGTCCAGGCCGTCCACGGTGACGGTTTGCGGTTCGTAGGCTGCGAGCCTTGCCAGGATGGGGGCTGCGGCGTGGATGGCATTGCTGCCCATCCACGCCCGAGCCGAGTGCGCGGCCTCGCCCACGGTTGTTGCTTCAAACCGGCTGGTGCCGTTGCACCCGCCCTCCACGATGCCGTCCGTAGGTTCCAGAAGGATGGCGAAGTCCCCGTGCAGCAGGTGGCCGTGGTTGCGGACCAGGCGACCCAGGCCGCTTTTCACCGCTTCCACTTCCTCATGGTCGTAGAAGACGAACGTGACGTCCCGCCTGGGCTGTGCGCCGCCGTCGAACAGGGTGGCCGCCAGCGCAAGCTGCACTGCCACACCGCCCTTCATGTCGGTGGCGCCGCGGCCGTACAGGATGCCTTCCCCCGGGACGCCCGACTCCCAGCTGGAAGGCACCGTTCCCTTCGAGCCCTCGCTCAGCGGCAGCGGCACGGTGTCCAGGTGCCCTGCCAGGATGACGCGTTCGGGGTGCCCCAGTTCCGTGCGGGCGATGATCGAATCCCCGTCGCGGACCACTGTCAGCTCCGGGAGACCCAGCAGCGCCGTTTCCACGGCGTCGGCCAGTTCCTTTTCGTTTCCGGACACGCTGTTGATGTCCATGATGGCGGCGGTCAGCAGCGCAACGTCCTGCCGCAGGTCCAGCCGCGCAGGCGCGGAATCCTGGCCGGATTCCTGGCTGGACAGGACGGATGCGGGGTCTGGAGCGGTTTCGGCAGTCACGAAGCCAGTCTAGTTCGAACCCGGTGCCCGGCCCTCGATAGACTGGAACACATGACTGAGACCGCTTCTTCCGCCGTGCCCGAAACCCTGAACGCAACCACCGACGAACGCTCTGCCTACGGTTTTGGCGTGGCCACCATCGCCACCGCCAACGGCAACGCCACCGTTTTGGACGTCTGGTTCCCCGCACCGGCCCTCGGTGTTGCCGCCGAGCACCTGCGTGCCGTGGATAACGCTGACGATTCCCTGACGCAGATCGCAGAGAACGGCACCGATGAGGACCGCGGCACCGAGCAGAAGGTGGTGTTCGTCCAGATCAACCTTGACGAGGCCCCGGCTGACACCGCCGACGCCTACCTCCGCCTGCACCTGCTCTCGCACCGCCTCGTGAAGCCCAACACCATCAACCTGGACGGCATCTTCGGGAAGCTGCCCAACGTCGTCTGGACCAATTTCGGTCCCGCCGCCGTGGAGGGCTTCGAACTTACCCGCGCCAAGCTCCGCCGCCGTGGCGCCGTCACCGTTTACGGCATCGATAAGTTCCCGCGCATGGTGGACTACGTTGTGCCCTCCGGCGTGCGGATCGCCGACGCCGACCGGGTGCGCCTGGGTGCGCACCTGGCCGAAGGCACCACCGTCATGCACGAAGGCTTCGTGAACTTCAACGCCGGCACGCTGGGCACCTCCATGGTGGAAGGCCGTATTTCCGCAGGTGTTGTGACCGGTGATGGCAGCGACGTGGGCGGCGGCGCGTCCATCATGGGCACCCTCTCCGGCGGCGGCAAGGAAAAGATCACCATCGGCGAGCGGGTCCTGCTGGGCGCCAACTCCGGCGTAGGCATCAGCATCGGGGACGACTCCGTGGTGGAAGCCGGCCTGTACGTCACGGCCGGCACCCGCGTCCGCGTGCCCGGGCCCAAGGACGAGGTGGGCGAGGACACCACCAAGATCGTCAAAGCTGCCGAGCTGTCCGGCGTGTCCAACCTGCTGTTCCGCCGCAATTCCACCACGGGTGCCGTGGAGGTCCTCCCCCGGGCCGGCCAGACCGTGGAACTGAACGACGCCCTGCACGCCAACTAATCTATGGCGCGACGACGCGGCCTGCGCCGCCTGGCAGTACTGCTGCTGGCCCTTGCCCTGGTGGCCGGCGGCTTCTATTCAGCGGTGTTCTTCGTGCAGCGTTCCGAAACCCTCGTTTCGGAACGCTGCACCGCTGTTGTCGGCGACAGGACAGCCGAACTGGCACCCGACCAGGCGGTCTACGCCTCGCTGATCACCGCCGTCGCAGTCCAGCGCGGGCTGCCTCCCCGGGCCGCGAGCATTGCCCTGGCCACGGCCATGCAGGAGTCCAAACTCCGGAACATCGCCCACGGCGACCAGGCCGGACCGGACTCGCGGGGGCTGTTCCAGCAGCGGCCTTCGCAGGGGTGGGGCACCGAGGAACAGGTCATGGACCCCTACTACGCCGTCAACGCGTTCTACGATGCGCTGGTGAAGGTCCCGGACTACGAAACCCTGGACATCACCGACGCCGCACAGCGCGTCCAGCGGTCCGCGTACCCCAGCGCCTACGCGCAGCACGAGGATATGGGGCGGTCCTTCGCCTCCGGGTTGTCCGGCCAGACACCCGAAGCCGTGCAGTGCACGCTGCGTTCGTCGGGCTCCGCCGGAGACGCCGCGGCGGTGGCCGCCGAACTTAGCACGGCGTACGGAGCGCTGGACGCTTCCGTGGAGGGGCCGACCGTGGTGGTAAATGCCAGCGGCAGCCAGGCCTGGTCCGTGGCCCAGTGGGCGGTGGCGAATGCCAAAGGCCTCGAAGTGACGCGGGTGGAGGTGGCGGGCCGCAGCTGGGACCGTGCGGAACGGAACGGCTGGCAGGAATCGGCGGCGCCGGACGGACAGGTCCGGATTACGGTGGCCCCGCAAAGCACCCAGGCGGGTGTGGGCTAATGACTCAAACGAGGATCTCCACGACCGGCTGCACGTAGCTGCGGAAAAGCTCCGGCTGGCCCATCAGCTGGTGGCTCATGATGATCTTGTCCGGCTCCAGGTACCAGGCCCGCTGCTCATTCAGGGGCAGTTCGATGATGGTCAGCGTGAAGTCACGGGAATCCCGCCCGACTTCCATCAGCCTGTCGTCCACCAGTTCCTCCAGGAGCTGGTCCGTGCCGCTGGCCAGGCGTTCCGCCTCCAGCCGGGCGTACTCGCTCCTTCGCTCCCGCGCCCAGGTCAGGGCAGCGCCGAAGTGGGCCTGCAGGACCCGCTGCAGGGCGGGCGAGTTGCCGAATGCGCCAAACTCCGGCGGCGACAGTTCCGGCGAGGTCTGCGGATGGGCTTTGACCAGTTGTTCCCACCAGGCTTCCCACTCGGTCTTGAGCGCGCTTAGCCCGCCGACGTCGGCTGTCAGGTGGGTGTGGTCCGCCGGGCGGATCTTGGGAACGGCATGGGACAGCGCCGGGTGGCCTGCGCCGTTTAGCCCGACCGTGTCGCGGACGTAGAGTGCGATCATCATGGGTCCGGACGTGTCCGTAGTGATCTGCCACCGTGAACCGCTTGCCTGATGCATCCGAAGTCCTTCCCTGGCGTGCTCCTGCCGGGTCTGCTGATCCAGTTTCGCGCCCCCGGCTATCAGTCTATTCCCGCTCCCTGCCCACGGTAACGCCCCTCAGCGACTCAAGCCGTCAAGATGGCGTTCCAGCACGTCGGAGCACATTTGTGCGGTCATCCACCCGGGTTGCAGCAGGGCATGCATGCACAGTCCGTCCAGTGTGGCCAGGAGGCGTTCCGCCTCCACCACCAGGTTCTCCTGCGGTTCGTCCTGCGGCATCAGCGCGGCCACCACCTGCCCGGCGATCGCTGCGACCTCCCGGTGGCTGCTGTCGGCAACCGCGGCGAGGAAAGGGCGGATCCTGGCCGCGTTCTTGAATGCCATCCAGGCGCAGGCTTCTACCGCCCGGGACTCATCCAGGGGCAGCAGGCCACCCACAAGGGTTAATACCGCTGCACGCTGCTCAGGGCTGCGCGGCGCTGCGGCGGCGACACCGGGCAGCGCCGCCTTGAGCCGGCGGACAATCCGGTCCACCACCGTGGCAAAGGAATAGGTCAGAAGTTCGTCGCTGCCGGCAAAGTAGTGCCGGACGGATCCGACGGCGAGTCCGGCCTCATCCGCCACCTCACGCAGCGAGGCGCGTTCCAGTCCGTCCACCGCGATGATCCTGAGGACCGCTTCCACAACGTCCTGGCGGCGGGCTTCGGCATCTACAATTTTGGGCACTGCTCCTTTTTAGCACGGTTGTGCTCCATCGCTTGCCGCGCCTGCCGTCCCTGCCCGGCATCCGGAACATGGCGGCGGCACCGCGGCCCGGTGGGATAGCGTTGAGGCATGAAAATTCTGGTTACAGGGGGCACCGGTTACATCGGTTCCCACACTGTTCTTTCCCTGCAGGAAGCCGGCCACGATGTTGTTGTCGTCGACAACCTCATCAACTCCAGCGAGGAGTCACTGCGCCGGGTTGCCGAGCTCAGCGGCAAAACGGCTGAGTTCCATAACGTGGACCTGGTGGACGAAGCCGCGGTTGAAAAAGTCTTCGCCGGCAGCGCGATCGACGCCGTCATCCACTTCGCCGGCCTGAAGGCCGTCGGGGAATCCGTGCAGGAGCCGCTGAAGTACTACTACAACAACCTCGTGGGCACCCTGAACCTGATCCGCGTGATGGACCGGCACAACGTGCGGTCTTTTGTGTTCAGCTCGTCAGCGACGGTCTACGGCGAACACAACCCCATCCCCTACGTGGAAAAGATGGAGATCGGGGCCAACAACCCCTATGGCCGGACCAAGGAGCAGATCGAGGACATCCTTTCCGACCTTGGCGCGGCTGACGACCGCTGGCATATAGCCCTGCTGCGCTACTTCAACCCGGTCGGCGCCCACCCGTCCGGACGCATCGGTGAAGATCCGCAGGGCATCCCCAACAACCTGGTTCCGTTCATCGCGCAGGTGGCCGTTGGCCGGCGCGAAAAGCTCATGGTTTTCGGCGGCGACTACGACACCCCGGACGGCACGTGCCTGCGGGACTACATCCACGTGGTGGACCTTGCAGAAGGCCACGTGGCCGCCCTGAACCACGTTGCGGACCGGGCCGGGGTGTTCCGCTGGAACCTCGGCTCCGGCAAGGGCTCCTCGGTGCTGGAGGTCCTGCGCTCCTTCGAAAAGGCCGTTGGCAAGCCCATCCCCTACGAGATCACCGGCCGCCGTGCGGGCGACCTTCCTGCTTTCTGGGCTGATGCCACCTCGGCGCTGGCAGACCTGAGCTGGTCCACCACCAAGACCGTGGACCAGATGTGCGAGGACCACTGGCGGTGGCAGAAGAACAACCCCCAGGGTTACGCGTCCTGACAGCAACGCGGGGTCACTAAGCGCCCCTCAGGGACACTTTATTGGGCGTTTGATGACCCCGCGTTGCCTGTAGTTGGTGATTAACGACGACGGCCGCCCACCTCCTGGAGGTGGGCGGCCGTCGTCGTAAGGGATATTAGCGGGCGGGGTAGTCCCTGGCCGGCTCGCCGATGTACAGCTGGCGCGGGCGGCCGATCTTGGTGTTCGGGTCGCTGATCATTTCACGCCACTGCGCAATCCAGCCGGGGAGGCGGCCGATGGCGAACAGGACGGTGAACATCTTCTCCGGGAAGCCCATGGCCTTGTAGATCAGGCCGGTGTAGAAGTCCACGTTCGGGTAGAGCTTGCGCTGGATGAAGTAGTCATCGTTCAGCGCCTTCTCTTCCAGGCGCAGGGCGATGTCCAGCAGTTCGTCGTTGCCGCCGAGCTTGGTGAGGATCTCGTGGGCAGTGGCCTTGACGATCTTGGCACGCGGATCGTAGTTCTTGTAGACACGGTGTCCGAAGCCCATCAGTCGGACGCCGTCTTCCTTGTTCTTGACCTTCTCCATGTAGTCCTCGGGCTTGGTGCCCTCGGCCTGGATCTGGCGCAGCATCTTGAGCACGGCTTCGTTGGCGCCGCCGTGGGCGGGTCCGAAGAGTGCGTTGATACCGGCGGAAACGGAGGCGAACAGGTTGGCATTGGAGGAACCCACCAGGCGCACCGTGGACGTGGAGCAGTTCTGCTCGTGGTCCGCGTGCAGGATGAGGAGCAGGTCCAGGGCCTTGGCGACGACGGGGTCAACCTCGTACTGCTCGGCCGGCAGGCCGAAGCTGAGGCGCAGGAAGTTCTCCACCAGGTTGTGGGAGTTGTCCGGGTACAGCATGGGCTGGCCGATGGACTTCTTGTGCGCGTAGGCGGCGATGACGGGCAGCTTGGCCATCAGGCGGATGGTGGAAACTTCCACCTGCTCGGCGTTGAACGGATCCAGCGAGTCCTGGTAGAAGGTGGACAGCGCGGAGACGGCCGAGGACAGGACGGGCATGGGGTGTGCGTCGCGGGGGAAGCCGCCGAAGAAGCCCTTCAGCTCCTCGTGGAGCAGCGTGTGGCGCCGGATCTTCTGGTCGAACTCGTCCAGCTCGGTGGGCGTGGGCAGGTTGCCGTAGATCAGCAGGTAGGACACCTCGAGGAAGCTGGAGTGCTGCGCCAGCTGCTCGATGGGGTATCCGCGGTACCGCAGGATGCCCGCATCGCCGTCGATGTAGGTGATAGCCGAGGTGGTTGCTGCGGTGTTCATGAAGCCGGGGTCAAAGGTGACTGCGCCCGTCTGCTTCAGCAGCTTGGAAACGTCGTATCCTTCGTTTCCTTCAATAACCTGGATGCGCGGGAGCTTGAGCTCGCCTCCTGCGTGAAGCAGGGTAGCCGCGTTGTTGGTCTCAGTCATGGAGTCCCCTTCATGAGGCTCTCTGGGCCTCTGTCGAAAGCTTGATCCAACATCAGGTGAGCCGCGCACTGACCCTGAGAACACAGGTTCCAACACCCGGGCTGCCTTCTTGTAGAAAGCCACCATTGATAGTCACTTAAAAAGTACCGCTCCTTGGCGGGTGTCACTAATCCGAGACGGCCTAAAGTCCCCTAAAATGCGGGCGGTGTGGCGCGAGTCACACGATTGTTACGCGGCTTTTTGTTACCGCGCTTCCCTCAGCCGTGCCACTGCAGCGTCGATCCGCTCATCGGTTCCGGTGAGGGCGACCCTGACGTAACCGTTGCCGGCCTCGCCGTAGAAGACTCCCGGCCCCACCACGATGCCCCGTTCTGCCAGGCGCGCCACCGTGTCCCAGGTGCTTTCGCCTGCCGTGGACCACAGGTACAGGCCTGCGTCTGAATCCTTGATTTCCAGGCCGAAGTCCAGCAATGCCGGAACCAGCCGCTCCCGCCGGCCACGGTAGAGGTCCTTCTGGGCCTCGACGTGCGCATCGTCGCCGAGCGCCACGCGCATGGCTTCCTGCACGGGGTAGGGAACGATCATGCCGGCGTGTTTGCGGCTGTTGACCAGGTTGGGCATCAGGTCCGGGTCGCCGGCTACGAAGGCGGCACGGTAGCCGGCGAGGTTGGACTGCTTGCTCAATGAGTACACGGAGAGCAGGCCCTGGTGCGATCCGCCCGCCACCCGCGGGTCCAGGATGCTGGGGACGGACTGGCCGCCGCGCTGGACGTCCCAGGTTCCCCAGCCGAGTTCTGCGTAGCATTCGTCCGAGGCCACCACGGCCCCCAGCTCCCGGGCCTGCTCTACGAGCGCTTTCAAAAAGTCTGCGTCGCGGACGCTGCCGGTCGGGTTGCCCGGGGAATTGACCCAGATGAGCCGGACACGGGCACGGGTGGCGTCGTCGAGTTCGTCCAGGTTGTCGGTGGCAACGGAGGTGACGCCTGCCAGCGTGGCGCCGATATCGTACGTGGGGTAGGCGACCTTGGGACGTACGACGACGTCACCCGGCTTCAGCCCGAGCAGCAGCGGCAGCCACGCCACAAGTTCCTTGGAACCCACCGTGGGCATGATGTTGCGGGGATCCAGTCCGGCCACACCGCGGCGGCGTTCGAACCAGCCGGCGATGGCTTCCCGAAGCGCCGGCGTACCGTGCACAGTGGGGTAGCCCGGTGCGTCGGCAGCAGCCTTCAGGGCATCCTGGACCAGGGCCGGGGTGGGGTCCACGGGTGTACCGATCGACAGGTTGACGGCACCGCCCGGGTGCTCCGATGCCTTCGCAAGATACGGCGCCATGGCCTCCCACGGGTAATCGGGCAGGTCAAGGCCAAACGTATTCACTGCTGCGGTCACCTTTTCTGCGTCAGTGGTCTTGGTTCTGCGGGGGCAGTGCGGCGATCATCGGGTGGTCCTTGCCGGTGTTGCCGATCTTGGCAGCGCCCCCGGGTGAACCGAGGTCGTCAAAGAACTCCACGTTGGCCTTGTAGTAGTCGGCCCACTCGTCGGGAGTGTCATCCTCGTAGTAGATGGCTTCGACCGGGCAAACGGGCTCGCAGGCGCCGCAGTCGACGCATTCGTCCGGATGGATGTACAGCGAACGCTCACCCTCATAGATGCAGTCGACGGGGCATTCCTCGATACATGCCTTGTCCTTGACATCTACACACGGCTGCGCGATTACGTACGTCACGTCCCTGGCCTCTCCACGTTGGTTCCGGCAACCCGCCGGTTCTTGCATCCGGCAGCTCTGGCCGGACTCTTGACATCTGAGCCTATTATCTCCCAGGCCGTTCCCGCGAACCTAGCCGGGACGCCTAGTATGAACTGGTGAGTCAGCCCCCTACCCCCGCAGCGTTCCTTTCCGCCGCCGCACCCGGGACACGGGTGGTGGTGCGGTACCGAATCGAGGACGGCCTGACCGATGCGCTCGGCCACCTGGTCTCGTGCGACGCCGGTGCGTGCACCGTCCGCACCCGGCAGGCCGACGTCGTCATTCCCCTTGACCTTGTGGTGGCGGCCAAGCAGGTCCCGCCGGCGCCGGAGCGCCGCCGCCCCGCGGCACAGTAAAGCGCGCCGCCACTGCGCCGGGACTGCCGCTGCGGACCGAACCCGCACTTCACTGCGCACTCCGGTACAAAATGGCAAAACAAAAGCTGCCGGCACGACGGCGGGAATCCCGTCCGCCGTACCGGCAGCTTTCCAAGAGGTACTGAAGGACTAGGCCTTGGCGCGGGCGCGGTTGGCCTTGGCACGCTCGTTGGTGTCCAGGATGACCTTGCGGATGCGGATGGCTTCCGGGGTCACCTCGACGCACTCGTCCTCGCGGGCGAATTCGAGGGACTCTTCGAGGGTCAGGTCGCGCGGCGGCGTCAGGTTCTCGAAGGTGTCGGAGGAAGCGGCACGCATGTTGGTGAGCTTCTTTTCCTTGGTGATGTTAACGTCCATGTCGTCGGCGCGGGAGTTCTCGCCCACGATCATGCCCTCGTAAACCTCGGAGGTGGGCTTGACGAAGAACGAGCCGCGCTCCTGCAGGTTGATCATGGCGAACGGGGTCACAACACCGGCGCGGTCGGCAATCATCGAACCGTTGGTGCGGTACTCGATGGGGCCTGCCCACGGCTCGTAGCCCTCGGAGATCGACGCTGCGATGCCGGCGCCGCGGGTGTCCGTGAGGAACTTGGTGCGGAACCCGATCAGGCCACGGGCGGGAACGATGAATTCCATGCGGCACCAGCCGGTACCGTGGTTGGCCATGTTGGTCATGCGGCCCTTGCGTGCGGCCATCAGCTGCGTGACGGCACCGAGGTATTCTTCGGGCACGTCGATGGTCATGTGTTCCATCGGCTCGTGGATCTTGCCGTCGATGGTCTTGGTGACAACCTGCGGCTTGCCCACGGTCAGCTCGAAGCCTTCGCGGCGCATCTGCTCAACGAGGATGGCCAGCGCGAGCTCTCCACGGCCCTGGACTTCCCAGGCGTCGGGACGCTCGGTGGGGAGCACCTTGATGGAGACGTTACCGATCAGTTCCTTGTCCAGGCGGTCCTTCACCTGGCGGGCGGTAACCTTGGCGCCCTTGACCTTGCCGGCCAGCGGCGAGGTGTTGATACCGATGGTCATGGAGATGGCGGGATCGTCCACGGTGATCAGCGGCAGCGGCTGGGGGTTCTCGACGTCGGTGAGGGTTTCACCGATGGTGATGTCCTCGATGCCGGCGACGGCGACGATCTCACCCGGTCCGGCAGACTCGGCGGGAACGCGGTCCAGTGCCTTGGTGGCGAGGAGCTCAGTGATCTTCACGGTCTTCAGCTCGCCGTTGGCCCGGGCCCAGGCAACCTGCTGGCCCTTGCGCAGGGTGCCGTTGTAGATGCGGAGCAGCGCGAGGCGGCCCAGGAACGGGGAGGCGTCCAGGTTGGTGACGTGCGCCTGCAGGACACCCTCGGGGTTGTACGTGGGGGCCGGGATGTGGTCGATGATGGTCTTGAACAGCGGCTCAAGGTCCTCATTGTCCGGGGCGGAGCCGTTGGCGGGCTGCTCCAGGGAGGCGCGTCCAACCTTGGCGGCCGCGTAGACGACGGGAACCTCGAGGACCTTGTCCAGGTCCAGGTCCGGAACTTCGTCCGCGAGGTCGGAAGCCAGGCCCAGGAGCAGGTCCATGGACTCGTGCACCACTTCGTCGATGCGGGCGTCGGGGCGGTCGGTCTTGTTGACCAGGAGGATGACCGGCAGGTGCGCGGCAAGGGCCTTGCGGAGCACGAAGCGGGTCTGGGGCAGCGGGCCCTCGGAAGAGTCAACCAGCAGCACGACGCCGTCCACCATGGACAGGCCGCGCTCCACCTCGCCGCCGAAGTCGGCGTGGCCGGGGGTGTCAATGACATTGATGGTGATGGTCTCGCCATTGGAGGACGGACCGTTGTAGGCCACCGTGGTGTTCTTGGCCAGGATGGTGATGCCCTTTTCGCGCTCCAGGTCACCGGAGTCCATCACGCGGTCTTCGAGGTGGTTGTGCTCGGCAAAGGAGTTGGTCTGCTTGAGCATGGCATCGACCAGGGTGGTCTTGCCGTGGTCAACGTGGGCCACAATCGCGACGTTGCGGAGGTCACTGCGTGATGCAGTGGCTACCGCGGTGTTGGTGGTGGTTTCAGACATGCGTAATGGCTCGATTCAGTGGTGAAAGTCAGCTGTTGTATCGCGACATTTCCAACTGGAACGCACGACGGACAAGGCCCTTAGCACAGGGCACCTTCCCCCAGTCTACCGGCAGTGGCATTTATTGGCCTAAATTTCTGGCGGCCGGGGTAGGGAGTGCACGCGCAGGGCCAGCGCCACGCCAAAAAAATGTGATGAAAATCACTGGCCTATCAGGCCTGCATGCCACATGATTGCTCTGACGCATCACGCACGCCGTATTAAGCAAGCCCGGAGACACCACATGACAAAGGCCTCGGCCCGCACCCGCATCGGCGCATCCAGGGCCGCAGCCATTCTGGCAGTGTCTTCCCTGATGGCCTTGTCCGGGTGCGGCGTCGCCGCATACTCCCCCGAGGCACCCTCCGCGCAGGCGGCTGCCGCTGCGGGCCATCCCCAGGCCGGCGGGCAGCCCAACTTGGTGGCTGCCGGCGCCAAGGTGCGGAATCCGGCTAACGGTCGGCTGGAAGCGGTTGTCCCCGAGATCACCAGAACAGTCCTCCTGATTGGCGACTCGCAGTCCGAACCGGCCGACGGCTGGCCCCGCCAGGCACTTGCGGCAGCGGGGTACAAGGTCTACTTCTGCGGGCGCGGGGGCACAGGATTCGCCTCCTCCAACGGCAGCACCGGCAACTATGTGGATGCCCTCCTGGAAGGGGACTGGCTGCTCCCATCGGGGACCCCCGCCCTGATCGTCATCCAAGGCGGCGGCAATGACGCCGCCAGCGGGGCAAGCGACCGGCAGATCGCCCGTAACGCGGAGAAGCTGATCGCTGAACTTCAGGCCCGTTACCCCGGCACCCGGACGGCCATGATCGGTACACTGGCGCGCAGCGCGGACGACGGCGGGGGGCGCCGCAGTGCAGTCGATGCCTTGCTGGGCAAGGTGGCAGGCGCCCACGGGCTGCCGTTTGTGTCCGTGGGCGACTGGCTCACCCGGTACGGCCTGGCAAAGGATCTTGCCGACGCAGTCCACATGAATGCCGCGGGCCGCCAGTCGCTTGGAGCGCTGCTGGAGCGCCGGCTGCGTGAACTTGGCCTGGACCGAAAGGCCACGCCTGACACGGCACCGCTGCTGGCCGCGGGTACGGGCGCCACAGGTGCAGTCCAGGATTAGGTGGCAAACAGCGCCACATACGAAAACGGCTGGAGCCGGGCCCAAGGGTTCCGGCTCCAGCCGTTCGTTTCTATAAGTGCTGCTACGCCACTTCGGGCGGAAGCATCAGCTTCGCGCCGGGGATGGCGTTGAGCAGTGCCTTTGTGTACTCCTGCCGTGGCGATTCGAAGACTTCATCCGTGGAGCCGGTCTCCACCAGGCGCCCCTTCTCCATGACACATACGTGGTCCGCAATCTGCCGGACCACCGCAAGGTCGTGGGTGATGAAGAGATAAGTCAGCCCAAGGTTCGCCTGGAGATCGGCCAGCAGGTTGAGGACCTGCGCCTGGACCAGCACGTCCAAAGCGGACACGGCTTCGTCACAGATGATCACCTCGGGATCCAGTGCCAGCGCGCGGGCAATGGCAACGCGCTGCCGCTGCCCGCCGGAGAGCTCGTTCGGGTAACGCTGCATGGCGGACTGGGGCAGCGCCACCTGGTCCAGCAGCTCCCGGACCTTCTTTTCGCGGCTGGCCTGGTTGCCGATCTTGTGGACCCGCAAGGGCTCTTCGATAGTGCGGAAGATGTTGTACATCGGATCGAGGGAGCCGTAGGGATCCTGGAAAATCGGCTGCACGCGCCGCCGGAATTTGAACAGCTCCTGCGCCTTAAGAAGCGAGGTGTCCACGCCATCGAACAGGATCCTGCCGTCCGTGGGCTTCTCAAGCTGGAGCACCATCTTGGCCACCGTGGATTTGCCCGAACCGGACTCCCCCACAATCGCCGTCGTGGTTCCGCGCTGGACGTCGAAGCTCACGCCGTCCACCGCCGCGAAGTCCGTCGCTTTCCCGAAGCCCTGGCGGAGCTTGTACACCTTCCGCAGGTCCTGGATCTGCAGGACGTTATCCGCGGCGGCAGTCTCGGCAACGGGAGCCAGCAGGTCCGCAGTCTCCACACCCTGCTCCTTGGCGGCCTGGATGCGGCGGCTTGCCAGGGACGGCGCCGACTCGACAAGCCTCCTGGTGTACGGGTGCTGCGGGTTTCGGAGCAGGTCCAGCGAGGGTCCTGCCTCCACCACCCGGCCTTGGTACATCACCACCACCTTGTCGGCACGTTCTGCCGCCAGCCCCAGGTCGTGGGTGATGAGCAGCACCGAGGTGCCCAGGTCCGTGGTCATGGTGTCCAGGTGGTCCAGGATCTGCCGCTGCACCGTCACGTCCAGGGCCGAGGTCGGCTCATCAGCGATGAGCAGCCGCGGCTGGCATGAAAGGCCGATGGCGATCAGGGCACGCTGGCGCATGCCGCCCGAGAACTCATGCGGGTACTGGTTGGCACGGCGTTTGGCGTCCGGCAGGCCTGCCTCGGACAGCACCCTGGCGATGTCCTCCGGTCCGCTGGGCCGCCCGTTGGCACGCAGGGTTTCCCGGACCTGGTAGCCGATCTTCCATACCGGGTTCAGGTTGGACATGGGGTCCTGGGGCACCATGCCGATGGTGTTTCCGCGCAGTTCGATCATGCGCTGCTCGCTGGCGTGGGCGATGTCCTCGCCGTCGAGCAGGATCTGCCCGCCGGACACCCTGCCATTGTTGGGAAGCAGGCCGATGGCCGCCAGTGCAGTGGTGGATTTACCGGAGCCCGACTCCCCCACAATCGCCACCGTTTCGCCGGGCATGATGCTCAGGTGAGCATTGCGGACCGCCTGGACATCGCCTCCGCCGGTCTTGAACGTGATGGCGAGGTCGCGGATTTCCAGCAGCGGCCTGACGCCGGTGGTGCCGGCTTCATCGATGCGGACTTCTGGAGTTGTCATCTCTTTATCTCTCATCGCTGACGGCTCTTGGGGTCGAGGGCGTCACGGACCGCGTCGCCCAGCATGATGAAGCTCAACACCGTAATGGACAGTGCAGCAGCGGGGTACAGCATGATCTCCGGGCTGGTCCTGATGGACGCCTGCGCACCGGCGATGTCATTGCCCCAGGACATGATGCTCTGCGGCAGGCCGATGCCCAGGAAGGACAGGGTTGCCTCGGCCACGATGAAGACACCCAGTTCCAGGGTGGCCAGCACGATGATCGGGGCGAGGGCATTCGGCAGCACGTGGCGCACCAGCGCCCCGAATTTGGAGACACCGAGCGCACGCGCAGCGGTGACGAAGTCCGCGTTGCGCACTTCGATCACGGCGCCGCGGGTAATCCGCGCCATCTGCGGCCAGGCCAGGAGCGAGATGACAAACACCACTGTCCATACGCTCTTGTTCTCGCGGAACAGGGGAAGCTGCGTGATCACCAGCGCGCCCAGGATCAGCGGCAGGGCAAAGAAGATGTCACCCAGGCGGGCGAGGACCGCATCGATCCAGCCGCCGTAGTAGCCGGCCAGTGCCCCGATGGTTACGCCGATCACCAGCACGCACAGCACTGAGAGCACACCCACGGACATGGATGCCTGGGTGCCGTGGATCACCCGTGAGTAGACGTCGCAGCCCTGGAACGTGAAGCCAAACGGATGGCCGGCTGTGGGTCCGCCTTCCGAGTTCGCCAGTTCGCAGCCGGCATTGGGAGCAACCGAGGTGAAAAGTCCGGGGAACAGTGCCACCACGGTGAGGGCAAGGATGAGCAGCGCCGAGATGATGAACAGCGGACGACGGCGGAGCTTGCGCCATGCGTCGGACCACAGGCTGAGCGGTGCCTCGTCAGTCTTGACGGCGTCCGTAGCAAGCAGCGGGGTTTCGTCAATGGGTGCCACGAAGTGGATGTTGTTACTGGTCATAGCGGATCCTCGGGTCAAGCCAGGCGTACAGGAGATCGACGAGCAGGTTGGCCACCACGAACACCAGCACCAGGACGCTGACGATGGAAACGATGGTGGGTCCCTCGCTGCGGAGGACGGCCTGGTAGAGCTTGTTGCCGACGCCCGGCACGTTGAAAATGCCTTCGGTCACGATCGCGCCGCCCATCAGTCCGCCAAGGTTGGCGCCCAGGTAGGTCACCACCGGAATCAGCGAGTTGCGCAGGATATGGGCCAGGACCACCCGGGGCCGGGACAGGCCCTTGGCCGTTGCGGTCCGGACGTAGTCGGCATTCATGTTTTCGCTGACCGAGGCGCGGGTCAGGCGAAGCACGTACGCAAAAGACACCAGCCCCAGGACCACCGCCGGCAGCAGGAGGCTGCCCCAATCCGCGTTGGCACCCACGGTGGGTTTGGCCCACCCGAGCTGGACACCGAAGACGAGCTGGAATACGAAGCCAAGGACGAACGTGGGGACGGCGATCACCACGAGGGACGCCACCAGGACGGTGGAGTCGAACCAGCCGCCGCGGCGCAGCCCGGCGAAAACGCCGAAGGCAACACCGAAAATGGCCTGGATGGCCAGGGCTTCTATGGCCAGCATCGCAGTTACGGGGAACACTCGGGCAAGGCTCGCGGCGATAGGCTGCCCGGTGAAATCGTTGCCGAGGTTAAAGGTGAACAGGTTCTGCAGGAAGAGGCCGTACTGGACCCAGAACGGCTCGTCCAGGTGGTACTGGCTGCGCAGGGTATCGATGACGGCTTGGGGTGGCTGCCGGTCGCCGAAGAGCGCCGCAATGGGGTCGCCGGGCAGGGCGAACACCATGTAATAGACCAGAAGCGTGGTGCCGATGAAGACGGGGATCACCTGGAGCAGTCGGCGCAGGATAAAGCGGACCACGGGATCACCAACCTTCCGGATGGGAAGTAAACAGGTTCATGGGTGCCTTCCTGCCGTTGCAAGCCAATGGGGGCCCGGCCGTGACCGGACCCCCATCTGCCTGGCGGCAAGTTAGATCTGGGACTACTTTGCCGTGATGTCGAAGTAGCGGATGCCGCCGTTCCAGCCGGTTTCGGCCTTCACAACGTTGTTGCTCCACACAATCGGACGCGTCTGGTCCCAGAGCGGCAGACCCGGAAGGTCCTCAAAGAGGATCTCCTGTGCCTGGTTGAACTTCTCGTTGGCTTCTTCGGTGGTCTTGGCGGCAAGGCCTTCCTGGAGCAGCTTGTCGAACTCAGGGTTCGTGTACTTCTCGTAGTTGGAAGGCGCCCCTGTAGCCCAGACCGGTCCGAGGAAGTTGTACAGCGACGGGTAGTCGCCCTGCCAGCCGGCGCGGCTGAGTCCCGGCAGCGACTGGGACTTGCGAAGCTCCAGTGCCTCAGCGAACTTGGCAAAGGGCTGGATTTCAGCTTCGATGCCGAGGTTGTTCTTGAAGCCGTTGGCTACGGCGTCGATCCATTCCTTGTTGCCACCATCGGTGTTGGAGGCAATCTGGAGGGGCTTGGAGTCGTCGTACGGCTGGAGCTTTTCAGCCTGCTCCCACAGGTCCTTCGCCTTGGCGGCATCGAACTTCAGGACCTCGTTACCCGGAATGTCTTCCTTGAAGCCGTCGATCACCGGCGGAACAAAGCCTGTGGCCGGGGTCCGGGTTCCGTTGAAGACAACCTTGGCGATTTCCTCGCGGTTGATGGCGTGGGAGAGCGCCTGGCGGCGCAGCTTGCCGGCTTCGCCCTGGAAGTTCGGGTTGTAGCCCGGGATGTTCAGGGTGGAGTTGCTGGCAACCGGCTTCGCGGCGTTGCGGTCCTGGAAATCAGTGGTGTAGGTCTTCAACGCATTGGACGGCAGAACGTCGGTGACGTCCAGGTTGTCAGACTGCAGGTCGGTGTAGGCCGGGCCCGGATCCGTGTAGAACTTGAAGGTGACACCACCGTTTTTCGCTTCACGCGGTCCGCTGTAGTCGGGGTTCTTGACCAGCGAGATGGACTGGTCGTGGACCCACGCACCCTCTTTTTCCATCTTGTACGGACCGTTACCCACCGGGTTCTCGCCAAAGGCAGTTGGATCAGCCAATGCGGCCGACGGCATCGGGAAGAAAGCCGAGTAACCAAGGCGCAGCGACCAGTCAGCCTCAGGCTGTGCCAGCTTCACCGTGATGGTGGAATCATCAGTGGCAGCCAGGCCGGACATGGTCTCGGCCGTGGGAGCAGGCGTTGTGGTGGTCTTGCCGTCGGCCGACTTTTCAGTGGTTACAGCCGAAACTTCGGAGTACCCGGCAATGGATTCAAAGAAGAACCCATTCTGCTGCAGGTTCTTGGAGTTTGCGGCGAAGTTCCAGGAGTCCACGAACGTCTTGGCCGTGATCTCTTCACCGTTGGTGAACTTCTGCCCCTGCTTCACCTTGATGGTCCAGTTCTGGGCGTCGGAGGACTCGATGGACTCCGCGAGGGCGTTGACAGGCTTGCCGCTGGCGTCGTACGTCCGCAGACCTTCGAAGAGAAGCTCGACCACGCGGCCGCCGTATACCTCGCCCGTGTTGGCCGGCAGCAACGGGTTCTGTGGTTCGTTGCTGTAGGCGGTGATGACCTTGTTGGGATCGCCTGCAGAGTCGCTGGCCCCATCGGTGGTGCCGCCTCCAGCGCCGCACCCGGTCAGGGCCAGCGCGGCGATTGCCACGATGCCCAGTGCTTTGGAAGTGCGCGTGAAACGCATTCCGCCTCCTATGAGTTGTGGGAGATATGAGGGGAATCTTGTGCTTCCCCGTAAGCCCGGCACAGCGTTTTACTGTGACGCAACTTACATATAACGAGTAGCCTAACCGCACGGAGTCCAAATACTGGTACTCCGTTGCCAAACCGTGACCGGGTCACTCCGACGTGATAGCCGGTAAACGGAAGTTGTGCAAGTCACATGCTACTCGCCGGTAGCTCCGACGGCGAATCGGGGTGGGGAAGCTCACAAAGCACACCAAAGGAGGCTGCTGGAGGCCACGGCCACTAGGAGGCCAGGCGCCACTCCCACACGTTCCACCAGACACCGAGGGGTCCGGAGCTCGATTTCACCCCGGTGATCCGGGGGCCAAATGCGGTGGTGCCAAGGGTTTGGTACAGCGGGAGTCCGTAGGCGTTCTCCCAGATCCGACGGTCGATCTCGGCAAGGAGTTCGTCCTGTTTGCCAAGGTCCGTGGTCCGGGCCAACTGTTCCATGGCCTCGTCCGCGTCGGCGTCCGAAAATCCGTTGAAGTTGCTGCCCGACCCGGTGCGGAAGATCTGGGGAACCCGGCTGACTCCGGCCCCGGTTCCGATCCAGCCCAGCAGCGCGGCGTCATAACCTGACCCGCCCAGGGACTTTGCCCAGTCAGCACTGCTTTGCCCGCCGTCGACTACCTGGAACCCGGCCTGGGCAGCGGAGTCCCTGATCAGGGCAAAGGCTTCAGCGCGGTTGGGATTGTCCCTGTTGTAAAGGATCCTGACCGTGGGGGTGTCGCCGTCCAGGAGTGCCCTGGCAGCCTCGATGTCCACCTCAGCGAAGTCAGAGGATCCGTTGTTCTTCACCGTGTCCGGGTATTTAGGCTGCGCCGGAAGGAAGACGTGGGAATCCAGCGGTTTGGCGTCGGGAAGCAGGTCTCCCACGACGGCGTCAACGATGGCCTGGCGGGGAACGGTTTTCAGGAAAGCCTCGCGGACGTCTTCCTCGGCAAAGGGGCCGGAGAAATTGAGGTCCAGGTGGTCGTAGCCGGACTGGTTGTACCGCTCCAGGGTGTTGCCCTGCTCGATGAGGCCAGCGAAAAGATCCTCCGTGCCGGCGGACGGCTGCGGCGAGATGATGTCCACCTGACCGTTCCGGAGGGCGTCAACCGCAGCAGGGAGGGCGCCCGTGAAACGGATGGTGATTTCATCGAGCCAGGGTTCGGCTCCCCAGACGTAATCGCGGTTGCGGACGAGCCTCATGGAAACCTCCGGAACAATGTCCCTCACAATGTAGGGGCCGCTGGAGAGGTAAAGGGCCGGATCATCGGGGAGGGACTTCGTGTCGAAGCCGGAGTTCCAGAAATCGGCCACCCTCTTCAGCCCAGCGTTGACGGCAGGCTTTTCGGGGTCGCCCCGGGGTGAGTCCTGGATCAGGTCAATCAGGTCCTCTTCATCATTCAGCCCGCTCTTCGCGGCAACGACGTGCGCCGGCAGCCCGACGTCGAAAGCGACTTCCCAGTCGGCGTACGGCGTGGCGTATTCCAGGGTGATGGACCGCCGGTCGTCCCCGAGTTCGGGCAAGACCGTGCCGGCCAGGCCGCTGGTGTCCGAGGCAACGGAGAAGTACTTGGTCCCTGCTCCGGTCATGGGATCGGCATCGTCAAAATAGCCCGAACCGGCCGCCCAGCTCAGGAGGAGGTCCCCGGCGTCGATCGCTTCACCGTCGGACCATTTGACGCCCTCATTAACGGTGTACTTCACCTTCAACGGCTCGTCGGAGACCTTCTCGAACCGCCCGAACTTGTCGTTGCGCACCACGGCGGCGCTGTCATCCAGGTAATAGAAGCCGGAGTGGGTGATGTATCCGACCTTGGAGTTGATGTCGGTGTTGCCGTCGGCGCTGTAAGGGTTGAAGGACGAGAACGCGTTGACCTCGGCAACAGTGGCGACGCCGCCCCGCTTGGCCTCCCCCACCACAACGGGCGTACTGCCTCCGGCGCCGGAGCAGCCGGAAAGAACCAGCGCAGCCGTCACCGCCGCGGTGATGTAGTGCATCAGACGCCTGACCGGCATGCCGCCTCCTCGTGTTTTCCCTCCGGGAGGGGGACCTGGAGTTGCCAGGATCACGCCCTTCATAGTCAGGATAAGGTGTCCGCCCAGTCCGACGGTGAACCGGCTCAGACGTTGAAGCGGAACTCCACCACGTCGCCGTCGGCCATGACGTATTCCTTGCCTTCGATCCGGACCTTGCCCCGTGACTTTGCTTCAGCCATGGAGCCTGCATCCACGAGGTCTTCGAAGGAAACCACTTCGGCCTTGATGAAGCCGCGCTGGAAATCGGAGTGGATCACGCCGGCGGCCTGCGGAGCCGTGTCGCCCTGGTGGATGGTCCAGGCCCGTGCTTCCTTGGGCCCTGCGGTGAGGTAGGTCTGCAGCCCGAGGGTGTGGAACCCGACGCGTGCCAACTGGTCCAGCCCTGATTCGTCCTGGCCGTTCATCTCCAGCATTTCGCGGGCTTCTTCCTCGTCCAGTTCCACGAGGTCGGATTCGAGCTTGGCGTCAAGGAAGATGCAGTCAGCCGGGGCCACCATGGCCCGCAGTTCCTCCTGCTTTTCCGGGCTGCCCAGGATTCCTTCGTCCGCGTTGAACACGTAGATGAAGGGCTTGGCCGTGAGCAGGCTGAGCTCCTTGAGGTGCTCCATCTCCAGCTTGTCGCTCTTGATGGAGGAGTAGATGGTGTCGCCGCGTTCCAGCACCGCTTGGGCAGCCTTGATGGCGGCAAGCTCGGCGGCTTCCCGCTTCTTGATCTTGACCTCTTTTTCGATCCGGGGGATAGCCTTCTCGATGGTCTGCAGGTCGGCGAGGATCAGCTCGGTGTTGATGGTTTCCATGTCCGAGCGGGGGTCGACCTTGCCGTCAACGTGGATCACATCGGGGTCGTCGAACACCCGCACCACTTCGGCGATGGCTTCGGCCTCACGGATATTGGCCAGGAACTGGTTGCCCAGCCCTTCACCCTCGGATGCGCCCTTGACGATGCCGGCGATGTCCACGAAGGAGACCGCGGCCGGCAGCACGCGCTGCGATCCGAAGATGCCGGCCAGCTTGTCCAGCCGCGGGTCCGGCAGGTTCACGACGCCCACATTCGGTTCGATGGTGGCGAACGGATAGTTCGCGGCCAGGACCTGGTTGCGGGTCAGCGCGTTGAAGAGAGTTGATTTGCCGACGTTGGGCAGTCCGACGATGCCAATAGTAAGAGCCACGAGCATTGATTCTACCCGCAGGCCACCCGCGGCCTGTACCGGCGGATGTCATTGCCCCGGATTGTCAGAGCCCCATGCAACAGTGAGGGCATGGATGTTTTTGCGTTGATTCTTGCCTTGTTCATGCTGCTTCTGGGTGCCTTGGCCGGTGCTGCAGCCACGTATTTTGCACTGCGGAAGAACTCGCATGCCCTTGAGGCGGATTTCGACGCCGTCTCGTCGCGGCTGTCCGAAGTCAGCGCCCAGTTCGCCGCGGCCGACGCCGAGCGCCGGCTTTTGGCCGCACAGAACCGGGAGCTGGGCGAGGCACGGACGCAGGACGGCAGTGTGCTCCGTGCCCTTGCACCCGTTGCGGAAAAGCTCTCCGCGGTGCAGCAGCAGGTGGCGCTGCTGGAGCGCGACCGGGTGGAACAGTACGGCCAGCTTGCGCAGCAGCTCCAGGAAGCCAGGCTCTCGGACGAACAGCTGATCAGGTCCACGCACGCACTGGAGTCCGCCCTGCGCTCCAACAGTGCACGCGGCCAGTGGGGCGAGGTGCAGCTGCGGCGCGTGGTGGAAGCCTCCGGGATGCTGCGGCATGTTGATTTCGTGGAACAGGTCCACAGCGCCGGTGGTGATTCCACGGTCCGCCCCGACCTTGTGGTCCAGCTCCCCGGCGACAAGCAGCTGGTGGTCGATGCCAAGGTTCCGTTGTCGTCCTATTTGGAGGCCCAGGAGCTGGGGGCGGCCGACGCCCGGCACGGGCAGCAGGGCATGACCACCGCAATCGACCGCCGAAACCAGCAGTCGCTGCTCGCAGCGCACGCGAAAGCGCTCCGGGCCCACGTGGACTCGCTCAGCAACAAGAAGTACTGGGATATCCCCGGCAACTCCCCCGAACTGGTGATCTGCTTCATCCCGGCCGAGTCCATCCTGGCCGCGGCGCTGACGGCGGATGCGGAACTCCTGGACCACGCCCTGTCCAGGAACGTGGTCCTCGCCTCACCCAGCACCCTGCTGGCCGTCCTGAAGTCGGTCGCCTTTACGTGGCGGCAGGACGTGCTGACGGACAGCGCCCGGGAACTGTTCGACCTGGCGAGGCAGCTCTACGACCGCATGGGAACACTGGGCGAGAACGTCACCAAGCTGGGGTCATCGCTGAAAACCTCGGTAGACCGCTACAACGCCATGGTCGGCACGCTGGAAGCACGGGTCCTGCCGACGGCCCGGAAGCTGAACACACTCGAAGAGTCAGGTTTGACCGCGCCGCCGGCCGTGGAGGTCACGCCACGCGCTCTCGCCGCCCCGGAACTCCAGCACGATGAGGCAGCCGCCTAGGCCGATACGCCTGGGACGGGGGCGCCGCTGCCGGGATGAACCCGGCGGCGGACGGCGTCAGCTGCGCGGCCTGCGCCCGCCGAGCGCGCGGCTGACGTCACCGGCCTGCTTCAGGGTTGCGCGGAGCTCCTTGGGCAGCGAGAAGAGAAGGTCTTCCTCCGCTGTGACCACTTCCTCGACGGTGCCGTAACCGTAATCGGACAGCAGCCGCAGCACGTCCTGCACCAGCACCTCCGGCACCGACGCCCCGGACGTCACGCCCACGGTGGCCACGCCTTCGAACCAGGCTTCATCCACTTCGTTGGCGAAGTCCACCCGGTAGGAAGCCTTGGCCCCGTATTCTAGGGCCACTTCCACGAGCCTGACGGAGTTGGACGAGTTCGCCGAGCCAACCACGATCACCAGGTCCGCCTGGGGCGAGATCTTCTTGATGGCCACCTGCCGGTTCGTGGTGGCGTAGCAGATGTCGTCGCTGGGCGGATCCTGGAGGGTGGGGAACCGTTCCTTGAGCAGCCGTACGGTCTCCATGGTCTCGTCAACACTCAGGGTGGTCTGCGAAAGCCAGATGACCTTTTCGGGATCGCGGACCGTGACCTTGTCCACCTCGTGGGGGCCGTTGATGATCTGGATGTGCTCGGGCGCTTCGCCTGCTGTCCCTTCGACCTCTTCATGGCCATCGTGGCCGATGAGGAGGATGTCGAAGTCGTCCTTGGCGAACCGGACTGCTTCCTTGTGGACCTTGGTCACCAGCGGGCAGGTGGCATCGATGGTGCGCAGACCCCGTTCCTCGGCTGATTCCACCACGGCAGGAGAAACGCCGTGGGCGGAAAAGATGACCAGGGCGCCCTCGGGCACTTCGTCAGTCTCGTCCACGAAGATTGCGCCTTTTTCCTCCAAGGACGTAACCACGTGGACGTTGTGCACAATCTGCTTCCGCACGTACACCGGAGGACCATAGTGCTCCAGCGCCTTCTCAACGGCGATCACCGCGCGGTCAACACCGGCGCAATAGCCGCGCGGAGCGGCCAGCAGCACTTTCTTGGTTCCTGCGACGGGGGCTGCCGCTGCTACTTCCTCAGGGGAGCGGCGCCTACGCGGGATGGTGGGCATCGAAAGGGAAACAGCTGAGGAGGTCATTTCTCCATGCTACCGGGTTGCCCGCGGCCGCCTTCGCGATGAGATTCCGGCCACAATGCCCAGGAGCAGCAGCAGCCCGCCGGTGATGGCCGCGCCCGCCGTCCAGGCCGTGAAGTCGGCGTTGGCGGCGGCCACGAACTCATTCCGGAACACGTTGGCAACCTCATTTCCGGTGTCCACGGCCAGTGCCTGGGCCGCACCCACCTGAGCACCCACCGCCCAGAGGCCCGCAAGCAGCGCCCCGCCAATTCCGGCGCCCACCAGCACGGTCCAACGCCGTCGTGCCGCCACGAGGGCCAGGAGGAAGGCGATACCTGAACCGCCAGCAAGCATGTAGCCCATGGGGGCATAAGTGGCCAGCCGCTCGGTCCACTCCCGTTGTTCGGGCTGGCCAACGTTGATCAGCGTTTCCCCCGGCGGATCGAGCGGAAGGCCGGTGGCCCGGGAGATTTCCCCGGCACCCAGCGCCACCAGCGGGGCCACGTCAAGAGTCAGCGAGGAGACGGAACCGGATGGGTCAGGCTCCGCCGCGGCCTCCGGGAAGCTGAGGCGGTGGCTTTTGCGCAATGTTTCCTCCCACGCGGCGGGGTATCCCGGGAGCCCCGACAGCGACGTGGCCGCATCCTCCAGCACTGGCTGGACCAGATCGGACAGGAACCCCGGAACTGCGCTGGTGTCGATGGTTCCCACGGCCGCAGCGGCCAGCTGCTGCTGGAATTCGGAGCTTCGCCCCAGCGGCGCCGCCAGCCCCACGAAGCCGTCCTCCTGGACGATGCTGCGGTCAAGCCAGATGGCCGGAACAGCCACGGCGGCCAGCAGGACACCCAGCACGGTGGCGACGGCGGAAACAAAAGTGCGCACAGCAGATCCTTTGGGTTGATGGCGGTAGACCCATCCTAGGCAGGGATCCTGGCCGGGCGCTGTCAGTCCCGCGTGCTACAGCTTATGGATAAGGTTGAATAACCGCCGCACAACAGACGAAGGACCCCATGCCCGCAGCTCCAGCCCCGCAAGGGCGTTTGCATGTCTGACCAGGCTTCCCTTCCCGGCACCGCGCCCTCCACACTGCCCGCCACCGCCGCTGAAACCACCCCGGATAACCCGTGGCCGCTTCAGTTGCTCTCGCAAAAGCTCAAAGCCCACATCGACAGGACACCCTCGGCGTGGGTGGAAGGCCAGGTCATTGAACTGAACCGCCGCGGCAGCAACGCCTACCTGACGCTCCGGGATGTTGATGCCGAAGTGTCCCTGCCGGCTTCGGTCTGGACCAAAGTACTGGAGCGCCAGAACCTCCCCCTGGAACGCGGATCACGCGTGGTGGCCCTGTTGAAGCCCGAGTTCTGGATGAAGACCGGACGGTTGAACATGCTGGTCAGGGACATCCGGCCGGTGGGCCTGGGTGACCTCCTCGCCCGGATTGAGAGGCTGCGGCAGGCCTTGTCCGCGGAGGGACTTTTCGCCGATTCCCGCAAGAAGCCACTCCCCCTGCTGCCGCACCGCATCGGCCTCATCACCGGCCGGGATTCCGACGCCAAGAAGGACGTCCTGCGGAACGCGGCCCTGCGTTGGCCTGCGGTGGAGTTCGAAATCCGTGAAGTGGCTGTCCAGGGAAACACTGCCGTGTCCCAGATTGTCCGTGCCCTGCGGGAGCTCGACGCGCATCCCGTAGTGGACGTCATTGTCATCGCCCGCGGCGGAGGCGCACTTGAAGACCTGTTGCCCTTCAACAGCGAAGAGCTGGTCCGCGCCGTGGCGGCAGCAGCCACCCCTGTGGTGAGCGCCATCGGGCACGAAGCCGACCGGCCGCTGCTGGACGACGTTGCAGATTTGCGGGCGTCCACCCCCACCGACGCCGCGAAGCGGATTGTTCCGGAGGTTTCCGAGGAACTGGCGGGCGTCCGGCAGGCGCGGGAACAGCTGAGGCGCTGCATGGAGCGCATGGTGGACCGGGAAACGGACCGGCTCGCGTCGCTTCATTCCCGGCCGGTCCTGGCGTCACCGGAGGCACTGGTGACCGTCCGCAGCGAGGAAATTGAGCGGCTGCTGAGGCGGTCTTCCGCTGCCGTGAACTCCACGGTGGTGCGCGCCGCCGATCAGCTGGAACACCTCAAGGCACAGGTGCGCGCGCTGTCGCCGCAGAAGACGCTGGACCGGGGGTACGCCGTCGTCGAACTCGCCGGTCAGCAGGCAGGGCCGGCAGCGGTCGCGGGGCACGCCGTGGTCCGCCGCCCGGCTGACGCGCCGGCCGGTTCGCCCCTGTCCATCAGGGTGGCGGAGGGCCGCTTCGGTGCAACCTCCACCGGCGCAGGCGCGTTCACGGATTCTGGTCAGGACAATTCAAGCAACGGGAGAACCGCATGAGTGAGCAAAAGCCGGACGCCGGCATCGCAAGCCTGAGCTACGAGGAGGCCCGTGAACAGCTCATCGCCGTCGTGGGCAGGCTCGAGGCCGGAGGCGCCAGCCTCGAAGAGTCGCTGGCGCTGTGGGAACGCGGTGAAGCCCTGGCCGCACGCTGCGAGGAGTGGCTCGAGGGGGCACGTAAGCGGCTGGCCGCCGCCCGCGACCAGCCGCTGTAAACGGGAGCCGGCCCGGGTAACCCGTAACCAGCCCTGCAACCCGTAACCGGCCGGCGGGGCTCAGGACCGAAGAATCAGCTCCCGCTCGGTGGAGACGTCAAACTCCGCTTTGGGCCATTCCAGGTTCAGTTCCTCAAGGGCACCCAGCAGCAGCTGCTGCACGGCGATCCGGGCGTACCACTTCTTGTTGGCCGGAACCACGTGCCATGGCGCGTCCCTGGTGCTGGTTTCGTCAATGGCGTCCTGGTAGGCATTCATGTAGTCCTCCCAGAACGCGCGCTCGTCGAGGTCGCCCCGGTTGTACTTCCAGTGCTTGGCGGGATTGTCCAGCCGGGCCAGGAGCCTGGCCTTCTGCTCCTCGCCGCTGATGTAGAGCATCACCTTCACCACTTTCGTCCCCGAGTCGGTGAGGCGCGTCTCGAATTCGTTGATGGCCACATAGCGGCGCTTGATCTCGTCGGGGCTGGCCCAGCCGTGCACCCGGTGGATCAGGACATCCTCGTAGTGGGACCGGTCGAAGACCCCCACCATGCCGGCCGCCGGCACTTCCTTCTCGATCCGCCAGAGGAAGTCGTAGGACTTCTCCTCGTCCGTGGGCGCCTTGAAGGCCTTGAACTGGACGCCCTGCGGATCCATGGCGGCCATGACGTGCTTGACGATCCCGCCCTTGCCGGCGGTATCCATGGCCTGGAGGATCAGCAGGATCCGCTTGCGGCCGCCGAAACGGGACTCGGCGAACAGCTTCTCCTGCAGTTCAGTGAGCTCGTCGTCCATGTCGGCCAGCAGCAGCCTGCCGTCCTCCTTGGAGCCGCTGTAGCCGGGAGTGGAATCCGGATCGACGCCGGACAAGGAGAACCCGTCCCCTACCCGAAGGGTTTCAGAAGGATGCTGATCGAAACGAATGACGCCGGCCATGGGAATTCCTTTCCGCGAAGTGCCACGGGACTCAAGCGCCCGTGAGCACAGGCTAGTTCCCCTGGTACCTGCTCAGGAAGTCCCCCATCCGGCCCACTGCCTCTTCGATGTCCTTAACGTTGGGCAGCGTGACCATGCGGAAGTGGTCCGGACGGACCCAGTTGAAGGCCCGGCCATGGGAAACCAGGATTTTCTGCTCCCTGAGGAGGTCCAGGACGAATTTCTCGTCATCGCGGATGTGGTAGACCTCAGGGTCAAGCTTCGGGAAGAGGTACAGGGCACCGCGGGCCTGCTGGGTGCTGACACCGGGGAGGGCGTTCAGCATGTCGTAGGCCTTGTTGCGCTGTTCCAGGAGGCGGCCGCCGGGCAGGATCAGGTCGTTGATGCTCTGGTATCCGCCAAGGGCCGTCTGGATGGCGTGCTGGGCCGGTACGTTGGCGCACAGGCGCATGTTGGCCAGCAGGCTGATGCCCTCCAGGTAGTCGGCCGCGTCCTTCTTGGGTCCGGAGATGGCCATCCATCCGGCGCGGTAACCGCACACCCGGTATGCCTTCGACAGTCCGCTGAAGGTCAGGCAGAGGACGTGGTCACCGGTGAGTTTGGCCAGGTTTACGTGGACCGCATCCTCGTAGAGGATCTTTTCGTAGATCTCGTCAGCGAAGAGCACCAGGCCATGTTTCTCGGCAAGGGCCACGATGCGCTTCAGCGTCTCTTCGGGATACACGGCGCCGGTGGGGTTGTTCGGGTTGATCACCACGATGCCCTTGGTCCGCGGCGTGATCTTGGCTTCGAGGTCTTCCAGGTCGGGCTGCCAGCCGGATTCCTCGTCGCAGAGGTAGTGCACCGGCTTTCCGCTGGCCAGCGCCACCGAGGCCGTCCACAGCGGATAGTCGGGGGTGGGGATCAGGACTTCGTCGCCGTCGTCAAGCAGGGCCATCAGGGACATCGTGATGAGTTCGCTGACGCCGTTGCCCAGGTAGATGTCGTCCACGTGGATGTTCTGGATGCCGCGGGTCTGGTAGTACTGCGAGACGGCAGTGCGGGCGGAGAAGATGCCCCGCGAGTCACTGTAGCCCTGGGCGTGGGGAAGGTGGCGGATCATGTCCACCAGGATGGCGTCAGGCGCTTCGAACCCAAACGGCGCGGGGTTGCCGATGTTCAGCTTGAGGATCCGGTGCCCCTCTGCCTCCATCTGCTGGGCCGCCTGGAGGATCGGTCCACGAATGTCGTAAAGGACGTTGTTGAGCTTCGTGGACTGCCTGAATTCTGCCATCCCTCAAATATGCCACAGGAAGGATGTGTCACCCGTGAGACCTCGCCCACACACGCACGACGGCGGCTGCCGGACTTTTCGAAGTCCGGCAGCCGCCGTCGTCATTGCCTCGAACAGAACGCCGCTAACGCGGCGGACGGCCTACTTCAGGATGCCCTTTTCCTTCAGCCACGCTTCGGCTGCTTCCTTGGCGCCCTGCTTCTGGCTGCCGCTGACCGCACGGTTGAGGTTGATCAGGTCCTCCGTGGTGAGGATCCTGGACACCGAGTTCAGGGCTTCCTTCGCCTTGTCCGTCATCTTGGCCTCGTTGTACAGCGGGATGACCTGCTGGGCGATGAAGTTGTTCTTGGGATCCTCCAGGACCACCAGGTCGTTGTCCGCGATGGACGGAGTGGTGGTGTAGATGTCCGCCACCTGGACCTGGTCTTCCAGCAGCGCCTTGAGGGTCACCGGACCGCCGCCGTCGCTGAAGGGCTCCAGCTTCTTGGGCTCGCAGTTGTAGTTCTCCTTCAGGCCAGGCAGCCCGTAGGCACGCTCGGCAAAAGTTGCCGGAGCACCCACCACAATCTCACTGCAGACCTTGGCCAGGTCCTCGATGGACTTCAGCTGGTACTTTTCCGCCGTTGCCTTGGTGACAACCATGGCGTCCTTGTTCTCCGCCTTGGAAGCTTCCGCAACCGCAAGGCCTTCGGGCAGCTTGTCCGGCAGCGCACCGGCGATGTCGTCCGCCGATTCCTCGGTGGCTTCCTTGTCCACGTGCAGCAGCAGGTTTCCGGTGTAGTCCGGAACCACATCCACCGAACCGTCCTGGACAGCCTTGAAGTACACCTCGCGGGAGCCGATATTCGGCTTGGTGGTGGCCGTGAGTCCTGCCGCGTTCAGCGCGCCGGCGTACAGTTCGGCCACGATCTGGCTTTCCGGGAAGTCCGCCGAGCCCACCACCAGGGACGTTGCCTCGCCGGAACCGCCTGTGCTGGTGGCTGGAGGATTGCTCAGGGGATCGGAACCACCGCAGGCGGACAGCGCCAGTGCCACGCCAAGGCCGGCGGCCAGCCCGCCCAGGGCCCGCCTGCCAAAGAGTTGGGGACGGCTTTCATTCATGATTTACCTCCTTGTACAACAGCCTCCGCGATTACGGGGTCTGTGAGATCGACCGCAGCCTGCTGGCTGCGGCGTGACTGCTTCGAGGCTCCCGATGCGAGGAAGAGCCTCTGGAAGAGGGACAGGACGAGGTCGACGGCGATGGCCAGGGCCGCGATCAGCAGTGAACCACCCAGCATCTGCGGGAAGTCGCTGAGGACAAGGCCGTCGAAGAGGTAGCGGCCAAGGCCGCCCAGGTTGATGTAGGCAACGACGGAGACCGTGGCGATGACCTGCAGCACCCCCGTGCGGAAGCCACCGAACATCACGGCCAGCGCGTTGGGCAACTCAGCCCGGAACAGGACCTGGAGTTCGGTCATTCCCATGGCCCGGGCGGCGTCCACCACGTTGCGGTCCACGCTCGAAATTCCGGCATAGGTGCCCGCGAGGAGCGGCGGTACGGTGAGGATGACCAGTGCCCAGACCGGGGGCATCAGGCCGATGCCGGCAAGCAGGACGAAGAGCGTCAGCAACCCGAGGGTGGGCAGGGCGCGCAGGGCCCCCGCGAGGGCAACGATGGCCACCCTCCCCCGGCCGGTGTGGCCGACGTACAGGCCAATGGGCACGGCGATCGCGGCGGCAATGAGCATCACCAGGCCGGTGTACTGCAGGTGCTCGGCGAGCCGGGCGGGAATGCCGGCGCTGCCGGTCCAGTGCTCCGGGTCGGCGAGCCATGCGAAGGTGTCGGTGAAGACGCTCATGCGTTGCCGCCTCCCGTTTTCGGTGCGGAAAGACGACGGGCGGCAGGTTCCTCTGGTACGTTGCCGCCGGCCGGTTGCGGGGTGCGGCGCTTCCCGGCGCGCTCCCACGGCGTGAGGATCCGCTCCAGGACTACCAGGAGGGCGTCCATCAGCAGTGCCAGGACCAGGATGGCGATGATTCCCACCACAATTTCGGTAACAAAATCCCTCTGCAGGCCGGATGTAAAGAGCATCCCCAGGTTCCCGATGCCCAGCAGGGCTGCCACGCTGACCAGGGAGATGTTGCTGACGGACACCACCCGAAGGCCGGCGAACAGGACAGGGAGGGACAGCGGCAGATCCACGTGCAGGAACCGTGCCAGGGGCCTGTAGCCCATGGCGACCGCAGCCTGGCTGACATCCTCATTCACGGAGTCGAAGGCGTCCAGGGCTGCACGGACCAGCAGGGCCACGGCGTAAATGGTCAGTGCCACCACTACGTTGAGCGGGTCGAGGATCCGGGTGCCGAGGATGGTGGGCAGGATGATGAACAACGCCAGCGACGGGATGGTGTACAGGAGCGAGGAGGCCGTCAGCACCACTGAGCGGAGCGTGCGGTTCTGCCGGGCCAGCTGCGCCAACGGGATGGAGATCAGCAGTCCCAAAACCATGGGGACAAGGGCGAGCAGCATGTGCTGGCCCGCGCGTTCCAGGACCATGCCGCTGTTCGCCAGGAACCACTCCATCAGAGCGCAGCCTGCCGTATCTGGCGTGCCTCTTCAATCAGGGCCAGGACTTCGCCCCCGCGGACCACGCCCAGGACTTTGCCCTCGGAATCCACTGCCACGCCAAGGCCCGACGGCGACGACAGGGCTGCGTCCAGCGCCCGGCGCAGGCTCTCGCCCGGCCGGAACAGCGAGCCGCCGGGGATAATGCCGGTGTCGGTGCCAGGTGTCGCCCAGCCCAGGGGGCGCATGTCGGCATCCACTACAAGCTGCCAGCCGCCGGCGGCTGCGGGGTCGGACTCGTGGCCGGAGGGACCGCGGACAACGGTCGGCACCGGGTGGAGCGTGACGCCGTCGGACGGGGTGAACCCGAGGTGGCGGAAACCGCGGTCGCGCCCCACGAAGGAGGCCACGAAGTCGTTGGCCGGGGCACGCAGGATCTCCTCCGGCGTGGCGTACTGCGCGAGCCGTCCGCCCACCGCGAAGACAGCGACTTTATCCCCCAGGACGGTGGCCTCATCGATGTCATGGGTAACGAAGACAATGGTCTTGGCGAGGTCCTTCTGGAGCCGCAGCAGTTCCTGCTGGAGTTCGTCGCGGACAACAGGGTCCACAGCACTGAAGGGCTCATCCATGAGGAGGACGGGTGGATCCGCGGCGAGGGCGCGTGCGACGCCCACACGCTGCTGCTGCCCGCCGGAAAGTTGTGCGGGGTACCGCTTGCCCAGATGGCGGGCCAGCCCCACCACATCCAGGAGTTCCTCGGCCCGTCTGCGGGCATCGGACTTAGATACGCCGTTCAGGCGGGGGACGGTGGCGATGTTGTCCACCACTGAGCGGTGCGGCAGCAATCCGGCGGACTGCATCACATATCCCATGGACCGCCGCAGCTCTGCTGCCGGTACCGAGGTGACGTCCTTGCCGCCAACAGTGATGGTGCCGGACGTGGGTTCGACCATCCGGTTGATCATGCGCAGCGATGTTGTCTTGCCGCAGCCTGAGGGCCCTACAAAGACCGTGATAGAGCCCTTCCCAATGGACATGGAGAGGTCATCCACGGCCGGCTGCCCGCCCTGGTACTGCTTGGTCACGCTCTGAAACTCGATCATCGCCTGGTCCATGGTGCGGACTTACCTGTTCTGCTCGGACGGCGCTCAAAGCACCGCCACATTGTCATCAGCACGCTGATAGTTACCGTAGCCCAAACCGCGCCCGGCATCACCGGTAGCGGCACCTAATCCGGGCAAAGGAATCCCTACTGTAACCATTCGGAGCGGCGGGAGGCCCGGATGGGACGCCGTCCGGGGACGCGGGACCGGCAGGGCCGGGAAGCACTGAGCCGTCCGGGGCACACGGGCCTAAAGTGGGAGCGTGACCAACTTGGAGATATCACCCCAGCAGGAAGTCTGTCCGCCGGCGAGTGCCGAGGGAAGCCCCGGGCCGTGCCTGCAGTTGTGGCCGGAACGGGAAGTGCCGCTGGGCGGCGTGCGTGCCATGAATGTCCAGCGGACGCTGCCCCAGCGCGGCCTTCCCACCATCGGCGCCTGGTGCTTCCTGGACAGCTTCGGGCCGGACCGGACGGCCATGTCTGTCCTGCCGCACCCGCATATCGGCCTGCAGACGGTGACCTGGCCTTTGGCCGGCCACATCCGCCACCGGGACAGCGTGGGCAGCGATGTGGTGGTCCGTCCGGGGGAACTGAACATCATGACGGCGGGTCACGGCGTGTCCCACTCGGAGTTCGCGGTGCTTCCGCCTGCCGGTGAGGAACTGCCGGTGCAGCGGGGTCTCCAGTTGTGGGTGGCGCTTCCCGAAGGGGAACGGCACCGCCGGCCGGCCTTCGAACAGCACCGGGCACTGCCCCAGGCCAGGGGCAAAGGCTTTACCGCCACCGTGATGGTGGGTGAGCTCGCGGGAGTCGCCTCCCCGGCCACCATGTACTCACCGATCGTGGGAGCGGACGTTTCCTGCGAGGGGGCGGCGCTGCTGCCGCTGAACCCGGATTTTGAACACGGCATCCTGGTGCTTGACGGCGGCCTGGAGCTGGACGGCCAGGAACTTGCCCCCGGCCCGCTCGGCTATCTGGGCACCGGCCGGCAGGAACTCCAGGTCGAGGCCCTGCCCGGCACGCGCTTCCTGCTCATCGGCGGCGAGCCGTTCGAAGAGGAGCTGCTGATGTGGTGGAACTTCGTGGGCCGCACGCACGAGGAAGTGGAACAGGCCCGGGAGGCCTGGGAAGCCCAGGACGGCCTGCCGGACGCGGAGGCGGCTGCCGCCCGCTACGGCCTGGTAGCGGGCCACGGTCCTGACGCCGGCGCCGAAGCCGGACGCATCCCTGCTCCCCCGCTTCCCGGTGTCCGGCTGACTCCCCGGAAACGCTCCGTCTAAACAGCGGGTCTAAACAGCGCGGCCAGGCCCGGCGCAGCAAACGGTCAGGCCGGCTCCGCCACCAGCTGCAGCACGCCGAAGACCGGTTCCTGGTCCAGCACCCGGACGTCCGTCACTCCGGCATTTTCGAGGTGCCGGCGGAAGGACTCCTGGAGGGGTGCCACGTTCATTCCCAGGCCGCCGCCCAGGATGACGGGGCCGGTGATCCGCAGTTGGTCCAGGACCTGGAGCGCCAGGCCTGCCAGGTCCTGGCCGGCCTGGTCGAGCATTGCCTGGCTCGCGGGGTGTCCCCCGGCTGCGGCTTCCACCACCTGCCGGGCCTGCTGGGCCCAGAAACGGCGGCCGGTGTCCGGGGAATGGAACAGGGCAATGAGCTTGTTGGGGTGGTCCACACCGCAGGATTGCAGCAGCGCTGAGGTGAGCTGGTCGGCCGGCTGGCCCTGGTTCATCTGCCGGAGGCTGTGTCGCACCGTTTCGCGGCCCAGCCAGTATCCGCTGCCTTCGTCCCCGAGCAGGTAGCCCCAGCCGCCCGCCCGGGCCTCATCGCCGTCGGAGTTCCTGCCCCAGGCGGCGGAGCCGGTTCCGGCGATCACCGCCACCCCGGTGCTCGCGTGTCCGGCAGCGAGCAGCAGGCGCGAATCATGCACCACGGTCACCCGGGCGCCGGGAACGTGCGGCTGGATCAGCGAGGCAAGGGCTGCGGCGTCCTCGTCAGTGTCGATCCCGCCGGATCCTGCATACACCTGGGACACGTTGCCGCCACCGATCCGGGCGAAGAGGTGGGCGATGTTGCGCGCGGCCTCGTCGCGGGTGACGTTCTGCACGTTGGAGCTGCCGGCTGATTCATCGGCAACTGCGATCCCGTCCTCGAACCGGATGCCGTGGGTCTTGGTGCCGCCGATGTCCAGCCCAATGATGACGCCGGCGGGCGGACGTGCTGTGGATGGTTCGGCGGGACGTGCGGTGGGGTTTTCGGTGTTGGTCACGTCACAAGGGTACTGGCCGCGAAGGCACCGGACCTCCGGGGCTGGACCGCCGCCGTCGGGTATCCCGTCCTCTTGCCCTGCCCGTCAGCCGGTCCGCTGCCTGGCCAGCCCGGCCAGCAGCCGCGGGCCCTCTGCAACCACCATCTCCCGGAAGAGCCTGACCTGGACCGGTTCGGCATCAGGCTTCCTCCGCCGCCAGCTGATGCCCACCTCGCGGAAGGCCAGGGCGGAATCAAGGGGAACTTCCACCCACCCCAGGTTTCCCGTTGCCGGGCTGACGGTCCGGCCAGGTGCGTCGCCGCCGGGCGGCAGGATGCTGACGCCCAGCCCCGCCGACACGAGCCCGCGGACGGTGTGGGAGTCCTGGCTTTCGAAAGCGATGCGGGGCCGGTAGCCCGCGTCGCGGAACAGCGCGTCGGTCAGCGAGCGCAGCCCGTACCCGGGGCCGAGCGCCACAAACGGCTCGGTCCTGATCTCGTCCAGTCCCGCCGCCGTACGTCCGGCAAGGGGATGGCTGTGGTGGACCACCAGGCGCAACGGCTCACGGTACAGCGGGGAGGACTGCAGGTTCCTGCCGGCCGGCGCCACCGGGGCGGTCAGGGCCAAATCAGCTCCGCCGGTTGCGAGTTCCTCCAGGCAGGCGTTCCGGGAGCCCTGGCTCAGGGTGAAGATGGCACCCGGGTGGCGGCTGCGGAACACACTGATCAGCAGCGGCAGGGTTGCCTCGCCAAACGTGTGCTGGAAGGACACCGAGATCCTGCCCCGGACCACCTCCGATTCGTTGCGGACCAGGTCCAGCCCGGCCTGGAACTCCGCCAGGGCCTGCTCGATGTACGGCAGCAGGGTACGGGCAGCGGGAGTCAGCCGGACGCCCCTGCCGTCCCTCACCAGGAGTTCGGTGCCGACGACGGCGCTGGCCCGCGCGAGTGCCCTGCTCACCGTGGACTGGGGTACTCCCAGCAGTTCCGCCGTTTCCGTCACATGCTCCGTGCGCCCCAGCTCGGCCAGCAGGGGAAGGAGGGGAAGCAGCTGCATGAGTTGCTTGTGGTCTGCTTCCACGGCTTGGCCTCCCTTTCCCCGACTCCCCCCAACTAGGTAGCGCCAACTGTCGTGTTGGGCACCGAAAACGACAGTTGCCGCTACCCAGTTGGGGAAGCATCCGATTTTGCTATCAGTTTTGCACAAAACATGCATTGGAGGTATGTATTGGGCAAGGGCTACGCTGGCGGAATGCCACACAATGCCAGCCTTACCGGCAGCGGTACGGAGCCGCGCTGGGACGGGCATGCCAAGGGATCGCGGGCCTACGGCCGGATCCTCGCGGGCCTGTCCTTTGCCGGCGTGGCGACCTTTGCCCAGCTGTACTCCACGCAGGCGGTCCTGCCGCTGCTGGCAGCGGACCTCCGGATTTCCGCGGCCGAGGCCGCCCTCACGATTTCCCTGGCGACCGTGGGCCTTGCCGTCACGGTAATCCCCTGGTCCTTCCTCGCCGACCGGATCGGCCGCGTCAAGGCCATGACCTGGGGCATCTCCATCGCCACCGTGCTTGGCCTGCTGGTGCCGCTGGCGGACAGCTTCGGCATGTTGCTGGCCCTGCGCCTCCTGGAAGGCATGGCCCTGGGCGGGATCCCCGCCATCGCCATTGCCTATCTCAATGAAGAGGTGACCAAGGCGCACGCGGCGCTGGCGGCGGGAAGCTACGTGGCGGGCACCACGCTGGGCGGCCTTGCCGGCCGCCTGGTGGCCGGTCCCGCCGGAGAGCTCTGGGGCTGGCGCGCAGCGGCCCTGGCCGTTTCCGTGCTGGCAACGCTTGCCGCCGTCGCCTTCCTGGTGCTGGTGCCCCGGGCCCAGGGCTTCGTCTCCACACGGGCCGGCCTGGGCGGCGCGCTGCGCACCCTGGGCGGGCACCTGCGGAACATCCGGCTGCTGGCACTGTACGTCCAGGCCTTCCTCATGATGGGTGGCTTCGTTGCCGTTTACAACTATCTGGGGTTCCGGCTGTCCGGCGGGCCCTTCAGTCTTCCGGCCACCCTGATCAGCCTCATCTTCCTCGCCTACCTGTCCGGCACCGTCTCCTCGCGCTGGGCCGCAGGGCTGACGGTGCGCTTCGGACGGCGGAACATCCTGCTCGCCGGTCTGGGCCTGTCCACGGCGGGACTTGCCTTGACGCTTGCGCCGTCCCTCGCCATGATCCTGGCAGGCCTGGTGGTGTTCACCGGCGGGTTCTTTGCCGCCCACAGCATCGGGGCGGGCTGGACGGGAGCCATCGCCAGCACAGGACGCGCCCAGGCCGCATCGCTGTACAACCTCGCCTACTACCTGGGGTCCAGCGTCATCGGCTGGGCCGGCGGCCTGGTTTTCCAGTCCTGGGGGTGGAATGCCCTGGCGGTGACCGTTATGGTCCTCGCCTGCCTCACAGCGGCCGCTGCCGCCGTCGTCCATTCCCGAACGGAACAGCCCTCCGCCTGACGCGCCGCAGGGCAGGCCGCCTTCCAGCCTGACGAATTATCTGCTCCTGAAAGAATGCTCACGTTCCTGAAATTCGGCCGTGCATGCATATCCGGGCGTGAAAGCGCGGTATCCGCGGTCTAGGATGAACGCACCACCCTTGGAAGGAACCGCAGTGAGCACGAACCCCAGGAACACCAGGCCGGGAGCCCACCTGGAGCCGCTGGACGCCATCGACGAACGCCTGCTGGCTGCCCTCGTGGAGGACGCGAGGATCTCCAACAAGCAGTTGGCCGAACTGGTGGGCATAGCCCCCTCCACAGCCCTGATGCGAACGCGCGCCCTCTCCGAGCGGGGCATAGTGCAGGGCTACGAAGCCAAGCTCAGCCTCTCGGCCATCGGCAGGTCGGTGCAGGCGCTGGTTGCCGTGCGGCTTCGGGCCCACGACCGGGACCAGATTGACAGGTTCACCGCCCGGGTGCCGCACCTGCCCGCCGTGCTGTCCACCTTCCACACCTCCGGCTCCGTGGATTACCTGCTGCACATTGCCGTCGGAAGCACGGAGGACCTGCGGGACTGGGTGCTGGACAACCTCGCAACGGACCCCGTAGTGGGGCATACCGAAACCACGCTCGTCTTTGAGCATATCCAGGGCAACCACGGGCCACTTCCGGAGTAGCGGAAAGTTCAGCTAGCCCTTTCCGGGGTGGCGGCGCACCGTGTGCGCAAGTGTCACGACGGACAGGGCAAGCGCCGCCGTACCGCACACCGCGACGAAACCGGCCACGGCAGGAGCCTGGCCGAAAACCCCTGTTGCCCAGCCGAGCCCCAGGACCGGGACGGCACTGCCGAGGTAGGTAATGACGTACACCGTGCTGACTATCTGGGCGTGGCGGGCAGGCTCCACGCGGGCAGCCACCTCATTGAAGACGGTGCGGAATGCCAAACCCTGGCCGGCACCGGCCGTCGCCGCCGCAAGCACAAGCAGCACGGGGCTGTGCCACGCGCCGGCGGCCCCCAGCAGGAAGACTGACCCGCCAAGCACGGCCAGTCCGGCCGGAACCACGTACCGGCCGCGGACAGCCAGCAGCTGGCTGAGGGCTGACGCGCCCAGTGGGAGGCCTGCGAGCAATCCAATATGGGGCCGGGATTCCGTCCCCAGCACCTGGGCGAAGTAACCGGGAGCCAGCGAAAGGCAGAACCCGAAGACAGCAAAGCTGAGGAAGCCGACGGCGGATGCCAGCCAGAACGCTGCCCGTGCGTTCTGCGACACGGACGGGCGCCGCGGTGCCAGTGCCTGCAGCGGCCTGGACGGCGAGGGCAGCATGATGGCCGGACGGGCCCGGATCAGGTACAGCGGCACCAGAAGCGCCGCGAGCACCACGGAGTACACGGCATAGGGAGCGGTGGTGGCTCCGGGCAGCAGGGACAACAGCCCTCCGATGACCGGTCCCGCAGCTACTCCACCGGCCGAGGCCAGCAGGGTAAAGCGGGACGCCCATTCCGGGCGGGACGGCAGCAGTTCGCGCAGGGCCGCCGCGCTCGCACCCGTGGCCATCGCAACAGCCACCCCTTGCAGCGCCCGCCCGGCACACAGCCCTGCCAACGAACCCGCCCCGGCGAAGACCCAGCCGCCCGCCAAACCGGTGATCACGGCCAGAAGGAGTGCAGCGCGGCGTCCGATGTGGTCCGACCAGTGCCCGGCCAGCATCAACGTGGCCACGAGGGCAAGGACGTAGCTGGCAAAAGCAGCCGTCACGTCCAGGGCGGAGAGCCCCAGCCCGGCCTGCAGGAGTGGATAAAGCGGGGTGGCAAGGTTGGCTCCCACCAAGAGGACAAAAATGACGGCACCCGCCATCACCAGCCGTGCCGTGGTGGAGGCATCCCATCCCGCAGCTGCGGACGGAGCGGGCCGCATACGGAGTTCGCTGAAGACCGTCATGATGCCGCCTTCCGGATTTGCCGCGGCGGGTGGTCCTTGTGGGAGCCCCCCGCGGCGTGAATAGGTGATGGCTCCAGAATGGAGCACTACTGCTCGTTTGCGCGGAAATACATGGAAGAATTGAGCAGGATCGTCAAAACTTGCACCCGCCGATGATGGAGAGTGACCATTTGGACAAGCTGGACCCTACCGACCTGAAGATCCTCCTGGCGCTGATCCGCGATCCCCGGATCCAGGTGGGCGAGCTGAGCGACTCGGTGGGCGTTGCCCGCAACACCGCGCAGTCCCGGGTCCGGCGGCTCATCCGGGCCGGAGTGCTGCGCCCGGGCGGGCGGGAAGTTGACCTGGAGGCTGTGGGCTATGACGTGGTGGCCTTCGTCACCATCGAGGTGTCCCACCGTGAGCTGGACGGCGTGGTAGCGGCGCTGCGGCTGATCCCCCAGGTCCTGGAGGTCCACGAGATATCGGGCCGCGGCGACGTCTGGTGCCGGGTGGTGGCAACGGATACGCACAACCTGCAGGCGTCCCTGCGGCAGGTCCTGCGGATCAAGGGCGTCATCCGGACTGAAACTGTCCTTGCGCTGCACACGCACATCCCCTACCGGACCGAGCCCCTGATCAGTGGACTCGCCAAGGCTGCGGGCAGCTGACCACTCCATCCCCGCCGTCGGCCGACGTTCCGCATCCCGGCCGGCGGCGGCCGGACGGCTAGGATTTCGAGAATGGATTGGCTCTCTTACGTTTCACAGATCAACTGGCTTGCGGTGCTGCTTGCCTTCGCGGCAACGATGGCCATCGGCTTCGTCTGGTACATGCCTGCGGTGCTGGGCAACCGGTGGATGGCCGCCATCGGCAAAAGCGAGGACGACCTGAAAAACATCAGCGGCGGGGCCGGGATCTGGCTCCCCATGATGGTGTTCGCGGCGCTGACTGCCATCCTCCTTGCCGTCCTGATCAGCAAGCTGGGGCTGGACAATGCCCTGGCCGGCGCCTGGTTCGCCCTGGTTGTGGGGCTTGTTTTCAGGGCGGGCGGCCACGCCATCCACAATGGTTTCGCCGGGCGCCCGGCCGCCGTGACGCTGATCGACTCCGGCCATGACCTGGTAGCCATGACAGTCTCAGGGGCCATTATCGGAGCCATGTCCTGAGCATGCGGCATATGCAGACAGGAGGCGCCCGCCCATGACCATCATTGACAACGCCGTTTACGTGGACGGCGTGCGCCATGCCGAACCCGAAAACCTGGAGCAGACGTTCGAAACCCTGGCGCACCACGGCGGTATGGCCTGGATCGGGCTGTACCGTCCTACCGCCGAGGAGATGGCGGCAGTGGCCGCTGAGTTCGGGCTGCACTCCCTTGCGGTGGAGGACGCCATCTCCGCACACCAGCGCCCCAAGATGGAGCGCTACGAGGACAACCTGTTCACGGTCCTGCGGCCCGCCCGGTACCTGGATGCAAGCGAGACGGTGGAATTTGGGGAACTCCATATCTTCACCGGTAAGAACTTCGTGGTCACGGTGCGGCACGCGGAAATGGCCGGCGTGGCCCGTGTACGGAAACGCCTGGAGGCACGTCCGGACCTTCTGCGGCACGGCCCGGAGGCCGTGCTGTATGCCCTCCTGGACAGGGTGGTGGACGACTACGCACCCGTGGTGGCCGGGCTTGAAAACGACATCGACGAGATCGAGGACCAGCTCTTCAGCGGCGACACAACGGTGTCGCGGCGGATCTACGAACTGGCCCGTGAAGTGATCCAGTTCCAGCGTGCCATCCACCCGCTGCCGGACATGATGCACCAGCTGAAGCGGGGGTTCGCGAAGTACGGTGTTGAAACAGAGCTCCAGCACAGCCTCCGGGACGTGGAGGACCACGTGGAACGGGTGATTTCCCGGGCAGACTCCTTCCGGGACCTCCTGCAGAACGCCCTGACCCTGGACGGAACCCTGACGGCCAACCGGCAAAACGAGGCCAGCGCGGAGCAGAACGAGCAGGTGAAGAAGATTTCCTCCTGGGCGGCAATCCTGTTTGCGCCGTCGTTCGTGGCCGGCATCTACGGCATGAACTTCGACCACATGCCCGAGCTGCACTGGGACCTGGGCTACCCGATGGCCATCGGCCTGATGGCGGCGACGGCCTTGGCTATGTATGCCATCTTCAAGAAGAAGGGCTGGCTGTAGCAGGCTCCTAAACGCAGCCGGCCAGGATTCCGGCGATGGCGTCGCGCTCCGCCGGTGTCACCCACAGCTGGTACTTCGCCTTCACCGAGGTCTGGCGTGCAACATACTCACAGCGGAACGCCTTGTTCGGCGGAAGCCACGTCGCGGCGTCCTTGTCACCCTTGGCACTGTTGGTGGGTCCGTCTGCTGCCATCAGGTTCAAGGGGTCATTGGCGAGTTGCCGCCGGTCTTCGTCGCTGAGTTGCCGGGCTCCCTTCTGCCAGGCATCGGAGAGGGCAACGATGTGGTCGATCTGGACCGCCGTGCTGGTGTCCTGGCCGCGGACAAAACTGATGGTGGTGCCGGTGTACTTGTCGGCCAACGTGCCGGTGGCCACCACACAGTTCCGGGTGCCGGGCTTGAACGTCTCATCCTCCAGGTCGCGGGCGAGGATGTCGTTGCGGGTATCGCAGCCGTTGCGGTCCACATCCGCCCATGCGGGCCCAAACTCGTCGCGGCTGTAGCCGGTCTTCGGTGCGCGGCCCTTGACCGGAATGGTTTCCAGCCGGGCCAGGGCGGCAGCGGCTTCTTCAGGGTTGGCTGACGACGGCGATGCCTGGGCTGCAGCATCACAGCCGGCGAGAGTGCCTGCTAAGAGAAGACTGGTGAGAACGGCCATGGACCTGGCAGCGGAGAAATTAATTGTCATGTTCCTTCACGGGTGCGGCGCGCCCGTGGTCTGGCCGTGCATTGTGTGGAGCTAAGGAGATTCGAACTCCTGACCTCTTCGATGCGAACGAAGCGCTCTACCAACTGAGCTATAGCCCCGGAAGTGGCCGCCCTCGCGGTGCGGGTGCGGAACCGGTGACCCTAGGCTACAAATTTTCCCCGCTCAATGCCAACCGGCGCGCCAACAGATACGGATCGCAAGGTGATTGCCGGCGTCGGGCATTGCATCGCGCCCCGCGGCACGTGCTTCCTAGGCGCGGCGGCGCTGCAGGACGTCGTCGAGGTTACTGAGGGCGCTCTGCGCCTTGCTGAGCTGCTGGTCTTCGGCTACCGCGGGGGCAGACGGCGGAGCGGCTGCCGTACCCTGCTTCAGGGAGGGCTTGCCCACGGCTTTCGGGGCCGCAGGCAACGCAAGCGGTTCGGGCTCCGGGCGCTCAGCCTTGGCGGCTTCCACGTACACGGGCTTGGGAACCTCAACGGGCTCCCAGGGAGTGCTTGAAGGAGTTTTCGACGCCGCTGCTGCCGCACTGGCATCACCTGCAGCCACGGCCACGGCGAGGGCTGCCGCGCGAAGTTCCTGTGCTGTGAGCTGCTGGGCCTTAGGCTGGTGCGCCTCGGCGTCAAAAAGGGGGCTTTCCCGGCGGGCAGGAGCAACTTCAGGCTTGGGCGGGATGTGCTCGGTGGCATCAGGCCGCCGTACCGGTGCACTCATTGCCGAGCGAAAGGCCGCATCGACTTTCGCCTTACGGTCCCGGACAGCCAGCCAGCGCAGAATGGCGACGGAGGCCGCGGTCAGCGCTGCGCAGGTCAGCGGGAGGACAGGCGAGCCAAGCCCGAAGGGCAACAGCACTCCGGAGACAAGCGCCGTCAGCAGGGACAGAAACCCGACGAGAGCCAGGGCGGTACGGCCATAGCGGATGTGGAAATGGCCCGAAGGTGCGGAGCTGCCAGCATTGGAAGCCGGTCCGGCGCTCTTCCTGGTTTCCATTGCTTTCTCCTGCTGGGCGGCGATTTTCAGTACCAAACCGGCTGGTGGTTCGGGTCTTTCGTCGGCTGGTGCGTCTGCCGGAAAGTCACCGGCGGGCTGGAACTGGTGCCGGCGGTTCCGGAGGACGTACGGGGCAACCCACACAATCCAGAGCACGACGGCAACCACAAGGATCACTGAGCTGCTAAGGGGGAAGTCCACACTCAAAACCGTATGAGCATCACATGGTATGGCGCCGCATTAGCTTCGGTGTGTCGCGGCCCGGCTCGCAAATGAGTGGATTTATGACGGGCGGGACGCCAGCCACCGGCGGAGCAGGCCGTCCGGAACTTCCTCGGACGTCAGTGCGAAGGACCGGTGATCAGCCCAGTCGCCGTTGATGTGCAGGTAGCGGGGACGGTACCCCTCGTCCCGGAAACCCAGCTTCTCCACCACCCGCAGGCTGGGCCCGTTTTCCGGCCGGATATTGATTTCCATCCGGTGCAGTCCGAGCGTCTGGAAACAGTGGTCGGTGACGAGCGCCACCGCAGTCGGGGCGATGCCCCGCCCGGCTTTCGCCTGGTCCACCCAGTACCCCAGGGTCGCCATCATGGCTGATCCCCACACGATGGACGAGACGGTCAGCTGGCCGATGATGGCCGGGTTCCTGCTGCCTGGCACGCGCTCGGTAATGACGAACGGCAGCGCAGTGGCCTGGGCCGCCTGCGCGTTCAGGGAGCGCACCATCTGCCGGTAGTCCGGCAGGCCTCCCCGCGGGTCCGGGTTGGACGCTTCCCACGGCGCCAGCCACTCCGTGTTGCGGGAACGGACTTCAGTCCACTCTTTTTTGTCCCGGTACCGGATGGGGCGCAGGACCAGGTCGCCACATTCCAGGGTTACGGGCCAGATAGGGCCAAGGCGCATGGTGCTACTTGGAAAGGCCGCTGATGAAGCCCGGCAGCCACTCCCGCAGGCCAGGGCCCAGATCGTCACTGTCGATGGCGAGCTGGACGCACGCTTTCAGGTAGCTCAGCTTGTCGCCTGTATCGTACCGGCGCCCGCGGAACACCACGCCGTAGACGCCGTGGCCTTCACCGTCACCGGTGGCCAGTTCCTGCAGCGCGTCCGTCAGCTGGATCTCGCCGCCACGCCCCGGACCGGTGCGCTCAAGGACTTCGAAGACGGCCTGGTGCAGCACGTAACGGCCAATCACGGCCAGGTTGGACGGTGCTTCGTCGGGGGTGGGCTTCTCCACCAGGCGGTTGATCCGCACGTACCCTTCGCCGTCGATCTCCTGGATATCAGCGCAGCCGTAGGCGCTGATCTGTGAGGGTTCCACTTCGATAAGCGCCACGACGGAGCCCCCGGTTTTGGCCTGCACGTCGATCATGGTGCTGAGCAGTTCATCCCGGGCATCGATGAGGTCGTCGCCCAAAAGGACGGCGAATGCCTCGTCGCCAACATGCTGCTTGGCGCGAAGCACTGCGTGGCCCAGGCCATTGGGGTCGCCCTGGCGCACATAGTGGATGTCACCGAGGTTGCTGGCCGCCTGAATGGACGCGAGCTTTTCGTTGTCACCCTTGTCCGCCAGCGTGGACTCCAGTGCGGGGACGCGGTCAAAGTGGTCCTCCAGCGCCCTCTTGTTCCGTCCCGTGATCATCAGGACATCGTTGAGACCCACGTGGACGGCTTCCTCAACCACGTATTGGATGGCAGGCTTGTCCACTACGGGAAGCATTTCCTTGGGCATGGCCTTGGTGGCAGGAAGGAACCTGGTACCCAGCCCGGCAGCGGGGATGACGGCTTTGCGAACTCTCGGGTTACTGGTACTCACCGGACTAATCTAACGTCAGCGTCAAGCATTCAGTAATCAAAGGACGGGCCGCCACCTGCCTGGGGGCGCCACGGAAACCGCCGAACGGCGGGCAAGGGAGGACATGCACCATGCCGGAAAAGACGAACACGAGGCACGCCTTCGACGCTGCCGCCAAGGACGGCATCCGCACAGAGCACCGGCGGCGGAGGGCAACACTGACTCCCGCCGGCCTGGAGGCCGCCGGGGCTGCCCTCGCCGTCCATGGTGCTGCGTGGGCTGAATCCCTGTCCGGCGGGAAGCCGGCCACGTTCTGCGTGTACCTGGGCATCGGCGTGGAACCGCCCACCCTTCCCCTGATCACCGCCCTGCACGGTAACGGCCACAAGGTCCTGCTTCCCGTCTGCGAACCCGGCAGGGAACTCAGCTGGGTTTTCTGGAGCCCGGAAGCTGCGTTTGAGCGCAGCAAGTATGCGCCCATCCTGGAACCTGCCGGGCCCCGGCACGGACCCGACGTGGCGGGCGAAGCGGCGGCACTGTTCATCCCGGCAACCGCGGTGGATCTTGAAGGCAACAGGGTGGGCCAGGGCGGCGGCTACTATGACAAGTTCCTTGGTCACCTTGCGACCGCCGGGAAGGAAATTCCGCTCGCCGCTGTTATCTACGACGATGAACTGCTTCCGGCCGGGCACATTCCCGCTGAAGAGTTCGACCGTCCCGTACCCGCCGTGCTGGCACCGTCCGGGCTCAGGTCGCTCGCCAGCGGAGTGTAAGCCCAGGTGGCGGGGGCGCCGGAGGATGATAGAATTAGCACTCAGGCCCTGCGACTGCTAATGGATTACCAGGTGGCAGCACGGGACCTCTCGTTTGCCCAAGAGGAGGAGCACCAGTGCCAACATATGCTTACGCCTGCAAGGATTGCGGCCATGCCTTCGATATTGTCCAGTCTTTCTCGGACAGCTCATTGACGTCGTGCCCCGAGTGCGAGGGCACCCTGCGCAAGAAGTTCAACAGCGTGGGCGTCGTGTTCAAGGGCTCGGGCTTTTACCGCACCGACTCCCGCGATTCCAAGGGCAGCACGGTGTCGGCAGCTCCCGCGGCGCCTGCGTCCACCGCACCCGCTCCCGCAGCTGCCCCCGCGGCCTCCGTTCCGGCGGCTGCCGCCAGCTGATTCAGCGTCCGCCATGTCGACGGCGGCCCCGCGCCTTGTGACTGGACGTCCCCTTCGGACGTTGTCCACATAGGCGCGGGGCCGCTGTCGTTTGCTTTCCCGGCGCCCTTAGCGTGGGGTCATGCCTGCACATCCGCTTCGCGCCCGCCGGGACACCCCCGGGTTCCTCCACCGCAACCGGAGGCCCCGTTCGTCCGGCCGTTCCGGGACCAGCCGCCCGGCTGCGAGACTCGCTGGATGGCTGAGCCGCAACCGGCGCCTTGCCGTCGCACTGCTTCTGTGCGCGGCGGCAGCACTCACGGTCCACCAGCTGACTCCGGCACCGGTTTACACCGTGACCGCACTGGCTGCCGCCCGGGACCTGCCTGCCGGGTCAGCCATGGCGGCGGCAGACCTTGCTGAAGTACAGGTGCCGCCGGGCATGCTGGCGGACGGGTTCCTCCGCGACCAGGCCGAGGCGGCCGGGAAACAACTGGCAGCTCCGCTGCGCAAGGGCCAGTTGCTGACGGATGCCCAGCTGGTGGGTCCCGGCCTGCTGACGGGCAGCGCGCCGGGCTCAGCAGCCGTTCCCTTGAGGATGGCCGATCCCTCGTCCATCCAGCTGGTGTCCCCCGGCCAGCTGGTCAACGTGGTGCTGACAGCAGCGAACGGCTTCGACCAGCAGGAACCTTCGGAAGTCCTTGCATCCGGTGTGCCGGTGCTGTGGACGTCCACAAAGGGCGGCCAGGGCGGGCAGGGCGGGCAGTGGCTCGGAACCCAGGAGACCGACGGCCTGATTGTGGTGGCCGCCGATGCAGCACAGGCAGCCCGGCTCGCCGGGGCGTCAACCCAGGGCAAACTGTTTTTCGTCCTGGTGGGACCTCCCTGACCGGCCGCATAAACCCGCTCCAGAGCTACCGCTCGGCGTCAGCCCCAGTGCGGCGGCTTCTGTTCCTTCAGCCAGGCATCGTGGTCATCCTCGCGGTCGCCCCAGGCGCGGGGATCGTCTTCCGACGCCGTCCTGGGCAGGATTCCTTCGGTACCACCCTGCGCGGACCCGGGAGCCGGAGCAGCCGCGGTGTCAGCCGATGCCGGCCCGCCGTCGGCAGCGCTGTTGTTCTTCTCTTCACTGGCCATGTGGCCCGCCTCCTTGCTGCTGCCCGTTCCGCCCTGCACCGTTTCACCCTGCACCGGCTCACCCTCGCCGGGCTCAACCCCGGCGTGCCCGCCGCCAGGCTGCCCAACCTGGACGTCGCCCGTGTCGCCGGCCCGGCGTCCCGAAGCCGGGCGGGTGGAATGCCTTACATACGAAACCGGGGCGGGCTGGGCGGCGTCAATATCATTGAGCGCCTGATCAACGTCGTCGTCAAGGAAACCGACAGACGCCGGCCGCGATGGAAGCGCCATCTTTTCCAGGCCCAGGTACCCTGCGATGCGGTCTGCGCAGGCTGACGGATCGGTGAACACCTCAATGGTCCACAGCGGCATGTACCGCCAGCCCAGGCGCTCCAGCAGCTGCGGCCGCAGCCGGCTCCGCTCCCGGACACTCATGGTGCGGTACTGTTCGGTGCCGTCGGACTCAATGGCCACCGGCCACGGGAGGTCGGCGTCGTCCTGGCCCATGGTGTTAAGTGGATCAGCGGCTGCCACCACATCAATGGCGCCGTCGTACTGGTGCCACACCCGTGCACCGCGTGCACGCAGGCGGTCCCCCAGATCCGCAACCAGCGGGTCTGCGCCAAGGGCCTGCTCGCTGGCGGCGGCGCGCGATGCGGGAGTGCCGAGATCGGTGTTTCCCGAGATCTCCCGGTTTAGGAGCGCGTACAGGTCCACGGCTCCGTGCGTCAGCCGGGTGTGGTCCAAGTCCTCCGGACGGAAGCACGTCAGGACATGCATGGAGCGCCGGGCACGGGTCATGGCCAAGGCAAACTTTTCGCGACCACCCTCGGCCGAGAGCGGCCCGAAGCTGTGCAGGGCACGCCCGTGCGGGGTCCGGCCAAAGCCCGGCGAGAAAATGACATGGTCCCGCACCAGGCCCTGCGCCCGTTCCAGGTCGACGACCCGGAAGGACTCGGGGCCGGCGCCGAAGAATCCCGCGAGGCCCGGATGGTTGGGCAGCTGAAGGCGGATGGACTCACCGATCCGGGCGGCGTGCCGCAGGCTGGCAGTCACCACGGCGAGGGAGGTACGCGGCCGCAGCCGTGCGTGTTCGAAGACCAGCTCCACAACACGGTTGACTTCTGCAACCACGGACTCGACGCCTTCGTGGTCTGCACTGGGCAGCCCTGTTCCGTCCGGCAGGTATTCCACCAGCAGGGACCGGTCCAGCCCTGTGGCGGACTGGCCCTCCGGCAACCGGCGCAGGCCGCCGTCGTAAAAGTTCTTGCTCAGCTGCAGGACCAGGTCCTCGTCCACCGCGCGGTAGACGAAGTTCAGCCGCCACACCGGCAGCACGGCCGACAGGGCAGTGAACGCGCTCTCAACACGGTGGTGCGCCGACTCCCCCGGGGCCAGCCGTTCCACGCCCACGGTGAAGGTGCGGGGGCTCGCAATCCGGGAGTCGCCGAAGGCGATCACCTGGCGGGCGCGGGCGATGGACGGCAGGACGGCCTGCAGCGAGGTGGCTTCGGCGTCGAGGATGACGACGGCGTCAAAATGCTGTTCGGCCGGAAGCAGTCCGGTCATCAGGTAGGGACTCACGGACCACACGGGAACCAGGGTCCCGATCAGATCAGGCGCCTGTGCCGTCAGTGCCGGCAGGGACACCCGGCCGTCCTTGAGCAGGCTGCGCAGGAGGTCGGCCTGGCGGGGCTGGTCCGCGATCGCTGCCCGCCACCGCTCTGCGAGGTCCCAGCGAAGACGTGCGGCGCCGCTGGCAATGTGCGCGTTGTCGGCCAGCCGGTACTCGGCTTCCAGTTGCCGGAGGGCATCGCCGTCGGACATCGCCAGGTAGTCATCGCCGCTGATCATCGCTTCGAGGGCCGACTGCCACCAGGCCAGTTCCAGCTCCGCTGCCACGGAACCCGCGGGAACTTCCCGTTCGGCGAGGTCGGCCAGGAGCTCCCCCAGCCCGTGCTCGCGCATGTTCTCCACCAGGAGCGTGCGTTCCGGCAGGGTCTTGAGCGTGTCCGTGTCCGCCACCAGGCGCTCGAGGCGCTCCATGAGCTCTTCATAGCGGACGCGGGACAGTGCGCCGCCCGCTTCCGTGTGCTTCAGGGCCTCGCCCAGCTGGGTGAGCTGGCGGTCCAGTTCCCGGTACATGGCATTCATTTCGGCGAGCCCGGAGGGAACGGCAGGATGCCTCTGGGTGGTGGCATAGCCGGCCCACAGTGCCCGTTGTTCCTGCACCAGCACCAGCGAGCTGTGAAGGTCGGCGATGTGGACTCCCGGCCGGACGTATTCCTTGGCCACCCTGCGCAGGCGCGACCGCTGCATGGACGTCATCTCGATGCCGCGTTCCCGCCGCCATGCGGACGGAGCGGTAGCGGAGATCAGGTCAGTGACAGGCCTGTCGAAGATGTCCGGAGTGAACTTGTCCAGGCTCCCGCGGACGGCCACCAGCAGCTCGAGCTGTTCGCCCCACTCGGCGAAGGAAGCACCCAGCCGGATTTCCGCGTGCTCGGCGACGGCGTTCATGCGGTCCCGCAGGAGGGGCAGGCTCTTCTCCACGGAGCGGACAAGATCCTGGGCTTCCTCGGTTTCCTTGCGGGTGAGGAGCCGGGCGCCGTGCCACGGGCTGGTGGTGGAGGCTTTGCTGAAGCTGCCCAGCTCTGCCGCCCGGCGGAGCCTGCCGGCGAGCTCGTCGCGGTCGCGGATGTTGTCCAGGACGCTCCGCTTCAGCCGCACGGTGGTGGCGGGGGCCGGATGGATGGACGTGAGCTCGGCCAGGGACTGCATGGCCTGGTAGGGCGAGCACCCCCAGCGCTGGCGGACGTTGTGCAGCGATGCCACATGGTCCATCAGGGCGTGGCGGTGTTCGGTCAGCGTGGTGTGCAGGTTCCCAAGCTGGGGTTCCAGGGACTTCTCGTTGCGGACGATGGCCCGCACCAGCTGGGCCTTCAGTTGCTGGGCCGTGACGTTCCCGGACAGCTGGAACAGGATGGACTCGAGGCCGAGGGACTCCAGCTGGCCGGAGACCTCGTTCAGGCTGGCGCGGCGGTCCCCCACTACCAGGACGGTCTTGCCCTCATCCACCAGGGCACCGATGGTGTTGATGGCGGTCTGCGTCTGTCCTGTTCCGGGCGGACTGCTCACCACCAGGGAGTCGCCGGCGCGGACGGCGTCGATGACGTACTGCTGGTCCGTGTCAGCGTCCAGCAGCAGGAGTTCGTCCTGCGGGTGCCTGCTGTCCAGGGGCGGGAAGCGGGACGGATCCGGCTCCTCGACGTCCACCACTTCGCCGCCCGCGGCGGTGGCCAGGGCGGACACGAGCGGGTTGGTGTCATTGATCCAGGGATCGTCGAGGTTTCCCGAAAGGTCAGCGAAGGTGGAAACCAGCAGGTTGTGCTGGGCCTCGGCTCCGTGGATGGGCCTGATCAGGGTGCCGAGCCGGTCCAGCACGGGCTGCGGATCGAAGCGGGCGGTGCTGTAGGCAAGGCGGGTGACGGCGTTAACGTCAAAAACGATGCCGTGCACGTTTTTGAGATGCCGCACCAGGGCCGGGTTGATGTGGGCCTGTTCGGTCAACTGGAGTTCGTAGTCGTCCTCCCCCGGCCGGACGGTCAGGGAAATGGCGGTCAGCATCACCGGCGCCGAAACGCGCTGGGGCTTGCCTCCGACGGCGGATGTCCACACCACGGTGCCGGCGGAGAGGTAGCCGGCGTCGATCCCGCGGTCATTGGCGAGTTCGAAGATCTTGGACCTGATGTTGCGCGAGGCCCTGGCAGCCACCACGTATTGCTGCCGGTCCCGGATGAGGGTGGACAGCCGGGTGCGGCGCCCGGCCATGAGCTGCGCCAGGCCTGAGGGGTGGGCGTGGGTGAGGTCGATTGAGCCTTCGGGGGTCTTCGTAAAGCGCAGCATCGTGTCTGCCCCGGTGACGGGTTTAAGCCCGGACAGCCATTTGCGAAGCTCTTCCGAGCCTTCCGGGTGGCCTTGACCAACTGACACTACTGCCTTCTTTTCTGCGTTTGCACGTGACGTCCTGGACCATACCGGCATAGGTTCGAGCGTAGCCGCTTCCACGCCCGGACTGAGAGACCGCAACACTGCAGTGCCCTAAATTGCGGGAGATTTCACCCCGGAACAGCAGTGGCCGGCCTCCTTTGACGGAGGCCGGCCACTCAGAATGCTATTCCCACTCGATGGTTCCCGGCGGCTTGCTGGTGACATCGAGCACCACGCGGTTGACGCCCTCCACCTCATTGGTGATCCGGTTCGAGATCCTGGCCAGGAGCTCGTACGGAAGGCGTGACCAGTCAGCGGTCATGGCGTCCTCGGAGGAGACCGGGCGGAGGACGATGGGGTGGCCGTAGGTGCGGCCGTCACCCATGACGCCGACGCTGCGGACGTCCGCCAGCAGGACCACGGGCATCTGCCACACTTCGTTGTCCAGCCCTGCGGCGGTCAGTTCGGCGCGCGCGATGGCGTCCGCCTTGCGCAGCAGGTCCAGCCGTTCCTTGGTGACTTCACCGACGATGCGGATTCCCAGGCCGGGGCCGGGGAAGGGCTGGCGTCCGACGATTTCCTGCGGCAGGCCAAGCTGGGCACCGACGGCGCGGACCTCGTCCTTGAAGAGGGCGCGCAGCGGTTCCACGAGTTCAAACTGCAGGTCCTCGGGAAGGCCGCCCACGTTGTGGTGGCTCTTGATGTTGGCTGCACCTTCGCCGCCGCCGGATTCGACAACGTCCGGGTACAGGGTGCCCTGGACCAGGAATTTGATCTTCTCGCCGTGGGCGGCGGCCTCGGCGATGATGGCCAGCTCCGCTTCCTCGAACGCGCGGATGAACTCGCGGCCGATGATCTTGCGCTTGGTTTCCGGGTCGCTGACGCCGGCGAGGGCGGACAGGAAGCGTTCCTGCTCGTTCGCGACGTACAGCTTCACGCCGGTGGCGGCAACAAAGTCGCGCTCCACCTGCTCCGCTTCGCCTTCGCGCAGCAGGCCGTGGTCCACAAAGACACAGGTGAGCTGGTCACCAACGGCGCGCTGCACCAGGGCTGCAGCGACGGCGGAATCCACGCCGCCGGAAAGGCCGCAGATGACGCGGGCGTCGCCGATCTGCTTCCGAATCCGCTCCACCTGCTCCTCGAGGATGTTGCCGGTGGTCCAGTTGGGTTCGATCTTGGCGCCCTTGAAAAGGAAGTTCTCAAGGACCTGCTGGCCATAGGCGGAGTGCTTGACCTCCGGGTGCCACTGCACGCCGAACAGGCCCTTCTCCTCGTTGGCAAAGGCAGCCACTTCGGCGCCCGCCGTCGTCGCAAGGACTTCAAAGCCCTCCGGCGCCTCGTGGACGGAATCGCCGTGGCTCATCCACGTGTTCTGGTGCTGGGGCATGCCCTCAAGGACGGAACGTCCCTCGCCCAGGATGGTGGTTTCCGTGGAGCCGTACTCCCGCAGCCCGGTCTTGTCCACCTTGCCGCCGAGTGCGTTGGCCATGGCCTGGAAGCCGTAGCAGATGCCGAAGACGGGAACGCCGGCTTCAAAGAGGTCGGCACCCACGCTCGGAGCGCCGTCGGCGTAAACGCTGGACGGGCCGCCGGACAGGATGATGGCGGCGGGGTTCTTGGCGAGGAGCTGCTCGGTGGAATAGGTATGCGGAACCACTTCCGAATACACATTTGCTTCCCGGACGCGGCGGGCAATCAGCTGCGCGTACTGGGCACCGTAGTCAACAACCAGCACCGGCTTCTGGGAAGTCTGGGATGCAGTGGGAGTAGTCACCGTAATAGCCTACTTTGCGCCGTTGCACCGGCGCACCTTGAGAGGCTGCGCTGTGACGCACCAAACGTTGGCGGCCCCGGAAAGGCGCCCCGACGCGGGACCGCGGCTCAGTAGCGCTGCGGCGCCTGCGGGTTGGCTGCGAGCTCGGCCTCCACCTCGGCGTGGAATTTCTTCTCCACGATGAAGGACAGGAACGGAACCACGCCGCCCAGCGCCAGCAGGATCAGCTTCAGGAACGGCCAGCGCATGAGCGACCACAGCCGGAAGTTGGAGATCAGGTACACCACATACATCCAGCCGTGCACGATGAGGACTGCGACGGAAAGGTTGACCCCGCCCAGCACGCCGTGGGGTTCAGCATCCGCAAAGCCAAAGCCGAAGGGCTGGCCGGTGACCGCGTTGGTTCCGCCCGCGAACAGGTACTGCCCGAACCCGTAGCGGGCGATCAGTTCGGCGCAGAGCAGCAGCAGCATGGCACCGGTGAGGTAGGCCAGGACCTTGTAGAACTTCAGGGCTGAGCGGATCTGGGCCTCGGTACCGCCGAAGCGCCGCTTTTTGCCGGCCGTTTTTCCGGTGGCCTGCGTGGGGGTGGCCGGTTTTGGATCGATCATGGCTGTACCTTTTGCTGGTTCTGTTCAGGGTGCTGGGGCTGCTCTGGGGAGATGGCATCGTGCTCTTCGTCGAGGCTGTCCTCGAGGTCCCGGTGGTAGTCGTCCTTGACCAGCCGCCACCAGATGAAGAGGGCGAAGCCGGCGAACACTACCCATTCCAGGGAGTAGAAGAGGTTGAGCCAGTTGATCTGCTGTGCGGGGGGCTGGGGGCCGATGTTCAGTGGCAGCAGGTCTCCGGGCACCGCGGCGGGGCTGACGTCCGCTCCCCCGGCCACCTCGGCGGTGGCAGCTACGAAGCCCGGGTAGCTGCTCACTTCCCAGTAGTTGATCAGTTCCGCCACCGAAACGGCGGTGGCCTCCCCGGGTGCGGGTGCCTTGCCGGGCAGCGGGGCTTCGGATGGCAGGAGCCGTCCGGTCAGTTCGATAAGGCCCGACGGCGGTGCTGCCGCGTCACCGGGTTCCGCCACCCAGCCGCGGGCCACGGGGATCCACGTCCGGGGCGAGGCGGCGGCGCCGCTCAGTGCCGGGGCTCCGTCGACGGCGAAGGCGGAGACCACCCAGTAGCCGGTCTTTCCGCCGTGCAGCCGTCCCGGGACCAGGACCTGCTTGGCCGGGTCATAGGTGCCCTGGGCGCTGACCATCTGGTCGGCGTCGGTCCCGTGGAAGAATTCGCCCGGCTGCAGGGTGTCCGTCAGCGCCTGGACCTGCTCGGTAGCGGGGTTGACCGGCACCTCGGGCGATGTGGAGCGCCCGAACTGCCACTGGCTGAGCAGTACGAAGACCCCGGATATGGCGATCGCGAAGACGAAGCCTGCGATCCATCGGGGCTTAAGGGCAGTTTTCCACACGTCTTAACCGTACTTCGTACTTCTGTAGAACAACTAAACGCCGGCCCTGAAAGGTAGCCTTGGCCGGCCCGGCACCGGCTCAGTGGTCGAAGAACACCAGGCTGGAGTTGATGAGTTCGGCGATGACCTCGGCGTCGTAGGCACGGCGCAGCGATTCGCGGAACGATTCCTTGGACAGTGACCGGGCCAGGGTTGCCAGTACCTCAAGATGGTCGGAGAACGAACTGGCCGGGGTGGCGATGAGCAGGATCACGGTGGCGGGACCGTCCGTCGCACCGAAGTCCAGCGCGTGGCCGTACTTGGCGATTCCTACGGCGATGGACGTGCGGGAGACGAACTCGCTGCGGGCATGCGGCAGGCCGATGCCGCCCGGCAGTCCGGTGGCCAGCTGGTGTTCCCGGGCGTTGACGTGTTTGAGGAACCCCTCCAGGTCCGAGACGCGGCCGGCGGCGAACAGCCGCTCGGCCAGCTGCGTGGCGGCGTCGGCCTTATCGGATGCCTCCAGTTCCAGGATCACCATCTCCGGGGTGGTGAGGTCGGCATCATACGGGTCAAGTGGTTCCGCCAAGGCGTATCCCTTCGGTCAGCAGTGCTGGGCTATCAGCCCCTCAGCGCAAGGGCACGATGTCTTCCACGCCCAGGCGGGCGGCGTCTGCGGATTCGTCGTCCGGCTGTTGCTGGCTGAGGCGTTCGGCCTCTACACGCGCAATGTAGTGCCGGACCTCATTTTCTCGCTGCGCGTCGCTCCAGCCAAGGACGTCACCCATCAGTTTAGCGACAACCGGAACGGCGGACACACCCCGGTCCCAGGCTTCGATGGAGATCCTGGTCCTCCTGGTCAGGACGTCATGGACGTGGCGGGCCCCCTCGTGGGTGGCGGCGTAGACGGCCTCGGCCTGGAGATAGTCGTCCGCTCCCGGGATCGGTTCTGCCAGGGACGGGTCCTCTTCGATGATGGCCAGCACCTCGGGCGTCATGGACCCGTACCGGTTGAGCAGGTGTTCAATCCGGGCCACGTGCACACCGGACTCCTCGGCGGTGCGGTTGCGCCGGTTCCAGGCGGCCCTGAAGCCCTCGGCGCCGAGCAGCGGGATGGTTTCCGTGCAGCTGGGCGGAACCCGTTCGTCCATGGTGCGGGTCGCCTCGTCCACGGCGTCCTTGGCCATGACCCGGTAGGTGGTCCACTTGCCGCCGGCCACCACCACGAGGCCGGGGACGGGGTGGGCCACCACGTGTTCGCGGGAAAGCTTGGCGGTGGAGTCGTTTTCGCCAGCAAGCAGGGGCCGCAGCCCGGCATACACGCCCTCCACGTCTTCCCAGGTGAGCGGCCGCTTGAGGACCTGGTTGACGTGCTCAAGGATGTAGTCGATGTCCTTGCTGGACGCCGCGGGGTGGGCTTTGTCCAGGTTCCAGTCGGTGTCGGTGGTTCCGATGATCCAGTGCCGGCCCCAGGGGATGACGAACAGCACGGACTTCTCGGTCCGCAGGATCAGCCCCACGGTGGACTGGAACCGGTCCCGCGGCACCACCAGGTGGATGCCCTTGGATGCCCGGACCTGCAGCTGGCCGCGCTCGGTCACCATGGCCTGGGTTTCATCCGTCCAGACCCCGGTGGCGTTGATGACCTGCTTGGCGCGGATGTTGAACTCCGTTCCGTCCTCGCGGTTGACCACCTTCGCCCCCACCACCCGTTCGCCCTCGCGCAGGAAGTCCACCACGGCCATCTGGTTCACGGCGTGTGCACCGTAGTAGGCAGCAGTCCGGATGAGGTTGGCAACGTACTTGGCGTCATCCACCTGGCCGTCGTAGTACCGGATGGATCCCACGAAAGCATCGTTTTTCAGGCTCGGGGCGGCCCGCAGGGTGCCACGCCTTGTGAGGTGTTTGTGGAAGGGAACGCCGCGGCTGTGGCCGCTGGAAATCGACATGGCGTCGTACAGCGCGATGCCTGCGCCCACGTATGGCCGCTCGATGAAGGGCTTGGTCAGCGGGTAAAGGAAGGGCACCGGGCGGGCAAGGTGGGGCGCCAGCTCGGAGAGCAGCAGTCCGCGTTCCTGCAGGGCTTCCTTGACCAGCCCGAAGTCGAGCATTTCGAGGTAGCGCAGGCCGCCGTGGATAAGTTTGGAAGACCGCGAGGACGTGCCGGCTGCCCAGTCGCTTGCTTCGACGATGCCGACGCTCAGCCCGCGGGTCACGGCGTCAAGGGCCACTCCCGTGCCAACGATGCCGCCGCCGACAATGAGGATGTCCAGTTCCTGGCCAGGCTGGGAAGTGTCCCGGAGCCGCTGGATGGATGCTTCCCGGGCTGCCGGGCCGAGGGCTCCGCCGTGTGCAGGAACAGTCTTCATTGAACGCCTCCAGTGCCGGTAGTAAAACCACAGTACTTGCTTGCAGCACGCTTGGGCAGGCTGGCCAGGGGCATGTGCGGCCCCTGGCCAGCCGCAGTCATCAGTTCCCTGAGTAGGGGGAAACGACGACGTCGACCCGCTGGAATTCCTTCAAATCCGAGTAGCCGGTGGTCGCCATGGAGCGGCGGAGCGCGCCGATGAGGTTGGACGTTCCGTTGGTGTGGTGGCCCGGGCCGAAGAGGACTTCCTCCAGCGGCCCGACGGTCCCGACGTTGGCGCGGTCGCCGCGGGGCAGTTCCAGGTGGTGGGCTTCCTGGCCCCAGTGCCAGCCCTTGCCGGGAGCCTCTTCGGCGCGCGCAAGCGCGCTGCCCAGCATGACGGCGTCGGCGCCCATCGCGATCGCCTTGACGATGTCGCCGGAGGTGCCCATGCCGCCGTCGGCGATGACGTGCACGTAGCGGCCGCCGGATTCGTCCATGTAGTCGCGGCGGGCGGCTGCGACGTCGGAGATGGCGGACGCCATCGGGGAGTGGATGCCCAGCGCGCGGCGGGTGGTGGTGGTGGCGCCGCCGCCGAAGCCGACCAGCACGCCGGCTGCACCGGTGCGCATGAGGTGCAGTGCGGGCGTGTAGCCCGCGGCGCCGCCCACGATCACCGGAACATCCAGCTCGTAAATGAACTGCTTGAGGTTCAGGGGCGCGTGGTCCTTGGACACGTGCTCGGCGGACACGGTGGTGCCGCGGATGACAAAGATGTCGACGCCGGCGGCCAGGACAGTCTTGTAGTGCTCCTGGGTGCGCTGCGGGGTGAGGGAGCCGGCAACGGTGACGCCCGCTTCGCGCATCTCGGCGAGGCGGGACGTGATCAGTTCAGGCTGGATGGGCGCCTTGTACAGTTCCTGCATCCGTCCGGTGACGGCAGGGCTGTTGGTCTCGTCCTGCAGCGCGCCGATCTCGTCCAAAATGGGCTGCGGGTCCTCGTAGCGAGTCCAGAGGCCTTCGAGGTCCAGGACTCCCAGGCCGCCCAGCTTGCCCAGGGCAATTGCGGTGGCCGGGGACATGGCGGAATCCATCGGCGCTGCGATGACGGGCATGCTGAACTGGTAGGCATCGATCTGCCAGGAGACGGAGACGTCCTTGGGGTCGCGGGTACGACGGTTAGGGACGATTGCAATGTCATCCAGGGAGTAGGCACGACGCCCACGCTTGCCACGGCCGATCTCGATCTCGTAAGTCACTGCTCTAGGTTATCCCAGCAACGTGTTGACCTTGTTTGGCATGGGCAGCGGTGCCCATGGCAGCGGCCTCAAGAAGTCCGTAACCTAGGTCCGGGGGCTCGGAAAACGCTCCCGTGCCCGATTCCAAGGAGAACAACCATGGCCCCTGGCCTTTACGGTGCCGACATCGAACAGTTGCGCTCGCTCTCCAAGTCCATGGGTCAGTCAGGGCAGCAGCTGCTGAACACGGAGCGCCAGGTCAGCAGCCTGATCTCAAACGCCGCCTGGAAGGGCAGCGACGCGGCCAACTTCCGCCGCGAGTGGAGCAGCAACCTGCGCCCCATGCTCAACAAAACGTCCCAGTCCCTGATCGACGCCTCCCGTACTCTCTTGACGCAGGCCGATGAACAGGAAAATGCCAGCACCAACGGGGGCACGGTCGGTCCCGGACCGGGTGCCCCAACCCGTCCGGCAGGGCCCGGAAATCCCGGGGCAACTCCGTCCACCGGGCTTGAAGGCATCCTCTCCGTCGCCGGAAGCCCGGAATGGTGGGCCGCCAACGCCGCAGTGACCGCGGCAGGCCTCTATACGGACAGCCTCCTGGCCACCATGGCCAAAGGCGACCTCCTCACGAAACTGACCAACTGGCCCTGGCTGACCGCGCAGTACGCCCAGGCTCCCGGGGCTGGCTATGTGCGTGGAACACAGCTCCTGAACGGCACTTCGATGCTGGGACGCCTTTCCGGCGGACTCGGGATGGTCACAGGTGCGTTGCAGATCAGGCAAGGCGTCGCAACGGGCAACACCGGGATGGCGATCGACGGCAGCATCTCGACCATCCTGGCTGCAGGAAGCTTCATTCCAGGCGCCGGCCCCTTCTTCGCCGTTGCCGGCATTGCCTGGGGTGGCATGGGCCTGCTTGCCACGAACCTCGGTTATGGTTCAGCCTCGGAAATGGTGGGCGATGCGGCCACAAAGACCGTCGATGCCGTAGCCGAGGGCGCGAAGAAGGTCTGGGGTTGGCTCACCTGACACCCCGGCTTCCCTGGAAGCTTCCATAGAATAAGTCCCGAGACCTGTCTACCCAAAGGCTGCTGTGACCACTCAAGAAGACGCACCCCTGCTCATTACTGAACACGAACTCATTGCCCTGATCGCCCTGGCGGGAACCAGCGCAGCACTGAGGTGCCAGAGCCTGTTCAGGCTCGACGACGCCGCGGGTGCACCGCTTGAGCAGGCGGGAGTCGCGACGCTCCTGGAACGGGGCCTCATGAAGGTGGAAGGCGAGAGCCTCGTCCCGGCAGGTCCCGCCACCAGCGTCGCGGCTGTATTGGCAACCTCCAATGCCTGGCTGGAGGCCGCCCTGGTCACACCCAAAGCGGAACATGTCTACTTCCTGTTCGGTTCCGGGGAAGGCGCACTGATCCTCAGCCTCAGCAAATACGGTGTCCACGAACTGCGTCCCTTGACCAATGCCGACGGCATGTTCAAAACAGCCATCGAAATGGTCACCTTCTATCTCGGCTCCGCTCCGGATGGACGCCCCGCCGCGGCAACGCTCCGGCGGCACCTTGCGGATAAGTCCTTCCGTTCAGTCCACGTCAAGGCGGGTCGGGACGGTTCGCTGGAAATGGCAGCAGGTGATGGGGAAGGCCTGGCCACGGAGTCCCTGCCTGCCGATGACCTGGAGAACCGGGTACGCAAAGGCCTGGGTCTCTAGGCCGTTATGACAAGTCAAACCCCCCATCACGCCCGGCCCGCCCATCCCCTTGAGTACTGGCTCTCCCCCGATCTGGCACAGGTGAGTCCACCCAACGCACCGTCCCGATTGCGGCAACTGGCCGACGCCCAGGGCACCGTGGCAGCAGGCTGGAGCAGCGCGATCGCCGGCGGACCTGTCCTTGCCTTGGCCGGCGCGTTCTACTCAGCTACGTCAGGTAATCCTGCCGCCCTTGCCGTCCTCGGCCCCTTGGGTGCAGCCCTGGCGGCGCTCGGCCTGTTGTTCTGGAAGCGGGTACGCACAACGCTACCCAATACCGATAAGAGCCTCATTACCCGCGGACCTGGATCAGCCCGTGGCGGCATCGTCATGGTGTCAGTACTGTCGGCCATCATTGGCGGGATCCTCTTGACGCCCCTGCCGGCGGCCGCCGACAGGGGAGACGGCACTGTGCTGGTACTGGCCGGCACCTTCCTGCTGATCGTGGCCCTCCTGGTGGCCTGCATCCTCGTCCCCTCCGTGGTGTTGGGCCGGGCACGGCAATCCTTCCGGCAGCGGGTCCAATCGAACCCGGAACTGCGCAGCGCTGTGGAACAGGACCTAGCCGTGTGGCGCGATCCCTACGGCAATGCCGGCTACGGTCCGCTCTGAGGTGACCGGGTGGGCAGGCGGTGGGTTTTCGACGGGCACATTGCCGGCATCGGCACCGCCTCCGGTCTCCGCGCCGTAGTAGGGATCTGGCAGCACTCCCCTTTCGGGTCCTTCGCGGACGTTATGCTCCAGCAGCCGTCCGGGCACCGGCTGCTGTTGGCGCCCACCCAAGAAGCCGCTGACTTCATTTCAACCACCTATAGCTTCGACGAAGTCCAGGTGCTGGACGTGTCAGCGGAGCTGGACCGTCATCGGCTCGCTGTGGACGCCGGGCCCTTGGCGATCCGCGCGGAAGTAGGACCCAGAACCTTGCTGGGGACCGCGCTGCGGGCAGTCCCCCGGCGCCTCGCTGTCCATCCCCGCTGGCTGAGCGGCGTCAGCCCGCTGGCGGCTTTGGCGGCCCCGGGCGCCCGGACGTTCGGGACCGCCGGCAACGGGCGGCTCGAATACTACGGGGTCAGCGACCTGCACCACATCACCTCCGCCGTCGTGACCTGGGAAGGGGCCGACGCCGGTGCCCTGGCGCCCATCCGGCCGGCGGTGACGTTTGGGTTCAGCAGTGTCCCGCCGCGTCCCAGCCTGGCACGGGTGCGCACCACTGTTGTGGAGGCCTAGGTTCCGGTCGCTTCCTCTACGCTGAGCTGGGATTCGAACATCCGGAAGTAGCGGCCGCGGAGCGCCACCAGTTCCCGGTGAATGCCCTGCTCCACGATCCTGCCGTCTTCGAGCATGTAGACGATGTCCGCCTTCTCAATGGTGGCCAGGCGGTGGCTGATGGCAATGATGGTGCTGCTGCGGTCCGCGAAGAGCCGGGTGAAGATCCGGTGTTCGGCCAGGGCGTCGATGGCTGATGTTGGTTCGTCCATCACCATGAACGAGGCGTCCCGGTAGAAGTTGCGGGCCATGGCCAGACGCTGCCACTGCCCCCCCGACAGGCCACTGCCCTTCCGGCCCCGCGGGTCCTCCATCCAGTTGCTGACGTGGTTCTCCAGGCCATTGGGCAGTTTGTTGATGAAGTCCAAGGCTTCGGCATCTGCGGCAGCGTGTCGTATCCGCGCGTCGTCCCTAGGCGAGTCGACGTCGCCGAAGTAGATGTTCTCCGCGGCCGTGGCGAACTCGTACTTGAGGAACTCCTGGCTCAGCACCGCAAGGTGGCGATGCCAGGAGGTGACGTCGACGGCGGCGAGGTCCACGCCGTCGAGCATGACCTGCCCTGAGTCCGGCCGGTAGAGGCCCGCAAGGATGCGGATCAGCGTGGACTTTCCGGCACCGTTCTCCCCCACAATGGCGATGTGCTGGCCTTCGCGGATGGTCAGGCTGATCCCTCGGATCACTTCCATCTCGCTTCCGGTGTAGGTGAAGCGGATGTCCTTCAGCTCCACCTCTTTCGGCGGTCCCAGCAGCGGAGGTGCGTGCTCGGAATGGACCGGCAGGGCCATGAACAGCTCGTAGTCCTTGAGGTTCGCCAGGTCCTCGTCGATGGAGCTGAGGGAAGACACAAGATTGTTGGCGGTGGATAACGCCCGGCTGACGATCTGCTGCACATAGAGGAACTGGCCCACCGGCTGCGCCCGTGCGATGATCTGCCCCACCATCCAGATCAGCGAAACCACCTCGGCGCCGTACTGCAGGGCGTCGGCGGCCAGCTGCTTGGGAATGTAGCGGCGCTGGAAATCAAGACGGCGGCGCTCATCCGCGTCACGCAGCCGCGAACGGAGATCCATCAGGAAGCCGACGATGCCATAGAGCCGCATCTCGGCGATGTGCTGCGGTCGGAGCAGGTTTTGTTCGATCATCCGCCGTTGGCGGCGGGAGTCCACCTGGGTGTTCCAGTGCGCGATCTGCTCCCGCGACAGCTTGAACTGCAGGTAGACGCTGGGCACGATGGCCACCAGGACAATCACCGCGATCCACCAGCTGACCAGCAGCAGTGCGCCTACGGCCAGGATCACCGAAACGAGTTGGGTGAAGATCGCCGCGATCCGGTCCAGGACCCGCGCGTAGGAGTCGGAGAACCGCTTGGCGCGGTCGTAGAGGTCCACGGTTTCTTTGTCGTCATACCGCCAGAACTCGAGGGCGAGGAACCGTTCGTACATCTGGTCCCCGACGATGGCGCCCACCTTGAAGCTCATCAGTTGCTGGATGTAGCGGTCAACGCTGGTGAAGGCACCCCAGAAGAGTCCCAGGGCGGCAGTGATGATGACGTAGACGATGGCCAGCTGACCTGCACCGGCATCCCCTGAGTAGGCGGCCGCGAGTGCCGTGGTGGTGAGGGCCGCGAAATAGGTGGTGACCAGCGGCAGCACGGCCGAGATGAGCGAGCCGAGCACCTTCATAATCACAGCGCCCGGGGAGGCACGGAAGCTGACGCGCAATACCTGCGCCACGGCGCGGGCATAGGGCCGCAGGGCAAGGCGGCGCTGGGGCTCCCTTTTAGGGGTTAATTCGGCCGGATGGCCTGGTGAGGACATGGCTCCAGCCTAGCCCCGGCGCGTGTCCTAGTATTTTTCGCCGTACTCGTACTCCGGGAAGTCGAAGCAGACGCTGAAGCTGTCGACCTGGAGGCTCTCAGGCCCGTCCCAGATACCCACGATCAGATGCGTGCCGTCGTCATGCAGCAAGTCCACGACGCGGTCGCCGTCCTTGTCCGTGTCGTCGCTGGCTGTCCAGCCGTCCTGGCCGGAAAGGCTCTCCCGGACCTCGTCGAGGAACTCGTTGCGGTCCAACCCGGGCCGCAGCTCAACCTGTCCGGTACCGCTCCATTTTTTCCGGTCGACCCCGCATGACAGAAGGCTCGAGGAAGTACTTTCGAAGACGGAAATCACCAGGTCCTCGGGAACCCGCTGGACAATCTCATGCTGGAGGGAAAGAACTTTCGTTTTTGCTTCTTCCAGCGTGATGTCGGACGTGTCATCGCTTGCTCCTGCTGCTGCGCACGATGAAAGGCCCAGTGCCAAAGTGGTTGCTACCGCGGCCTGCTGCCATGTTGCACCCCACTTGCGAGGATCCCTCACGGATAGATTCCTTCCTGATATCCCTCATTGCCATGCCGTTCTTTGTAAGAGCATTTATCCACCGAATGTACTTTAGGGCAGAAAAAACCGGGATGGGCAGAAATGCCCATCCCGGCTTCAGTGCACGTGGTCCTAGCGCGAACCGTAGTTCGGCGCCTCGACCGTCATCTGGATGTCGTGCGGGTGCGATTCCTTGAGCCCGGCCGGGGTGATCCGGACGAACTTGCCCCGGGCCTTCAGCTCGCTGATGGTGGGAGCGCCGGTGTAGAACATGGTCTGGCGGAGGCCGCCCACCAGCTGGTAGGCGACGGAGGCGAGCGGACCGCGGTAGGCCACGCGGCCTTCAATGCCTTCAGGGATCAGTTTGTCGTCACCGGACACGTCCGCCTGGAAGTAGCGGTCCTTGGAGTAGGACGTGTTCTTGCCGCGGGATTGCATGGCACCGAGGGACCCCATGCCGCGGTAGGACTTGAACTGCTTGCCGTTGACGAAGATCAGTTCGCCCGGCGACTCGTCGCAGCCTGCCAGGAGGGAACCAAGCATCACGGTGTCGGCTCCGGCAACCAGCGCCTTGCCGATGTCGCCGGAGTACTGCAGGCCGCCGTCGGCGATCAGGGGAACACCGGCAGGGATGGCTGCCTTGGCGGATTCGTAGATGGCGGTGATCTGTGGGACGCCCACACCGGCCACCACGCGGGTGGTGCAGATGGAGCCCGGCCCCACGCCCACCTTGATGCCGTCAGCGCCTGCGTCGATCAGGGCCTGGGCGCCTTCACGGGTGGCTGCCTGGCCACCGATGATGTCCACGTGGGCCGCAACGGGATCGGACTTGAGGCGGCGGATCATGTCCAGCACGCCCTGGGAGTGGCCGTTCGCGGTGTCAACGAACAAGGCGTCGACGCCGGCATCAACAAGTGCCATGGCGCGCTCCCAGCCGTCCCCGAAGAAGCCGATGGCGGCGCCCACGCGGAGCCGGCCCTCGTCGTCCTTGGTGGCCAGCGGATACTGCTCGGCCTTGGTGAAGTCCTTCGTGGTGATCAGGCCCTTGAGCCGGCCCTGCTCATCAACGAGGGGAAGCTTCTCGATCTTGTTGGTGGCCAGCTTGTGCGAGGCTTCCTCGCGGCTGATGCCCACGTGCCCGGTGACCAGCGGCATCTTGGTCATCACGTCGCTGACCAGCCGCAGCGGGAAATCCGACTCCGGGACAAAGCGGGTGTCGCGGTTGGTGACGATGCCGAGGAGGCGGTTTCCCTCGTCAACCACCGGCAGGCCGGACACCCGGTACTGGGCACACAGGTTGTCCAGCTCCAGCAGCGTTGCTTCGGGGCGGATGGTCAGCGGGTTGGTGATCATGCCCGACTCACTGCGCTTGACGCGGTCCACCTGGTCCGCCTGGTCGGCGATGGACAGGTTGCGGTGCACCACGCCCAGGCCGCCCTGGCGTGCCATGGCGATGGCCATCCGTGACTCGGTCACGGTGTCCATGGCGGCGGACAGCAGCGGGGTCTGTACGGTGATCCGCTTTGAAATCCGCGAGGAGGTGTCGGCCTCGGACGGGATGACGTCCGTGTGGCCCGGCAGGAGCAGGACGTCATCGTAGGTCAGGCCGATGAAGCCAAAGGGGTTGTGTTCGGGCTCGGTCATGAGTGCGCCTCTTACCTTGGTTGCTGGGGCGGGCAGGGGTTGCAGCCGATGACCAGCCCGTCATTACGGAACTGGCCTGTGCAGAAGATGGGGACACCGCGATGAACGGCGTTCCGGGGCAGAAAGTGTTGAGTAAATATTAGAACCTCCGCGCCGATCCCCCTATTCCACGGCTGCAATGTGAGCAACCGCACGGCCCCGGGCTGTGTAGGCCCGGCCAGCGGCGGCTCAGCTCCAGCCCGTGGCGGCCAGCAGGCGCTGCTCGAACATGGGGATCATGCTCTCCACGTAGGTCCGGGTCAGGTGGTTGTCGTCCTTATAGACGTAGACGTTCCCCACCACGGCCGGGCAGACTCCGCGGGCGCAGATGAAGTCGCTCAGGTCCATCAGGTGCAGGCCGTCGAGCTTGCCCCGGTAGCTTTCCAGGGGCGAAGGCTCCACGAGCGACTCGCTCAGGGCAGGGTTGCATTCGGGCGCGTCGGCACCGTTCCGCTGGACGCACTCGGGCATGTTGAACGTGAAGCGCGGATTGTCCCGGATGCCCACCACCTCGATGCCTGCCTCGGTGAACGGGCGGACGCCGTCCAGGTAGCCGGGAACTTCGGTTTCGAACGGTGCCTCTTCATGGGTCAGCGAGGCAACGGTGAACACCGCGTCAGGCCGGTGTTCCAGCACGTACGCGGCGCTGGCGCGGTTGTAGGCGTTGCATTCGGCGTTCCTGGTTTCCGACTCGGCCCCGAACCGGCAGGCCGGCATCAGCAGGGTGACCAATTCCCAGCCCCGGGCTTCCGCGATGGGTGCCAGCGCGCCCAGGTACTGCTGGGAATGGGAATCACCGAGCACGACGATCCGCTTGGTAGCGCCTTCATCAGGGACTGCCTGCCGGCACCCTTCCAGGATGGGGTCGGCGGTGGCGTTCGCGCCGGCGCAGGGGGCGTGGATGCCGGCCCAGTCGTTATCCAGCGCGGACGGGCCCGGAATGATCTTCGCCCCAGGCGCAGGCATGGCGGCGTTCTCCGGGCTGAGTGCCGCGGCCCCGGGCGTGAGCTCGCGCGGCTGTGCCGCCGTCGCCGCTTCCTCTGCAGTGAGCGTCGTCTGCCATACGGCCACGGGTCCGGCAAGGACGGCACCGCAGGCAACAATGACGACGGCGGTGCGCCACGCCCGCAGTTTGGGCCAGTGCCAGTCGCGCAGCGGCTTTTCCACAAAACGCGTGGTGAGGACGGCAAGCACGATGGAGGCCCCGACGATGGCCAGGCCCTGGACAAGGTTGGGCGCCTCGACGCCGGTGGCGGCGAGCGCCAGCACCAGGACCGGCCAGTGCCAGAGGTACAGCGCATAGGAGTTGTCGCCCAGGGCCACGGCCGGCTTGCTGCCCAGGAAGCGGTCCACGCCAAACCGGCTGCCGGTCTGTCCCGCCACGATAATGGCGGCCGCCGCCAGAGTTGGCCACAGCGCCACGAAGCCGGGGAAGGACCGGTCCACCGTCAGCAGCAGGCCGCAGGAGACCATGGCCGCCAGGCCCGCCCAGCCCAGGACCACGCGCAGGGCCCGGCCGGGTTTGAGGTACGGCAGTGCAAGGGCGAGCAGGGATCCCAGGGCGAATTCCCAGAGCCTGGCCCGGGTATCGAAGTAGGCGTATGCCTGGTTGGTGGCGGTCTGCTCAACGGAGTATGCCAGCGAGACCGCGAAGACCGCGCCGAACGCGAGCGCCAGCAATCCCCGGTAGGTCAGTCCGCTGAAGGCAGGCATGCGGCGCAGCAGCGCCAGCAGGACGGCGGCGCCGGCGAAGACCAGCGGCCACAGGATGAAGACCTGGCCCTGGATGGACAGGGACCAGAAGTGCTGCAGCGGGCTGGCGCCGGCATGGTCCTGCGCGTAGTAGTCCACAGCCGTGTTGGCGAGCAGCCAGTTCTGGCTGTACAGCAGCGAGGCCCACGCCTGGTCCAGCACCTGCGGCCAGCGGCTTTGCGGAATGATGAGCCACGTCCCGGCCAGGACGCCGAGGATGACAACGACGGCGGCCGGCAGCAGCCGCTTGAACAGGTGCAGCCAGTGCCGCAGGAGGTTGAGCGGGGTGCCGGCTTCGACCTTCCGGACGAAGGACAGGGTGAGCAGGAAGGCCGAGATCAGGAGGAAGACGTCCACGCCGCCGGACACCCGTCCGAGCCACACGTGGTAGGCCACCACCATCAGTACTGCGAGTGCGCGGAGGCCCTGGACTTCGGGACGGAACGTGGGTTTCCGGCGGGAGCCGGCAGTGTCCGCCGGACGGCCCGGTGCAGCCTCTGTTCGCGCAATCAACACAAATGACCCCTCAAAACCGGCTGGCAAAAACATCAAGCCTACGGGCCTGCGACGCCGGATAGCCAATCATGAGAGACCCGTCACGCTTCCTTTTCTCCTGCGTGGGCACTTTCGCGGGCTGCCACCGGGGGCCGCGGAATCCGGCGGGCCAGGTGGCGCGCGTCACGGGCTGTGCCGGGGAGGGTGGCTGACGCCGCCGCGTACTGGAATTCCTGTCCCAGGAAGAACAGGCCCGGCGTCCGCAGGGCGACGCCGCGGTGCTGAGGGGGCAGCGCGCCGCCGTCGAGCATTCCCGGATCGATCCAGCTGAAGTCATCCCGGTAACCCGTGCACCACACCACGTTGGACACTTCCATGCGTGTCCCGTCCGCCAGGACGGGCATCCCGTCCTGCATTCCGGCCACCCGCGGCACGAACTGGACGCCGGCCGCGGCCAGGTCCTTGGACTTGGTCCTGATCAGCGGCGTGGCGTGCGCCTTGAAGGCGGGCGCAGCCTTGCGGCCGAGGGGTGTGCTGAGGGTCAGGACGTGGAGCCCCAGGAACCGCACGATCGGCAGGAAGTAGCGTGCCGCCGTCGGGCCGTGCTTCACCGGGAGCTCTCCCCCGGGATTGCCGGCCACACTTGTGGGATGGGTGCGGCTTACCTCGAGGGCGATTTCTGCCCCGGAGTTCCCGAGTCCCACCACCAGCACCGGGCCGGCCTGCAGCTGCCCGGCATTCCGGTACTGGCTCGAGTGCAGCTGCACGACGGAAGCGTCCAGGTCAGCGGCAAAGCCCGGGACCTTCGGCGCCTGGCTGCAGCCGGTGGCTACGACCACGTTGTGGGCCTCCCAGCGTTGGCTGTTGGAGGCGGCGACGAAACGGTCCGCCTCCCGCCACAGCCGCTCGACGCGGACGCCCCGGATGACAGGCAGCGCGAACCGTTCCGCATAGCCTTCCAGGTACCCTGCCACCTCGTCCTTTGTGGGGAAGGACAACGGATCCGCCGGGAAGGGGACCCCCGGCAGGCCGTCGTACTTGGCGGGGGTGAACACCCGGAGTGAATCCCACCGCTGCCGCCAGGCGTCTCCGGTGCGCGGATTCGCGTCCAGGATGAGGAATGTCCGGTTCTGTTCCTTGAGATAGTGGCCCATGGCGAGGCCTGCCTGGCCGCCGCCGATGATCATGGTGTCCAGCATTCCTGTCTGGTTGGTGTTCATGACTGTGCTCCTTGGTGGATTGCGGGAATATCTGCAGCTGAACCGTCAGGCTGTCCGGCCTCCGCGCCTGATCCTTCATGCCCGGCCTCCCGGTACCGCAGCCACCAGGCGAGCATCAGCGCGGATGCCACGATGTAGGCCAGGTGGAGGACCCAGATGGGACCGGCCGGAAGGTTGAAGACGTAGATGGAATGCACGGCATTGGCAACGTTGCTCAGGACCAGGTTGCCGAGGCTGTAGGAGGCGAGGTCCCGGGTACGGGCGGCCTTCACCAGCATGGGCAGCATTCCCAAGGCGAACAGCACCGTGGAGAGGGTGCCGGCAAGGACTGGAAGGTTCATGTTTTGAGGCTATGGCCGGGGCCTTAGAGTCCGCGTCGGCCGGATTACGCAAGTGTCCGGCCTGGTCCGGATGGGTAAAAATGTGCAGAACCCGTCAGCCCGCGAGTCCGTGCTCAAAGGCGTACCTGGTGGCCGCCGCCCTTGAGGAGAGGCCAAGCTTCAGGAAGATGTTGCTGATGTGCCTGGCCACGGTCTTCTCGCTGAGGAAGAGGTCTGCCGCGATGGCCCGGTTCCCCTGGCCGGACGCCACGTGCCGAAGCACCTCCGCCTCCCTGGGCGTCAGCGGCCCCGGAGTCCCGCCGTCGTCCTTCCGCATGAGCGTGGCCGCCCAGGCAGCGGCCGGAGCCGCTCCCAAGTCCAGCAACTCCATGTGCGCCGCCTCGAATTCCATCAGGGCAGACGCCTCGTCGCCGAGCTCCCGGCAGGCCCGCCCGATGAGGACCCGGCAGCAGGCAGCCTCAAAGGGGACACCGAGTCCAACCCACAGGTGCCATGCCTGGCGCAGCGTCTGCGATGCCCCTGTTAAGTCCCCCTCCTCAAGCCGGACGGCGCCGTCGGCCTGCTTTGCTACAGCGCGGATCATGCGCCTGGGGCATTCCCGGGCAAAGGTGATCAGCTCCTCGGCACCCTGGCGGGCCGCGGGCACGTCAGGCACTGCCAGTTCGATCTGCACGAGCGCCGGCAACAGGTGCCGGCGGGTGGCGGCGTCAGCCACCCCGGCCGCCCGCCGGATCATCGACTGCGCCTGCTGTGCGTCCCCGCGCGCCAACTGCAGGAGTGCCAGGCCCGGCTGGGGTTCATAGCCGCTGCGGGCAGCATGGCTGTAGGAAGCCTCGGCGGCATCCAGGTGGCCGCTCAGCCTCTGCACTTCAGCCTGCTGGTAATAGCCGCCATAGAGCGCCCACGGATCCCCCCTGGTGGAGCGCTCCTGGGCGACGGCGGCGGCCTGCAAAGCTTCGGTCCACGCCCCATGCAGCCGGAAGAGCTCAGCGCGGTGTGCCTGGCATTGGCCACTGAAGGCTACGGTGTCCGGGCGGGCACGGCACCAGCGGTCCAGCTCGGCGGTCCATTCAAGGGCCCGCTCAAGGTCGAAGGCGATCTGGCAGTTGCCGATGACTGCGCAGTAGATAATGCCCGACGGCACCGCGGACAGTTCGCCCGCAGTCACGGCCACCATGACCTCGTCGAACATCCCAAGGCCTTCCTCGGCACGGCCCAGTGCCAGTGTCGCCTGGCCTGTTCCCAGCAAAGCGAGCGCTGACAGGTCCTTGTTCCGGAATTGCCGGCCGAAGTCCGCGGCCTGGGAGAACAGCTCGAGGGCGGCCTGGGGATCTCCGCCGTACAATTTGCCCAGTGCAACAGGCACGAGCATAAAGCCTTGTACCGCGTCGGGTTCGGGGAGTTCGTTCACCAGTTTCTGGCCACGGGCCAGCCATCCCCCGGCACGCGCGGCCTCTCCGGCATTCGCCAGGTGCAGCACCATCCAGGCGGCGCACCGTGCAGCACCCACCACATCGCCAACCATCAGGTATTCCTCGTGGGCACGGGTGAGGGTGTCCAGGCCGGTGCCTGTGTTGCCTGTCAGGATCTCCGCCGTTGCCAGCCGTTCAAGGTCCGCCGCCGGCAGGCCGCCCTGCTGGTCGGCGTCACGGAAGTTTTGGAAGGCCTCGGTCCAGCGGTGCTCCTGGAACGCTGACCGGCCCCTGTCAATGCCCGTTTCCGCTGACACCTGGCCTCCTTCCGGATACCGCCCCCAGCCGGTTAAGCGCCACGGTACGCCCCGCAGGGGAACCGGCACAAGCGGCCCCCAGGTGCTACGACCGCAGCAGCCCGCGCAGCGTCTGAATGGTGTCCGCCTCCGCCGCCGTCTTGTCATCGCGGTAACGTTTGACACGCGCGAACCGGAGGGCGATGCCGCCCGGATAGCGCGTGGAACGCTGCACGCCGTCGATCGCGATCTCCACCACGCTGACAGGCTCCACCCATACGGTGTTAGATGTGCGCCGCACCTCGATCTCCTGGAACCTCTCCGTCTGCCAGCGCAGCAGCTCGTCCGTAAGCCCCTTGAACGTCTTGCCCACCATGACGTAGCCGCCGGGTTCGCCGAATTCGCCAGCGGGGTCGAGGGCGCCGAGGTGCAGGTTCGACAGCAGCCCCGTGCGGCGTCCCGAACCCCACTCACAGGCGAGCACCACCAGATCGTAGGTGAGCACCGGCTTCACCTTGATCCAGTTGGAACCGCGCCGCCCGGCTGCGTAGGCCGATCCCACCGCCTTCACCATCACGCCCTCGTGGCCCGCGGCGAACGCATCGCGTGCCACCCTCTCCGCAACGGCGGGATCCGCGGTGACCTCCCCCGGGATCCGGTGCCCGGGGGCAATGCGCTCCAGCACTCCGATGCGCTCGGACAGCGGTTCCTCCAGCAGGTCCCGCCCGTCGATGTGCAGCACGTCGAAGAACCACGGATGCAGCAACGTGGTGCGCACCGCATCCGCCCCAAACCGGGACATCGTCTCCTGGAAGGGCCGGGGCCCGCCGTCCTCGTCGAGAGCGAGGGTCTCGCCGTCGAGGATGACATCGCTCACCGGCAGCCCGCGCACCACGTCCACCACCTCAGGCAGCCGGTGGGTCACGTCGGCCAGGGTGCGGGTGAAGATGCGCACCTCACCGCCGGTGCGGTGCACCTGGATGCGTGCGCCGTCGAGCTTGTATTCCACGGAGGCTTCCCCGGTGACCTCCAGCGCCGCACTGGCGCTGGCCGCAGTGGCGGCGAGCATGGGCTGTACGGGACGTCCGACGACGAGGCCTACCTCCTCGAGCTCGGCCGCCGTGCCCGTGAGCGCCAGGAGGGCGGTCGCGCCCAGGTCGCCGGAGAGCATTGCCGCGCGGCGTACGGAGTCCACCGGCCGGTCGGCGGCGCGGGCAATGGCATCCGTCAGCACACCCTCAAGTGCACCGGTGCGCAGTTCACCGAGCAGCACTCCGGCGATGAATGGTTGCTCGCGTTCGGTGGCTGCCGCGGTCAGCTCGCGGAGGGTCGCGGCGCGCTCCGCCGCAGATCCTGCGCCTGCGGCGGCGAGCAGCCGGTCCAGCGCAGCATCCACGTCGGCGACGGTCAGGCCCGGTTCGGCAGCCGGTTCCCCCATAGCCGCGGTCAGGCCGTGCCAGCCAATCCCTACCCGGCCCTGCCGCGGCCTGGCAATGAGCATGCCAACGGCAGCCGGGATTTCAGCGGGCTCGAGCCGGCGTAGGAGGCCGGCCAGGAGGTCCACCTTCGCGAGCCGGGAGCGGGTGGACGCGACGGCGTCCGTGGTTGTCACGAGCTCGTCGAGCAGCATGGCACCAGTTTGCCATGCCCATCCCGTCCACTATGGACAGCTCCGGAAGGCAGTTCCAGACTGGACGCATGGGAATCATCGTCGCGAACCTGTTCATCACGCTCGACGGCGTCTACCAGGCGCCCGGTGGCAGTGAAGAGGACACCGAGGGAGGTTTTGGCTTCGGCGGCTGGCAGGCCCCGGTGTCCGATGACGAGGCCGACGCAGCCATCGGAGCGGAGATCGGCCGCATCGACGCCCTGCTTCTGGGCCGGAAAACCTACGACATTTTCGCGTCGTACTGGCCACAGCAGTCCGACACTGTCGGCACCACGTTCAACCGGGTCCCCAAGTTCGTCGTTTCCAGCAGCCTGACCGCTCCGGGGTGGGCGGGCACCACTGTGCTGCCCGACGCCGCGGCCGCCGGCCGGCTTCGTGAGGAGTACGGCGAGGTGCACATGTTCGGCAGCGGCGTCCTCATCCGTGCACTGCTCAAAGAAAATGTGGTCGACCGCCTTCACCTTTGGCTCTATCCGCTCACCCTGGGGCAGGGCAAACGCCTCTTCGACGGCGGGACCATCCCCGCCTCCTTCCGCCTCGCCGAGCCGGCGCGCACCTTCCCCAAGGGATCGGTGTCGCTGGTCTACGAGCGCGCGGGCGACGTCAGGACGCAGGACATGCCGGCCACTCAGGGCGCGTAATGGCCAAGGTCATCGCAGCCATCAGCACGTCGGTTGACGGTTACATCACCGGCCCCGACGACGGTCCCAGGTACGGCCTGGGCAAGGGCGGAGAGCGCCTGCACTACTGGGTGATGGGCGGCCCCTGGACCTACGACGGCGGACATGACTTCGCGATGCAGGGCAACGATAAGGATTTCTATGACGAGCTGGAAGCGGGCTTGGGTGCCGGCATCGTCGGCCGGGGCATGTATGACGCCGCAGGGGCATGGGGAGGAACCAACCCGTTCGGCGGCCCGCTGTTCGTGCTCACCCACCGGGTACAGGACCAGCCGGCGGCGGCGTCCGGGTTCACTTTCGTGTCAGGGCTGGATGAAGCCCTGGCGCGGGCGATTGAGGCGGCAGGGGACAAAGACGTATCGATCGGCGGCGGCGCGGACGTGATCCGGCAGGCGCTTGCCGCCGGAAGGGTGGACGAACTGGTGCTCTCGACGGCACCGGTGATCCTCGGCGCCGGCAAGCGCCTGTTCGACGGCTTCAGCCACGACATCAACCTCGGCATCATCAAGACCGTCAGCTCGGCGTTCGCCACGCACGTGCGCTACGCAGTCAAGAAGTAAAGGAGACACAAAAACCGGCCCAGCAGATGCTGGACCGGTCTTTGTGCGGGTTACACAGAGGCTGCAGCTCAGTGGCTGTGGCCTGCGTGCTCGTCTTCCTCAGCGGGCTTTTCCACAACCAGGGTCTCGGTGGTGAGAACCAGGGCAGCGATGGAGGCTGCGTTGCGGAGGGCTGCACGGGTGACCTTGACGGGGTCGATGACGCCGGCAGCGATCAGGTCCTCGTACTCGCCCGACTTGGCGTTGAAGCCGTTGTTGGTTTCGAGTTCGGCAACCTTGGCGGTGATGACGTAGCCGTCGAAGCCTGCGTTCTGGGCGATCCAGCGCAGCGGCTGGACCAGCGCGCGGCGGACGATGCCCACTGCAGCGGCGGCGTCGCCTTCGAGTGCCTTGACGGCCGGGTCCTCGTCGAGGGCCTTCAGCGCGTGGATCAGGGCGGAACCGCCACCGGCCACGATGCCCTCTTCGAGGGCGGCGCGGGTGGAGGAAACAGCATCTTCGATGCGGTGCTTCTTTTCCTTCAGCTCAACCTCGGTGGCTGCGCCAACCTTGATGACACCGATGCCGCCGGCCAGCTTGGCCAGGCGCTCCTGGAGCTTTTCGCGGTCCCAGTCGGAGTCGGTGCGGGTCAGCTCGGCACGGAGCTGGGCAACGCGTGCAGCAACGTCCTCGGCAGCGCCGGCGCCGTCCACGATGGTGGTGTTGTCCTTGGTGACCGTGATGCGGCGGGCGGTACCCAGCACCTCAAGGCCAACGGAGTCCAGGCTCAGGCCCAGTTCCGGGGAAACAACCTGCGCACCGGTGAGGGTGGCGATGTCCTGCAGCATGGCCTTGCGGCGGTCGCCGAAGCCCGGAGCCTTGACGGCCACCACGTTGAGGGTGCCGCGGATGCGGTTGACGATCAGCGTGGACAGGGCCTCGCCGTCGACGTCCTCGGCGATGATGAACAGCGGCTTGGAGCTCTGCAGCGCCTTCTCCAGCAGCGGCAGGAATTCCTGGATCGAGGAGATCTTGCCCTGGTTGATCAGGATGAGGGCGTCCTCGAGGACTGCTTCCTGGCGTTCCGCGTCGGTGACGAAGTACGGGGACAGGTAGCCCTTGTCGAACTGCATGCCCTCGGTGAGGACCAGTTCGGTCTGCGTGGTGGAGGATTCCTCGATGGTGATCACACCATCCTTGCCCACCTTACCGAAGGCCTCGGCCAGGAGCTCGCCGATCTCATCGCTCTGCGCCGAGATGGCCGCAACGTTGGCAACCTGGGTGCCTTCAACGGGACGGGCATTCTCCAGCAGGCGTGCAGCGACGGCTTCGACGGAAACCTCGATGCCGCGCTTGATCTGGCCGGGAGCAGCGCCGGCAGCTACGTTGCGCAGGCCTTCCTTGACCAGCGCCTGGGCCAGGACCGTGGCGGTGGTGGTGCCGTCGCCGGCAACATCGTTGGTCTTGGTGGCTACTTCCTTGGCCAGCTGTGCGCCAAGGTTTTCGTACGGGTCGTCCAGCTCGACTTCGCGGGCGATGGTGACGCCGTCGTTCGTGATGGTGGGCGCGCCCCACTTCTTGTCCAGGACAACGTTGCGGCCGCGGGGGCCGAGCGTCACCTTGACGGTGTTGGCGAGCTTGTCGATGCCGGCTTCAAGAGACCGGCGGGCAGCGTCGTTAAACGCAAGCTGCTTTGCCATGGTTTTGTCCTTTCAAGACAGAACCCCGCGCAGCTGACCAGCAGAGAGCATGACCAGCGGCACGGGGATCCGGAGAGTTACTTTACGACGATCGCCAGGACGTCGCGGGCGGACAGCACGAGGTACTCGGTGCCGCCGGTCTTGACTTCGGTTCCGCCGTACTTGGAGTAGATGACGACGTCGCCGACGGCTACGTCGACAGGAACGCGGTTGCCATCCTCAAAGCGGCCGGGGCCAACTGCAACAACTTCGCCTTCCTGCGGCTTCTCCTGTGCGGAGTCCGGGATGACCAGGCCGGAAGCCGTGGTCTGCTCGGCTTCGAGCGGGCGGACAACAATACGATCCTCAAGAGGCTTAATAGAGACCGACACTCGGACCTCTCCTTTTCGTCAGCAAATTCGTGGACTGGAAAGCTTTCCGCCCTGGCTGGCAAACCGTCGTCGCGGTGCCGGCAGCAGCCTGGCTGGCAGCTCTTCATGTGTTAGCACCCTCCTAGGGAGAGTGCTAATGAAGACTCTATGTGCGGGTTAGCACTCGGTCAAGGCGAGTGCCAGCGTTTCGTCATCCGCGTACACGGCGGCGTGTACATTGAAGCGGTGCGAGCCGCTGTATACCTGATCCTTGCGAACCTGTTCTGGGCCGGAAACTTCGTGGTGGGCCAAGCCGCGATGCAGACCATGGAGCCGTTGCAGCTGACCTTCTGGCGTTGGGCCCTGGCCGCGGTGCCGCTGCTCCTGCTGGCGCAGGCCGTTGACCGGCCGGACTGGCGCGCCGTGCTGCGCCGCTGGCCGGTACTGCTGCTGCTGAGCGCTCTGGGCATGAGCGGCTACACCCTGCTGCTGTACAGCGCACTGCAGCACACGTCGGCCCTGAACGCTTCCCTGGTGACGGCGGCCAACCCCGCCTTGATCATGGTGCTGGCCGTGGTCCTGCTCAAGGACCGGCCGCGCCCGGCGAGCTGGCTGGGCATCGCGCTGGGCCTGGCCGGCGTGCTGATGGTTTTGACAGGCGGCGACGTGGCCCGCCTGCTGACCTTTTCCATCAACACCGGAGAGCTGCTGATTGTGGCAGCCATCACCGTCTGGGGTTTCTACACGATCGTCGCCAGGCGGCTTGCCCTCCCCGCCATTACCGCAACGGCCGTGCAGGTGGCAATGGCGGCCGTGGTCCTGGCACCCATCGCGGCAGCAACCGGGGCCGGACTGCCGTCCACTCCGGCCGAAGGCTGGTCCCTGGCGTTCATCGCCCTGTTCCCCTCGCTGGGCTCCTACCTGCTGTGGAACCTGGCACTCAAGCGGACCTCTGCGGCCAATGCCGGCAACTACCTGAACCTGATTGCCGTCTTCACCGCCATCATCACCGTGCTGCTGGGCCAGCCCATCACCACGGCGCAGGTGTTGGGCGGGCTCCTGGTGATATCAGGGGTCCTGCTGACCAGCGCCGGCCAGCGGCCTCAGCGTCCCAGGTCGTCGAAGTCCACGTCCTCGCCGCCGTCGGAATCCCGCATCCCCTGATTCCTGCCGCGGTAGAGCACCACGGCCGCAACGGCGGCAGCGAGCAGGGACGCCACCAGGAACACGATGCTTCCCGCCCGTGCACCGGCATACAACCCGCGGATGTCGCTGGCTTCCTGGGTGTCGTCCTGAATGTCGTTGCCCCCCACGGAATAGACGGTGGCGTTGAAGGTATCCAGGAAGAAAATGATCACCAGCAGCGCGATGCACACCACTGCCACCAGAGAAGCCCCAATGAGGGCGGGACGGGCATACCTGGCGGGGCCCCGGTCCGTGGGTTGCTGTTCTCCGGACTGCTGGGGGCCTGCGCTGTCTTCCATGCTTTCAACACTATCGGCATAGCGCCGGGCCCTCCTCCACTAGGCTGGAACCCATGCCCCACGCTCCCCAGGACCAGATCGCACCGCTGCTCACCCCGGAAGGCTGGGAGCTGCTGGCGTCCCTGGGTCCCTACCAGGAGGACTCCTCCTTCGAGCTCAATTCGGCCCTCCGGAAGGCCGGCCACTCCCCAGACCTGGTCTCCGCCGTCCTGACCCAGTCCAGGCTCCGCACCAAGGCCGAAGCAAAATTTGGGGAGTTTTCCCGGCAGATGCTCTTCACACAGGCAGGCCTGGAACAGGCCACCCGCCTGAACGTGGCGGCCCGGCATGCGCAGCGGTTCGCCGGCGCGGGGGTCAGCCATGTGGCGGACCTGGGCTGCGGGCTGGGTGCTGATTCGCTCGCCCTGGCGTCCCTTGACGTGACCGTCACCGCCGTCGAAATGGATGAGACCACGGCCGCCTGCGCCACCGTGAACCTCATCCCGTTCCCGAACGCCACGGTGGTCCATGCGGACGCCACCGCGGTTCCGCTGGACGGCATCGACGGCGTCTGGCTGGACCCCGCCCGCCGGGTCACCTCCACGTCAGGCACCAAGCGCATCTGGGATCCTGAAGCCTTTTCGCCTCCGCTGTCCTTCGTCGAAGCCCTGGCCGCGTCCGGCAAGGCCGTGGGGGTGAAGATGGGGCCCGGCATGCCGCATGACTCCGTCCCGCACAACTGCGAGGCACAGTGGGTCTCGGTGGCCGGCGACGTCACCGAGGTGGCATTGTGGTTCAACGCCGTGCGGCGGCCCGGAGTCCGCCGCGCAGCCCTGGTGCTTGGGCCCAGCGGCGCCGCCGAGCTGACCAGCGGCGAGGACTTCGGGGCCGGGCCGGAAGCACCGGTGGGTCCCGTGGAAGGCTACCTGTACGAACCCGACGGCGCGGTCATCCGCGCAGGGCTCGTGGCCGACGTCGCGCTTGAGCTCGGTGGCCACCTGGTGGATGAGCACATCGCCTACATCTGCGCCCCCGCCCTTGTGGACACCCCGTTCGCGCGGGCATACGAGGTGCTGGACGTGATGCCGTACAACGTCAAGGCGCTCAAGGCGTGGGTGAAGGCCGAAGGCATCACGGTGCTGGACATCAAGAAACGCGGCACCGCCGTCACTCCCGAGGAACTCCGGAAGCAGCTCCTGCCCGGCGGGAAAAACCCTGCGAAAAAGGGTGGCACCAAAACCGCCACCCTGGTCCTCACCCGCATCGGGGAAGACAGAGTGGCCATCGTGGTGGGACCCGTTACTGCGGTTTAAGGCCGTTACTGCGCCCGCATGAACTCCTCGGCCGCGCGCACCTGCTCAGGGCTTGGCCGCACTCCGGTGTACAGGACGAACTGTTCCAGCGCCTGGATGGTGGCCACCTCCGCACCGGTGATCACCGGCTTTCCGGCGGCGCGGGCGGCCCGGATCAGCGGGGTTTCGGCGGGCAGTGCCACCACGTCGAAAACGAGCCGCGCGGCGTCAATGGCCTCGGCCGGGAAGGACAGCGCGTCCGCTTCCGTCCCGCCGGCCATCCCCACGGGGGTGACGTTGATGATCACGTCCGCCGTGCCGCCGTCGAGCGCTGCACGCCACTGGAACCCGTACTGCCCGGCAAGCGCCCGCCCTGTCGCTTCGTTCCGCGCGATCACCGTGACGTCGGTGAACCCGGCATCCCGCAGCGCCGCCACGGTGGCCTTGGCCATGCCGCCCGCACCCTGGACCAGGACCGAGTAGCCGGTAGGCACCGAGTTGGTGGCGAGCAGCTGTTCGATGGCGGTGTAGTCCGTGTTGTACGCCTTGAGGTGGCCGTCGGTGTTGACGATGGTGTTCACGGAATCGATGGCCTTGGCGGAGGGGTCCATCTCATCCACCAGCGCGATGACGTCTTCCTTGTAGGGCATGGAGATGGCGCACCCGCGGATGCCCAGCCCGCGGACTCCGGCGATGGCCTGCTCCAGGTTGGTGGGGGCAAACGCCTTGTAGATCCAGTTGAGCTCCAGCTGTTCGTACAGGTGGTTGTGGAACCTGGTCCCGTTGTTGCTGGGACGGGCCGAGAGCGAGATGCAGAGGGTCATGTCTTTATTCAGAATGGGCACCCGACCATTAAACCCGCACTCCCCCAACTGGGTAGCGCCAACTGCCGTTTTGAGCCGCCTAAACGACAGTTGACGCTACCCAGTTGGGTTAGGGGCAGCCGGTTCCGGCGGGGACGCTTCCGACGGCGGCGGGCAGCTTTCCGGGTGCCGTCGCCTTGCCTGCCAGCACGGCCGCGAGCGCGTCGAAGGCAGCGTCGGTGCGGCCGTACAGCGCCAGTCTGACCGGCGCCGGCGAACCCTGCAGCGTCCAGGGGGCGTCCAGGGCCACCTCGATGTCCCCTCCGGCGGGTCGCCCGCCGTGGCCGATCAGGTTCACCAGCGGCCCTGAACCAAGGGCGAGACCAGCGCGGGCGGCGGCCGCCTCGAACCGTTCCCGGTCTCCGGGCCCGCCGCCGGCCACCCGGACCGCTCCGGGAACCAGGGGCCCGGCGCACGGCCCGGACACAACGGTGACGGCGGAGGCCGAGACCCGGGCGGACACGGCTGCGCTGCTGCCTGCAGGGATGCCTGCCGCGGAACCCCGCCTGCCCTGCCAGACCATCATGGTGGCCACCCGCAGGGCGGCTTCGTCCAGCCTTTCCGGGGACAGGTTCCCGGACTTGACCGCTCCAACGATGGCCGCGTGCGCCTGGCCCACGTCGGCGGGCATCAGCAGCAGGTCCGCGCCCGCCCGGAGCGCCATGACGGCAGCAGATCCGCTCGGGTACTGCTTGGCCACGGCGCCCATGTTCAGCGCGTCCGTCACCGCCACGCCCTTGAACCCCAGGCCGCGCAAAGCGGCATACGTGGGGGCAGAGAGCGACGCCGGGACGCCGGGTTCCAGCGCAGGAACGGCAATGTGCCCTGTCATCACCATGGGTGTCCCGGCGGCGATGGCGGCCTGAAACGGTTTCCAGTCCCTGCCGCGGAGTTCCTCGATGCCGGCCAGCTGCACCGGCAGGCTGAGATGGGAGTCTGCGGTCACCGAACCGTGGCCCGGGAAGTGCTTAACGGTCGGGAGGACTCCTGCGGCGAGCATGCCCTGGGAGAACGCCACCCCGTGCACAGCAACGGCGGCGGGATCCGCGGACATGGCCCGCGCCCCGATGGTGGGGTCCTTGGGCCCCATGGTGACGTCCGTGTCCGGTGCGAAGTCGGTATTGAAGCCCAGCGGCACCAGTTCGCCGGCCAGGCCCTGCCCCGCCTCCCGGGTGAGGGCCTCATTGCCGGCCGCGCCGTAGCTCATCGGGGCGGGCCACTCCGTCAACGGCGTGCCCAGGCGCGCCACACTGCCGCCTTCCTGGTCCACCGCGATCATGCCGGGCCAGGGGTCGCCGTCCGCAACGGTGGCCTGCGCCAGCCGCTGGTTGATGGCGGCCATGCCGGCAGCGTCCACCCTCCCGTGCGGGTCCCGGGGAACGTTATCGCCCATGATGATGGATCCCGCGAGGTGCAGCCGCTCCATGGTGGCCGCGTGGGCCTCCACGTCCTTGCCCGTGAAAAACGGCAGCAGGACCTGCCCTGCTTTTTCCTCGGGTGTCATGCCGGCCACGGCCGCCGCGGCGGCATCCTGGTCCCGCTGGAGCGGGCCCCAGCCCAGGGGCCGGGAACCCGGATCGGGTGAGGGGGACGCAGTGGTGGGGGACGGCGTCGTACGCGGTGTTGGGGTGGGCGACGCGGACGGTGAAGGTGCCGCGGTGGCCGCGGGCGACGACGGCCCTGGCGCGGGCGCGGGGGTGCAGGCGGCGAGTGCCAGGGCGGATACTGCCGCGAGGAGGGGGAAGGTTTTGTGGGTACTGTCACGCAGTTGTTGGAACGGGACCATCAATACGATGCTACCCCTGCACTAGACTTGAACCACCCGTTCGCCTGCCGGCAGCAGCCCGTGAGCGGCGTCAGCCAGCGGCAAACCGGACAGTAAGGAAACGCGTGAAGATTGACTTCGCTTCATCGAGGCAGTCAACCCTTGGTGTTGAATGGGAGCTCGCGCTGGTGGACGGCAGCACCGGCGAGCTCGCCTCTGTGGCCAACGAAGTGCTCCGCGGCGTGGCCTCCCGCCATCCGGAATTGAACGAGGACGACGAACACCCCCACATCAAGCAGGAACTGCTGCTGAACACGGTGGAGCTGGTCACGGGTATCTGTGAAACGGCCGCCGAAGCCAAGGAGGACCTGAGCCGGTCCCTGGCCGCCGTCCGGGAGATCACGGACCCGATGGGCGTGGAACTCTTCTGTGCGGGCAGCCACCCGTTCAGCCCGCCGCAGCTGCAGCCGGTGACGGACAAGGCCCGCTACGCGAAGCTGATCGACCGTACCCAGTGGTGGGGCCGGCAGATGGTGATTTACGGCGTGCACGTGCACGTGGGGCTGGACCGGCGGGAGAAGGCCCTCCCGGTACTCGACGGGCTGGTCAACTACTTCCCGCACTTCCAGGCGCTCTCCGCGTCCAGCCCGTTCTGGGGCGGCGAGGACACCGGCTACGCGTCCCAGCGCGCCCTGATGTTCCAGCAGCTGCCCACGGCCGGCCTGCCGTTCCAGTTCCAGTCCTGGGCTGAATACGAGTCCTACGTCCAGGACATGTTCACCACCGGCGTGATCGACACCCTCTCCGAGATCCGCTGGGACATCCGGCCGGTCCCGAACCTGGGCACCATCGAAATGCGCATCTGCGACGGCCTGGCCACGCTGGAGGAGGTGGGCGCCATCGCCGCGCTCACCCAGTGCCTCGTGGACGAATTCTCCACCACCCTGGACAACGGCGGCACCATCCCCACCATGCCGCCCTGGCACATCCAGGAGAACAAGTGGCGGGCCGCCCGCTACGGCATGGACGCCATCATCATCCTCGACGCCGCGGGCAAGGAACAGCTGGTGACGGACCACCTGCTGGAGACCCTGAACCGGCTGGAGCCTGTGGCGGCCAAGCTTGGGTGCGCGGACGAACTCGCGGACGTGGAGAAGATCATCAGCCGCGGCGCCGGCTACCAGCGCCAGCGGAAGGTGGCCGCCGAGCACGGCGGGGACCTCCAGGCCGTGGTGCTGGACCTCGTCAAGCAGATGCGGAACGGCCCCACCGCCTGACCTCCCCCGCCGTAACGGGGCACTTCGGCACGGACACGCCGGCCGCCGTCGTGATTCACGACGGCGGCGCCCCCAAAGTGCCCCGCGACGGTTCGCCGGGCCTGCAGGCTTCAGGCGGGAAGCGACACCGAGGTGACCGGCATGGAGGAGTCCGGCGCGAAGCTGATTCCACTCGGTTCCACTCCGGCCATCACCAGCTGCGCGCCGAGCGCGGCCACCATGGCGCCGTTGTCCGTGCACAGGTCCAGGGGCGGCACGTGGAGCCGGATGCCCGCCGAGGCGCAGCGCTGGCCGGTCAGTTCACGCAGTCGCGAGTTTGCCGCAACGCCGCCGCCCAGCAGGACGTCCTTGATGCCGTGCTCCCGGCAGGCCAGGACGGCCTTGGAGGAGATGATGTCCACCACGGCTTCCTGGAATGCGGCGGCGATGTCGGCCACCGGGATGTCCTCGCCCCGTGCCTCGAACTGCTCCACGCAACGGGCCACGGCGGTCTTCAGCCCGCTGAAGGACCAGTCGTAGCGGTGCTTGCCCGGCTCCTCCGCCGTGCCCATGTACTTGGGCTGGCTGAGGCCCCGGGGGAAGCGGATGGACTTGGGGTTGCCGGTGCGGGCCACCTTGTCGATGGCCGGTCCGCCGGGATAGCCCAGGCCCAGGATGCGGGCCACCTTGTCGTAGGCCTCCCCCGCGGCGTCGTCGATGGTGGAGCCCAGCAGCACAACGTCGTCGGTGATGCTGTTGATCCTGAGGATTTCGGTGTGTCCGCCGGATACCAGCAGGGCGCCCAGGTTTTCGGGCAGCTGCGGGGCCTCGTTGCCGTTACTTTCCAGGAGCCCCACGCCCACATGCGCCACCAGGTGGTTGATGGCGTACAGCGGCTTCCCGGTGGCCACCGCCAGTGCTTTCGCGGCGCAGACCCCCACCATCAGTGCGCCTGCGAGTCCGGGGCCGGAGGTGACGGCGATGGCGTCCACCTCGTCCAGGCTGACGCTGGCGTCGGACAGCGCCTGCTCCAGCGTTGGCACGAACGCGTCCAGGTGGGCCCTCGAGGCGATCTCCGGGATGACGCCGCCGAAGCGGACGTGCTCGTCCATGGATGAGGACACGGTGTTGGTCAGGAGCGTGGTGCCGCGGACGATGCCTACGCCGGTCTCGTCGCAGGATGATTCAATGCCCAGGACCAGTGGCTGGGAACGGTTCATGGCTGGCCTCCTTCACGTGTTTCCTCGTCGCCGGTGAGCTGGAGCCTCATGATCAGGGCATCGACGCCGTCGCGGTAGTACCGGGGGCGGACGTGGATCTGCTCGAACCCGAAGCGCAGGTAGAGCCGTTGCGCCCGCGGGTTGTCCGCGCGGACTTCGAGGAGGAGGTCTGCGGCGTACCGGCGGCGGGCTTCATTGATGAGGGCGGACAGCAGCGTGCTGCCGATCCCCCGGCCCTCGTAGTCAGGGACGACGGCGATCGTCTGGACGTCCGCGATGGGTTCGATGCACATCAGGCCGGCGTACCCCACGATGCCGTCGGCGCTTTCGGCCACGAGGTAGCGCCGCGTGTCCGGCTGTGCCAGCTCATCCAGGAACATCTGCAGGGGCCAGGCGTCGATGGGGAACAGTTTTTGCTCAAGGACGCTGACGGCGGTTACGTCGTTGAGGGTCATGTCCCGCACGGTGATTCCATCCATGCGCGGATCCGGTGCGGTGCTCACAGTGCCCTCTTCCTCGGTCCGGGCACCTGCGCATCGGATTCACGCAGGTACAGCGGCGTGGAATCCAGGAGGCCGTTGCCGGATGCCAGCCGGGCCAGCGCGAACTGGCCCAGATAGAGCGCGTCCGGCTGCTCCTGGGCGAATTCGGGATCTGCGCGCAACGTGTCGGCGTAGAGCCCGGCGCCGGCCCCAAAGGCTGGAAGGTCCGGCAAGTCCGCCGCGAAGCCGACGTGGGGACCGTCCTCGAGCCGGGGCAGCTTCCCCTCGGCCAGGCTGTAGCGGGCCCAGTAGACCTCCTTGCGCCGCGCGTCGGTCACCACCAGGAATTCGGGGACGGCGGCGGTGGACTCAGCCACTTCCAGGGCCACGGCGTCCAGGCTCATCAGGCCGTGCAGGGGCTTGCCCCAGACAAAGGACAGGGTGCGGGCCGTTGCAATTCCGGACCGCAAGCCGGTGAACGGGCCGGGCCCCACGCCCACCACCAGGGCGTCGATGTCCTGTCCGGTGACGCCGGCGTCCGCAAGCATGTCCGCGATGCCGGGTGCCAGCACTTCGGCATGGCTGCGGGTGTCCTCAGTAGAGAAGCTCGCAACCACGCCTTCCAGCGCATCATCCGAAACCAGCGCTGCGCTGGCAACGGCGGAGGTGTCAATAGCGAGGATCAGCATCAGTTTTTCCCTTCCGGGGCGCCGGGTTCCGGGGTTTCCGGGTCCGGGGTTCCCAGTTCCGGGGCGGCCGGCCATCGCGGACCGTACCCGCGCATCACGATGGTGCGGGGCTCGTCGGTGTCGTCAGTATCAAAGTCCAGGGTGCCGGCTCCGTTGCCGGAGGACGTGCCGGCACCGAGGTCACCCGGAGCAGAGTCGCCCAGGCCAGCGTCGCCCTGAGCAGTGGCGTTGAGTCCGATGGCACGGTGCAAGTCGATTTCGAGCCGGCTGTCGCTCAGGTGCTCCACCCGGTCATGTCCCCACTCGACCACCGTCACCGATGAGTCCATGGTGTTTTCCAGGTCGATGTCGTCGATCTCTGCGGCTGAGCCGAGGCGGTAGGCGTCCACGTGCACCAGGTCGGGGCCGCCGGGGCGCGGACCGTCCGGCAGGTTGGGATGGATGCGGACCAGGACGAACGTGGGCGAGATGACTCCGGCACGGACGCCGAGCCCCTCCCCCAGCCCCTGGGTGAAGGTGGTTTTCCCGGCACCCAGCTCGCCGGACAGCACCAGCAGGTCCCCGGCCCCAAGCACCCCGGCGAGGGCGGCGCCAAACGCGTGGGTCTGGTCCGCCGTCGTCGCCGTGAAGGTCTTTTCCCAGTTGGGCACGGCCGGCGGTTGGAAGGCGTTCACGCGGCACCCTCCGTGTGGAGGGCGGCGGACGCGTCCTGTTCGTTGACGAAGCGGCGCGGGACGCGGGGACTGATGCGGGTGACGATTTCGTAGTTGATGGTCCCGGCGGCGCGCGCCCAGTCATCGGCAGTGGGGCCGCCGTCGTCCCCGTTCCCGAACAGCTCGGCCTCGGCACCCAGCAGACCGGTGCCGGCCGGACCGGCGTCGCCAAGGTCGATCACCATCTGGTCCATGGCGATCCGGCCCACCACGGGGTATGTCCTGCCGGCCACCCGGACGGGGCCGCCGGTTGCAACGCGCGGCACGCCGTCGGCGTAGCCCATGGGGATGAGGGCAAGTGTGCTGCGCCCGCTGGTGTGGTAGCGGAGGCCGTAGGACACGCCCTGCCCGTCCGGCACCTCCTTGCACTGGGACACCAGGGTCCGGAGCGTCATGGCGGGGCGGAGCCCGAGTTCCGCGGAGGTCTGGCCGTCGAAGGGCGAGAGCCCGTAGATGCCCAGGCCTGCCCGGACCAGGTCGAAGTGGGTGTCCGGCCGGGAGAGCGTGGCAGGCGTATTGGCCAGGTGCCGGACCTCCGGGTCCACACCCGCGTCCTCGGCAACAGCCAGGGCTTCGCGGAACGCCGCCAGCTGCTGGTCGGTTTCGGGCCGCTCCGGCTCATCTGCGACGGCCAGGTGCGAGAAGATGCCCACCACGCGCAGCAGCCCCTGGTCCTGGTACTCCATGGCTTCGCCCACCAGGTGGTCCCAGGTATCGAGGGTGGCGCCGTTGCGTCCCAGACCGGTGTCCACTTTCAGGTGGATGCGGGCGGGGCGCTCCTGGTCCCGGGCTGCCGCCACGATACGTTCGAGTTCCCACCCTGAGCAGCCGATGTCGACGCCGGCGGCCACCGCGGCGCCGAAGTTGCTGTCCACGGTGTGCAGCCAGGCGAGCAGCGGCGCCTCGATGCCGGCGGCCCGCAATGCAAGGGCTTCGGAAATGTGCGCAACGCCCAGCCAGGAGGCACCGGCCTCAATTGCTGCCCGCGCCACGGGAACGGCGCCGTGCCCGTAAGCGTCGGCCTTGACGACGGCCATGACTTTCGCCGGGGACGCGGCAGCAGCGAGCCGGCGGACGTTGTGCCGGATGGCCTCAAGGTCGATCACGGCGGACCGCTCGTAGCGGGGTTCCTGTCCGGGGGCAGCGCTGAATTCACCGGTTGTTGCGGGGTAAGTCACCTTAGTGATTCTAGTGCGGGCACTTGTTGCCGAATAATCACGGCCGGGCGGGCTGGTTTCCGGAACAGGCGGTTAGGCGTCCGAGAGATGCGCGATGGTGGCAGCGGCCCTGCGCTGCGCTGCCAGCGGGACGTCCTGGATGATTTCCGCGAGGAACCCGAAGCGCCGCAGCCACTGGCTCATCTGCCGTTCGGGCCGGGCGTTGGCGCGTTTCCACCAGTCGGCGATGTCCCCCCAGCCGGGTGCAGCAAGCGACCCGCCCACCTCCTGCACGGCCAGCGAGGCGCACAGGTTGGCGAAGCGGAGCCGGTTGCCCAGCGGCCAGCCGGCCAGGCTGCCCACGATGAACGCGGCGTCGAAGCAGTCACCGGCTCCGGTGGGATCGAAAGCCTTCACGGGAAGGGACGGCACCCACTCCTCCTCCCCCGTCTCGGAATCCACCGCCATGGCACCCTGAGGGCCGAGCGTCACCACTGCCACCGGGACCCGGTCCGCCAGCGCGTACAGCGCGCTCCACGCATCATCTTTACCGGTAAAAGCCATGGCCTCGCGCTGGTTGGGCAGGAACGCGTGGAAGTACTGCAGGTTCTCCAGCCGGACCGGCGCCCATTCCCCTGTGGGGTCCCAGCCGACGTCGCCGAACAGCTTCACCCCTGCCCGGTGCGCCGCCTTCGCCCAGGGCTCCACCTCAACCCCCACCTCCGCAATGCCGGCGAGCGCGGGAGGAGGGATGCCGATCAGTTCCGAGGACGTCACCGGAGCGGCGTGCCCGTGGGTCACCATGGACCGGTCCTTCTCCACGCAGAGCGAGACGGTTACCGGCGAGTGCCAGCCGGGGACGCGCCGGGACAGGCTGAGGTCCACGTGTTCCTGGCTGGAAAGGATTTTCCAGTTGAAGTCGCCGTAGCCGTCGTCGCCAAACGCGGCGGCCAGGCCCGTCCGGAGTCCCAGGCGGGCGGCGGCGATTGCCTGGTTGGCCACGCCGCCGGGGCAGCTGCCCATGCCGTCGCTCCAGATTTCGGTGCCGGGCTCCGGGCTGTGGGGAAGGCCGGTGAAAATGATGTCCTGGAACACCGTTCCGGCCAGGAGGAGGTCAAACCCGGGTTCGGAGGGCGAGCGGACGCCGGCCAGGGGGTCGAAAGGCCGGGCTGGGATCGCTTCCATGTCCGGCACGATACGCCCTGCCGCTGACATCCGATAGTGGACGCCCTGCTTTGCCTTAGGGACAAGCCAATCCGGGCCTAGACTGCTGGTTATGCGGCTTCTGATTGCCGGCGGCGGGGGTTTCCGGGTGCCGCTCATCTACCGGGCACTGGTCTCGGGCCGCTTTGCCGGCCTCGCCGCCGAACTGGTGCTGTACGACGTCGACCCCGCCCGCCTTGAGGCCGTCACCGCCGTGCTGCGGAGCATGCCCGCCGGACCGGGTGCGCCTCTTCCGGTCCGCGCCACCACCAGCCTTCCGGACGCCCTCGCAGGAACGCAGATGGTGTTCGCGGCCATCCGCCCCGGCGGCACCGCCGGCCGGGTAGCGGATGAACGGGTGGCCCAGGACCTCGGTCTGCTGGGGCAGGAAACCACCGGGGCCGGGGGCATCTCCTACGCGCTGCGGACTATCCCACGCATGCTGGAGCTTGCCCGGCTGATGAAGGAACACTGTCCCGAGGCATGGCTGATCAACTTCACCAATCCGGCCGGCATGGTCACCGAGGCGCTGCTTCCCGTGCTGGGCCGCCGGGCCATCGGCATCTGCGACTCGGCGGGCAGCCTGGTGTACCGCGCCGCGCATGCGGCCGGGGTGGCGCTGCCTGAGGGACGGCTCGACGGCGTGGGCTACTACGGGCTGAACCATCTCGGCTGGCTCTACCGGCTGGAGTCCGCCGGGCGGGACGTGCTTCCGGATCTGCTCGCCGACCCCCGCGCCCTGCAGTCCTTCGAGGAAGGCAGGCTGTTCCCGCAGCCCTTCCTGGCGAGCCTTGGCGCGCTGCCCAACGAGTACCTGTATTACTACTACCGGGCCGGGGAAGCGCGGCAGGCAATGCAGGCGATGGCCAGCACGCGCGGGGAGACCATCCACAGCCAGCAGCAGGAGCTGTATCCGCGGCTGGCCGCTGCCGGTGGGGAGGCGTTCCGTCTCTGGGAGGAGGCACGGCAGTCCCGGGAGGAAGGCTACCTGGCCGAGGCCCGGGCCGACGGCGAACACCGGGACGAGGACGATCTGGCTGGCGGCGGCTATGAACGCGTCGCGCTGGCCGCAATGAGCGCGCTCTCCGGAGGAGGCACCACCCAGCTGATCCTCAACACCCGAAACTCCCTGCCCGAGGCAGCCGAGCCCGCCGCGGCTGAAGCAGCCGAGCCCCGGGCCGCCATCCCGGGACTGCCGGCGGACGCCGTCGTCGAACTTCCCTGCACGGTAACCCCCGACGGCGCGCTGCCGCTGCCCCAGCAGGCGCCGCCCGAACCGCAGCGTGAGCTGCTTAGCCGTGTCAAGGACGTCGAACAGCTCACGGTCCGGGCCGCGACGGAGGGCAACCGGGATGCCACGCTGCAGGCCTTCGCCCGCCACCCCCTCGTCGATTCGGCGGACCTGGCCGGAAAGCTCCTGGCTGGTTACGAGCACGCCTTCCCTGCCCTGCGGGAGCTGTGGGCAGGGCCTGGACTTAACACACATCGGCCGGCGTGAGGGGAGGGAGTAGTGTTTTATCGAATGCGCACTGAACCGGCACCCACTCGCGCCGGCGGCCGGAAGGAGGTCCCGTGGCATTGATCCGCAGGGTCGCTTTGCTCTCCCTCCACACCTCCCCCATGGAGCAGCCCGGGTCCGGCGACGCGGGCGGGATGAACGTCTACATCCGGGAACTGGCGTCCGCCCTGGCCGAAGCGGGCGTCGAGGTGGAGATCTTCACCCGCGCCACCTCGGCCGGCCAGCCCGCCGTCGAACATCCCGATCCCGGGGTCTGCGTGCACAACGTCCTGGCCGGCCCGCCGAAAAAGATTCCCAAGGAAGAACTTCCCGGCCTGCTGCACAGCATGGTGGCCGAGATTGAACAGATCCGCCGCCGGCAGCCGCACGGCCGGTACGACGTCATCCATTCGCACTATTGGGTGTCGGGGATCGCCGGCCTGGAGCTCTCGGAACTGTGGGGCGTCCCGCTGGTGCACACCATGCACACCATGGCGAAGGTCAAGAACCTGCTGCTGGAGTCCGGCGAGCAGCCCGAGCCGCGGCGGCGCGAGCTCGGGGAGCACCGCATCGTGGACGGCGCGGAGCGGCTGATCGCGAACACCAGCTCGGAGGCGGCGGAGCTGGTGTCGCACTACGGAGCCACGTACGACCGCATTGATATCGCCCCGCCGGGTGTGGACCTCAGTACGTTCACGCCGGCATTCCGGACCCGGTCACGGGCCGAGCGCGGCATCGCGCCGGGCACATTCCACCTGCTGTTCGCAGGGCGCATCCAGCGGCTGAAAGGTCCCCAGATCCTGGTCAAGGCCGCCGCCCTGCTCCGGCGCCGGCGGCCGGACATCGATCTCCGGCTCACCATTCTGGGGTCGCTGAGCGGGAACAAGGAGTTCAACCTGCGGCGGCTGGTTGCCGAGGCGGAAATGGACGACGTCGTCACGCAGCTTCCGCCGGTGAAGGCGCCGGAGCTGGCGGCCTGGTTCCGCGCGGCTGACGTTGTGGTGATGCCTTCCTTCAGCGAATCCTTCGGACTCGTGGCCCTTGAGGCCCAGGCCTGCGGCACCCCCGTGGTGGCCACCCGCGTGGGCGGACTGTCCCGGGCCATCTTCCACGGCCGGACCGGGCTGCTGGTGGACGGGCATCACGCCGCCGACTGGGCCGACGCACTCGAAGCCCTGTACGACGATCCCGCCACCCGCGAGGACATGGGGCGCGCCGCGGCCATCCGTGCCCAGAACTCCGGCTGGGCCCGCACCGCCGCCATCACGCTCGAAAGCTACCATGCCGCCGTCGACCGCCACGTTGGGCCCCGGCTCGTCCCGGCCGTACCCGCATCCTGATTTTCTCTTGCGGGTGCTGGTGCTGTTGGGCTGTTAGCTTAGGGGCAGGTGCTCCGGCAGGTTCGTGGCGCCAGCCGCTCCAGGAAAGGACAACGATGTCTGATTTCCCAACCGACCTCGAGATCGCCCGCGCAGCCCGTATCCGGCCCATCGGGGAGGTCGCTGCCGCTGCCGGGATCAATGCCGACGCCGTTGAACAGTACGGGCGGTTCAAAGCGAAGATCGATCCCGCGCGGCTGGACGCCCCGCCTCCCGCCGGGAAGGTAGTGCTGGTCTCGGCCATGTCCCCCACCCCGGCAGGTGAAGGAAAATCCACCACCACCGTTGGCCTTGCCGACTCGCTTGCCCGGGCCGGGCACCGGGTGATGATCGCGCTCCGGGAACCCTCACTGGGGCCGGTCCTGGGCATGAAGGGCGGCGCCACCGGAGGCGGCTACTCGCAGGTGTTGCCCATGGACGAGATCAACCTGCACTTCACCGGCGACTTCCATGCGATCACGTCAGCGAACAATGCGCTGATGGCCCTGGTGGACAACCACATCTACCAGGGCAACCAGCTGAATATCGATCCCCGGCGCATGACGTTCAAGCGCGTCCTGGACATGAACGACAGGACCCTGCGCGAGGTGGTCATCGGCCTTGGCGGGCCCACCCAGGGAGTCCCCCGGCAGGACGGTTTCGACATCACAGTCGCATCCGAAATCATGGCGGTGTTCTGCCTTGCCACGGATCTTGCCGATCTCCGGGAACGGCTGGGACGGATCACTTTCGGGTACACGTTTGACCGCTCTCCCGTCACCGTGGCTGACCTTGGCGTCCAGGGTGCCCTGGCACTGCTGTTGAAGGAGGCCATCAAGCCCAACCTGGTGCAGACCATCGCAGGCACGCCGGCGCTGGTCCACGGCGGTCCGTTTGCCAACATTGCCCACGGCTGCAACTCCCTGATCGCCACGCAGACGGCGCGCCGGCTGGCGGACATCGTGGTGACCGAAGCCGGGTTCGGCGCTGATCTGGGTGCTGAAAAGTTCATGGACATCAAGGCCCGTGTTGGCGGTCTGGCACCGTCCGCCGTCGTGGTGGTGGCCACGGTGCGGGCCCTGAAGATGCAGGGCGGGGTGGCCAAGGACCAGCTGACCCGGCCGGACTTGGCGGCCCTTGAGTCGGGAGTGGCGAACCTGCGCCGGCACGTGCGGAACGTGGAGAAGTTCGGCGTCACCCCTGTCGTGGCCATCAACCGGTTCTCCTCCGATACGCAGGAGGAGCTCGACTGGCTCCTGTCGTGGTGTGCCGCCGAAGGGGTTCCTGCCGCTGTTGCGGACGTCTGGGGGCGCGGCGGCGGCGGTGACGGTGGGGACGAGCTGGCCGCGTTGGTTGCACAGGTGCTGTCCCGGCCCAACAGTTTCCGGCACCTTTATTCGCTGGAACTGTCTGTGGAGGACAAGATCCGGACCATCGTGCAGGAGATCTACGGGGCGGACGGGGTGGATTTTTCGGTGCCGGCGCTGAAGCGACTGGCCGATATCGAGCGGAACGGCTGGGGCGGCATGCCGGTGTGCATGGCCAAAACTCAGTACTCCTTCACCGACGACGCCTCCCGGCTGGGCGCCCCCAAGGGCTTCACCATCCACGTGCGGGACCTGCTGCCCAAGACGGGCGCCGGATTTATCGTCGCGCTGACCGGTGCCGTGATGACCATGCCCGGCCTCCCCGCCGTCCCGGCCGCCCTGCACATGGACGTGGACGACGCCGGCAACCCCGTAGGCCTCACCTAACCCCCGCCCCCAAACCCTCTCTCACCTTTCGCAGGTTTCCCCACGACCCTCTCTCACCTTTCGCACCTTTTCCCATGACGCTCTCTCACCTTTGGCAGGTTTTTTTACGACCCTCTCTCACCTTCTTTAGCGGGCTAACGCCCTGTGGATAACTTCTGCAGTCCCACCCCAATTTGGGTAACAATCGCAGGATGCATATGCGTGATGCTCTACCTTCGCCTATGGCTACAGCGCCCTTCACAATCGGTGCAGCACGGGCCTCGGGGGTCCCCGGTTCCAGGCTTCGCAGAGCCGACGTCGTTCATGTGAGCCGGGAACTCTACCGGCCGTCGGACTGGAGCTTTGAGCTAGAGGCCGCTGCACGTGCGTTGTCCCAGGCATCGCCTGGAGCCTGGATTTCGCACGTCACTGCAGCCCGACTTCGCTGCCAACTGCTGCCCCCTTGGCTGTCGGATTCAACCGAACTGCACCTGAGCAAGCCCAGGGAGTTGCCCTCGGTACGGCGTAAGGGCGTGATCGGCCATACGGTCATCGCCAGGGATGAAGACATTGAATCGCTCGATGGCATCCGAATCAGTACGCGATCACGGACTTGGCTCGACATGTCGAGGCGCCTGTCCCTCATCGACCTGGTGTGCATGGGCGACGAGATCATCCGCATCCCAAGAACCGAATTTGAGGGCAGATCACAACCGTTTGACACAATGGACGGGCTCCGTGCTTTAGTAGCGCGGCACCCCAACCTGCAGGGCGTCGTCCGCGCCCGGGAAGCCCTTGAGCTGATGCGGGTCGGGGCCGACTCCGCACCCGAAACTATGCTCCGCCTGGCAATGGCGGACGCAAACCTGCCGGAACCAGACCTTCAGATTGACCTCTGGCCGCAGAATGCCATATCTCCGACAGCCGACCTCGGCTACCGTCACCGTCGCCTGGCGCTCCAGTACGACGGCGACCATCACCTCTTGATCGCCCAGTCCATGAGCGACAGACGGCGGGACAAGGCCTTCGAACTGGCTGGCTGGACGGTCCTGGTGCTCAACAAGGAGGACTTGGCAGACGGCTTCGAACTGGCCATCAACAAGATTAGGCGCCACCTGCGTACCGGGTGGACCGATCATCCGCATGCATCCGGTTTTGCCGGCATCAAGTGAAAGAGCGTTGGGCCGGATCCTGCAGGAGGTGAGAGAGGATGGCGCTCAGACCCGCAGGAAGTGAGAGCGCGTCGGATTCCGTTCGCCATGACGTACCGGCGCGCCCCCGCCGCGCTTGAGCGAAACGAAAATTACGACGACGGCGAGAACCACCAGACCTGCAACAAAGGCAGCAGTGCCCGGGTCTTCCGCCAGGAGCTGCGGGATGGCCCTCCCGGGCACGGCAATGGCGAAGACGAATGCAACGGCGATGCCGATGTAGCTGCCGATCATGTTGCCCAGATGGGACCGGATATTGCGGCGAACGGCGCTGACGAGACCCAACGTGACCGTCACGATGGTGAAGGCGGACAGCCCGTGCAGCCAGGTGAAGTGCCCGGCCGTCACAATCCAGAAACTGCTGAAGCAGACGTAGTACATCGCTGCCACCCAGAGGTATCCCATGGTGCGGTGGATGCGGTCACGACGCCTGCGAAGGATTTGGAAGGGGCCAATGGCGAGGACGAACAGGGCCGCAATCACGTGGCTTACAAGCAGTGCATTCCAGTGCTCCATACTCATAGGATAGAGCTACTATCTTATGTTGCATATCAAGATAGCGGCGGGCGGGTCCGCTATCCCACGGGTTCACCCCCTGGCAGGAGGATTGGCAGGCATGCAGCTCAAAGACTTGAGTGAGCAGTCGGGAGTCCCCGCCGCCAGCATCAAGTTCTACCTGCGCGAAGGCCTGCTCCCGGCGGGCGAGGCCATTCATGCCACCCGCGCGGAGTACTCCGCCCGACACCTGGAGCGCCTGCGGCTGATCCAGACGCTGCGCCGCGTCGTCGGGCTGAACATCGAACAAATCCGAAGCCTCCTCAGGATGGCCGACGACGGCGCCCCGCGGCTGAGCCTCCTGGCGGCGGTTCAGCGCGTGGTGCTGAAGCTGGACACGGCTGCCGCCGGCAGCGGCGGGAGGGGAACCCAGGCGACTGACGCCGTCGTGCATCTCCGGAACTGGCCGGACTACCCCAGCGATGCCAGAAACGGCCTGAACAGGCATCTCGAGCTGATGGACAGCCTCGACATTGAGCTGACCGATGAGGTCCTGGACATTTACAGCAAGGCGATGGACGACGTCGCACGGTATGACATTGCCGCTACCACCACTCCGGAAAGCGTCGACGAACTTATCCTCACAGCTGCCGTCGGGATGCATATGCACAGCCAACTGCTGCTGAAGGTGCTGGCCCTCGCGCAGGCAAGCCACGCCATTCGGCGTTACGAAGGGGACACATCAGGCACCGCAGCCCCTCAAGGGTGAGAGAGGGTTCCTAAAAGACCTACAGGAAGTGAGAGAGCGTCCCGGGAAAACCTGCAGGAGGTGAGAGAGCGTCGGATACGGCAAACGCTCCCCCACCCGAAGGTGAGGGAGCGTCAAGAAACCGTGAGGAGGGGGTTAGCGCTCCAGGTCGCCGCGGATGAAGGCTTCCACCTTTTCGCGGGCGAGGTCGTCGTTGAACTGCTCCGGCGGCGACTTCATGAAGTAGCTCGAGGCGGACAGCAGCGGGCCGCCGATGCCGCGGTCCAGGCCGATCTTCGCAGCGCGGATGGCGTCGATGATCACGCCGGCGGAGTTGGGCGAGTCCCAGACTTCCAGCTTGTATTCGAGCGAGACCGGTGCGTCGCCGAAGTTGCGGCCCTCGAGGCGGACGAAGGCCCACTTGCGGTCGTCGAGCCACTGGACGTAGTCGGACGGGCCGATGTGGACGTCCTTCGCGGCCAGTTCGGCCTCGACGTTGGAGGTGACGGCCTGGGTCTTGGAGATCTTCTTGGACTCGAGGCGGTCGCGCTCCAGCATGTTCTTGAAGTCCATGTTGCCGCCGACGTTCAGCTGGTACGTGCGGTCCAGGGTGACACCGCGGTCTTCGAAGAGCTTTGCCATGACGCGGTGCGTGATGGTGGCACCGATCTGGCTCTTGATGTCATCGCCAACGATCGGGACACCGGCGGCGGTGAACTTGTCAGCCCACTCCTTGGTGCCGGCGATGAAGACGGGGAGGGCGTTGACGAAGGCAACACCGGCGTCGATGGCGCACTGGGCGTAGAACTCGGCTGCTTCCTGGGAGCCAACGGGCAGGTAGCAGACCATGACGTCAACGTTGGCGTCCTTGAGGGCCTGGACCACGTCAACGGGTTCCTCGGTGGACTGCTCGATGGTCTCGAGGTAGTACTTGCCCAGGCCGTCCAGAGTGTGGCCTCGCTGGACGGTGACACCGGTGGGCGGGACGTCGGCGATCTTGATGGTGTTGTTTTCGCTGGCCAGGATTGCGTCGGCGAGGTCGTTGCCGACCTTCTTGCCGTCCACATCGAATGCTGCGACGAACTCGACGTCACCCACGTGGTACTGGCCGAACTCAACGTGCATCAGGCCCGGGATGGTGGCCTTGGGGTCAGCGTCCTTGTAGTACTGGACGCCCTGGACCAGCGATGCGGCGCAGTTGCCTACGCCGACGATTGCGACACGGATCGGATGTGAAGACACGGAACTCCTTTAAAGACAAAATGTCAGCCGGCCGGGTGCGTCGGGGAGAGTGCGACGGCGGCCGGCTGGTACGGCGCCGCGCGGCGCCTTTTCATAGTACCTAACAGAGCGGGACCGGGCTTTGTTCCGCCGGTCCCGCCCCGTAACGATTCTTCCGGGCTGTCAGACGGGCTGCTTCCACAGGTTGATGTCCGATTCCACGGCGAATTCGTCGATGGCCGCCAGTTCCTCGGAGGTGAAGTCCAGGTTGTTGATGGCGGACAGCGTGTCCTCAAGCTGGCGGACGCTGGATGCACCGATCAGCGCCGATGTCACAGGCGACCCCTTCGGCTGGTCACGCAGGATCCACGCGACGGCCATCTGCGCGAGCGACTGCCCGCGGCCCTCGGCGATGGCGTGCAGCCCCCGGATCCGGGCGAGCTTGTCGTCGGTGATGGCGTCCTCGGAGAGGAACCGGGCCTTCGCGGCGCGCGAGTCGGCGGGGATGCCGTTGAGGTACCGGTCGGTGAGCATGCCCTGCGCCAGCGGCGAGAACGCGATGGAACCGGCGCCCACCTGGTCAAGTGCCTCATACAGGTTCGGCGACCCGTCCTCCGTCCACCGGTTCAGCATGGAGTAGCTGGGCTGGTGGATGAGCAGCGGCGTCCCGAGTTCCTTCAGGATGCGGGCCGCCTCGATGGTCTGCTCCGGCGTGTAGGACGAGATGCCGGCATAGAGGGCCTTGCCGGAGCGCACGGCGTAATCCAGGGCGCCCATGGTTTCTTCCATCGGGGTTTCCGGGTCCGGGCGGTGGCTGTAGAAGATGTCCACGTAGTCCAGGCCCATCCGCTGCAGGGACTGGTCCAGGCTGGAGATCAGGTACTTGCGGGAGCCCCACTCGCCGTACGGGCCAGGCCACATGTAGTAACCGGCCTTGGTGGAGATGACGAGTTCGTCGCGGTAAGGCTTGAAATCGTCCTGCAGGTGCCGGCCGAAGTTCGTCTCAGCCGAACCGTCCGGCGGACCGTAGTTGTTGGCCAGGTCGAAGTGGTTCACGCCGAGGTCGAAGGCCCGGCGGAGAATGGCGCGCTGCTCGTCGAAGCGCTTGTCGTCGCCGAAGTTGTGCCATAGGCCAAGGGAGATGGCCGGAAGCTTCAGTCCGCTGCGGCCAACGCGGCGGTAGGGCATGGATTCGTAGCGGTCCTCCGCTGCAGAAAAAGTCATACGTTCCATCCTGCCAGTTGTGACCGGCGCTACATTACAACGTGGGAGAAGTTACGCCGCGGGCTGACAATCACCCGCGGCGCAACTTCGGAAAACGTCAGGACTTGAGGATTGCCGCGCTCCATGGCGCGAGGGCCAGAGACTCACCCTCCAGGGCGGTCCCGTCGTCCGTTGCCAGCAGGACAGTCCCGCGGGCATCGTCCAGCCGGATCTTCGCGTCGGAGAAGTTCAGCAGCACCTCCACCGTCCCGCGGCGGAACCGCAGCCAGCGCTCGTCGTCGTCGAACGCCACCTCCGTCTCCTCGAAGCCGAGCCCGGCAAGCTCCGCATGCTCGCGGCGGAGCGCGGTCAGGGACCGGTACAGCTCCAGCAGCCGGGCGTGGTCACCAACGGAGGCTTCGTCCCATTTCAGCTTCGACCTGCTGAAGGTTTCCGGGTCCTGGGGATCGGGCACGACGGCGGGATCCCACCCCATGCGTTCGAACTCCTTGATCCTGCCCTCGGCGGTGGCTTTGCCGAGTTCGGGCTCCGGATGGGAGGTAAAGAACTGCCAGGGGGTGCTGGCCGCGAATTCCTCGCCCATGAACAGCATGGGCGTGAACGGGGACGTGAGCGTCAGCACCGCGGCCAGGGCCAGCTGCCCGTGGGACAGGGACTGCGAGAGCCTGTCCCCCGTTGCCCGGTTGCCGATCTGGTCGTGGTTCTGGTTGCAGACCACCAGCGCCGCAGGGTGCACCAGCGATGTGTTGATGGGCCGCCCATGGTGCCGGCCGCGGAAGCTGGAGTAGCTGCCGTCGTGCAGGAACCCGTCCTTGAGGACCTTCGCCAGCACGGCCAGCGATTCAAAGTCGGAGTAGTACCCGCTGGTTTCGCCGCTGACGTTGACGTGGACCGCGTGGTGGTAGTCGTCGCTCCACTGCCCGGCAAGCCCGTAGCCGTTGACGTCCCGCGGGTACAGCAGGCGCGGATTGTTCAGGTCAGACTCCGCGATCAGCGTCTTGGGCAATCCCGTTTCCGCGGACACCGCGTCCCCCAGGGCACCGAATTCCTCAAGGATGTGCACGGCGCGCTCGTCCCGCAGGGCGTGCACCGCATCCAGGCGGAGCCCGTCAACGTGGTAGTCCCGCAGCCACAGGGCCGCATTGTCCAGGATGTACTCCCGGACCACGTCGGAGCCGGGCCCGTCCAGGTTGACGGAGTCTCCCCAGGTGTTGGCGTCGCCCTGCTTCAGGTACGGGCCGAACTTCGGCAGGTAGTTGCCGCTGGGACCGAGGTGGTTGTAGACCACGTCCTGGATCACGCCGATCCCCGCAGCGTGGGCGGCATCTACGAAGCGCTGGTACGCGGCCGGTCCGCCGTAGCCCTCATGGACGGCGTACCACTGCACGCCGTCGTAGCCCCAGTTGTGGGTTCCGTTGAAGCCGTTGACGGGCAGCAGTTCCACGAAGTCGACGCCGAGGTCCGTCAGGTAGCCCAGCTTTTCCGCTGCGGCGTCCAGGGTTCCCTCCGGGGTAAAGGTGCCGACGTGGAGTTCATAGATGACCGACCCCTTCAGCTCCTTGCCGCGCCAGCCGGAGTCCTGCCACGAATGGCTAGCCGGATCGAACGTCCTGGAGAGCTCATGGACGCCGGACGGCAGGCGCCGGGATCGCGGATCGGGCACCGGGGTGGTGTCGCCGTCGAGCAGGTAGCCATAGTCCACCTCGCCGCCGGCAGGGGCGTCGGGCGCGGACCACCACCCTTCGGTGCCCGGCGCCGTCTCCTTCTTCTGCATGGGGTACTGCCGGCCGTCCGCCAGCAGGGTCACTGTCGTGGCGTCGGGGGCCCAGACGTCGAAGCGTTCGGGTCCAACGTTGACCAGGGTCATGCCTTCTCTCCATCCACCGGTACCAGCAAAGCCACGGGGTAGGTACCCAGGACGTCCACCACTGAAACGGTGCCGGGTCCGTAGCCGGCCCCGGTCAGTTCGTCACGCATGGGAGCGGAAAGTTCGACGGCGGTGTCCCGCCACCCGCCGTCCGCTTCCAGTCCGGCGGGGAGCCGGGTGGCCAGCGTCAGGGCGCCGACTGAGCTTTCGGAGGCACCGCGGTGGAACGCCAGGAGGTGGCCGGCAGCCGCCCCTGTGACCGAAACCGGGGTGTAGCCCTGGAACAGTTCCGGCCGGTCCCGGCGGAGGCGGAGCGCCCGGGAGGTGGCAAGGAGCTTGCTGGCTTCCGTCCCGGCTTCCGGCAACGTCCCGCCGTCGAGCTTTGCCAGCTCTTCCCGGCGGAGCGCGAAGTCCACGGGCCGACGGTTGTCCGGGTCGGTCAGGGACCGTTCCCAGAATTCGCTGCCCTGGTAAACGTCGGGCACACCCGGCATGGTGAGCTGGACCAGCTTCGCGGACACCGAGTTGGAAGCGGCGTAGGCGTCGATCCGTGCCACGAACTCCTCCACCACTTTGGTGACCCGGGCGTCGTCGAACGCCGCATCCACGGCGGCCTTGACGGCTGACTCAAAGTCCTCGTCCGGCTGGGTCCACATGGTGGAGTTGCCGGCTTCCCGGGCGGCCTTTTCCGCGTATCCCTGCAACCGTTCACGGCTGGCAGGCCATGCCCCGATGACGGCCTGCCAGAGCAGGTTCTCGTACGGGCCGTCCGGGATGGGCGCCAGTTCCCGCAGCGTGCTCAGGGTGGCGGTCCATTCCTGCGGGAGCTCCGCGATGACGGAGATCCGTGCCCGGGCATCCTCGCTGCGCTTGGTGTCGTGGGTGGACATGGTGGTCATGGACAGCGGCAGGTCCTCCTGCCGGCGCCTCATCCGGTGGTGGAACTCCTCGGTGGACACGGCGAACTCGGTGGGTTCTGCCCCCACCTCGGTGAGCGTACCCAGCCTGGTGTATCGGTAGAAAGCAGTGTCTTCCACGCCCTTGGCCATCACCATGCCGGAGGTCTGCTGGAACCGGACGGCGATCGCGTTCGAAGGATCCAGGAGCAGCGGCAGCAGTGTCCCCACCGCAACAGCAAGGTCCGGCCGGTGTTCAGCCGCGGACTCGCATGCTTCCTTCAGAACCTCGGCGCCGGTGGGCAGGTAGGTCCGGTACACCGGGAAGGACGCGATGATTTCGGCGATGGCATCCGCCGCCTGCTCCATAGAAAGTCCGTGGGACTCGGGCACCAGGCGGGCCAGGCGGAGCACCTCGGACCGCAGGATGCCGTCGGCGATCATGCGCTTGGTGCCGCGGATCATCTCCGCGTAGTCCGCCGGGCTATCGGCTCCCCGCAGGGCTGCGTCCAGCGCATCCAAAGCAGCCTGCCCGGCGGGGTCCACGAAGACCCGGTCCACGTCCGCCAGGGCGTCATACCCGGTGGTTCCCTCGCAGGAGAACTCGCCCGGCAGGACCTCGCCCGGCTCCAGGATCTTTTCCACCAGCACGTAGGTCCCGCCGGTAAGGTCCTTGAGCCAGCGCAGGTAGCCGGCCGGATCGGCGAGCCCGTCCGGGTGGTCCACGCGGAGCCCGTCAACCAGCCCGTCACGGAACCAGCGGCCAACTTCGGCATGGGCTTCCTCGAAGACCTGCGGGATTTCCACCCGGATGCCGGCCAGCGTGGTGACGGCGAAGAAGCGCCGGTAGTTGAGTTCGGCGTCGGCGCGGCGCCAGTCCATCAGCTCGTAGTGCTGGCGGCTGTGCACCTCCTGCGGGGAATCCCCCTCGGTGTACGTACCGGCAGCGATCGGAAAGCGGTGGTCGTAGTAGCGGAGTTCGCCATCCACTACGTCCAGCTTGTCCAGGTCCGCATCGGAGCCAAGCATGGGCAGCCGGATTTTTCCGCCGCCCAGGTCCCAGTCGACGTCGAAGGCTTCGGCGTAGCGCGAGCCGCGCCCTTCCTTCAGCAGGGACCACCACCACGGGTTCTGGGCTGGCGTGGCAACGCCCACGTGGTTGGGGACGATGTCCACCAGCACACCCATCCCGTGCTCACGGGCAGCCTTGGACAGGGCCAGGAGACCCTCGGGGCCGCCGCGGTCGGGGTCCACCGAGGAGGGGTCGGTCACGTCGTAGCCGTGGTCCGAGCCCTTTTCCGCGGTGAGGATGGGCGAGAGGTACACCCAGTCCACGCCAAGCAACTTCAGGTACGGGACCTGCTCCGCGGCGTCGAACAGGGTGAAGCCGCGCCGGATCTGCAGCCGGTAGGTGGATGCCGGCGCCCTCACTTCTGCGGAGCCTTCCGCTCCCCGATCTTCGTGGTCTTCCCCGGCTCAGCCACCATGGGGGTGGTGAGGGATTCAGTCTCGCTCGTGGACGTCTGCGTCAATGCCGCCAGGGACGCTGCAACCGAGTGGTCCGGTTCTACCTCCTCCACGGTGTGCGCCCGCAGGACCACCAGGGATTTGGCTTCCACGGGCAGGGGCTGTCCGGCGGAGACGGGCTCGGTGTCGGCGTTCTGCCCTGCGGTGTCAATGATGACGTCCCAGGCCGGAGCGTACTCGTCGGATGGCAGGGTGAACTTGACCGTGTCATCGTGCGCGTTGAAGTAGAGCAGGAAGTTCACGTCGGTGATCCGCCGGCCGCGGCTGTCCTTGCCCTGGATGCCGTTGCCGTTCAGGAAAACGCCCACCGAGCGGCCGAAACCGCTGTCCCAGGCTTCTGGTTTCATGGTTTCGCCGTCGGGGTCAAGCCATACGATGTCCGGCAGGCGTTCGCCCTCGCCCCTGAGGACGGGCCGTCCGTCGAAGAACCGGCTTCGGCGGAAGGTCGGGTGCTTGGCGCGGAGCGCGTTGACGGCTGCCGTGAACTCGATCAGCGGCTGATCGACGTTGTCCCAGTTGATCCAGGTCAGTTCCGAGTCCTGGCAGTAGCCGTTGTTGTTGCCCTGCTGGGTGCGGCCCATCTCGTCGCCGTGCAAGAGCATGGGCACGCCCTGGGACAGCAGCAGCGAGGCAATGAAGTTCCGCTGCTGGCGTGCCCGCAGCGACAGTACCTCGGGATCGTCCGTGGGGCCCTCAACGCCGCAGTTCCAGGAGCGGTTGTGGGATTCGCCGTCGTTGTTGCCCTCGCCGTTGGCGTCGTTGTGCTTCTCGTTGTACGACACCAGGTCCGCCAGGGTGAAGCCGTCGTGCGCGGTGACGAAGTTGATGGACGCCACGGGGCGGCGGCCGGAGTGTTCGTAGAGGTCTGCCGAACCGGTGATGCGGGAGGCGAATTCGCCCAGCGTGGCGGGCTCGCCGCGCCAGAAGTCGCGGACGGTGTCGCGGTACTTGCCGTTCCATTCGGTCCACTGCGGCGGGAAGTTGCCCACCTGGTAGCCGCCGGGGCCAACGTCCCACGGCTCGGCGATGAGCTTGACCTGCGAGACAACCGGGTCCTGCTGGATGAGTTCGAAGAAGGTGGACAGCTTGTCCACATCGTAGAACTCGCGGGCCAGGGTGGAGGCGAGGTCGAAGCGGAAGCCGTCAACGTGCATCTCGGTGACCCAGTAGCGCAACGAGTCCATGAGCAGCTGCAGGGAGTGCGGCTGGCGGACGTTCAGCGAGTTGCCGGTGCCGGTGTAGTCCATGTAGTGCTTCTCGTCGCCCTCCATCAGCCGGTAGTAGGCGGCGTTATCGATGCCCTTGAAGGACAGCGTGGGGCCCAGGTGGTTGCCTTCGGCGGTGTGGTTGTACACCACATCCAGGATGACTTCGATGCCGGCCTTGTGCAGCGAGCGGACCATGGCTTTGAAGTCCTGGACCTGCTGGCCGGTGTCGCCGGTGGAGCTGTAGGTGTTCTGCGGTGCGAAGAAGCCGATGGTGTTGTAGCCCCAGTAGTTGTTCAGGCCCTTGTCCTGCAGCGTGCCGTCGTTGACGAACTGGTGCACCGGCATGAGCTCGATGGCGGTGACGCCAAGCTTCTGCAGGTGCGAGATGACGGCGGGGTGCGCCACGCCGGCGTAGGTTCCGCGCTGTTCCTCGGGGATCTCCGGGTGCAGCTGGGTGAGGCCCTTGACGTGGGCTTCATAAATCACGGACTGGTGGTACGGGATCCGGAGGTTCTGGTCGCCGTCCCAGTCGAAGAACGGGTTGATGACCACGCCCATCATCATGTGGGAGGCGGAGTCCTCGTTGTTGATCGAGTCCTCTTCGCCCAGGTTGTAGGTGAACAGGGACGGGTCCCAGTCAACCTGGCCGTGGACGGCTTTGGCGTAGGGGTCCAGCAGGAGCTTGTTGGGGTTGAAGCGGTTGCCGGACGCGGGGTCGTACGGGCCGTGGACGCGGTAACCGTACTTCTGGCCGGGCTGGACCTGCGGGATGTAGCAGTGCCATACATAGCCGTCCACTTCATCCAGGGTGATGCGGGTTTCCTTGCCGTCTTCGTCGAAGAGGCACAGTTCCACTTTTTCTGCTCGTTCGCTGAACAGGGCAAAGTTGGTGCCGGTTCCGTTGTACGTGGCGCCAAGGGGATAAGCCGATCCGGGCCAGACTTCCATAATGCTCCTCATATCTTGGTGGCAACTGAGGACATCGGAACGCCCTCGCTGCCGATGCGAACTAGTGCCTACCGTAATGGCTGGCTGTGACTATTACGTTTCCGGCGTCCAGAGTTACTAAGCATGCTGACATTACCCCAAGTTTCAGGTAGGGCATCGGCAATTCCGCCAGCAGCGATCGGCCCGCCAAAGGAAATGTCCGACGCCGCCCTCCCGGCTTTGCCGTGCAGCGCAGCCCCCAGCGCGGCAATCGCAGCCCAGCGGCCGTCGTCGTCAATGTCCAGGGAACGGAACCGCCCGACGTCGGGAACGGCCTGGGCGAGCAGCGCACCGATGACGCCGGCCAGGACGTCGCCGCTTCCGGCGGTGGCCAGCCACGCAGTGCCGTCCGCCTGGCTGTATACGTCGCCGCCGGGCGTGGCCACGAGGGTGGTCGCGCCCTTAAGCAGGACAGTTGCCCCGGTGACGGCCGCGGCGCGGCGGGCGGCGTCCAGAGTCCCGGCTTCCACGGCGTCCCGGTCATCTGCGCCTCCCAGCCGTTGCAGGAGGGCGGCGAGTTCCCCGGCGTGCGGGGTCAGGACGACGTGCGGGGCCAGCTGGTTGGGAAGGGCGGGCAGGGCGCCGGCGTCCGCCACGGTGGGCAGGCCGGAATCGATGGCGTCCCGCGCACGCGCGAGCTGGTCGGAGTCTTCGGGGCCCATGCCGGAGCCCACCAGCCAGGCCTGCACCCGGTTGTCCGCCACGGAGCCGGTGCTGCACACAACTTCCGGGCACGACTGCCGCACCAGGTCCGCCACGTCGGGCGGGCCGAGGTAGCGCACCATGCCTACCCCGGCGGCGAGGGCTCCCCGGCAGGTTAGAACAGCGGCGCCGGGGTACTGAACCGAGCCCGCCACCACGCCCAGCACTCCGCGGGAGTACTTGTGTGCGCGGCGCTCGGGCCGCGGCAGGAGCATTGCGAGGTCTGCCTCCTCGAGCCTACGCAGCGAGGGGCGCGCCAGGTGTTCTTCGATACCGATGGGCACCATGTGGACGCGGCCGGCGTAATCGGCGCCGGGGTCCGCAAGCAGCCCGGCCTTGGCAACCCCGAAGGTGACGGTCAAGTCAGCGGGCAGCACAGGTTGGGCGGCCGCGCCGGTATCGGCGTCCACGCCGCTGGGAAGGTCGCAGGCCACCACGAACCCCTCCGAATCCGCGGAACTGCGGGCCTTGGTGATGGCGTCCACCAGCGCGGCGGCACTCCCCCGCAGCCCGCCCCTGGCGCCGGTCCCCAGGACGGCATCAATCACGACGTCGGCGCGGGCGGCTTCGGCGGCAAGCCCGCCGAGTGTCTCCTCGGTCAGTTCCTCCGTAAATCCGCCGGCACGTTCAAAAGCAGCCAGCGCAGCGGGATGTCCCGTGCCGGAGGTGAGGACCGCCGTCGTACGCATTCCGCGTGCGGCGAGGAAAGCGGCGGCATACAAGCCGTCGCCGCCGTTGTTGCCCTTGCCGGCCAGCACCACGAGGCGTGCGCCGTAGATGCGCCGGCCGCGGGCGCGAAGCTCGGTGATGACGGCGTTGGCCAGGCCGTGGGCGGCGCGCTGCATCAGGACATCACCGAGCCCGGCAGCCAGGAGCGGTTCCTCGGCTGCCCGGACCTGCGTTCCGGTGTAGGCGCTGATCATGTGGTCAGGTCCAGGGGCGGGCCCGGGGCCGGGTCAGCCCTCGGCCAGGACCGTGGCGGTGGCGATTCCGCCGTCGTGGCTGATGGAGAGGTGCCAGCGCTTGACGCCCTTGGCCTCGGCAACTGCCAGCACGGTGCCCTTGACCTGGACGGTGGGGCCGTTCTGGTCCAGGCCAATCCAGCAGTCCTGCCAGTTCATGCCGGCGGGCGCACCGAGGACCTTGGCCACAGCTTCCTTCGCAGCGAACCGCGCGGCCAGGGAGCGGGTGTTCAACTCACGCTCCGCAGGGACGAACAGCCGGTCCCGGAGGCCCGGGGTGCGCTCAAGCTGGCGGCCGAACCGCTCGATGTCTACTACGTCTACGCCAATGCCAACGATCATGTGGCTTAGTCTACGGTGGCGATCCCGGCCTCCCGCGCAGAGCTCGCCGAGGCCCTTTAAGCAAGCAGTCTCGTTTAAAGCAGCAGCCCCGAGCCGGAGAGGCTCGGGGCTGCCTGTGCTTATTGCCAGAAGGACTTACTCGACCGTGACGCTCTTGGCGAGGTTGCGCGGCTGGTCCACGTCGTAGCCCTTGGCGGCGGCCAGTTCGGCGGCGAAGATCTGCAGCGGGACGGTGGTCAGCAGCGGCATCAGCAGCGTCGGGGTTTCCGGGACGTAGAAGACGTGCTCGGCGTAGGCCTTGACGGCTTCGTCGCCTTCCTCGGCGATCACCATGGTCCGGGCGCCGCGGGCACGGATTTCCTGGATGTTGCTGATGACCTTGGCGTGCAGCGATTCGCGGCCGCGCGGGGACGGAACTATCACGAAAACCGGCTTGCCTTCATCGATCAGCGCGATGGGGCCGTGCTTGAGTTCACCGGCGGCGAAGCCCTCGGCGTGGATGTAGGCGATTTCCTTGAGCTTCAGCGCACCCTCCAGGGCGACGGGGTAGCCGACGTGCCGGCCCAGGAACAGGACGGACGTTTCGTCCTTCATGCTGCGGGCCAGCTCGCGGAGCGGGCCGGCGTTGTCCAGGATGGTCTGGATCTTGGCCGGGATCTTGTTCAGGTCCGCCAGGACGTCCTTGATCTGCCCCGAGAAGATGTTGCCGCGCAGCTGTGCCAGGTACATGCCCAGCAGGTACGCCGCGGTGATCTGGGCCAGGAACGCCTTGGTGGAGGCCACCGCGATTTCCGGGCCTGCATGCGTGTAGAGCACGGCGTCGGATTCCCGCGGGATGGTGGAGCCATTGGTGTTACAGATCGAGATCGTCTTCGCACCCTGTTCCCGGGCGTACCGGACAGCCATCAGGGTATCCATGGTCTCGCCGGACTGGCTGATCGACACCACCAGGGTCTTCTCGTCCAGGATCGGGTCACGGTAACGGAACTCGTGCGCCAGCTCCACCTCGGTGGGGATCCGGCACCAGTTCTCGATCGCGTACTTCGCCACGGTGCCCGCGTACGCGGCGGTGCCGCAGGCCAGCACGATGATCTTGTTAACCTGCTTGAGCAGCTCCGGATCGATCCGGATCTCATCCAGGGTCAGCTTCCCGTCCAGGTCAGACCGGCCCAGCAGGGTCTGCGCCACGGCGTCGGGCTGGTCATGGATTTCCTTCTCCATGAACGAGGAGAAGCCGCCCTTTTCCGCCGAGGCCGGGTCCCAGTCCACGTGGTATTCCTTGCCCGCGGCCGGGTTGCCGAAGAAGTCCGTGATGTCCACGGTGTCCGCGGTGATCGTGACGATCTGGTCCTGGCCCAGCTCCACAGCCCGGCGGGTGTAATCGATGAAACCGGACACGTCCGAGCCCAGGAAGTTCTCCCCCTCACCCAGACCCACCACCAGCGGTGAGTTCCGGCGGGCGGCAACCACCACGTCGGGCTGGTCCGCATGGACGGCAAGCAGCGTGAACGCGCCCTCAAGCCGCTGGCAGGCCAGCTCCATGGCCCGGGTCAGGCCGCCGTTGGAGGCGTCGCCGCCCAGCTTGTTCCGGAAAATGTCCGCCAGCAGGGCCGCCGCCACCTCAGTGTCCGTCTCGGAGAGGAACTCCACGCCCTTTTCCAGCAGCTCGAGCTTCAACTCGGCGAAGTTTTCGATGATGCCGTTATGAATGACGGCGAGCTTGCCGCCGTCGGCCAGGTGCGGGTGGGCGTTGCGGTCCGTCGGGCCACCGTGCGTGGCCCAGCGGGTGTGACCGATTCCGGTCACCGTCTCCGGCAGCGGCCGCGCCTCCAGCTCGGCAATCAGGTTGCTCAGCTTCCCCGACTTCTTCCGCGACTCAATAGCGCCCTGAGACACCACAGCCACCCCGGCGGAGTCGTAGCCCCGGTACTCCAGGCGGCGCAGCCCCTCAAGGACAACATCCAAAGCACTGTGACCGTCAATTACACCGTCAACAGAACGGCCCACATATCCCACGATTCCACACATAGCCCCAAGACTATCGGCTGGGAGCCGCCAGCTGTAAACCGTGTGGTCCGCCCGCGCGTGCCTCGTATGTTGCGGGACCAGCCGGGCGCCCGGCGGCCTGCATTTCGCTATGTGCCGGGCGCGGGGCAGAATCTCTAACGTGACTTTGCAACGCAATGAGGCGAATGGAGAGGGTGTCTCCCCGTTCGTCGAGCTGGACCGGCAAACCTGGTCCCGGCTCGCAGACGAGATGGAACAGCCTCTAAACGAAGAGGACATCATCCGCCTGCGCGGCCTCGGGGATCCCCTGGATATGAAGGAAATCCGTGAGGTCTACCTTCCGCTGTCCAGGCTCCTGCACCTGTATGTCGAGGCTGCGGGACAGCTGCATGCCGCCACCACCACGTTTCTTGGCGAGCACACCCAGCGCACCCCGTTCGTCATTGGCGTGGCCGGTTCCGTAGCGGTGGGCAAATCCACCATTGCCCGTGTTCTCCGCGAGATGCTGCGCCGCTGGCCCGGCACCCCCAATGTGGAGCTGATCACCACCGACGGGTTCCTCTATCCCCTGGCCGAGCTCAAGCGCCGCCAGCTCCTGGACCGCAAGGGCTTCCCGGAATCCTACGACCGCCGCGCGCTGCTGCGGTTCGTGAGCGAGATCAAGGGCGGCGCCGAGGAAGTCCGCGCGCCCTGGTACTCCCACGTCACGTACGACATCGTCCCGGACAAGGAAGTGGTGGTCCGCCGCCCGGATGTCCTCATTGTGGAGGGGCTGAACGTGCTGGCTCCGGCCCGCCCGCGCCACGACGGCAAGCAGGGGCTGGCGCTGAGCGACTTCTTCGACTTCTCCATCTATGTGGACGCCAAGACCTCCTACATCGAGGAGTGGTACGTGGAGCGGTTCCGCAAGCTCCAGAGCACCGCGTTCGCGCAGCCGGAGTCCTACTTCCACCGCTACGCCACCTTGTCTGAGGAGGAGGCGGAGAGCACCGCCCGGGACATCTGGAAGCGCATCAACGAGCCCAACCTGGAGGAGAACGTCCTTCCCACCCGTGGGCGGGCACAGCTGGTGCTGACCAAAGAGGCCGACCACTCCATCCGTCGCATGCTGCTGCGGAAGGTGTAGCACGGGTGTGCCACGACTGCGCACCTGAACCGGGGACTGCGGGCACCAGCCGCCGCAGCTTCGCGCGGTTCCTTGCGGCGGGGGCCGGACTGACTGTCCTGACGGCGTGCACGCCCGAGGCACCCAGGGCGGCGCCGCCGTCGTCGGCCTCTCCTTCCGCGTCCCCCTCCGCCGTTGCCGCCACCGCATCGGCAACCCCGGCGGCGGATCCCACCACGGCGCCCGCCGCACCTTCCGAGCCAGCACCGTCGCCCTCCGCCGCTTTGCCGCGGCAGTTCTCCCTGACCGACCCGGCGAGCCCATGGCTCATCGTCAACAAGCACCGGCCGCTGGTCCCCGCCGCCTACGCGCCGGCTGACCTGGTGCGCCCCGGCGTCGCGACGACCGCCTCTGGGGAGGCTGCGCTGCTAAACGGTACGACGGCGGCAGCGGCCGAGGCGATGTTCGCGGCTGCCGCGGCGGACGGCGTGTCCATGGTGCTGGCCAGCGGGTACCGCTCGTACAGCACGCAGGTGGCCACGTACAACGGCTACGTCGCCTCGCGGGGACAGGCCGACGCCGACACGGCCAGCGCGCGCCCTGGCTACTCGGAGCACCAGACCGGGTGGGCGTTCGACATCGCCGACGGCAACGGCGTGTGCGGATTTCAGCCGTGCTTCGCGGACCAGCCCGCCGCGGTGTGGGCGAAGGCGAACGGGCACCGGTTCGGGTTTGTGGTGCGGTATCCCTGGATGTTCCACCCGATCACGGGGTACTACTACGAGCCGTGGCACCTGCGGTACATCGGGGTGGAGGCCGCCACGGACATGGCTGCGCGTGGGATTTTCACGCTGGAGGAGTATTTCGGCGTGGAAGCGGCGCCGGGGTACCCGTAGGGCGATGGGTTAGCGTGGTTCCTATGCTGACTGGATTCAAGAATTTCATTATGAAAGGCAATGTCGTTGATCTTGCCGTGGCCGTCGTCATTGGCACCGCCTTCGGCGCGGTGGTGACGGCGCTGGTCAACAAGGTGCTGATGCCCTTTATCGCGGGGCTGGTGGGGTCGCCGAATTTCGACAGCTTCGCCAAGGTGGACCTGAACGGAAATGCCATTGAATTCGGTGTCCTGCTGACGGCAATCGTCAATTTCCTGCTGATTTCCGCGGCCATTTACTTTGTGGTGGTGATGCCGATGAACCTGATGATTGAGCGTCGCAACCGCAGGCTGGGGATCAATCAGGACGTCAAGAAGGAGTCCGCGGAGGACCCGCAGATTGCCTTGCTGACGGAGATCCGCGACGCGCTGAAAGACAGGGCCGTCTAGGTTTTCCCAGGGTGCAAAAATGGTCCGCTTTCCATTTCCGGAAAGCGGACCATTTCTGTTTTGACCTATTCGCTGACGAGTTCCAGCGCGAGCTCAGTCCGGACTACCTGGGCGAGGTGCTCGGCGATGGACTGCGCCGTCTCTTCGTCGGCGGCCTCCACCATGACGCGGACCACGGGCTCGGTGCCCGAGGGGCGGAGCAGGACACGGCCGGTGTCGCCGAGTGCGGCTTCGGCTGCTGCCACGGCCTGGGCGAGCACCTCGTTGCTCTTGACCCCGGCGCGGTCCACGCCCTTGACGTTGATCAGGACCTGCGGAAGCTTGGTCATTACGGTGGCCAGTTCCTTGAGCGGCTTGCCGGTCAGGGCGATCTGGGCGGCGAGCTGCAGGCCGGTGAGGACGCCGTCGCCGGTGGTGGCGTGGTCGGCGAAGATCACGTGGCCGGACTGTTCGCCGCCAAGGTTGAAGCCGCCGTCGCGCATTTCCTCGAGGACGTAGCGGTCACCCACGGCCGTTTCGCGGATGCTGATGCCTGCGTTGCGGAGAGCGATCTTCAGGCCGAGGTTGCTCATGACGGTGGCCACCAGGACGTCGTCCTTCAGCTTGCCGGAGGCTTTTAGGGCGACGGCGAGGATGGCCATGATCTGGTCGCCGTCCACCTCGTTGCCCTCGTGGTCCACGGCGAGGCACCGGTCGGCGTCGCCGTCGTGGGCGATGCCGAGGTCGGCACTGTATTTCACGACGGCGTCTTTGAGGGCGCCGAGGTGGGTGGATCCGACGCCGTCGTTGATGTTGTGGCCGTCGGGATCGGCGCCGATCACGATGACGTCCGCGCCGGCGTCCTTGAAGACCTGGGGTGAGCAGCCGCTGGCGGCGCCGTGGGCGCAGTCAAGGACCACCTTGAGTCCGTCGATGCGGTGCGGAAGGGTCTGGAGGAGGTGGACGATGTAGCGGTCCTCGGCGTCGGAGAAGCGCTGGATGCGCCCGACGTCGGCGCCGACAGGGCGGACGGCCTCCTTGGACATCTGCGCCTCGATGGCGTCCTCCACCTCGTCGGGGAGTTTCTGGCCGCCGCGGGCGAAAAACTTGATGCCGTTGTCCGGTGCCGGGTTGTGGGAGGCGGAGATCATCACGCCGAAGTCTGCGTCCAGGTCAGCCACCAGGTAGGCGGCTGCGGGCGTTGGAAGGACGCCGGCGTCGTAGACGTCCACACCCGAGCTGGAGAGCCCCGCCTCCACGGCTGCGGCGATGAACTCGCCGCTGGCGCGCGGGTCGCGGGCCACCACGGCGCGTGGCCGGCTGCCGTTGGAGTTGCGGTCATGGCCGAGCACGACGGCGGCCGCCTGGGCCAGCTGCATGGCCAACTCTGCTGTCAGCAGGCCGTTGGCCAGCCCCCGGACACCATCAGTTCCAAATAATCTAGACACCGGACAAGTCTAGAGGATGGGGGTGGTTGGGCTTGAAACGGCTGGCCAGCAGGACGAACGGTTGGGCCCGACGGCACGTCATATCGATTAGGCCGACTTTCTAGCTGCTCTGCCGGAAGCCTTCTTCGATGTGAGATGCCACATCTTGCACTCCGGGCAGCGATATACACGGACCGGCACTTTGCGTCCAGCGGCAGTGTCCTTTTGCCTGATTCTTTCAAGCACAAGGTTGGCTAGCTGGGGGGACGGATAGCTGATTTTTGCGCAAAGAGCCACAACGCAAGTCCTGTTCCAAGGAATGCGCATGGCTCATATCCATACTTGCGGCGCGGTTTATTACCAATACCGCCAGAATCCACTCGAAGTGGCTGATCGACCTCACAATATCACTCAGGCCTTCGGGATATGAGGAAACGATCCTAGCCCCTATATGTGTGTTTAAAGGCAAAAGCCCGCCCCGCCAATGGCGGGACGGGCTTCTGTGCAAGCGGACTTAGCGCTTGGAGTACTGCTGAGCCTTGCGGGCCTTCTTGAGACCGGCCTTCTTGCGCTCGATGACGCGGGCGTCGCGAGACAGGTAGCCGGCCTTCTTCAGGGTGGCGCGGTTGTTCTCGACGTCAATCTCGTTCAGCGAACGGGCGATTCCGAGGCGCAGTGCGCCGGCCTGGCCGGAGATGCCGCCGCCGTGGATGCGGGCGATAACGTCGTAGGCGCCTTCGAGATCAAGGATCTTGAAGGGCTCGTTGACGTCCTGCTGGTGCAGCTTGTTCGGGAAGTAGTTGTCCAGCGCGCGGCCGTTGATGGTCCACTTGCCGGAGCCGGGAACAACACGGACGCGTGCAACGGCTTCCTTGCGGCGGCCAACAGCTGCGCCGGCAACGGTCAGGGCCGGGCGCTCCTTCTTCGGCGCAGCTTCGGCAGCTGAGCTTTCAGAGGTGTAGCTGGTCAGGGTTTCCTCAGCCTCAACGGCTTCGGTGGTCTCTTCGTTCTGAGCCACGATTCTCCTTGTATAGATAAGTTGTTTGGTGGCCAGGACTACTGGGCGACCTGGGTGATTTCGAAAGTCTTGGGCTGCTGGGCGGCATGCGGGTGCTCAGCACCGCGGTACACCTTCAGCTTGCCCAGCTGCTGTGCAGCGAGGGAGTTCTTGGGGAGCATGCCCTTGATGGCCTTCTCAACGGCGCGGACCGGGTTGGATTCCAGCAGTTCCGCGTAGTTGACGGAGGTCAGGCCGCCCGGGTAGCCAGAGTGGCGGTAAGCGCGCTTCTGCTCCAGCTTGGCGCCGGTCAGGGCAACCTTTTCAGCGTTGATGATGATGACGAAGTCGCCCATGTCCATGTGGGACGCAAAGGTGGCCTTGTGCTTGCCGCGCAGCAGGATTGCGGTCTGGCTCGCGAGACGACCAAGGACAACGTCTGTGGCGTCAATGACGTGCCACTGGCGGTTGATATCGCCGGGCTTCGGGGTGTACGTACGCACGGTGTTTGCCTCGTTCTTATTCTGGCGTTCTGGTTTAGGCGCCGCTCAGGGGCGGACACCTACTATCTGCGCGCTACCGGAACAGAGGTGAGGGCTCCATGTAACCAGTCATCCTGTGGTTCCGAATGTGCACGTTGAGTAGTCATCCTGCAACCGGATTCTCAAGCGGGCACGCACCATCGGAATAGGACACGCACAACGACTACCAAGATTAGCGCGTTAAGGGGTTCAGGGTCAAAATGGGGTAGCCGGCTGCCAGCACAGCACCTGCCGGCCTTACCGACGCAGGGGGTCGCGGTGTTTACAACGGGCAATGAGGGTTCCACAGGGTGGCTCCTGGTTTTTGCCGTCGGCCTCTTGGGGGTGGCCCTCTCCCCTGTCGCCGAGATCCTCATCGCCAAGCACCTGCCCAGGCTGGGCGGCCTCCCAGCCCTCCCTGTCAGGATCACGACGGCGGCACTCACTGGCCTCGCATGCGCCGCCTTTACCCTGCGCTTTGGAATAGGCCTTGCCCTGCCGGCTTTCATATTCCTGGCCGCATTGGGCGTACAGCTCGCCCGCATTGACGTTGCATTGCATTTGTTGCCGAACCCGCTGGTGCTAATGCTGCTCACGGGTGGTTTTGTACTCTTCGTAATGCCCGGACTGCTCAATAAGCAGGCTGATGACCTTATCCGGGCGGTGCTTGGTGCAGCCATTTTGTTTGCCGGTTACCTTATTTTGGGGCTTATTTCTCCCGGCGGCATCGGAATGGGCGACGTGAAGCTCGCAGCCCCCGTCGGCCTTTACCTCGGGTACCTAGGCTGGACCCAACTGCTCTACGGAGGACTCCTGGGCTTCGTCCTGAACGGCGTCGCCACCGTGCTGATTCTCCAGCGAAAAGGCCCGAAAAAAGCGTCAGAGGTGGCCCACGGCCCCTATATGCTCGGCGCTACAGCAGCTGCGACGCTCTTCCTCCTGTAGCTTCCTGCGGCGGCCCGTAGAGGCTTCGCTGTGGCCTAGGACGATACCGCCTCCAAGTAGTGGCCTTGTGTACTCGCTTCCCGTAGTGAGTACCACCCGCAGTTTCCGAGTACGTACTTTTTGCGCCTTAAGAAAAAGTCGAGTACCACTACGCATTGTTGCCTCTACCCCATGAATGACAATCTCTTCTTAGCGAAATCCAGCAGCTAAAGATTTATGGGGGCAGCTGGAAATTCGTTGAAATCAATTCAATCTATTTCACCGAATTAAAGGAAAATACAATGACTTCTCTCATGGTCTCAATGACTGCTTTCATCGCCGGCGTCAAGGCACGTTTCGAATCCGAGAAGGGCGCAACTGCCACGGAGTACTCACTCCTCGTTGGTCTTATCGCGTTGGGAATCGTTATCGGCGTCACAGCGTTCGGAACGGCTTTGGACGCATGGTTCACCGGCCTCGCCGGCACCGTTGCCGGCTGGGTATAACCCAGTACCAGTGTCACCCGACGGTGTGCTGTACCCGTCAGCTATGGCGGGTACAGCACACTTCTTCATTCTTAGTAGTACCGACCGGGAGAGGCACAGTGATACGCCAACGCAGCCTTTGTGATCCAAATAAGCGAGAGCGTGGCGCTGTCGCTGTGGAGTTTGCCCTTGTCGCACCATTCCTCTTGGCATTGATAGTCGCCATTGTGGAGTTTTCAAATGCTTACAACATACAGGTGTCAGTAACACAGGCCTCGCGTGAGGCGGCGCGGACCATAGCAATAACGAATGACGCTGCCATGGCGACTGCTGCAGGAATCGCCGGAGCACCTTCAATCGACACGGACTTACTGAGTTTCGACTTCTCTGGAGCTACATGCGCGAGTGCAGCAGCGACTGCCGTCGTCTCGGTTACCTACACCGGACAATCTCTAACCGGGGTCTTTGGCCCTGCACTGACCCTTTCTGGACAAGGAGCAATGCAATGCGGTGGCTGACAAGGGTGACTGTTGCCAGGGAAAACGAGCGCGGAGCGGCAGGCGTGATTGTAGCTGTGATGATGGTCGTCTTGATCGGCGCCGGCGCGGTTGCCGTTGACGTAGGGCAGATATACGTCGAACGAGCCCAGCTGCAAAACGGAGCGGATGCCGGGGCGCTTGCAGTGGCGAAGAGTTGCCAGGCCAGCTCATGTAACCCGACATTGGCTGAGGGCCTCGCGAACGCCAACTCAAACGATGGGGCCAGCAATGTGAACAACGTTGACCTGAGCGTTACCGGACAGGTCACCGTCACGACTGCTACAAAAAATGGTTCGTCCAGTTTCCTGTCAAATATGTTCGCGGATGCGTTCGGCGGGGACCCAGTAACCGTAGGTGCCAAGTCGACCGCATCCTGGGGTTCCCCCGGCGCTGGTCCGGCAGCCCTCCCACTGACCTTTGCCCCTTGCCAGTTCGACGTTGACGGAGGGCTTCAGACCATACTGACGCACGGTAGCGAAACCTGCGTCAGCGACAGCCCATCCGGTGCTGTAATTCCAGGCGGATTTGAGTGGCTGACGCCCAATCCTGGTGTATGCAGCACAACCGTCTACGCGGACGACACAAGTACGGCAGGCGTTGTGGACCCCTACGCCAAAACGAGTACCGGCCTCAGCATGCCCACTGCATGCAAGACGGTTATCGCAAGCTATCTCAACACTATTGTCTTGTTTCCCGTCTTCTCGACCGCTGCTGGAACTGGGGCAGGCGCCAAGTACTACATCAAAGGATTCGCTGCTTTCCGGCTCCTAGGTTACAGATTTCCCGGTGCTTCAGACGGCGATCTGACGGGCCTCGGCGGAAGTAATAACGGCGTCCGCGGACAGTTCGTCAGCTGGGTAGCCGATCCAACTTCCTACACAGGCAGCGGCTACTCAGGCGGCGGAGTCACATTGCCGCCCCACCTCGTCAAGTAAGAACTATCAAGGGATAAACGATGAAAGCACGCCTACTGGGAGGCATTGCCGCATTGGTTGTAGCAATCATAGGCACAATCCTTCTATTCAATTACGTACAAGGCGCTGACCGTCGCGCCTTAGCCAATACAGAAACAAAAGACGTCTGGGTGGTCAAAGAGCCAGTCGCCGCGGGGACACCAGCAAATCAGCTCAGTCAATACCTCACCACAAAGCTCATGCCCCGAACCGCAGTGGCCGAGGGGGTTGTGGCGGACCTCAATTCGCTAGGCTCCAAAGTGACTTCGGTAGCTTTAGCACCGGGTGAGCAGTTGCTTAGCAGTCGCATGGTTGACGCCAACGCGTTCCTGGGCCCAGCCAGAGTCGAGGTCCCTGATGGTCTTCAAGAAATTACGTTAAGTCTCGGCATAGATCGAGTCGTCGGCGGTCGACTCCAAGCTGGGGACACAGTAGGCGTATTCCTTTCCGTTGAAGGAACCGCCTCCGAACAAGGCAAGACCAGCAGCGCAACCCAGCTGACGTTTCACAAGGTACTCGTTACCAGCGTTCAATTTAGCTCCGGCCAAGCAGTGCAAACGCAGGGTGAAGCAACTCAGGCAAGTTCGGCGGGAGCAGATAAAGCAGCCAGCAAGGACAAGCCGACTTCGACCGACACCTACCTCATTACGGTCGCGAGAAACGCGGTGGATGCTGAGAAGCTGGTGTATGCCGCCGAATTCGGCAAAATTTACCTTTCCAAGGAGCCGGCCGACGCCATAGAGGGCACCAACGGAGTGGTTGACCAGACAAGGGTATTCCGATGAGCCGCTTCATTTTGATCTGCCCGTCAGCAGACTACGAACACAAAGTCCGGGCATCAGTAGCCCCGCTCACTGGATCCCTTCAATTCTTTCAGGCCGCCTATCTGCCCGAAACCCCCGAGGACATCCTTCGTCAGCAGGCAGGGGAGCCACCGGAGGTTTTGATTCTGGGGCCTGGTCTGCCCAAAGACGAAGCCCTGAAGTTTGCTGCCGTTATGGATCTTCAGTACCCGGAGATCAGCATCGTGCTCGCTGCTGACGACGACGGGGAGTTGGCTTTGAACGCCATGCGCTCGGGGATTCGGGACCTTATTCCTCCGTCCGCTGACGTGGATCAGCTACGTGTTTTAGTGGAACGTGCCAGTCTTGCAGCCGCTGGCCGGCGCCGGGGAATGGCCCCAAACACCGCCGAGCGTCCCACATCTGACGGCGGACGCGTCATTGCCGTGATGTCCCCTAAAGGAGGAGTGGGCAAGACAACGGTGGCTAGCAACCTAGCCATCGGTTTGGGTCAAATTACACCGATGAGCGTCGTGGTTGTGGACCTCGACCTTCAGTTTGGTGACATAGCCAGCGGGCTAATGCTTGACCCTCAGTTCACCATAACGGAAGCAGTGGTTGGCGCCGCCAGCCAAGATGCCATGGTCCTCAAAACCTATTTGTCCCTCCACGCTGGAAACATCTACGTCCTCTGCGCTCCCCGGAATCCCATTGAAATGGACAGAATCGGCGGGGAACACGTCAGTCATTTACTGCGACAGTTGCGCGCCGAGTTCCAATATGTGGTGGTGGACACCGCCCCGGGGTTGGGGGAACATGTGTTGGCCACTCTGGAGCAAGCTACTGATGCCGTTTGGGTCTGCGGGATGGACGTGCCAAGTATTCGTGGTTTACGCACTGGGTTCCAGATCCTGTCCGAGCTTGATTTGCTCCCGGATAACAGGCACGTTGTGCTCAATATGGCGGACCGAAAGACCGGGCTCACAGTGCAGGACGTTGAAGCCACCATCGGTGCTCCGGTGGACGTTGTTTTGCCGCGCTCCCGCGCAGTTCCCTTCTCAACCAACAAAGGCGTTCCCCTTCTCCAAGACGGCAGCCGGGACACCGCTGCAAAGGGCTTAAGGCAGTTGGTGGAGCGATTCAAACCAAACTGGGAAGCTCCTCGGAAGAAGCTTCATAGAAGGGCGGTAGTGCAGTGACACTTTCACACCGATTTGCAAAGTTGCGGGGCGACGAAGGCACTGGACTTGATCTGTCCGGCACAGCCGCATTCCAGCCGGCTGCGTCCACCCTGGGCGCCATCCAGCAAGCACAGGCGGCGGAACAGTCGCAGGCGCCTTTAGCCGTGGAAGTGACCGGAGGCAGCGCAAGTGAAGCCCTCGCTGGTCTAAAGGAGCGCGCCAGCCAGGCCCTTTACGAACGGCTCGGTTCTCGGATCACCGACTCCTCACTTGAAGAAACCGAGCTCCATCAGTTCGTAAAGGATGAGCTGAAGTCGGTAGTGGACGAGGAACAAGTTCCCTTGTCGCAAGGTGAACGCCAGCGGTTGACGAGGGAAATTATCGACGATGTATTGGGGCACGGTCCTCTGCAGCGGTATCTGGATGACCCGTCAGTAACTGAAATCATGGTGAACCGCGCAGACCAGATTTATGTGGAGAGAAGCGGCCACTTGTTCCTCACTGATACGAAGTTCAACAGCGAGGAAGCCCTCCGCCGCGTAATTGAACGCATCGTCACACGTATCGGCCGCCGCATTGACGAGTCATCACCTTTGGTAGACGCGCGCTTGGCCGACGGGTCACGCGTCAACGCGATTATTCCTCCGCTAGCGGTAAATGGTGCATCACTGACAATTCGTAAATTTGGCCGTGAGGCTCTTACAGTTCGCAAGCTGATCGAGTTCGGAAGCCTGTCACCCGAGATGGCAGAACTGCTCCAGGCCTGCGTTCAAGCCCGAATGAACATTATCGTCTCCGGAGGTACGGGAACCGGAAAAACGACCATGCTGAATGTGCTTTCTTCCTTTATTCCTGTCACAGACCGCATAGTGACAATCGAGGATGCAGTCGAGCTGCAGCTCCAACAAGATCATGTGGTCCGGCTCGAAAGCCGGCCTGCCAACATCGAGGGCAAAGGCGAAGTCTCGATTCGCGACCTTGTTCGCAACTCGCTTCGGATGCGGCCCGACCGAATCGTTATTGGTGAAGTCCGCGGCGGTGAATCATTGGACATGCTTCAGGCCATGAATACTGGACATGATGGCTCTATTTCAACGGTGCACGCCAACTCCCCACGCGATGCCGTAGCCCGTTTGGAGACACTAGTTCTCATGGCAGGTATGGATCTTCCCCTGAGAGCAATTCGGGAACAGATAGCCTCAGCAGTAAACCTGATCGTCCATATCTCTCGCCTCCGGGACGGGTCTCGCCGCGTAACTCACGTTACTGAAGTGCAAGGCATGGAAGGAGACATCGTCACGCTTCAGGATGCCTTTGTTTTCGACTACTCAGCGGGTATCGATGCAAATGGACGTTTCCTCGGGAAGCCGATCCCTACGGGCGTGCGACCCCGGTTCACCGACAGATTCGAAGAACTCGGAATAAAAATCTCTCCCGCTGTATTCGGTGCCCAAGCGGTCAGGGGACGCTGATGGAGAATGCAGAAGCTCCAGTGATGATGGTAGCGGGCCTCTTGATGATATTCACTGCCATCATCGTCCTGTTCGTGGTCGTACTGAAACCGGCAAACGGAATCCCCCTCTCACGGCGCAGGCCGGATGTCGCCACAGAAAGCTCCAAGTTGGCCGTCCTGACCGAGTCAGCGGTAGGAGTCATCAACAAACAGTTGAAGGGAAAAAAGGACTTCCTGGTCAGCCGGGAAAAACTCGAGCGGGCAGGCCTTAAGACCCAACCTGCCGACTTCCTGCTGATGATGGGGGCCAGCGCCCTTGCTGCAAGCGTCTTCGGTTTCCTTCTGGGTGGACTGCTTTTTGCAGTCCTGATGATTGCCGTGGTTCCGGCCGGCATGCTGGCTTATCTTTCCGTCCGGACCTCACGGCGAAAGAGCAAGTTCGACGAACAGTTGCCGGATACCCTACAGATGCTGACCGGAAGCATGCGGGCAGGGCACTCACTCCTCCGTGCGATTGACGCATCCGCACGCGAAACAGACGCCCCCATGTCTGAGGAATTGAGCAGAATTGTCAATGAGACAAGGATTGGGCGAGACCTTAGAGAATCAATGACCGACGTGTCTGCCCGTACCTGCAGTGAAGACTTCGCATGGATTTCCCAAGCGATTGAGATTCATCGGGAAGTGGGCGGAGATCTTGCTGAGGTGCTTGACCATGTAGGCGAAACCATCCGCGACCGGAACCAGATTCGCCGCCAAGTTAAGGCCCTCAGCGCCGAAGGAAAAATGTCCGCAGGCGTTCTCATGGCGCTTCCGCTGGTCCTCTTTTTCGCCCTGATGCTGATCAACGGAGAGTACGCGAAAACCTTTACGAGCACAGTTCCCGGGTTCCTGATGCTAGGTGCGGCTGGGGTAATGCTCACAGCCGGCGGCTTCTGGCTCAGCCGACTGATCAAACCAAAGTATTAGGAGCATCGACATGTCACCAATGGCACTCGGAGCGATTTTTACCATCGTCCTGCCCCTCACATACCTAGTGTGGTCGATTGCCGCTACCGACAGGGTTGCCTTGCGGAATATCCAGGCAAATCTCGGACAGCGCGCCAGAAATGCCGCGCCACAAGACCTCTCAACAGAATTCCGTACCATTGCCCGCAAAATTACTCCAGTCGGATACGTTGCTTGGCTGGACAAGCAACTAGCCGCGGTCGGACGGCCTAAGGAATGGCCACTGGAGCGCCTTCTGGCCGTGAAACCGCTGCTGGCACTCGGCTTTGGGCTCCTGGGCCTGTTCAATTTCTTCGCCTCACCAGCGCCTGCGCGCTTTGCTATCCTCATCGCCGCGACGGCTTTCGGATACTTCGCGCCGGACCTACTGGTCCGCAGCAACGCAGAAAAGCGGAGAGCCAAGATCCGCCAGGAGCTGCCAAACACCCTGGATCAGATGCTGATCTCGGTGCAAGCTGGTCTCGGATTTGAAGCTGCAATGGCACGTACCGCCCAAAATGGCAGCGGACCTCTGGCAGATGAAATGACTCGGACCCTACAAGACATGCAGGTTGGGCGGTCACGAAAGGAGGCCTATCTAGCGATGTCGGACAGGGTCGACGTTCCCGATCTTCGTTCATTCATTCGTGCCATTGTGCAAGCTGACGCCTATGGGATCGCAATTGCAAAGGTTTTAAGAGTACAAGCAAACGAGATGCGTATAAAACGACGCCAACGTGCCGAGGAACATGCTATGAAGATCCCGGTGAAAATCCTCTTTCCGCTGATCTTTTTTATCTTTCCAACCCTCTTCATCATCCTTCTCGGTCCAGCAGTCATGAGCATTATCGCCACCTTCTCATAGGAGGAAACATGAAGTGTATCGCCAAACTGCTCTCGATCCCTTCAGCCTCAGTCTGTCGGATCTAAGAAAGTGAACGAGGCGCCACTGTTACCGAGTACAGAATCCTCGCAATTGTGATTGTTGCTGGTGTTGGCACTTTTGGTTTGTTGCTTTACGGCGTATTCGCCGGCTTAACAACTCAGGTCAATCTTCCACTGGGTATCCCCTAACAACTGATGCCCGACGCGCCCCAATCGGCGCCCCATAGACCGGACCCCCTCGGCACCCAGAACCGAGGGGGTCCGTTTGTGTGCCCTCGGACCTACAAATCCCAGCGTTGGCGCAGGGAACACCAAGTGAAAGCGCAGGAAAAATACAGCCCGGAAAGCCTTTGCGCAGGATGCCCCAAGATACCGATTTTGGCCCGTTTCTCGTTGCTAACTTCGTATCAGTGCTGGTGCAGGACCAGCCATCCGTCTCGCTCAGGAGTCACAAAATGCTTTCTCTCTACACCAACCTCATGATCCGCCTTCGCAGCGAAGAGAAGGGCGCCACGGCCGTTGAATACGGCATCATGGTCGCGCTCATTGCCGTGGTTGTCATCGTTGCTGTCAGCACTTTGGGCGGTCAGCTCGGCGACCTCTTCACAGATGTCAACACCGATATCGCCACTCCGCCGGAACCCACGACTGCCGCTCTGCGTCCCGCTAGCTGAGTCTGTCCTGAGCATCGGTTCCGGCCCCCCATATCGGAACCGCACCGGCTCGCGCAGCAAGACACGATAACGAGACATTAGAGAGGAGGTGCAGCAGGTGGCAAGCGATTCCGAACGCGGAGCAGCCGCCGTCGAATTCGCCCTCCTGTTGCCCCTCCTCTTGATGCTGGTACTGGGAACCATCGAATTCGGGCGCGCCTACAACGCCCAGATCACCCTGACCAACGCCGCCCGCGACGGCGTTCGGGTCATGGCCATCGCCAACGATCCAACCGGCGCCAAGACCGCGGCAATGAACGCGGCCGCATCCGTCAGCACCACCATTCCCTCTTCTGACATCACGCTCAGCACCACCGCGTGCAGCACGGGAAACCAGGTAACGCTCACCATCAACTACAACCTGTCCACCATCACCGGCATCGCGGGCCCGTTCCCGATGACGGGCAAGGGGGTCATGCTGTGCGGCGGATGACCAGCGATCAGACAAGCAGCGAACACGGTGCTGTCAGCGTCATCGTGGCCATCCTCCTGGTGACCCTCCTCGGCTTCGCGGCGATCGCCGTCGACGTCGGGGTCATCTACTCCGAGCGCGCGCAGCTGCAAAGCGGTGCGGACGCCTCGGCCATCGCGACGGCGCAGAAATGCGCCCGCGACGCCACTGACACAAACTGTTCGACGACGTCAACGCTAGCCACCAGCCTCGCCAATCAGAACGCGCTGGACGGCATGAGCAATGTGCACAGCATCCAGCTCGACAAGACGGCACGGACAGTCTCAGTCACCACAAGCGCGAGGGAAACGGGCGGACAAGACAACTCTGTCTCCCTCTTCTTCGCGGACGTCCTCGGGATCCCCACCAAGGAAGTCGGCGCCCAGTCCAAAGCCGCCTGGGGCAGCCCCAAGGCCGGCCGCACCGCTTTCCCCCTGGCGTTCTCCATCTGCCAGGTCAAGGACAACATCGGCGGCAGCCTCCAGCTCCTTCAGGAACACGGCAACAACGCCAACGAGGACTGCAACTACGGTCCCTCCGGGGCCGCGGTGGCCGGCGGCTTCGGCTGGCTGGCACCGGACGCCGGAAAATGCGGCGGCAGCATCGACCTCGCCACCAGCGAGGGCGGCAGCGACACCGGCAACAACGCCCCGGGCCACTGCTCCACCGAACTGACCCACTGGGCAAATGAAATCACGGCCGGACGGAAAATCATCGTCCTCCTGCCAGTCTTCAACAAGGTCGTCGGAACCGGTTCCGGCGCCGTCTACAGCCTGATCTCCTTCGCAGCCTTCGAAGTCACCGGCTGGAAGTTCAGCGGCAACAGCGGCCTCCCCTACGAGTTCCGCAGTGAAAAGTCGACGACGACGGGCGTCACCACCGCCACGGAGTGCAAGGGCAATTGCCGCGGCATCATCGGCAAATTCGTCAGATACGTCTCGCTCGCCGACGGCTACACGCTGGGCCCGGTGGACCAATACGGCGCCACCATCGCCCGCCTCACCCTCTGACCACAACATCCCGAACCACGGAGTAACACAGTGAAGTCTCGCCTGCTCGCCGGAACGGCCGCGGTCGCTTTGGCGCTCGTGGGAGCCCTCCTCATCATCTTCTACGCCAACGGCGCTGACCAGCGTGCCTTGGCCACCACCGAGCCGGCGGACGTCCTGGTGGTGAAGACCGCCATCCCGGCCGGCACCCCGGTCAACGACATGGCAGCCTCGCTGGTCATCGAGAAGGTCCCGGCCGCCGGCAAGTCAGACACCGCCCTGAGCACCCTGGACAACAAGGCCGGAACTGTCAGCGCCGTGGACCTCGTCCCCGGCGAACAGCTCCTGGCCGAACGGCTCGTGGCACCCGAAGAGGTCAAGACAGAAGGCGTGGCGAAGGTCCCCGCCGGTCTGCAGGAAGTCTCCTTCGAAGTGGAACCGAAGCGCGTTGTGGGAGGCCGAATCAATGTCGGAGACCACGTGGGCATCTCCCTCAACTTCCAGAACGGCGCCTACAAAGCAAAAGCCGAGGACGCCACTACCCAGCTCACGCTCCGCAAAGTCCTGGTCACCGCCGTGCAGCGGGCCCCGCAGGCCGCGAGCGCCGAGAAGCCGGCCGACGGTTCCGACCCCGCAGACACCACCCTCCCGGAAGGATCACTGATGCTCACGGTCGCCGTCACGGACATCGACGCCGGCAAGATCATCTTCACCTCCATCAACGGCGAGCTCTGGCTCACCAAGGAACCCCTGGACGCCCAGGACAACGGACCGCGCGTCGAGCGCAAGGAAGTGGTGTACAAGTGAGCCGCTTCGTCCTCCTTTCCCCCAACGGCGACTTCGACCAGAAGCTGCGCGCCGCCGTCGCGCACGGCCTCCGCGGCACCGTGCAGACCATCGCCTCGGACATCCTCCCCGCCGGCCCAGCCGAACTCTTCGCCCTCCTCAACCAGGAACAGCCCGAAGTCCTGATCATCGGCCCGGACGTCCCCTACGAGGAGGCCCTCCGGTTCGCCAAGGTCTTCGACGTCCAGCTCCCCGGCCTCAGCCTGGTGCTGGTGAGCGACGTGGACCCGTCCTTCCTGCTGCACGCCATGCGCGCCGGCATCCGCGACATCCTCAGCCCCAACGCGGATGCCGCGGAAATCCGGGTCCTGCTGGAACGCGCCTGCCAGTCCTTCGCCACACGGCACCGCAACCACGAAGCACCGCCGTCGGAAAATGCCGGCAAGGGCCTGGTGATCGGCGTCTTCTCCCCCAAGGGCGGCGTGGGCAAGACCACCCTGGCCACCAACATTGCCATCGGCCTGGGCCAGATCGCGCCCATGAGCGTGGTCATTGTGGACCTGGACCTGCAGTTCGGCGACGTCGCGTCCGGCCTCTACCTCAACCCCGAGCACACGGTCACGGACGCCGTCACCCCCGCGGCAAGCCAGGACTCCCTGGTCCTCAAGGCCTTCCTCACGGTGCACCCCGCCGGAATCTACGCCCTGTGCGCCCCGCCGAACCCCGTTGACGCGGACCACATCACCCCGGAACAGATCAGCCGGCTCCTCGAGCAGCTGGCCCAGGAGTTCCAGTACGTGGTCCTGGACACCGCCCCCGGCATGCCCGAAATCGGCCTCGCCGCCATGGAGCAGTGCACCGATGTGGTGTGGGTCAGCGCCATGGACATTCCCAGCTTGCGCGGCCTCCGGGGTGGCCTGGATGTCCTCCGACAGCTGGACATCATGCCCGAATCCCGCCACGTGGTCCTGAACATGGCCGACGCCAAAGCCGGGCTCAGCGTCCAGGACGTCGAGTCGACCATCGGCGCGCCCGTGGACGTCAGCGTCCCCCGCTCCCGCGCCGTGGCCCTCTCCACCAACCGGGGCATCCCCGTCCTCCAGGAATCAAAGAAAGACCCCGCCGTCAAAAGCCTCCGCCAACTGGTGGAACGCTTCAACCCGGCGTGGCGTACCCAGACCCAGCGCAAGCTTCACCGAAGGGTGGTCATCTGATGAAACTCTCCGAGCGCATCAACGCGGTCCAGGACCGCAACCAGCCGTCCGGCACGTCCACGGCCCTGCTCGAGCGGCCCCGCACCACCGCCGCGTCCATCGCCTCCCCGGGCCCGACGGCGGAGGGGCACCTTCCCGAGCCTGCCGCCGTCGTGGTTCCAACGCACGACGGCGGAACGCAGCAGGTGCCCAAGGCACCAGGCGTGGACGTCTTCGCAGCCATGAAACTTCGGGCGGCTACGGCACTTTTCGAGCGGATGGGCACGCGCTTCAACGATGCTGCCGTCACCGAGCAGGAGCTCAGGAGCACCGCCAAGGAGGAACTGTCCCGCATCATCGACGCCGAGCAGGTCCCCCTGACTCCCGAAGAGCGGACCCGCCTGGTGCGGGACGTTGCCGACGACGTCCTGGGCTACGGCCCACTCCAGCGCCTGCTGGACGATCCTGCCGTCACCGAAATCATGGTGAACCGGATGGACCAGATCTATGTTGAGCGCAAGGGCAAGCTCACGCTCACCGAGTCCCGGTTCAGCTCCGAGGAGCACCTGCGCAAGGTCATTGAACGCATCGTGTCCAAGGTGGGCCGCCGCATCGATGAGTCCTCCCCTCTGGTGGATGCCCGCCTCGAGGACGGCTCCCGCGTGAACGCCGTGATCCCGCCGCTGGCGGTCGGCGGGTCCTCGCTGACCATCCGTAAATTCAGCAAGGTCCCCCTGACGGTCCGCAACCTGATCGACTTTGGAACGCTGACGCCGGAGATGGCCGAGCTGCTGAACGCCTGCGTCAAGGCCAAGCTCAACATCATCGTTTCCGGCGGTACAGGCACGGGCAAGACCACTCTCCTCAACGTCCTGTCCTCCTTCCTTCCCGCGGACGAGCGGATCGTCACCATCGAAGACGCCGTGGAACTGCAGATCCAGCAGCAGCACGTGGTCCGCCTCGAAAGCAGGCCGCCGAACACCGAGGGCAAGGGCGAGGTGACCATCCGGGAGCTGCTCCGGAACTCCCTGCGTATGCGGCCCGACCGGATTGTGGTGGGCGAGGTCCGCGGCGGCGAATCGCTGGACATGCTGCAGGCCATGAACACCGGCCACGACGGGTCGCTCTCCACCGTGCACTCCAACTCTCCCCGCGACGCCGTGGCAAGGCTCGAAACGCTGGTGCTTATGGCCGGCATGGACCTGCCGCTGCGCGCCATCCGGGAACAGATCGCGTCCGCCGTCAACCTCATCGTGCAGATCTCCCGCCTGCGGGACGGCTCCCGGCGCATCACCCACGTCACCGAAGTGCAGGGAATGGAAGGGGACATCGTGACCCTCCAGGACGCCTTCGTCTTCGACTACTCGGCCGGCGTGGACGCCCATGGTCGGTTCCTCGGCAAACCCGTGGCCACCGGCATTCGGCCGCGGTTCATCGACCGGTTCGAGGACCTGGGCATCCACGTCTCGCCCGGCGTCTTCGCCGGACCGCAGGCTCTCACGGGACAACCACCCGTTGCCCAGAACCAGACCGGAAGATAGGGCACCGCCGTGATTCTCGCTGTTGGAGCCGTCATCCTGCTGGTATCCGTCTGCCTGCTCGGCGTTGCCGTGATCCTGCCGGCCGCCCCCTCGGTGCCGCTGGACCGCCGTCGTCCGTTTGAGGCCGAGCCGCCATCCTCGATCTCCCGGCTGGCGCTCTCCGCCGTCCGCTCCTTCGAACGGCCCCTTGCCGGACGCAACGTGAAGCTGTTCGCCCGCACGGAGCTGGAGGACGCCGGGCTGCGCCTGAGCCAGGCCGAGTTCTTCCTGCTGGTGGGCATCGGCGCCGGCATCGGAATGCTGGTGGGTACTGTCACGGTTGGACCGCTGGTGGGGCTGCTCCTGGCACTGCTGGCACCTTTCGTCGGAAAACTCGTCCTCGGATTCCTGGCCGGGAAGCGCCGGGCGGCCTTCGACGGCCAGCTCGGCGACACCCTGCAGCTGCTCTCCGGCGGTTTGCGCGCGGGCCACAGCATCCTGCGCGCCATCGATGCCGCTGCCACCGAGTCGCAGAAGCCGACGTCCGAGGAGATGCGCCGCGTCATCACCGAGACCAGCCTGGGCCGCGACCTCCTGGCAGCCCTCAACGACACCGCCGAGCGGATGAAGAACGAGGACTTCGTCTGGATCTCCCAGGCCATCCAGATCAACCGTGAAGTGGGCGGCAACCTGGCGGACGTCCTGGACCAGGTCAACGAAACCATCCGCGAGCGCGCCGAAATTAAAGGCCACATCAAAGCCCTGGCGGCGGAAGGCAAGTTTTCGGCCTACATCCTCATCGCCATGCCGTTCGGCATCGTGGCCATGCTCCTGTCCGTGAGCCCCAGCTACATGAACTCCATGTTCACCCACCCCTTGGGCTGGGCCATGATCGGAGCGTCCTTTGTCCTCATGACCATCGGTGCGCTGTGGATGCGCAAGATCATCGACCTGAAGTTCTGAGGACACCATGAACCTGATTGTGCTTCTGTCCATCCTGATGGTCTGCGCCCCCGTGGGCGTGCTGGCCTGGTCCGTGCTGACAGTGGACCGGCAGGGCCGGCTCGCCGTCAGCGATCTCCTGTCCCGCGGTGCCGCACCCGTCGCTGTTGCTCCCGCCGGCAAGCCCGGGATGCTGGAAGGCGTCGGCCGGCGCCTCACTCCCCCTGCATACGTGGCGTTCCTGGACCGTCTGCTCTCCCTCGCAGGCCGCCCGGCGTCCATGCCGCTGGGCAAAGTCCTGGGCTCAAAGCTTGCCCTCGGGCTCACGGGGGCCGGGCTGGGCTTCTACCTGACCGCCATCGGCAGCAGCCCGATGATGAAACTGGCCGGGCTCTTTGTGCTGTTCCTGGGCTACTTCATCCCGGACCTCCTGCTCTACAGCAAGGGCCTGGAGCGCCAGAAGACCATCCAGCTGGAACTGGCCAACACCCTCGACCAGATGCTCATCTCGGTGGAGGCGGGCTTGGGCTTCGAAGGTGCAATGGCACGCGCCGGCGAAAACGGGAAGGGCCCGCTGGCCGAGGAGCTGGTGCGCACGCTCCAGGACATGCAGGTGGGCCGCAGCCGCCGGGAGTCCTACATCGCGCTGGCCGAACGGACCAATATTCCGGAGCTGCGCAGCTTTGTGCAGGCCGTGGTCCAGGCGGACACGTACGGCATCGCCATCAGCCGGGTGCTCCGGGTCCAGGCAAAGGTCATGCGCGTCAAGCGGCGGCAACGCGCCGAGGAAAAGGCCATGAAACTGCCCGTCATGATCCTTTTCCCGCTGCTCTTCTTCATTTTCCCGGTCCTCTTCATCGCCATTCTGGGACCGGCCGTTGTTAATACCGTGATGACGTTCAGTGGCCAATAAGGCCGCAGGTCCGGCTGAAGGATCGCTCAAGGTTGTCAAAGGATCACCCCAAACAGCACAATTCAAGAAATTCAGGAAGTAGCCTTGAACAATGCACAGTCCAGCTCCCGGCTCCAGCGACGAGGCGGCACCTGCGGCCTTCGAGCCCGGGATCATGCCAGCCGGCCTCAGCGGATCCTCACAGGAAGCGGCCGGGCTCTTGCCGCTCGTTGACGCCGCTGTCCTGGAGGAGCTGGAGGACGAGCTGGCCGGCTCGGGGCTCGCCCAGCGCTTTGCCCGTGACTACGCGGCCATGTGGCACCATCGGTACTCCCGCCTGGAGGCAGCCGTGCACAGCCAGGACAGCGCCTCCGCCCTGGATGCCGCCATCAGCCTGAAGATCAGCTCCACCATGGTGGGCGGGATGCGGCTGGCCAAGCTGGCCGAGCTGCTGGAAGCCGTGATCCGCCAGGGCGACTTCGGCAAGGGACAGATGCTGATGGAACGGGTAGCCCAGGACGGTGGCCAGACCATTTCCGAGCTCCAGGCCACCTACATCCTGGAAAACGACTAGCCCCTCCTACCACTCGTGCGGGCGGCCCGGAGCGAGCCTGTAGCCCACCCCGCGCACCGTCTGCAGCCACCGCGGTGACAGCTGGTCCTCCTTGAGTTTCCGGCGCAGGTTGCCGATGTGGACTTCGACGGCGCGCTCGTCCGCTTCGCTGATGTAGGTGTCTTCGTCGTAGAACTCGCCGCGTACCGCCCGCACCAGGTCGGCCCGGGTGCACACCGCGCCGCCGCCACGCAGCAGCACGTGCAGCAGGTCAAACTCGCTGCGGGTGAGCGCCAGCGGTTCCCCCTGGACTTCCACGGTCCGCGTCCGGTGGTTCAAGACCAGGCCGTTGTGCTGCAGGACGGCGGTATCGTGCTGGCGCGGGGCGGGGGCAGCCGGAGCAGCCGGCCACATGGCCTGCGCCGGCTTGTGGCCGCTGGTTTCATGGCGGGGCCGGCGCATCATCGCCGCCACCCGCGCCCGCAGTTCCCGGGGCCGGAATGGCTTCGCGATGTAGTCGTCCGCGCCGGCATTGAGCGCGGACAGCAGGTCCGGCTCCTCTGTCCTGCCGGTCAGCATCACCACATACGCATTGCTGAAATGCCGGATCCTCCGAAGGACTTCAAACCCGTCAATATCCGGCAGGCCGATGTCCAGTGTCACCACGTTCGCCTGCTTGCTGCGGACCACTTCAACCCCGGCCCGCCCGTCAACCGCTGTATGAACCTCGAAGCCGGCCTGGCTCAAAACCCCTTCGAGGAGGTTTCGAACGTCAGCGTCGTCTTCGATGACTACAGCCACACCAAGATCGTCGTCCATGTACTATCCCTGAGCCAGGCGGACATGGCCCCCCATCGGCCCAGCGCCAATGCCATATCCGCTCCAACTCTTTATACGCTACAAGCAAGCCGCTTTAATGACATCTGTTTCAACTTTGCATTTGAAAAGTCAATTATTATGACAAGGATGTGGATTACGAGCCGGAAAGGATGCGCCACGTTGCCCAGAAGGAATTCGGCGGCACAGACGGCGGCCGTTCATGTGATGATCCACCGTGGCCATGGCCCGTGTCATGGCTGAACGGCTTTATCCCCGTGGGCCTGCCCGCTTCTTCCAGCGGCTCGGGCCCAGGTCGCAGGTTGCCCTCTGCCAGCTTCCCCTGACCTTGATCGTCGCGGCACTGGCGATTGCCACCCCGTTCGCGTGGCCAGAGCTTTTGCACAGTCCGCTGTACCTGGGCGGCATTGTCCTGCACGCCGTCCTGATCCTGGCCTGCTTCCTGGTCCCGTGGGAGCGGCTGGCGCACCGCCCGTACCTGCTGATCCCCATCCTGGACTTCGTGGCAATCGGCTTGCTGCGCAACGGGGCTGCGCCCCTGCTCCCCGGCCTGGCGGTCCTGGCGGTCTTCCCGGTGATCTGGCTCTCGGCCTCCGGAATGCTGACCCGCAGCAGCCTGGTCCTTAGCTTCGCGGGCCCGTTCTTCATCATGCTCCCGTCCGTGGCCGGAAAACTCCCCAACCGCACGGCCTCGGACATCACCACCGTGTTCCTCTTCCCGCTCATGATGCTCTCCGTGTCGCTGGCCATCAGGTTTGCGAGTGTCCATCTGCGCATGCAGCAGCGGGAGCTGGCGGAAAAGGACTTGGAGCTCCGGAGGCTGCTGGGCGAAAGCCGGGACCGGGAAAAGCTGCTGCAGACGGTACTGGACGCCACCGACGTCGGCATTGTCGCCGTCGATACGGCCGGGAACCATCTCCTGATCAATGACCGGCAGCGCCTGTTCCGGGAGATCGCCAGCGGGCCTGAGGACCGCGACGAAGCACAGCAGGCCATCTTCGCCCTGGACAAACAGACTGCCCTGCCCGAGGACAAGCGCCCCGTCAGGCGGGCCGTGCACGGCGAGTCCTTTGCTGACTACCTCATCTGGATCGGCGAGGGCACCGACCAGCGGGCCATCTCCACTGCCGCCCGGCAGCTCGCCGGCGATGACGGCCGCCCCAGCGGCGCCGTCGTCGTGTTCAGTGACGTGACCGGCCTGGTGGAGGCGCTGGCCGCGAATGAGGAACTGGTGTCCAACGTTTCCCACGAATTCCGGAGCCCGCTGAATTCGATCATCGGCAACGTGGACATGGTGCTCGACGACGCGGCGGACCTCCCGCCGCATGTGGCCCGGCGCCTGATGGTGGTGCAGCGGAATTCGGAGCGGCTGCTGGCGCTGGTTTCCGACCTGACGGCGTCAGCATCGGCTGCCTTGAACGTCCACCCGAAGCGGACGGACCTGGCAGGCCTCGTGGAAACGAGCGTGGGCTCCGCACAGGCACAGGCCGAGCGGGCGCACATCGAGCTCACCGCGGACGTTCCGTCCCCTCTCTGGGCCTACGCCGATCCGCTGAGGATCGGGCAGGCGCTGGACAACCTGGTGTCCAACGCCATCAAGTATTCCCCCGACGGCGGGAAGGTCAGCATCAGCGCCAGCACCGGCAACGACTGGATCCAGCTGAGCGTCAGCGACACCGGGATGGGGATGACCAATGAGGACGCCGCCCGGGTGTTCAAGCGGTTCTACCGCACCGAGGCCGCCCGCAAAGCGGCCATCTCCGGTGCCGGGCTGGGGCTGTCCATCACCAAACTGATCGTGGAACGGCACGGCGGCACCATCACCTGCCAAAGCGGCCACGGCGAAGGCAGCACCTTCACCCTGACCCTGCCCGCCGACGAACCCCCGCCGTCGTTCTAGGTTTCGACAAGCTCAACCGCCCGGGTCACGTCTCCCGCAGCGCCCTTGTCAGCTCGGCGCGGGCCAGCAGCTCGTCGTCGGACGGGTAGGCCACTTCCTCCAGCACCAGGGGGTGCGGCGCGGCGAGCACGGACTTCGCGTCGCGTTTCTTCGCCAGCAGCCGTTCATGCAGCCAGCCCGGTTCCACCACGCCCTCCCCCACGTACAGGGCGGAGCCGATGAGGGCGCGCACCATGTTGTGGCAGAACGCGTCGGCCTGCACGGTGGCGACGATGACGCCGTCCTCCGCGCGGGTGAACTCGAAGCGCTGTAGCTCGCGGATGGTGGTGGCCCCCTCCCGCGGCTTGCAGAAAGCCAGGAAGTTCTGGAGCCCCAGCAGCTTGGAGGCACCTTCGTTGAGCAGTGCCACATTTAGCGGGTTCTTGTGCCACAGGGTGGAGTAGCGGCCAAGCGGGTCCCAGAGAGCGGGACCGTCGGCGATCCGGTAGCTGTAACGCCGCCAGAGGGCCGAGAAACGGGCGTCGAAGCCGGGAGGCGCCAGCGAAATCCGGTGCACCTCGACGGCGCCGGTGAGGTCGCCGAGGATGCGGCTCAGTGCCCCGCGGATCCTGCGGAGCATGGCGACGGCGGGATCGAGTTCGTGCCCGCGCGGAAGTCCCAGCCACTCGGCTTCCGTGAGGTCCAGGTGGACCACCTGCCCGCGGGCGTGGACGCCGGCGTCGGTCCGCCCGGCAACGGTGACGCGGATGGGGCGGCGGACCAGGAGCTGCAGCGCTTCCTCCAGGACGCCCTGGACTGTCCGCAGGCCCGGCTGCAATGCCCACCCGCTGAAGGGGCCGCCGTCGTAGGACAAATCAAGCCGGACACGCAAAAACCCGCCGCCCCCCAAAACGGGGGCCGCGGGTTTTTGGTCGTTCATAGACTTAAGTCTATGCGAAGAAAATCAGCGAATTACTTCGCATCCTTTTCCTCGGCAGCGGAAGCTTCAGCAGCTTCCTCAGCGGCCGGAGCCTCTTCGGTGGCAGCTTCTTCAGTCGCAGTTTCTTCAGCGGCGGGAGCCTCAGCAGCTTCGGTCTCGGCGACCTCAGCCTCGGGAGCTTCCTCGGCAGCCGGAGCAGCCTTGGCAGCAGCCTGGGTAGCCTCGGCGACTACGGCCTGCTTGGCGGAAACCGGCTCGAGAACCAGTTCGATGACAGCCATGGGAGCGTTGTCGCCCTTGCGGTTGCCGATCTTGGTGATGCGGGTGTAGCCGCCGTCGCGGTTCTCCACTGCCTGGGCAATGTCGGTGAACAGCTCGTGGACGACGCCCTTGTTGCTGATCAGGCCCAGGACGCGGCGGCGTGAAGCCAGGTCGCCGCGCTTGGCGAAGGTCACCAGTCGCTCTGCGTACGGCTTCAGGCGCTTGGCCTTGGTCACCGTGGTGGTGATCCGCTTGTGCTCGAACAGGGATGCTGCCAGGTTCGCGAGCATGAGGCGCTCGTGAGCCGGGCCGCCTCCGAGGCGCGGACCCTTAGTGGGGGTAGGCATAATTGTTTCTCCTCATGTGGAAGCCGTGGGCCGCACACCATGGTGCAGCCCGCCGGCCAAGGTCTGGTTTAGAGTTCGTCGTCGCCGAAGGCGGCGTCGTCCTCTTCGATTGCTGCGGCGCGTGCTGCGAGGTCAAAACCGGGAGGCGAGTCCTTGAGGGACAGGCCCAGTTCAACCAGCTTTGCCTTGACCTCGTCAATGGACTTTGCACCGAAGTTGCGGATGTCCATCAGGTCAGCCTCGGAGCGTGCAACGAGTTCACCCACGGTGTGGATGCCCTCACGCTTGAGGCAGTTGTAGGAACGGACGGTGAGGTCCAGATCCTCGATCGGCAGTGCCATGTCGGCTGCCAGGGCAGCGTCGGTGGGTGACGGGCCGATCTCGATACCTTCAGCTGCGGTGTTCAGCTCACGGGCCAGACCGAACAGTTCCACCAGGGTGGTCCCTGCGGAAGCGACGGCATCGCGCGGGGCGATGGCCTGCTTGGTCTCGACGTCGACAATCAGCTTGTCGAAGTCGGTGCGCTGCTCAACACGGGTTGCTTCCACGCGGAAAGTAACCTTCAGCACCGGCGAGTAGATGGAGTCGACCGGGATACGGCCGATCTCTGCGTCGCCGGACTTGTTCTGAGCTGCCGAAACGTAGCCGCGGCCGCGCTCGATGGTCAGTTCGAGTTCGAACTTGCCCTTCGAGTTCAGCGTGGCAATGTGCAGATCCGGGTTGTGGAATTCGACGCCGGCCGGCGGAGCGATGTCCGCGGCGGTGACGACTCCGGGGCCCTGCTTGCGCAGGTATGCGACAACCGGCTCGTCGTGCTCGGAGGAAACCGAGAGGCTCTTGATGTTCAGGATGATCTCAGTGACATCTTCCTTGACACCCGGAACCGTGGTGAACTCGTGCAGCACGCCATCGATCCGGATGCTGGTTACGGCAGCACCGGGGATGGAGGAGAGCAGGGTACGGCGGAGGGAGTTTCCGAGGGTGTAGCCGAAGCCCGGTTCCAGCGGTTCAATGATGAAACGCGAACGGTTTTCGGAGACTACCTCTTCGGAGAGGGTGGGGCGCTGTGCAATGAGCACTTAGGTTTCCTTTCGGCGAGCATCCGCTATATGACGCAACACAGGTGGTGGAAATTCGGTCTGAAGACTTAACGCGCTGGGCTTGCCCGGACCATCGACGGTCCGGGCAAGCTCATGCGGCGGGAAAGCCTTAGACGCGGCGGCGCTTCGGCGGGCGGCAGCCGTTGTGTGCTGCGGGGGTGACGTCCTGGATGGAGCCAACCTCGAGGCCAGCGGCCTGCAGCGAACGGATTGCCGTCTCGCGTCCGGAACCCGGACCCTTGACGAAAACGTCTACCTTGCGCATGCCGTGCTCCTGCGCACGCTTGGCAGCGGCTTCAGCAGCCATCTGGGCAGCGAACGGGGTGGACTTACGCGAGCCCTTGAAGCCAACCTCACCTGAGGAAGCCCAAGAGATAACAGCTCCGGTCGGATCCGTGATGGAAACGATGGTGTTGTTAAACGTGCTCTTGATGTGCGCCTGGCCAAGCGCGATATTCTTCTTGTCCTTCTTACGCGGCTTGCGAACCGCGCCACGAGTCTTCGGGGGCATTTTTTCTCCTACAGAAAGTTATTGGGGAAAGCTCCGTTAATCCCGGACGGGATTTTAACGGGCCTTCTTCTTGCCGGCGACAGTACGCTTCGGGCCCTTGCGGGTACGTGCGTTGGTCTTCGTACGCTGACCGCGTACGGGCAGGCCCTTGCGGTGGCGCAGGCCTTCGTAGCTGCCGATTTCAACCTTGCGGCGGATGTCAGCTGCTACTTCGCGGCGAAGGTCACCCTCAACCTTGTAGTTGCCTTCAATGTAGTCACGCAGCTCAACCAGCTGGGCATCGGTGAGGTCCTTAACGCGGACGTCAGCGCTGATGCCAGTGGCAGCCAGGGTTTCGTGTGCACGGGTCTTGCCCACGCCGTAGATGTAAGTAAGCGCAATTTCCAGCCGCTTTTCGCGGGGAATGTCTACGCCAGCGAGACGAGCCATAGTGGCAGTACTCCTTGATAAACCGGAGGTCGTAGGCAGTACACCCGCACGTTCTGTGCGGCCCCAGCCTCCGACCGGGGGTTAGCTGCCCGGGCTCCATACGTCCCAGATCAGCTTGTGCTGCCTTTATTTACTTGCGTGGGTTAGCAACCCAGGATTTCCCGATGAAGGGAATTAGCCCTGGCGCTGCTTGTGGCGCGGGTTCTCGCAGATCACCATGACCCGGCCATTACGGCGGATCACTTTGCACTTTTCGCAGATCTGCTTGACGCTCGGCTTGACCTTCATGGCATTCCTTTGCGTGTAACAGTTGGTCAACTGGAGCGGCAACAGCTCGCGCTGAAGCCGCCCAGCAATTTACTTGTAGCGGTAGACGATACGACCACGGGTGAGGTCGTACGGGCTCAGCTCCACCACTACGCGGTCCTCGGGGAGGATCCTGATGTAGTGCTGACGCATCTTTCCAGAGATGTGTGCCAGAACGATGTGCTTGTTGGTGAGCTCAACGCGAAACATCGCGTTAGGCAGCGCCTCGGTCACAACGCCTTCGATCTCAATGACCCCGTCCTTCTTGGCCATACCCTCCGCTAACTGTTGTTGCCGCAGCCCTGCCGGATTGCACCGGGCATGACCACGAACGTTTTTGTTGGATCGATTGCCTGCTCCAGGCCCAAAGAGGGCGCGGCAGTCCAGACAACCAACAAACAACACTACTCTGTCTCGCCGTAAAAGTTAAATCGGCAATAGTAACCTACTCGGCACCGTACACACCATAATCCCCGGCCGGAGTGCTGACGGGTTCCGCACTGGCCACGCCATCCAGGATGGCCAAGCGGACGACGTCGGCTGCCGCGCTTTGCAGCGTGATGAGACTGATCTGCCGGGCTGTTTCGTCGCTCCGGTCGAGCGCCAATCCTCCCGTTGCCAGGCAGAAGACGGCGTCCCCGTCAGCGAGGGTGTGGCTCGGATTAAGCGCCCGGGCGATCCCGGCGTGCGAAGCGGCAGCAGTCCGCTTGCACTCGGCCGCGTCCAGAACGGCATTGGTGGCGACCACAACAAGGGTCGTGTTCAGCGGCCGCGGGTGATTGAGCTTGTCGAAATCCAGCGTTTTGGCAGGCTCAACCACCGGAGTGGGGTTAACTATCGGCAGCCCGAGGGCATTAACCACGGCCAGCGCCGCAACCACAATGCCGCTTTCCAGGGTGACTGACGCCGTGCCTACGCCACCCTTGTAGGTCCTGCCCAGAAGCGCCCCGGTGCCGGCACCCACGTTGCCGCGCCCGACGTCGTGCCCTTCCTTCTCCCCCGCAGCCGCCGCCGTCGCCGCGTAGCCCATGGCCGGCGTCGGACGTGCGGAAAAGTTGCCGCCGCGGCCCAGGTCGAAGATCCCTGCCGCCGGGACGATGGGAACCACTCCCCCGGGAACGGCGAAGCCTCTGCCGTTCTCCTCGCACCACCTCTGGACGCCGCCAGCGGAGGCGAGGCCGTAGGCGCTGCCGCCGGTCAGCACCACGGCATCCACAACACTGACAAGGCTGGTGGGATCCAGCGCATCGGTCTCGTGCGTGGCCGGCCCGCCGCCCTGCACATCAACCGAGCCCACAGTGCCCGGCGGCGGCAGGACCACCGTCACCCCGGTGAGCCAGCCGGCGTCGTTCCGCTGGACATGGCCAACCCGGATACCGGGCACATCAGTGAGGGATCCCATGCGCCCATTCTGCCCCGCCCCGCACCGCCGGCCCGCCGCCGCAGCACGGCATTGCCCAACCTATTGAGTATCGATAGAATCCGATTGTTGCCCGATAAAGGAGAAGTTCATGGGAAAGCTAACGGTCCTGGCGCTGCGCATCGTCATTGCGCTGGTCCTCGCCGGTTCACTGTTCGTGCAGGTATGGATGGTGCCGCTGCTGTCCATCGACATGGAGGAAGCGGGCGCACCCACCGGCCCGCGCATCGCGCTGCTGGCGATTGTGGTCCTGGGCATCGTCTGCGTCCAGGTCACGGCGGTATGCGTCTGGCGGCTGCTGACCATGGTGCGCAAGGGGACGGTCTTCTCCCACGGCGCGTTCCGCTACGTTGACGTGATCTTCGGCGCCATTGCGGTGGCGTCGCTGCTGATGTTCGGGATCGCCGTGCTGCTGGCTCCGGGAGAGGTGGCGCCTGGCGTCGTCCTGCTGATCTGCGGCGCATCGCTCATGATCGCTGGCGTGGCACTGATCGTGCTGGTGCTCCGGACGCTCCTGGCGCAGGCGGTGGCCCGTGAGGCCGAGGCCAAGCACCTGCGCTCCGAGCTGGACGAGGTGATCTGATGGCGATCATCGTTGATATCGATGTGGCGCTGGCCAAGCGGAAGATGCCGGTCGGCGTGCTCGCCGAGCGCGTGGGGATCACGCCGGCGAACCTGGCGGTACTCAAGAACGGGCGGGCCAAGGCGGTCCGGTTCACCACGCTCGAGGCCCTGTGCGAGGTGCTGGAGTGCCAGCCCGGCGACCTCCTGCGGTGGGTGCCGGACGGCGCTTCGGAAGACTAAGAGGGCGTTCCCCAACTAGGTAGCAGTAGTTGTCGTTTTGGCGCGCTATAACGACAACTACTGCTACCTACATGCGCTAGGGGATGGGCACGGGGGTGACGCCGAGCGGCACAAGGTGCTCCGCTCCGCCGTCGGGCGCCGAAAGCACCCAGATGCCCTTCTCGTGGACGGCTACGGAATGCTCCCACTGACAGGAACGCTTGCCGTCGGTGGTCACCACGGTCCAGTCGTCTTCGAGCACGGCGGTCTCAATGCCGCCGCGCACCAGCATGGGCTCGATCGCGAGGCACAGGCCGGGCTTGATCTTGGGCCCGCGGTGGTTGGTGCGGTAGTTCAGGACGTCCGGCGCCATGTGCATCTCGGAGCCGATGCCGTGCCCCACGTAGTCCTCGAGGATGCCCAGTGGCTTTCCGGGGACGGAGGAGACATAGTCGTCGATGGCCGCGCCGATGTCGCCCACGTGCGTGCCGGTGGCCAGCGCCGCGATCCCCCGCCACATGGCTGCGTTGGTGACGTCCGAGAGTCGCTGGTCCTCGGGATCGGCGGTTCCCACGATGACGGTCCGCGCCGAATCGGAGTGCCAGCCGTCCACGATGGCACCGCCGTCGATCGAGATAATGTCTCCGTCCTGCAACACGCGGCTGCCCGGGATGCCGTGCACCACCTCGTCATTGACGGACGTGCAGATGGTGGCCGGGAAGCCGTGGTACCCGAGGAAGTTGGACTTCGCGCCGGCTTCGTTCAGGACGGCGGCGAACACGTCGTCGAGGTGCTTGGTGGTCACACCGGGCACCGCGGCGGCAACAGCAGCGTCCAGGGCACGGCTCAGGACCAGTCCTGCCTCGTGCATGGTGCGCATCTGGGCGTTGTTCTTGTATTCGATGCGGGGCTGGCCAAAGGCCATGGTGTGTTCCTTTCAAATGGCTGAGGCTCCTCCCGTGTACCGGGAGGAGCCTCGGAAATCAGTGCCTGGATCAGGCCGCCTGCGCCGCCTTGATGGCCTGCATCACGCGGTCGGTCACTTCATCGATCGGGCCGATGCCGTCAACCTGGGTGAGGATGCCGCGCTCGGCGTACTTCGCCACCACGGCTTCGGTCTGCTCGTGGTAAAGGTCAAGGCGGTGGCGGATGACGGCTTCGTTGTCGTCGCTCCGGCCCGTTTCCTTGGCCCGGCCGAGGAGGCGGTGGACCAGCTCCTCATCATCGGCAGTCAGCTGCAGGACGACGTCGAGCTTCTCGTCGCCCTTGGCGAGGATCTCGTCGAGGTAATCCACCTGCGCGGTGGTGCGCGGGTAGCCGTCCAGCAGGAAGCCGCTTTCGACGTCGGCCTCGCTGAGGCGGTCGCGCACCATCTTGTTGGTGACGCTGTCCGGAACAAAGTCGCCCGCATCCATGTACTTCTTGGCTTCGATGCCAAGCGGCGTTTCGCCCTTTACATTGGCGCGGAAGATGTCGCCGGTGGAGATCGCAACAACGCCGAGGCGCTCCGAGATCCTTTCCGCCTGCGTACCCTTGCCCGAACCGGGAGGTCCAATAATCAGCATTCTCGTCATCGCAAAAGCCCTTCGTAGTGACGTTGTTGTAGCTGCGCATCAATTTGCTTGACGGTCTCCAGGCCAACGCCCACCATGATCAGGATCGAGGTGCCACCGAACGGGAAGTTCTGGTTTGCGTTGATCAGTACCAGTGCCACCAGCGGAATCAGTGCCACGAAGCCCAGGTAGAGGGCGCCGGGCAGGGTGATCCGGGAGAGCACGTACTGCAGGTAGTCAGCGGTCGGTTTACCGGCGCGGATACCTGGAATGAAGCCGCCGTACTTCTTCATGTTGTCGGACACTTCTTCAGGGTTGAAGGTGATCGCGACATAGAAGTAGGTGAAGAACACGATCATGGCGAAGTACAGGACCATGTAGATCGGTTGGTCGCCGCGGACCAGGTTGTTGTTGATCCATTCGACCCACGGCTGGAGCTGCTCACCGGCGGCGGGCTGGTTGAACTGTGCAATCAGGCCGGGCAGGTAGAGCATGGAGGAAGCGAAGATCACCGGGATAACACCGGCCATGTTCACCTTGATGGGAATGTAGGTGCTGGTTCCACCCACGGTGCGGCGTCCGATCATGCGCTTTGCGTACTGCACCGGGACACGGCGCTGTGACTGCTCCACGAAGACCACCAGTGCCACGGTCAGCAGGCCGACGGCCAGGACGGTGAAGAACGTTGCCGGCCCCTGCGAGCTCCAGATGGCGCCGAGGGAGGTGGGGAACGTCGCTGCGATGGAGGTGAAGATGAGCAGGGACATGCCGTTGCCCACGCCCTTCTCCGTGACGAGCTCGCCCATCCACATGATCAGGCCGGTGCCGGCCGTCAGGGTGATGATGATCAGGATGGTGGTGATGACGCTGTCGTCAGGGATGATCGGGAGCGCACAGCCGGGAAGCAGCTGCCCGGAGCGGGCCAGGGACACCAGGGTGGTGGCGTTCAGCAGGCCCAGGGCAATGGTGAGGTACCGGGTGTACTGGGTCAGTTTGGACTGGCCCGAAGCGCCTTCTTCGTACAGCTGCTGGAAGCGGGGAATGACCACCCGGAGCAGCTGGACGATGATGCTGGCCGTGATGTACGGCATGATGCCCAGGGCGAAGATGGACACCTGGAGCAACGCGCCGCCGCTGAACAGGTTAACGAGCTGGTAGAGCCCGCCTGCCGTCTGACCGTTCTGCAAGCATTGCTGGACATTCTGGTAGTCCACACCAGGCGAGGGAATGAAAGCACCCAAGCGGAAGATGGTGATGATTCCCAGCGTGAACAACAACTTGCGTCGCAGATCAGGCGTGCGAAAGGCCCGGCCAAATGCGCTAAGCAAGCGTCCTCCTGTGGTGTTTATAAGAGTGGTGTGATGGGGCTCAATAATCCCAACAACCGAGTCTAACGGTTGGATGCGCCATGCGAACAATCCGCGGCGGCGCCCGTGCGCCCGGTGGCGGGAAAAATACGTCGGGTGGATGTGAAAAACTCCCGGTGACCAGGGCCTTGGCCCCGGTCACCGGGAGTTCAACAACGGGCTTGGCGCCCACCGGCTCTAGAGAGCGGTGGTGCTTCCGCCTGCTGCAGCAATCTTTTCAGCGGCGCTGGCCGAGAATGCGTGGGCGGTGACGTCAACCTTGACGGTGATGTCGCCGGTGCCCAGCACCTTGACGGGCTGGTTCTTGCGAACTGCACCCTTTTCGACCAGGTTCTCCACGGTGACTGCGCCACCTTCCGGGAACAGCTCGTTGAGCTTGTCCAGGTTTACAACCTGGAACTCAACCCGGAACGGGTTCTTGAAGCCGCGCAGCTTCGGCAGGCGCATGTGCAGCGGCAGCTGGCCGCCGGCAAAGCCAGCCTTGACCTGGTAGCGGGCTGCAGTACCCTTGGTGCCACGACCGGCGGTCTTACCCTTGGATGCCTCACCACGACCAACACGGGTCTTGGCGGTCTTGGCACCCGGAGCGGGACGCAGGTGGTGAACCTTCAGGGCGTTCTGCTTGTCAGCAGCGGCGCTCTGTGCCTTGTCAGCAGTGTTCTCTGCCATTTACTTCGCCTCCTCTACCTTTACCAGGTGCGGAACCGTGTTGAGCATTCCGACGGTGACGGCGTCGGCGGTGCGGACAACGGTGTGTCCGATCCGCTTCAGGCCGAGGGACCGCAGGGTGTCGCGCTGGTTCTGCTTGCCGCCAATGGCGGACTTGATCTGAGTGATCTCCAACTGGGTGTCGGAGGGGATCAGGTTCTTAGCCATAACTTAGACACCTGCCTTCGGGTTCAGGAGGGCCTTCACCAGTGCCGGCGGAGCGATCTCGTCGAGGGGCAGGCCGCGGCGTGCTGCCACTGCTGCCGGCTCTTCGAGGCGCTTCAGGGCATCAACGGTCGCGTGAACGATGTTGATGGCGTTGGAGGAACCGAGCGACTTGGAGAGGATGTCGTGGATGCCCACGCACTCCAGTACTGCACGGACCGGGCCACCGGCGATAACACCGGTACCGGCGGAGGCCGGACGCAGCATTACGACGCCTGCAGCAGCCTCACCCTGAACGCGGTGCGGGATGGTGTTGCCAACGCGGGGAACGCGGAAGAAGGACTTCTTGGCCTCTTCAACGCCCTTCGCGATTGCGGCAGGAACTTCCTTAGCCTTGCCGTAGCCCACGCCGACCATGCCGTTGCCGTCACCGACGACGACCAGAGCGGTGAAGCTGAAGCGACGACCACCCTTGACCACCTTGGAAACGCGGTTGATGGTGACGACGCGCTCTACGAACTGGCTCTTCTCGGCTTCACGGCCGCCGTCGCGGCCACCACGGCCACCACGCTCGCCGCGGCCCTGGCCACGGTCGCCACGCTCGCCGCGACGAGCGCCACCACGGCGGTCGTCGGCAGCTGCGGGGGCAGTGGTCTCAGCGGCAGCTACGGTTTCAGTAGCCTTCTGATCTGCAGACACAGTGTCCTTTTCCTTGTTTGCTTCCGTCACAGTGACAGCCCACCTTCACGTGCACCGTCAGCGACGGCGGCGATCCGGCCGTGGTACTTGTTACCACCGCGGTCGAAGACAACAGCTTCGATACCGGCAGCCTTGGCACGCTCGGCGACGAGCTCGCCAACGCGCTTGGCCTTGGCAGTCTTGTCACCGTCGAATGCACGAAGGTCGGCTTCCAGAGTGGACGCGCTCGCTACGGTCAGGCCCTTGGTGTCATCGACAACCTGGACGAATACGTGGCGTGCGGAGCGGTTGACGACCAGACGAGGACGTACAGCCGTACCGGAGATGCGCTTACGGATACGAAGCTGGCGGCGGCTGCGCGAAGCAGACTTGCTCTTGTTCGTACGCTTCTTGTTAATTGAGATGGCCATGGTTACTTACCAGCCTTTCCGACCTTGCGGCGGATGACTTCGCCGGCGTAACGGATGCCCTTGCCCTTGTAGGGGTCCGGCTTCCGCAGCTTGCGAATGTTGGCAGCAACCTCGCCGACCTGCTGCTTGTTGATACCTGAAACAGAGAGCTTGGTCGGGGTCTCAACTGCAAAGGTGATGCCCTCCGGTGCGGAGACGTTAACCGGGTGGCTGAAACCGAGAGCGAACTCAAGGTCAGATCCCTTGGCCTGAACGCGGTAACCGGTACCGACGATTTCAAGCTTCTTCTCGTAGCCCTTGGTGACGCCCTCGATCATGTTGGAGATCAGGGTGCGGGTCAGGCCGTGGAGAGAGCGGGATGCGCGCTCGTCGTTCGGGCGGGCGACGGTCAGGGTGTCTGCTTCCAGGGAGACCTCGATCGGGCTGGCCACAGTGTGGTTCAGCTCGCCCTTGGCACCCTTGACGCTGACGACAGAGCCGTCAACCTTGACCTCAACGCCGGCAGGAACGGTGATGGGGAGACGTCCAATACGTGACATTATTCTCTTCCTTTCCCGTTACCAGACGTACGCGAGGACTTCGCCGCCCACGCCCTTCTTGCCGGCCTGCTTGTCAGTCAGGAGGCCGGAAGAGGTGGACAGGATTGCGACACCCAGGCCACCCAGCACGTGCGGCAGGTTGGTGGACTTTGCGTAAACACGCAGGCCCGGCTTGGAGATACGGCGAACGCCAGCGATGGAACGCTCGCGGTTCGGTCCGAACTTGAGCTCGATGGTCAGCTTCTTGCCGACCTCCGCGTCTTCTTCCTTCCAGCCGGCGATGAAGCCTTCGGCCTTGAGGATGTCGGCGACGCGTGCCTTGAGCTTGCTGTACGGCATGGACACGGTGTCGTGGTATGCCGAGTTTGCGTTGCGCAGACGCGTGAGCATGTCTGCGACAGGATCTGTCATTGTCATTGTGGGCTCTTGCCCTTCCTCATAACGGTTTCCGCGGTGCCGCTTCCACAGGTGGGAGCCGTACCGCCGGACCTTTTACGTAGTTAGATTAGTCTTCGGCCTTGAACGGGAAGCCAAGCGCCTTCAGCAGCGCGCGGCCTTCGTCATCGGTCTTTGCAGTGGTAACAACCGTGATATCCATACCGCGGGTGCGGTCGATCTTGTCCTGGTCGATTTCGTGGAACATAACCTGCTCGGTCAGACCGAAGGTGTAGTTGCCGTTGCCATCGAACTGCTTGCCGGACAGGCCGCGGAAGTCGCGGATACGGGGCAGTGCGAGGGTGACCAGGCGGTCCAGGAATTCCCACATGCGGTCACCACGGAGGGTAGCGTGTGCACCGATGGGCATGCCTTCGCGCAGCTTGAACTGTGCGATCGACTTGCGGGCCTTGGTTACCTGCGGCTTCTGGCCGGTGATCTGGGTCAGATCGCGGACAGCGCCGTCGATCAGCTTGGAGTCCTTGGCGGCATCTCCAACACCCATGTTCACAACGACCTTGACGAGGCGCGGAACCTGGTTGACGTTTTCGTACTTGAATTCCTCAATGAGCGTGCTCTTGATGGATTCGGCGTACTTGGTCTTCAGACGAGGAACGATCTTCGTTGCCGGAGTCTCGAGAGTCTCAGTCATTAGATGTCCTTCCCTGAGCTCTTGGCCACGCGGATGCGGACTTCGCGCTGCTTGCCGTTGCGCTCAACGGTCTCAGTGCGGAAGCCAACGCGGGTGGGCTTCTTGGTGGACGGGTCAACCAGGGCCACGTTGGAGATGTGGATCGGGGCTTCAACAACCTCGATGCCACCGGTCTTGGTGCCGCGCTGCGACTGACCGACCTTGGTGTGCTTGGTTACGCGGTTGATGCCTTCGACCAACACTCGGTTGGTGTCGGTGAACACGCGCAGGACCTTGCCCTGCTTGCCGCGGTCGCCGCCGCGCTCAGCCTTGGCGCCAGTGATGACCTGAACGAGGTCACCCTTCTTGATCTTTGCAGCCATGGACTAGAGCACCTCCGGAGCCAGAGAAACGATCTTCATGAACTTCTTGTCACGGAGTTCACGACCAACCGGTCCGAAGATACGGGTACCGCGGGGGTCACCGTCGCCCTTCAGGATCACAGCTGCGTTCTCGTCAAACTTGATGTAGGAACCATCCGCACGGCGGCGTTCCTTCTTGGTACGGACGATGACTGCCTTGACAACATCGCCCTTCTTTACGTTGCCGCCCGGAATTGCGTCCTTGACGGTGGCGACAATGACGTCACCGATGCCTGCGTAGCGACGGCCGGATCCACCGAGAACGCGAATGGTAAGGATTTCCTTAGCACCCGTGTTGTCGGCGACCTTGAGTCGCGACTCCTGCTGAATCACTATTTACTCCTTGCGTCGCGCCGGTTCTCAGACCGAAAATCTTCCTACGGAATGAGCCTTGCGGAACGGTTGATCGGGGTGTCTCTTGACCTGCCTGGATTTTGCCAGACCAGGCCTAAACGCCCGTGCCAACAGCAGTTGCTCCCATCCGGTCCGGGACGGATCCCGGGCGCAAGGGGGCACTATGCCTTGGCACGCTTGTTTACGAGGTTTGATGACGGCGCACGAAAGGCGCCATACAAACTCAAAATCTTAGCACAGTTTCGCGCAGTCCCCATATCACCCGGCAGCGCTCCCCCGCAAGACGGACGACGGCGGCACGCAGCGCACCCTTTTGGCCCACTTTTGGTGCCACTCCCCCCGCAAAGCCGCGGCGCCGCCGTCGCACGCTCTCTCACCTGATGCGCATTTTCAACCGACGCTCTCTCACCTAATGCGGACTTTTTACCGACGCTCTCTCACTTTCCTGAGGAAAGCGAGAGAGGGTCCTCCCAAAACCTGCATCAGGTGAGAGAGCGTTGCCAAAATGACGGCGAAAGGTGAGAGAGGGTGGGGAGGGCGGACGACGGCGGCACGGAAGGCACCCTTTTGGCCCACTTTTGGTGCCACTCCCCCCGCAAAGCCGCGGCGCCGCCGTCGTAAGCTCCTCAAAAGTGGGCTGCCCGTGACGGCACCCGCGTTAAACGAGGAAGCCCCCGCTCCGGAGGGAGCGAGGGCTTCCAGCTAAGCAGCAGGTGCTACTTGGCCTTCTCGAGGATTTCCACGAGCCGCCAGTTCTTGGTGGCGGACAGCGGACGGGTCTCGGCGATGACAACGAGGTCGCCGATGCCGGCGGTGTTGTTCTCGTCGTGAGCCTTGACCTTGGAGGTACGGCGGATGACCTTGCCGTACAGGGCGTGCTTCACGCGGTCCTCAACCTGGACAACGATGGTCTTTTCCATCTTGTCCGAGACCACGTAGCCGCGACGCGTCTTGCGGTAACCGCGCTGCTCAGCCGTGGCTGCGGTAGCAGTTTCCGTCACGTTCTCGTCCTTTTCACTCACTTGGCATCCTCCTCGGTCTCAACCGTTTCAGCCTTCTCGGCCTTCTTGGTTGCTGCCTTCTTGGACTTCTTTTCTTCCTTGGCTTCCACAACCGGTGCGGCAACCTCGGCACGAATGCCCAGCTCGCGCTCACGGAGAACGGTGTAGATGCGGGCGATGTCCTTCTTTACCGCGCGCAGACGACCGTGGTTCTCCAGCTGTCCGGTGGCGGACTGGAAACGCAGGTTGAACAGCTCTTCCTTGGCCTTGCGGAGTTCTTCAACGAGACGCTCGTTGTCGAAACCGTCCAGCTGTGCGGGAGCCAGATCCTTGGATCCTACTGCCATTTCTATTCACCACCTTCGCGACGCAGAATGCGTGCCTTCAACGGGAGCTTGTGGATTGCCAGGCGCAGCGCCTCGCGTGCTACCGATTCTTCGACACCGGAGATCTCGAAGAGAACCCGGCCCGGCTTGACGTTTGCGACCCACCATTCCGGTGAACCCTTACCGGAACCCATGCGGGTTTCGGCAGGCTTCTTGGTCAGGGGACGGTCCGGGTAGATGTTGATCCAGACCTTGCCGCCACGCTTGATGTGGCGGGTCATCGCGATACGTGCAGACTCGATCTGACGGTTGGTGACGTATGCCGGGCTCAGGGCCTGGATGCCGTACTCACCGAAGGAGACCTTGGTGCCGCCCGTAGCAGCGCCGGAACGACCCGGGTGGTGCTGCTTACGGTGCTTGACTCGACGTGGGATAAGCATTTAAGCCTGTCCTCCTTCTGCAGCAGCAGGTGCTGCTTCAACTGCCGGTGCTTCTGCAGCAGGAGCTGCGTCAGCGGCCGGGCGGTCGTTGCGACGGCGGCGGTCACCACGGTCAGCGCCACCCGGACGGCCCGGACGGTCGCCGGAGCGGCCGCGGGACGGGGCGGAAGCGGCCTGCTGGGCCAGTTCCTTGGCGGTGACGTCACCCTTGTAGATCCAGACCTTCACGCCGATGCGGCCGAAGGTGGTCTTGGCTTCGTAGAAGCCGTAGTCGATGTTCGCGCGGAGGGTGTGCAGGGGCACACGGCCTTCGCGGTAGAACTCCGAGCGGGACATTTCAGCGCCGCCCAGTCGACCGGAGCAGGCGATACGGATGCCCTTGGCACCTGCACGCTGTGCGGACTGCATGGCCTTCTTCATGGCGCGGCGGAAAGCCACACGTGAAGTCAGCTGCTCTGCAACGCCCTGGGCAACAAGCTGGGCTTCCATCTCGGGGTTCTTGACCTCGAGGATGTTCAGCTGGACCTGCTTGCCGGTGAGCTTTTCGAGCTCGCCGCGGATGCGGTCTGCTTCTGCTCCACGGCGGCCGATGACGATGCCGGGACGGGCCGTGTGGATGTCCACGCGGACGCGGTCACGGGTGCGCTCGATCTCAACCTTGGCGATACCGGCGCGCTCCATGCCCGTGGACATGAGCTGGCGGATGCGGATGTCTTCGCGAACGAAGTCCTTGTACCGCTGGCCGGCCTTGGTGCTGTCAGCGAACCAGTGCGATACGTGATCGGTGGTGATGCCGAGTCGGAACCCGTGCGGGTTTACTTTCTGTCCCACTTAGCGAGCCTCCTCTTTCTCCGGGGTAGCGACTACCACGGTGATGTGGCTGGTGCGCTTCTTGATCTGAAATGCACGACCCTGGGCACGCGGCTGGAACCGCTTCATGGTCGGGCCTTCATCAACAAACGCTTCGCTGATGATGAGGTCGCCTTCGTCAAACGCCACGCCGTCGCGGTCCGCGAGGACCCGGGCGTTGGAGATTGCCGACTGTACTACCTTGAATACCGGCTCCGAAGCTGCCTGCGGGGCAAACTTCAGAATTGCCAGAGCCTCATTCGCTTGCAAACCACGAACAAGGTTGACGACGCGCCGGGCCTTCATAGGCGTTACGCGGATGTGGCGCGCAATTGCCTTGGCTTCCATTGCTTTCCTTCTCTCGTCTTTGACGTAAGTGCAGGCGCCTAGCGGCGCTTGCCCTTACGGTCGTCCTTGACATGGCCGCGGAATGTCCGCGTGGGAGCGAATTCGCCGAGCTTGTGCCCGACCATCGACTCAGTGACAAACACCGGGATGTGCTTGCGTCCGTCGTGTACGGCGATCGTGTGTCCGAGCATGTCGGGGATGATCATCGAACGGCGGGACCAGGTCTTGATGACGTTCTTGGTGCCCTTTTCGTTTTCCCTGGCTACCTTCACAAAGAGGTGCTGGTCAACGAAAGGACCTTTTTTCAGGCTGCGTGGCATGTGTCCAGGCTCCTATCGCTTGTTCTTGCCAGTACGACGGCGACGAACAATAAGCTTGTCGCTCTCTTTGTTGGGGCGGCGCGTGCGGCCTTCCCGCTTACCGTTCGGGTTGACGGGGTTACGTCCACCGGACGTCTTACCCTCACCACCACCGTGCGGGTGGTCAACCGGGTTCATGGCGACACCACGGACGGTCGGGCGGACGCCCTTCCAGCGCATGCGGCCAGCCTTGCCCCAGTTGATGTTCGACTGCTCTGCGTTGCCCACCTCGCCGACGGTTGCGCGGCAGCGCACGTCAACGTTGCGGATTTCGCCGGAAGGCAGACGCAGCTGGGCGAAGCGGCCTTCCTTGGCAACAAGCTGGATGGATGCACCGGCGGAGCGGCCCATCTTGGCGCCGCCACCCGGACGCAGTTCAACTGCGTGGATAACGGTACCCACGGGGATGTTGCGCAGGGGCAGGTTGTTGCCAGGCTTGATGTCAGCGTTGGCACCTGCCTCTACGAAGTCACCCTGGGACAGCTTGTTCGGGGCGATGATGTAACGCTTGGTGCCATCAACGTAGTGCAGGAGGGCGATGCGAGCCGTGCGGTTCGGATCGTACTCGATTTCGGCAACGCGGGCGTCAACGCCGTCCTTGTCGTGGCGACGGAAGTCGATCAGACGGTACTGGCGCTTGTGTCCGCCACCCTTGTGACGGGTGGTGATCTTACCGGTGTTGTTACGGCCGCCCTTTTTGGGCAGCGGACGTACCAACGACTTTTCCGGCGTCGACCGCGTGATTTCGGTGAAGTCCGCTACGCTCGAGCCACGACGGCCCGGGGTAGTCGGCTTGTATTTACGGATTCCCATAATTTATTTCCTCGTTAAAGTGGTCTCCGCTACGAGAGCGGACCGCCGAAGATGTCGATGGTGCCTTCTTTGAGGGTGACAATCGCACGCTTGGTGTTCTTGCGGGTACCCCATCCGAATTTGGTGCGCTTGCGCTTACCGGCACGGTTGATGGTGTTGATCGATTCGACCTTGACGGAGAAGATCTTCTCCACGGCCAGCTTGATCTCGGTCTTGTTCGACCGGGGGTCCACCAGGAAGGTGTACTTGCCCTCGTCGATCAGGCCGTAGCTCTTTTCCGACACGACGGGTGCAAGCACGACGTCGCGGGGATCCTTGATGGTGGCTGCGCTCACTTGGCATCCTCCTCGTTCTTAGCTGCCTTGGCGGCAACGAATGCTTCGTAGGCAGCCTTGGTGAAGACAACGTCATCAGACACGAGAACGTCGTAGGTGTTCAGCTGGTCTGCGTACAGAACGTGAACACCGGCGAGGTTACGCACGGACAGTGCAGCAACATCGTTGGCGCGCTCGATGACGACCAGCAGGTTCTTGCGGTCGGAAACACCGCGAAGCGTTGCCAGTGCGTTCTTGGCCGAAGGCTTGTCGCCTGCAACCAGTTCAGCGACAACGTGGATGCGTCCGTTGCGGGCCCGGTCAGACAGTGCGCCGCGCAGTGCAGCAGCAATCATCTTCTTGGGGGTGCGCTGGCTGTAGTCACGCGGGGTGGGACCGTGGACAACGCCACCGCCGGTCATGTGAGGAGCACGGATGGAACCCTGACGGGCGCGGCCGGTGCCCTTCTGCTTGAACGGCTTGCGTCCTGCACCGGAAACTTCAGCGCGGGTCTTGGTCTTGTGGGTACCCTGGCGAGCAGCAGCGAGCTGGGCAACGACAACCTGGTGCAGCAGCGGCACGTTGGTCTGGACGTCGAAGATCTCTGCAGGCAGGTCAACCTGGACAGTGTTAGCCATTGAACTAGGCTCCCTTCACGGCGGTGCGTACGAGTACGACCTGGCCGCGGGCGCCGGGAACGGCGCCCTTGATCAGGAGCAGCGACTTCTCGACGTCAACCGCGTGAACCGTGAGGTTCAGCGTGGTGTGACGAACGGCGCCCATGCGGCCGGCCATTTTCATGCCCTTGAAGACGCGGCTCGGGGTGGATGCGCCACCGATTGAACCGGGCTTACGGTGGTTCTTGTGGGCACCGTGGGAAGCTCCAACGCCGTGGAAGCCGTGACGCTTCATAACACCGGCGAAGCCCTTACCCTTGGTGGTGCCGATGACGTCGATCTTCTGGCCGGCTTCGAAGACCTCTACGGAGAGCTCCTGGCCCAGCTCGTACTCAGCAGCATCTGCGGTACGGAGTTCGACGACGTGGCGGCGAGGCGTGACGCCTGCCTTCTCAAAGTGACCAGCCAGCGGCTTGGTGACCTTGCGGGGATCGATCTGGCCGTAGCCGATCTGAACGGCGACGTAGCCATCAGCTTCTGCGTTGCGCAGCTGGGTGATGACGTTCGAGTCTGCCTGGACCACAGTGACGGGGATGAGCTTGTTGTTCTCGTCCCAGACCTGGGTCATGCCGAGCTTCGTGCCCAGCAGGCCCTTTACGTTACGGGTTGCGGTCATAGTTTCTCAGCACCTCCCTACAGCTTGATTTCGATGTTCACGTCAGCCGGCAGGTCGAGACGCATGAGCGAGTCAACAGCCTTCGGCGTGGGATCGATGATGTCGATAAGACGCTTGTGCGTGCGCATTTCAAAGTGCTCGCGGCTGTCCTTGTACTTGTGCGGAGAGCGGATAACGCAGTACACGTTCTTCTCCGTCGGCAGCGGCACGGGGCCCACTACCGTTGCGCCTGCGCGCGTGACCGTCTCAACGATCTTCCGTGCTGAAACGTCAATGACCTCGTGGTCGTATGACTTCAGCCGGATGCGGATTTTTTGTCCCGCCATGTCGCCTGACTCTCTTTCAGTCTGTGCTTCCCCTGGTTGGGGCTGCCCTGTTCACTTACTCGTTGTATGGCTGCCGAAGCAATTGAGGTCGTAACCACCATCCGCCGCACAAACTGAATCCGGATGAATCCGGGTTCCTCACCTTGCCGGCGTAACCGACCCCCGCGGTCGGGCGTGTCGCGCTCAGCACGCATACAAATCCGCAGTTCCATTGGGGTGGGTTATGTTTGGTCTTCCACTTGGACCCTGACACCCGGCATTATCCGGATCGGGACACGAAGAAGCGCTTGAACAACTCATCTAGTATGCCGGAAAACCCCGGCAGATGCGAATCGCCCCTTTTCAGGGCGCCGCAGCGGGGTCATTGCCCTCTGTTCCTTCCGAATGGATGATAAGGAGATGACGCTGGAAAGCACTGAATCGGTAACGGAACTGGCCAACCGCATGCCGCCGTCGTTCACCCTGGGCGTCGCGGCAGCGGCGTTCCAGATTGAAGGCGCCCTCAGTGAGGGCGGCCGCGGCCCCTCCGGCTGGGATGCGTTCGCCGAGAAACCCGGGGCTATCGTGGACGGGCACTCTCCCGCAGTGGCGTGCGACCACTACAACAGGCTGCCCGAGGATGTGGCCCTGCTGCAGGAGCTCGGCGTGGATTCCTACCGTTTCTCGCTGTCCTGGCCGAGGATCCAGCCGGACGGCCGGGGAAGCTTCAACCAGGAGGGCCTGGACTTCTACGACCGGCTGATCGACCAACTGCTGGCCGCCGGCGTTTCCCCCATGGCCACCCTGTACCACTGGGACACTCCCCTGCCCCTGGAGCACCGGGGCGGCTGGATGAACCGCGAAACCGCGGAACGCTTTGGCGACTACGCCGCGGCGGCGGCCGAACGGTTCGGAGACCGTGTGACCCAGTGGGTGACGCTCAATGAGCCGGTCTCGGTAACCCTGAACGGCTATGCCCTGGGTGTCCACGCCCCCGGCCACGCGCTGATGTTCGACGCCCTTCCCTCCATCCACCACCAGCTCCTAGCCCACGGGCTCGGCGCCCAGGCGCTGCGGGCGGCGGGCGTCACCGGCACGGTGGGAGTCACCAACCTCCATGCGCCCATCCGGCCCGCGTCCCGGAAGATCGGCGACCGGCTCGTGGCGCATCTCTATGACCTGCTGATGAACCGGATCTACGCCGACCCTGTCCTGCTGGGCCGTTACCCCACCCTGCCCGTGTACGCACGGCCGTGGCTGCGTTCCATCGGCCGGATCTCCGACGCGGACCTGCGCACCATCCACCAGCCCCTGGATTTCTACGGCCTCAACTACTACTTCCCCGTCAAGGTGGCGATCGGCCGAGGCGTGGCTCCCATCCCCGCGGACATGCACAAGGCCGTGGCCCGGCTGCCCTTCCATGAGGTGGGCTACCCGGAGTTCGACAGCACGGGGTTCGGCTGGCCGGTGGCTCCCGAGCACCTGGGCATCCTGCTCAAGGAGCTCAAGGACCGCTACGGGGACGCCCTCCCGCCGGTGTACATCACCGAAGGCGGCGCGAGCTTCCCGGAGCCCGACAAGGTGTCGGGCATCCTCCAGGATGACGAACGGGTGCAGTACCTGGCCACCCACCTGCGCGCTGCCCTGGACGCCACGTCCCCGGGCGGAATCGCCTCCGGCGTAGACCTGCGCGGCTACTATGTGTGGACCCTGATGGACAACTTCGAATGGGCCGCCGGCTATTCGCAGCGGTTCGGCCTGGTGCACGTGGACTTTGAAACCCAGGAACGTACGCCGAAGCAGTCCTACTACTGGTACCAGGCCCTCAGCCGGGCGCGCAAAACCAAGGCGGGCCAGTAGTCCGCCCTGGGTTTCCGCCGATGAGGGCTACTGGTTCTTGTTGGCCCGGTTGATGCGCTTGGCGCGCTCAATCTCGTGACGGAAGTGCTTCTTGGCCCAGAACACCCCGGCCACCACCGCAACCGCGATAATCAGGAAAATAAGCCATCCCATGATGAACTCCTCTCAATGCTGCAACAGTATCAGGGGAGGTTCCGGGCAGGCCTGTCCTTGCTGCCGGCTGTTGCGGTTCCCGTGCTGCGGTTGAGCCGCCACACGGCAAACGCAATGAGTCCGACGGCGATCAGCGCCAACAGCGCGAACGTGTACTCCCGCATTGCCCACAGGATGCAGGCAGCCACGCCGCCTGCGCCCCAGCGCACGAAGAGCCGGTCACCCAGTGCGAGGCCGGCCACCAGCATCACGGCCAACAGGACCAGGAGCCACAACTGTTGGCCCCCGCTGCCGCCGAAAACCACGCCGGCGCCGGACAGCGTGAGCAGGATGCCCGAAGCTCCGGCGATGGTGCGGCCCACGGCCTCATGTCCGGACCGATAACGCAGGGCGGCAAGTATCGCGCCCAGCACCACGTACCACTGGGCCACCCAGAACGGGTGGGGCAGGTCCCATGTGTCCAGCTCAAAGAAGGCAGCCCGCTGTACCGCCGCCACGACAGCGAGGACACCCAGTTCCGCAAGCATCCGGCGCAGCGCGGGTGGCGCTTCGAGGATTGCGACGGCGGCAGTGCAGGCAAGTGCGGCAGCGCCCACCCACGCCGTCGCGTCGGACTGCAGCCCGGCCGCTGCGGTGGCGCCGATCCCCAGGAGGGTGGCTCCGGCCAGTGACCAGCGCCGTACCGGATCCTGCACCAGCCCGCCGGCACGGGCCCACCGGACGGCGTAGAGCCCAGCGGCCGCCACGCCCGGCCCGGTCAGCCACGGAAGATAGCGGCCCCACTCCCCCTCGTAGTCCCCGGCCACTACGGAGGCGAGCATCAAGGCGCCCACCAGGACACCCAGTGCTGCGGGCGGATACAGGGCCGGGGTCCGCTCGACGTGTGAGGCGGTGAAAAGCACTGCCGCAAGGGCAAGGACGGCCGCCCCGGCAACCCAGTCGGCCGCCCTCGGCGCAACAACCAATGCGGCGAGGGTGAAGGACAGGGCGGCAACCAGCCATAGCCAGCGCTCAATGCCGGGGAGCTCGATATTCCGACGCCTCCACAGCGCACCGATTGCTGCCGCCGAAAGTCCCGGCAGCAGCAGGGCGATGGCCGTTCCCGTGTAGGTGAACAGGGTCGCCTCGCCGAAGGATACGAACGGGCTCAGCGTGAAAACGGCAAACAGGAGCGCCCAGACGCCGAAGTACAGCGCCCCGCGGGCGGCGAACAGGCGCCGGGCCACGGCAGCCGATGCCAGCAGCAGAGCGAGTTCGAGGAGCACCACCCAGCGGCCGCCGTCGTCATTGCCGTTCCGGCCGTACTGCAAGGCATAAATGAGCGGAAGAGTTGCTTGGCTGCCCAGGGTTATCCACACAGCCGCCTGCTGGAAGGGGACGGTCTGCAGGCGGAAGCGCATCACCCAGCGCACGGCATGCTGCGCCACAAGGACCCCGGCGAAGGTCACTGACACCGCTGCGGGGGACGCCGTGACGTCGTAGCTGAAGACCACGGCCAGGGCGGCTGTGAGCACCCTTGCTGCGACGAAGTACCAGCCCTTACGCACCGACTGAGGGGCGGCGGCCACCATCACAGCGGCAAAAAGCGCGAAGATGGCCAGCAGCAACTCCACAAGCGTCAGGTTGCCTGCGGACAGGAACATCAGGACAACGAACGACGCCGGAGCGAACCACGGTGCGCCTGCTTCCCGCCGCAACACATAGCCTGCCCCTGCCGCGGAAACGGCGGCAATGGCAGGGACTATGACGTTCTGCCGGCTTCCTTCACCAAGCGGCGCCAGGAACGCGCACGCTGCCACCTGCAAAAGGATGACACAGCCGGCGTCGATGACCGCGCCCCGCGGCGCCCGGTGCAGCAGGTACGTGGCCAGGACCAGTGCCACCTGGAGCCCAAGCACCAAGTCCAGGACGGCAGCCGGTTGAACGTCCTCACCGCCCAGGACAGGAGCCCCTGCAGTCCGGGTTAGCTGCTCAAAAGCCGTGATGGCCAGAAGCGTTCCCGTTGCGCGGCCCAGCCACCAGTAGCTCCAGCGGTGCAGGCGCGCAGGAAGGCGCAGCCCGGTTCCGGCCAGATAGGCCAGAAGCGTTAACAAGGCAGCGTTTCCGGCGCCCAGCGACACCCACTGGAATGCGAACCCCACCATTACGGCCACGGTCACCGGCGGCAGCACTTCACCCACGCTGGCGCGCCAGCCGCCGTCCTCCGCAGGGCGGGGAACCAGCAGCAGGCCAACGGCGCAGGCTGCCGCCACCTGCAGCAGGATCGCGCTCGAGGTCAGCGAGCTGCCCGCTCCACCCTCGGCAGCCAGGGCCGCAACCCCTGCCACACCCAGGCCGGAGAAACCAATGAGCGTGGCCTGCGGCGCCAGCACGGAACGTCCCGCGCGCTGAAGTGCCGCGGAGAGCAGTTGCTGCCCGGCCGCGGCGGCTACGAGGCTGAACCACACGGACTGGTCCTGCGCCCGCCCCTCCGTAAACGCTGCCACTACCGAGGGCACCGCCAGGGTAACCGCCACCCTGGCATTGAACATCACCAGACGCCGCAGCTCGCTGCCCGTCCGCAGTCCCCGGACCAGCCAGATGGCCGACGCCAGCACCAGCATCGCGGCGAAAGCCCACTCCCCCAAGCTCGGGAGTACCAGCCCTGCAAGCGCCAAGACCGTGAACGGCAGAAACTGCTCAGCCGCTCCCAACCTGGCACCCAACACAAAACCGGTCAGCAGCAGAAGGAACAGAGGGAGCCACAGCGGGACCCTACCACCGCCTTCTGTTCCGGGAGCAAACGCGGTCCCAAGAATGACAGTCCCAGCGAAGGCCGCCGTCAGTACAAACTCTGCCGAGAAAGTTACCAGGGCGTCACCCTGCCAGCGGCCCCGCCTCACCCAGGCGCCGCCGTCGGACGTCTTCGTCCGGCTGCCCAGGCGTAAGGCCTGGGCGGGCACAGGCGGGAACCACGCGTCCAGCCGCTTTCCGTTGTAGGCAACGGCAATGGCCTGGACTGCAAGCGCTGCTCCTGCGGTGAACAGGGCATCAGCTGCGTACCCGGTCAGCTCCCAGGCGGCAATTGCAGCCGCCACCGTGAGGGCAGCCCTCGCAGCATAGAAATTGCGCACCCGGTACTGCGCAGCCGGCACGGCTGCCACAACGCCGAAGTACGTACCGCATAAGCCCATCACCGTTGCGTACTCCACACGCGTCAAAAGCGGGAAGAAGGTCACCGCCACGGCCACTGCTGGAACCACAACCGGATGCAGGGTGGCCAGTGGCCTCACGAACAAGGGCGGGAGCCAGCCCGGCTTCACCAGGGACAGCACCGTCAGGATCACTGCCACGCCGATGAGCACAACGAAGTACCAGACCAGGGCCGCGCCCAGCACTGCAATTCCCGACCATGCCGTGGAGATGACGAAGGTCAGGGAGAGGTACGCCAGGACCCGGCTCTCGAGCCGAAGGGCGGCCACGATGTAGGCAACGGTTCCGATGACGGACGTGGTCAGCCACGCAGCAGGCCCGTTGTGCCAGGCGAAGTTGTACAGCGCCAGGCCGATCACGGGAACCAGCGCGAGCCCGGTGCCGGTGAAGGCCACGGCAGCAGGCTTCAGCCGGGGCACCTTGCTTTGGAGGACAAACCCCGAGGCATAGAACAAGGAGGCGACAGCGCAGACCCCGGCGAACCGGAGCGTCGGCGGAAGGCCGGTCCCTACAAACAACGCGGCGGCCGCCACGAGAAGCAGACTGGCCACGTACAGGGTGACGTTGATGTTTTGCCGGTCACGACGCTCACGGCGTGCCTGCCGCTCCGCCGGAGTTTCGGGCGGGCGGGCCGGTTTCTGCGGGGTTGGTCGTTGAATGACTGGCCGGGGCCTCGGCACCGGCTGCGCCTGGACAACCCGGGGCGACACAGCCCTCGGTGCCGCTGGCAAAGCCATTGGCGGCATACCAGCCGCCTGCTGGACAGCCGCTCTTTGCGGCTGGTCTGGAGCTACTTTTGCCATTGCGTCCAGCCAGCCCTGCAGGTGGCCGGCCCGGTACCCGGCTTCGTATGATTCGTCCCTCATGCCAGGGCCCTTCCAGGAAGCAGCAAGGTATTGCCGCTATTAATCCAATGAGTGGATTAACTTTAGCAAAAGAAAACCCCGCTGCACACAGCAGCGGGGTTTTCCATGGACTATGCGGGACTACATCCCGGGCATCCGTTGATCAGCAAGGCCTACTTGATGATCTTGGTAACGCGTCCTGAACCAACGGTGCGGCCGCCTTCGCGGATTGCGAAGCCGAGGCCCTCTTCCATAGCGATGGGCTGGATGAGCGCAACGGTCATCTCAGTGTTGTCGCCAGGCATAACCATTTCCGTGCCCTCGGGCAGGGTGATAACGCCGGTTACGTCCGTGGTACGGAAGTAGAACTGCGGGCGGTAGTTGGAGTAGAACGGGTTGTGACGTCCGCCTTCGTCCTTGGACAGGATGTAGACGTTAGCCTCGAAGTCGGTGTGCGGGGTGATGGAACCCGGCTTGACGACAACCTGGCCACGCTCGACATCGTCGCGCTTCAGGCCACGGAGCAGCAGGCCACAGTTCTCGCCGGCCCATGCTTCGTCGAGCTGCTTGTGGAACATCTCGATACCGGTAACCGTGGTCTTCTGGACCGGGCGGATGCCGACGATCTCGACCTCGGAGTTGATGGCGAGGGTTCCACGCTCGGCGCGGCCCGTAACAACGGTGCCACGGCCGGTGATGGTGAAGACGTCTTCAATCGGCATCAGGAACGGCTTGTCGCGGTCACGTACGGGGTCCGGAACGGACTCGTCGACAGCTGCCATCAGGTCCTCAACGGACTTGACCCACTCGGGGTCGCCTTCCAGGGCCTTCAGGCCGGAAACGCGAACAACCGGAGCCTCATCGCCATCGAAGCCCTGCGAGCTGAGGAGCTCACGAACTTCCATTTCGACGAGGTCGAGGAGCTCTTCGTCGTCAACCATGTCGGACTTGTTCAGCGCGACCAGCAGGTAGGGGACACCAACCTGGCGGGCGAGCAGAACGTGCTCGCGGGTCTGAGCCATGGGGCCATCGGTAGCAGCAACCACGAGGATTGCGCCGTCCATCTGGGCAGCACCGGTGATCATGTTCTTGATGTAGTCAGCGTGACCGGGAGCGTCTACGTGTGCGTAGTGGCGCTTCTCGGTCTGGTACTCAACGTGGGAGATGTTGATGGTAATGCCGCGCTGACGCTCTTCGGGTGCAGAGTCGATCGACGCGAAGTCACGCTTCTCGTTGAGAGTCGGGTACTTGTCGTACAGCACCTTGGAAATGGCGGCCGTCAACGTCGTCTTACCGTGGTCAACGTGACCAATGGTGCCGATGTTAACGTGCGGCTTAGTCCGCTCGAACTTTGCCTTTGCCACAGGTTCCTCCTAGAACGTTTTCAAATGACATACCCTTCAGCCGCGCTTGTCGCGGCGGAAACTCAGGTAAGTCTACTTGGGGGGCTTTGGATTGGTGAAATTGCAGATTCAGGAACTAATACTAGTCCCTCGAGCCTGTTCGTGCAGATGGCCGGAAACCGCCTTGACCGTACCCGGCCACCTGCACCGGCTGTGCTTTCCGTTGCCGGCAAGCGCACCCGAGTTTGTTCGCTTCGAACGTCCGAAGGACTATTCGCCGCGGGTCTTCTGGATGATCTCGTCGGCAACTGCCTTCGGGACCTCGGCGTAGCTGTTGAACGTCATGGAGTACACAGCGCGGCCCTGGGTCTTGGAGCGCAGGTCACCGATGTAGCCGAACATGCCGGACAGCGGGACGTGTGCACGGATGACCTTGACGCCCTGTGCATCTTCCATGGACTGCATCTGGCCACGGCGGGAGTTGAGGTCACCGATAACTTCACCCATGTATTCCTCAGGGGTGCGGACCTCGACATCCATCAGCGGTTCGAGCAGAACGGGGTTCGCCTTGCGTGCAGCTTCCTTGAAAGCCATACGGCCGGCGATCTTGAACGCCATTTCCGAGGAGTCAACATCGTGGTACGCGCCGTCAACCAGCGTGGCCTTGATGCCCACAACCGGGTAACCGGCCAGGACGCCGTCGTTCAGTGCATCCTGGATACCAGCGTCAACAGACGGGATGTACTCGCGGGGAACGCGGCCACCGGTGACCTTGTTCTCGAACTCGTACAGCTCGCCCTCGGCAGTGTCCAGCGGTTCGATCGCGATCTGGATCTTTGCGAACTGACCCGAACCACCGGTCTGCTTCTTGTGCGTGTAGTCGTGGCGTTCCACGGCACGCTTGATGGTTTCGCGGTAGGCAACCTGCGGCTTACCAACGTTGGCTTCGACCTTGAATTCGCGGCGCATGCGGTCCACCAGGATGTCCAGGTGGAGCTCGCCCATGCCGGCGATGATGGTCTGGCCGGTGTCTTCGTTGAGGGACACCTGGAAGGTGGGGTCCTCAGCGGAGAGCTTCTGGATGGCCGTGGAGAGCTTCTCCTGGTCACCCTTGGTGTTCGGCTCGATGGCAACCGAGATCACGGGCTCCGGGAAGCTCATGGACTCGAGGACGATCTGGTTGGCGGAGTCGCACAGGGTGTCACCCGTGGTGGTGTCCTTCAGACCGATGGCTGCGTAGATGTGGCCGGCGGTAGCGCCCTCAACGGGCATTTCCTTGTTGGCGTGCATCTGGAACAGCTTGCCGATGCGCTCCTTCTTGCCCTTGGTGGAGTTGACCACCTGGGCGCCTGCTTCCACGTGACCGGAATACACGCGGATGAAGGTGAGCTGGCCGAAGAAGGGGTGGGCCGCAATCTTGAATGCGAGGGCCGAGAACGGCTCTTCAGCGGAAGGCTTGCGGGTCAGTTCCTTCTCTTCGTCGCGGGGGTCGTGACCGACCATCGGGGGGACGTCGAGCGGGTTCGGCAGGTAGTCCACCACGGCGTCGAGCATGGGCTGAACGCCACGGTTCTTGAATGCAGAACCGCAGAAGATCGGGTAGAGCTCGGAGTTGATGGTCATCTTGCGGATGCCGGCCTTGAGCTCGTCGATCGAGATTTCTTCGCCCTCAAGGTACTTCTCCATGAGTTCTTCAGAGGACTCGGCAACGGTCTCAACTAGAGCTGCGCGGTACTCTTCAGCCTTTTCCTGGAGGTCAGCCGGGATCTCGCGGATCTCGTACTTGGCACCCATGGTCACGTCACCCTTGGCATCGCCAGGCCAGACGAGTGCGCGCATGTAGAGCAGGTCCACGACGCCGATGAAGTCGTTCTCGGCACCGATGGGCAGCTGCATAACCAGCGGCTTGGCACCGAGGCGGCTGATGATGGTGTCTACGGTGAAGTAGAAGTCAGCACCCAGCTTGTCCATCTTGTTGACGAAGCAGATACGCGGAACGTTGTACTTGTCAGCCTGGCGCCATACGGTCTCGGACTGCGGCTCAACGCCTTCCTTGCCATCGAAGACGGCAACGGCGCCGTCGAGGACGCGCAGGGAGCGCTCAACCTCAACGGTGAAGTCCACGTGGCCGGGGGTGTCGATGATGTTGATCTGGTTGTTTTCCCAGAAGCAGGTCACGGCGGCAGACGTGATGGTGATGCCGCGTTCCTTTTCCTGTTCCATCCAGTCAGTGGTCGAAGCGCCGTCGTGCGTTTCGCCGATCTTGTGGTTCACACCCGTGTAGAACAGGATGCGCTCGGTTGTGGTGGTCTTGCCGGCATCAATGTGGGCCATGATGCCGATGTTGCGGACCTTACTAAGGTCGGTAAGCACGTCCTGTGCCACGGGGTCTCCTTTTGGGATGGACTACACGTTCGCCGCCGGCTCGGTTGAGCCGGCGGCGTCCGGGGAGTATTACCAGCGGTAGTGTGCGAAGGCCTTGTTGGACTCGGCCATCTTGTGGGTGTCTTCGCGACGCTTCACAGCGGCACCGAGACCGTTGGAGGCATCCAGGATTTCGTTCTGGAGGCGCTCGGTCATCGTCTTCTCGCGGCGGGCCTTGGAGTAGCCAACCAGCCAGCGCAGGGCGAGTGCGGTGGAGCGGCCCGGCTTCACTTCAACCGGAACCTGGTAGGTGGCGCCACCGACGCGGCGGGAGCGGACCTCGAGGGAAGGCTTGACGTTGTCCATGGCCTTCTTGAGGGCTGCAACGGGGTCGCCGCCGGACTTGGCACGGGCACCTTCGAGGGCGCCGTAAACGATGCGCTCTGCGGTGGACTTCTTGCCGTCAACAAGAACCTTGTTGATGAGCTGGGTCACCAGCGGGGAGCCGTAAACGGGATCTAGTACGAGCGGCCGCTTGGGGGCCGGACCCTTGCGAGGCATATTACTTCTTCTCCATCTTTGCGCCGTAGCGGCTGCGTGCCTGCTTACGGTTCTTGACACCCTGGGTATCGAGGGCGCCACGGACGATCTTGTAGCGGACACCCGGGAGGTCCTTCACACGACCACCGCGAACGAGCACAATGGAGTGCTCCTGCAGGTTGTGGCCAACACCGGGGATGTAGGCGGTTACTTCAACGCCGCCGTTGAGGCGCACACGTGCCACCTTACGCAGAGCCGAGTTCGGCTTCTTCGGGGTGGTGGTGTAGACGCGGGTGCAAACACCGCGGCGCATGGGGCTGCCCTTAAGCGCGGGAGCCTTGGTCTTTGAGACCTTAGGCGTGCGGCCCTTGCGGACCAGCTGGTTAATCGTAGGCACTCTCGTGTTCTCCGTTTTATCCGGAGTGGCCGCTTCCGGCCACTCTCTTGTTGCGTTGCCCCGCCGCCCGGGCCTCGAAGAAGATCTCCCAGGGCGGTGAAGGCGAAGCCTTAATAGTCGGATCGCACACCGGGACACGACTGGCGTCTTCAACAGTCCCTAGGCATGCAAAAATGTGGCATACGTTGCACAAGAACCCTGCAAACCGGAAACGTCGCTCTGGTTCAGCCTTTCAGCTGGAACCGGCGCACTCATCCACTGCCACAATAACAATTGGTAACAAGTCTAGCATGGACGGTCTCCATGCCTTAATCGGCGTCGCCTCCCCAACTAGGTAGCGCTTACTGTCGTTTTGAGCGCCCAAAACGACAGTTAGCGCTACCTAGTTGGGAAAGCGGAAGGCCCCGCCCCCACAAACGTGGAGGCGGGGCCTTTCAGCCAATCAGCGGAACTTCCTTAGCGGAAGTCGTTGCCCAGGTCGTAGTCATCCAGGGGGATGGCGTGGAACTCGGGAGCTCCGTCACCGCCCAGGGTGTCGTACGAGAAGTCGCTGAATGCGCTGGGGCCGGTGAACAGGTTGGCCTTCGCTTCTTCAGTGGGCTCCACGGTGACCTCGGTGTAGCGCGGGAGGCCCGTGCCGGCCGGGATCAGCTTACCGATGATCACGTTCTCCTTGAGGCCCAGCAGCGGGTCGCTCTTGCCTTCCATGGCCGCCTGCGTAAGGACGCGGGTGGTCTCCTGGAAGGAAGCTGCGGACAGCCAGGACTCGGTGGCCAGCGACGCCTTGGTGATACCCATGAGCTCAGGACGTCCGGAAGCCGGAGTCTTGCCCTCGGACACAACGCGGCGGTTGGCGTCCTCGAAGCGGCTGCGCTCGGCGAGTTCGCCGGGGAGCAGGTCCGATTCGCCGGACTCGATGACCGTGACGCGGCGCAGCATCTGGCGGACGATAACCTCGACGTGCTTGTCGTGGATACCGATGCCCTGGCTGCGGTACACGCCCTGGACCTCGTCCACCAGGAACTTCTGTGCCGCACGGGGACCCATGATGCGCAGAACCTGCTTGGGATCCACCGGACCGTTGATCAGCTTCTGGCCGACGGTGACGTGGTCGCCGTCTTCGATCAGCAGGCGTGAACGGCGCAGGACCGGGTAGGCGATCTCTTCGGTTCCGTCATCCGGGGTGATGACCAGGCGCATCTGGCGCTCGGACTCTTCGATGGTGATGCGGCCGGCTGCTTCTGCAATCGGTGCAACACCCTTCGGAGTACGGGCTTCGAAGAGCTCCTGGATACGGGGCAGACCCTGGGTGATGTCGTCGCCACCGCTGGCGGAGACTGCACCACCGGTGTGGAACGTACGCATGGTCAGCTGGGTACCGGGCTCACCGATGGACTGTGCGGCGATGATGCCCACGGCCTCGCCGATGTCCACGGTCTTGCCGGTTGCCAGTGAACGGCCGTAGCACAGGGCGCAGGTACCGACGCTGGACTCACAGGTGAGTACGGAGCGGACCTTGACCTCGGTGATGCCGGCCTTGAAGAGCTCGTCGATGACGACGTCTCCGCAGTCGGTGCCGGCGGCTGCGAGGACGTTGCCCTCGGAGTCCACGACGTCGACAGCCAGCGTACGTGCGTAGGCGCTGTTCTCGACGTTCTCGTCCAGTACCAGCTCGCCGTTGGAATCGGCGACGGCGATGGGCGTGACCAGGCCACGCTCAGTGCCGCAGTCCTCTTCGCGGACGATGACATCCTGCGAGACGTCCACCAGACGACGGGTCAGGTAACCCGAGTTGGCGGTACGCAGCGCGGTGTCAGCAAGACCCTTACGGGCACCGTGCGTGGCGATGAAGTATTCCAGCACCGACAGGCCCTCACGGTAGGAGGACTTGATGGGACGCGGGATGATTTCACCCTTCGGGTTGGCCACCAGGCCACGGATACCCGCGATCTGGCGGACCTGCATCCAGTTACCACGCGCACCGGAGGACACCATGCGGTTGATGGTGTTCATCGGGGACAGGCTGTCACGCATGACCTGGGCGATCTCGTTGGTTGCCTTGTTCCAGATCTCGATCAGTTCCTGGCGGCGCTCGTCGTCGTCGATCAGGCCCTTGTCGTACTGGCCCTGGATCTTGGCGGCGCGCTCCTCGTAACCGGCGAGGATCTGCGGCTTGGCGGCCGGCACCTCGATGTCGGAGATAGCGACGGTGACACCTGAACGGGTGGCCCAGTAGAAACCGGCATCCTTCAGGTTGTCCAGCGTTGCCGCGGTGACAACCTTGGGGTAGCGCTCGGCGAGGTCGTTGACGATGCGGGACAGTTCGCCCTTGTCGGCAACAGCCTCAACCCAGGGGTAGTCCTCGGGCAGGGTCTCGTTGAAGAGGACCTGGCCCAGGGAGGTCTGGACGAGAGCGGGCTGACCCGGCTCCCAGCCTTCGGGAGCTTCCCAGCCGGCGTACGGAACAAAGCCTTCGAGGCGGATCTTGACCTGCGAGTTCAGGTGCAGCTCGCGGGCGTCGAACGCCATGATGGCTTCCGAAACCGAACCGAAGATGCGGCCTTCACCGGCTGAACCAACACGCTTGGTGGTCAGGTGGTAGAGGCCGATGATCATATCCTGCGAAGGCAGGGTGACCGGGCGTCCGTCGGAGGGCTTCAGGATGTTGTTCGAGGACAGCATCAGGATGCGGGCCTCAGCCTGCGCTTCGGGGCTCAGCGGCAGGTGGACTGCCATCTGGTCGCCGTCGAAGTCGGCGTTGAAGGCGCCACAAACCAGCGGGTGCAGCTGGATTGCCTTGCCTTCAACAAGCTGCGGCTCGAACGCCTGGATGCCCAGGCGGTGCAGGGTAGGTGCACGGTTGAGCAGCACCGGGTGTTCGGTGATGATCTCTTCGAGCACGTCCCAGACCTGGGGACGGTAACGCTCCACCATGCGCTTGGCCGACTTGATGTTCTGAGCGTGGTTGAGGTCAACCAGGCGCTTCATCACGAACGGCTTGAAGAGCTCCAGGGCCATCTGCTTGGGCAGGCCGCACTGGTGCAGCTTCAGCTGCGGGCCGACGACGATGACCGAACGGCCGGAGTAGTCGACGCGCTTGCCGAGGAGGTTCTGGCGGAAACGGCCCTGCTTGCCCTTGAGCATGTCGCTCAGGGACTTCAGCGGACGGTTGCCTGGTCCGGTGACCGGACGGCCGCGGCGGCCGTTGTCGAAGAGGCTGTCAACAGCTTCCTGAAGCATGCGCTTCTCGTTGTTGACGATGATCTCCGGAGCACCCAGGTCAAGCAGGCGCTTGAGGCGGTTGTTGCGGTTGATCACGCGGCGGTACAGGTCGTTGAGGTCGGAGGTCGCGAAGCGGCCACCGTCCAGCTGGACCATGGGGCGCAGTTCCGGCGGGATCACCGGGACGGCGTCGAGGACCATGCCAAGCGGGCTGTTGTTGGTGGTCAGGAACGCGTTGACCACCTTCAGGCGCTTGAGTGCACGGGTCTTGCGCTGGCCCTTGCCGTTGGCAATGACGTCGCGCAGCAGGTCAGATTCTGCCTGCATGTCGAAGTTCTCAAGGCGCTTCTTGATGGCTTCGGCACCCATGGAGCCTTCGAAGTACATGCCGTAGCGGTCGCGCAGCTCGCGGTACAGGCCTTCGTCACCTTCGAGGTCGGCGACCTTCAGGTTCTTGAAGCGGTCCCAGACCTGCTCGAGGCGCTCGATGTCGGCGTCGGCGCGCTTGCGCACGTTGGCCATCTGGCGGTCGGCGGAGTCGCGTGCCTTCTTCTTGTCGGCAGCCTTGGCGCCTTCGCCCTCAAGGCGTGCAATTTCGCCTTCGAGGTCGCGGGCGATGGCAGCGATGTCGGAGTCGCGGTTGTCGATCAGCTGCTTCTTCTCGATGTCGTGCTCAACCTGCAGGTTGGGCAGTTCCTCGTGGCGGGCAGCCTCGTCGACGCTGGTGATCATGTAGGCAGCGAAGTAGATGACCTTTTCGAGGTCCTTCGGTGCCAGGTCAAGGAGGTAGCCCAGACGGGAGGGAACACCCTTGAAGTACCAGATGTGCGTGACCGGTGCGGCCAGCTCGATGTGGCCCATGCGTTCGCGGCGGACCTTGGCGCGGGTGACTTCAACGCCACAGCGCTCACAGATGATGCCCTTGAAGCGCACGCGCTTGTACTTGCCGCAGTAGCATTCCCAGTCCCGGGACGGGCCGAAGATCTTCTCGCAGAAGAGTCCGTCCTTCTCGGGCTTGAGCGTGCGGTAGTTGATGGTTTCCGGCTTCTTAACCTCGCCGTACGACCAGCCGCGGATGTCTTCCGCGGTGGCGAGGCCGATCTGCATGAGGCCGAAGGAGGATTCGCTGGACATATGGTCCCTGTTCTCTCTTGTTCTCTAAATTCTGAAGTCTTGGGTTACGGGAAGAGGGAGGTGGGGTACGACGGCGGGTGGGCACCCGCCGTCGTACGCCCGCCTGCTAGACCTCTTCTACGGAACTGGGCTCTGCACGAGACAGATCGATGCCCAGTTCTTCCGCAGCCGTGAAGACTGCGTCATCAGAGTCACGCATTTCAATTGTGGTTCCGTCCGTGGAAAGTACTTCCACGTTCAGGCACAGCGACTGCATTTCCTTGATCAAGACCTTGAAGGACTCAGGAACGCCCGGCTCGGGGATGTTCTCGCCCTTGACTATTGCTTCGTAGACCTTCACACGACCGTGGATGTCATCGGACTTGATCGTGAGGAGTTCCTGGAGCGTGTAGGCGGCGCCGTAAGCTTCGAGCGCCCACACTTCCATTTCACCGAAGCGCTGGCCACCGAACTGTGCCTTACCACCCAGCGGCTGCTGCGTGATCATGGAGTACGGGCCAGTGGAGCGGGCGTGGATCTTGTCGTCCACCAGGTGGTGGAGCTTCAGGATGTACATGTAGCCGACCGAGATCGGATCCGGGAACGGCTCGCCGGAGCGGCCGTCGAAGAGGCGGGTCTTGCCTGAGGAGTTGATCAGGCGCTCACCGTCGCGGGTCACGTTGGTGGAGTCCAGCAGGCCCGTGATTTCCTCTTCGCGGGCACCGTCGAACACCGGCGTTGCAACAGTGGTCTGGCCACTCTCGCGCGGCAGGTTCGGCAGCTGCTTGACCCACTCGGGCTCGCCTTCGATCTTCCAACCGGTCTTGGCAACCCAGCCGAGGTGCGTTTCGAGCACCTGGCCCACGTTCATACGGCCCGGGACACCCAGCGGGTTCAGGACGATATCAACGGGGGTGCCGTCGGCGAGGAAGGGCATGTCCTCAACGGGGAGGATCTTGGAGATAACACCCTTATTGCCGTGGCGGCCGGCGAGCTTGTCGCCGTCGGTGATCTTGCGCTTGGCAGCCACGTACACGCGGACCAGCTGGTTGACGCCCGGGGGCAGCTCGTCGTCGTTGTCGCGGTCGAAGACGCGCACGCCGATGACGGTGCCGGACTCGCCGTGGGGCACCTTCAGGGAGGTGTCGCGCACTTCGCGGGACTTCTCACCGAAGATGGCGCGCAGCAGGCGCTCTTCCGGGGTCAGCTCGGTTTCACCCTTCGGGGTGACCTTTCCGACCAGGATGTCGCCTGCTTCAACCTCGGCACCGATGTGGATGATGCCGCGCTCGTCCAGGCCGGCCAGGACTTCCTCGGACACGTTGGGGATGTCACGGGTGATTTCCTCGGCACCAAGCTTGGTGTCGCGGGCATCGATCTCGTGCTCCTCGATGTGGATGGAGGAAAGGACGTCCTCGGCAACGATGCGCTGCGAGAGGATGATGGCGTCCTCGAAGTTGTGGCCTTCCCATGACATGAATGCCACGAGCAGGTTCTTGCCGAGTGCGAGTTCACCCTGGTCCGTTGCCGGGCCGTCGGCGATGATGCCGCCGACTTCCAGGCGCTGGCCTTCGTTCACCAGGACACGGTGGTTGTAGCAGTTGCCCTGGTTGGAGCGGGCGAACTTGTTGATGCGGTAGTTGGTCTCGGTGCCGTCGTCGTTGAGCATGATGACGAGTTCGGCGGAAACCTCGGTGACCACACCGGCCTTCTTGGCGATGACAACGTCACCGGCGTCGACGGCTGCGGCGCGCTCCATGCCGGTGCCCACGAAGGGAGCCTCGGAACGGACCAGCGGCACGGCCTGGCGCTGCATGTTGGCACCCATGAGTGCGCGGTTGGCGTCGTCGTGCTCGAGGAACGGGATCAGGGCGGTAGCCACGGACACCATCTGGCGCGGGGAAACGTCCATGAACTCGACGTCCTCGGCGGGAACGAGCACAGGCTCGCCTCCACCACCACGGGCACGGACCAGGACGGTCTCTTCGGCGAACTTCTTGTTCTCGTCCAGCGGCGCGTTGGCCTGGGCGATGAGCACCTCAGCCTCGTCGTCGGCCGTCAGGTACTGGACGTCGTCGGACACGACGCCGTTCTTGACCAGGCGGTACGGGGTCTCGATGAAGCCGAACGGGTTGATGCGTCCGTAGGATGCCAGCGAACCGATCAGACCAATGTTCGGGCCTTCAGGAGTTTCGATGGGGCACATACGTCCGTAGTGGGACGGGTGCACGTCACGGACTTCCATGCCGGCGCGGTCACGGGACAGACCACCGGGGCCAAGTGCCGACAGGCGGCGCTTGTGGGTCAGGCCCGAGAGCGGGTTGTTCTGGTCCATGAACTGCGACAGCTGGGAGGTTCCGAAGAACTCCTTGATGGCTGCAACCACGGGACGGATGTTGATCAGGGTCTGCGGCGTGATGGCCTCGACGTCCTGCGTGGTCATACGCTCGCGGACAACGCGCTCCATGCGGGACAGGCCGGTGCGGACCTGGTTCTCGATGAGCTCGCCGACGGCGCGGATACGGCGGTTGCCGAAGTGGTCGATGTCGTCGATTTCGACGCGCAGGTCCACTTCCTGGCCATCGCGGGTGCCCTTGATGGTCTTCTCGCCGGCGTGCAGCGCAACGAGGAACTTGATCATGGCGACGATGTCTTCAACGTGCAGGACAGAGGCTTCCTTGTCGCCAAGGGAGCGGTCGATGCCCAGCTTGCGGTTGATCTTGTAACGGCCAACCTTGGCCAGATCGTAGCGCTTGGAGTTGAAGTACAGGTTGTCCAGCAGGGACTGGGCAGCCTCGACGGTGGGCGGCTCGCCCGGGCGCAGCTTCCGGTAGATGTCCAGCAACGCGTCTTCGCGGGTCTCGGTAGCGTCCTTCTCCAGGGTGGCCCGCATGGAGTCGTACTGGCCGAACTCTTCGAGGATCTGGCCTTCGGTCCAGCCGAGGGCCTTCAGCAGCACGGTGACGGACTGCTTGCGCTTGCGGTCAAGGCGGACGCCTACCTGGTCGCGCTTGTCGATCTCGAGCTCGAACCATGCACCGCGGGACGGGATGATCTTGGCCGTGAAGATGTCCTTGTCGCTGGTCTTGTCAGCGGCGCGCTCGAAGTAGGCGCCCGGCGAACGGACCAGCTGGGAGACGACGACACGCTCGGTGCCGTTGACCACGAAGGTGCCCTTCTCGGTCATCAGCGGGAAGTCGCCCATGAACACGGTCTGCTGCTTGATTTCGCCCGTGTTGTTGTTCATGAACTCGGCCTTGACGTACAGCGGAGCGGAGTACGTTGCGTCCCGGTCCTTACACTCGGCCATGGTGTACTTGGGGTCAGCGAACTCCGGATCGGAGAAGCTCAGGGACATGGTGCCCTGGAAGTCCTCGATCGGGGAGATCTCTTCGAAGATGTCCGACAGGCCGGACGTGGTGGCGACGCTGAGATCGTTTTCTTCGACAGCCTTTGCTACGCGTGCCTGCCAGCGCTCGTTGCCGACCAGCCAGTCAAAGCTGTCCGTCTGCAGGGCAAGCAGATTCGGAACGTCAAGAGGTTCGTGAATCTTTGCGAATGAGAGCCGGCGAGTGGCACCATCAGTGCTGTCGGCGGTGTTAGCGGTTTCGTTATTAGAGGTGCTCGAGGCGACCAAGAGGGATCCTTCCACAGACCTTCAGGCGTTTTCAGATCTCCCCCGCTGTGCACCCTGCAGAATGAATCCGCAGTGCTACCATCCGGTTCCGCTATATGACCCGGGGCCGGTGCTGACCATGCTGTGACGTTGTTGACGGCACGTTGATTGTCAGCTGCCAGGCAAAGCCCACCGCTATATGAAGGCTGAAGGTAAACAGGGAAGACGCAAATATCTACGATACGGCAAAATAACCTACGTGTCTACCCCACATCCGGCCGGATTGCAAGCACCACTTTCCTTGCCGGTTAGAGCCGCAGGGTGACTCCTGCTGCGGTGCACTCTCCCGCGTTCGCGAAGACGGCGTCACGGACCAGGTCCTTGGACGCCTGGTCCACGGGCTCGCCGGTTTCCACTTCACTCGAGTAGTCCAGGGCGAGGACGCCGATGGACGCAAACAGGCCCGACAGGTTCCCGGAGACGGTGTCCTTGGCATCCGCAGCGTCCCGGTAGACGTCCTCGAAGGCGTTGGCGTCGTTCCCGGCCGCCCGCAGGTCTGCGTAGAGCGAAGTGAACAGCTCACATGCCGCCTTGGCGCCGCTCGCCTGGGCCCCGGCTGCTGGGTCGGCGGCGCTCGACGGCGGCACCTGGGGGGCTGCCGAAGTGGTCGTTCCAGGGGCGGAAGATGAGGTGCTGCCGCCCGGCGCAGGAGCGGCTATGGAGCATGCCGCCAGTCCGGCAAGACTTGCCACGGCCGCCGCGGCGAGGATCCTCTTCACGATACTGCTTCCCGTTCACTGTTTTCGGAGCGCGTTCCGCGACGCAGTTGCCTCCGCCGCCCACCCTACGCACGCCGCCGCCGTCGCGCATCCCGCTGCGATGGGGACCTCTCCCCCTTGCAGGAAGCCCGCGCACGGAATGCACATAGCGGTTCCGGCGTTTGAATAGATAGGTGACGAGGGTCACGATAGCCTTAGTGGCGCACAACGGATCAGAGCGGAAGAGATAACCATGGGCAACTCCCCTGACAACAGTGACGTTGTCATCCTCGCGGCAGCACGCACTCCGCAGGGAAAAATCAACGGGCAGCTGGCAAGCTTTACGGCGGTGGACCTCGGCGCCCACGCGATCAAAGCCGCCCTGGATGCCAGCGGCGTGGACGTCGGCGACGTGGAGGCGGTGATCATGGGCCAGGTCCTGCAGGCGGGCGCGGGCCAGAACCCTGCCCGGCAAAGCTCCATCGGCGCCGGAATCGGATGGAACGTCCCGGCCGTGACCGTCAACAAGGTGTGCCTCTCGGGCCTGACTGCGGTCATCGACGCGGCCCGGATGATCCGCGGCGGCGAGGCCTCGGTGGTGGTGGCCGGCGGGCAGGAGTCGATGACCAGGGCGCCGCACCTGCTGCCCGGGTCCCGGCAGGGCTGGACGTATGGATCCATCCAGGCGCTGGACGTCGCCGCCCATGACGGGCTCACTGACGCGTTCGACGGCCAGTCGATGGGCCTCTCAACAGAGACCCGCAACCTCAGCCTGGGCATCGACCGTACGTCCCAGGACCACGTTGCCGCCCAGTCGCACCAGCGCGCTGCCCTCGCGGCCAAGAACGGAACGTTCGACGACGAGATCGTCCCCATCAGCGTGAAGCAACGCAAGGGCGACCCCCTTATCGTGGCGACGGATGAGGGGGTCCGGCCCAACGCCTCCGTTGAGTCGCTGGCCGGCCTGCGCGCAGCCTTCGTCACGGACGGCACCATCACGGCGGGCAACTCCTCTCCCCTGTCCGACGGCGCTGCCGCCCTGGTGCTGGCATCCCGCGGTTACGCGGAGGCACACGGCCTGGAATACCTGGCCGTTGTTGGAAAGCCCGGACAGGTTGCAGGTCCGGACAACTCACTGCACTCCCAGCCCTCGGCCGCCATTTTCAAGGCCCTCGACCGGGCAGGCTGGACCCCCTCGGACCTTGACTTCATCGAGATCAACGAAGCGTTCGGCTCCGTTGCCGTGCAGTCGCTGAAGGACCTGGACTACCCGCTGGACAAGTGCAATATCCATGGCGGGGCCATCGCCCTGGGCCATCCGATCGGCGCCTCCGGGGCGCGCCTGGCAGTCCATGCAGCGCATGAACTCAAGCGCCGCGGGTCGGGCAAGGCCGCAGTGTCCCTGTGCGGGGGCGGCGGGCAGGGCGAAGCGCTCCTGCTGTACCGCGACTGATGGCGGGCGTATCCGCAAACGGAGCGAACGGCGTGGGACGGGAGCGGTTCCTGGCCGACGCCGCGGCCCGCGGCCTGCAGGTGGAGGTAGTGGAACGCCCGGCCGCCAAGAGCCTTGAGGAGGCGGCCGGGATCCTGGGCATCAGCCCCGGGGACATCGTCAAGTCCCTGGTGGTCAAGCACAAGGACGGCTCGTTCCTCTTTGCGCTCATCCCGGGCGACCGCCAGATCTCGTGGCCCAAGCTGCGGACCCTCGTGGGCGTAAACAAACTGTCACTGCCACCGGCTGAAGTGGCGCTGGAGGCCACCGGATATGAACGAGGCACCATCACACCGCTCGGCAGCACCAGACCCTGGCCGGTCTACGCGGACGCCACCATTACCGGCCGGCGTATCTCGATGGGCGCGGGAGCCCACGGCTACAGCGCCTTCGTTGACGCCGACGCCCTGACCACAGCACTTGACGCTGTGGTTGCCGACATCTCCGACCCCTCCTAAGCGCCCCGGGGAAGGCCGGCCCAACTGGGTAGCGCTAACTGTCGTTTTCAACCGTCATAACGGCAGTTGGCGCTACCCAGTCGGGTTAAAGCAGAAAACCCCGCCCACCGGAGTGGACGGGGTTTTCCAGAAAAACGCTGTTACTTGAGGGTAACGGTAGCGCCGGCAGCCTCGAGCTGCTCCTTGGCCTTCTCGGCAGCTTCCTTGTTGGCGCCTTCGAGAACAGCCTTGGGTGCGCTGTCAACCAGGTCCTTGGCTTCCTTGAGGCCGAGGGAGGTGATGGCGCGAACTTCCTTGATCACTGCGATCTTCTTGTCGCCGGCAGATTCGAGGACGACGTCGAAGTCGGTCTTCTCTTCGGCCTCTTCAGCAGCTGCGCCACCGGCGGGGCCGGCAACCGCAACAGCAGCAGCGGTAACTTCGAAGGTCTCTTCGAAGAGCTTGACGAACTCGGAGAGCTCGATGATGGTCAGTTCCTTGAAAGCTTCAATGAGCTCTTCGTTGCTGAGCTTCGCCATGGTAGGCGTCCTTCCTGTTGTGGTGTTCGACGGCACGGGGCCGGGCCTTACACCGGAGTCTTGTGGGGTAAAGAGAATTAGTTCTCTTCGGCTGCGGGAGCTTCGGCCGGGGCTTCAGCTTCGGCAGCGGGAGCTTCTTCAGCGGCGGGTGCTTCGGCAGCTGCCGGTGCACCGTTCTCTTCTTCAAGCTTGAGGCGCAGTGCGTCAATGATGCGTGCAGCTGCGGCGGCCGGTGCCTTGAGGACACCTGCAACCTTGGCGAGCTGCAGCTCGCGGGACTCGAGCGCTGCCAGTTCGGCAACTTCGCTGGCGTTCAGTGCCTTGCCCTCGAAGTAACCGGTCTTGATAACCAGCTGCTTGTTGGTCTTGGCAAAATCCGTCAGGCTCTTGGCAGCGGCAACTGCGTCACCCTTGATGAATGCGATTGCAGTGGGGCCGGCAAGCTGGCCGTCGAATGCTTCGACGCCGGCTTCCTTGGCTGCAATGGCGGTCAGGGTGTTCTTGACGACCGCGAACTTGGTGTCCTGGCCGAGAGAAACACGCAGCTGCTTGAGCTGTGCAACGGTGAGCCCGCGGTATTCGGTCAGGACAGCGGCGTTCGATTCCTTGAAATCGTTAGTGATCTCAGCTACTGCTGAAACCTTGGTAGGCGTTGCCATAACCCTCCTTCCGGGGATAGTGCCGGTATTCGACGGTCCCCGCTCAAGGTGAGCTAAAACTAAAAACGCCCCGCGCAGATGCACGGGGCTTGGCTCAACACGGTAATCCGTGGAGCGTTGCTTCGTTCACCTGCGCCGGCCGCCCTATGTCAGGGTCCTTCGTCCGGAAAGCCACTGGATCTTCCGCGCACAACTGCAGAGGTGAGCCATGTTCAGGAGAGTGGATTTCCAACAACCGACGGTCTTTGGTCATCCCAGTCTACGGGAGGACGCACTGCACCACCAAATCGGGGATCAGCTGGTCCTGGTGTGCAGCTGCGGAAGCTCCTTTTGCCAGATCCCGGTCACACCTGCTGTGTGGAATCCCAGCTGCTGGTTGACGGTGAGCAGGTAGCGGTTTTCCGGGGCGTTCCACGTGTAGATCACGCGGGCATCCGGGAACTGCTCGGTCAGCCGCTCCATGTTGGCCACCTTGATCAGCAGCCCCAGTTTGTTGCCCCGGTGCTCCTGCAGCACAATCGTGTCGTCCTGGAAGACAACGTCGGCGCGGTGCGCCAGGACCGTGATGGTGGTCAGTCCCACGAGCGAACCTGTGGCGAGGTGCTCGACGGCGGTGACCACCGTCCGCCTGCCCTGCGCAATGGCCACTTCCTCGGCCTCCCGGAGGATGCCGCCGTCGAACACCATGTCCTGTTCCACCGGCACGTCAAGGGACGGGTCCACGTCCGCCCCGGCCTGGTTCTCCAGGGTGGCGACGGCTTCCAGCCATTGGTCCGGGCAGCGGTCCGTCCAGTGGTGGAGCCGGTACCGGCCGTTGTTGGCCTCGTCCGCCTCGGCCTGGAGGTCCGCCACGAGCTTAGTGTCCAGCGGCAGGGAGCAGGAGCTGAACTGCTCAATGTGCTGGAGCGTGTACCCGGTCTTTTGCGCGAACTCGACTTCGCGGCTCTCCAGCGGGACGAAGCCCTGCCCCGATCCGGGAACGAGCTGCGCCTGTTCGAACTCGTGGAGGGAAGCGCCGGGATGGTTCGTGTCCACCAAGATCATGGTGCGCCCTTCAGCGCGGGCGAGGTGTTCTGCGGCCTCGAGCAGGCGCCGGCCAACACCTTGGCGCTGGAACTCGGGAAGGATGTCGAGGGTGAATTCGGCGAGGTCCAGGTGGTCCGTGAGGGGCAGGGCGATGTCCACGGTGCCCACGATTTCGCCGTCCACTTTGGCGACGAGGATCAGCTGCCGCTCGTAGGGGTCCTCAAACTCGAGGAGCTTTTCAAGCGGGCCGTAGGCGAGGTCGTCACTCCCCCACGTCTGCATCCTTACCTTGCGCCCCACCTCGACGGCGGCGAGGAAGTCCGTTGCGTCCGGCGCGTCCACTGAGTCGGGAATCCATAGCTGCTCGATCTTCACGTCTTTTGCCATAGGGGGCATCATCCCAGCCGTTTCTGCCACTCACCTTCAAGGCCTGCGGGCTTGAATCCAAGCGCGATATTTATCGCCAGCATATGCTGGTTTTCGCTGGCGTTCCACGTCAGGACCGCGTGCGCCGAGGGCCACATCGCCTGGGCACGGCGCAGGTTGGCGATCTTGATGAGCAGGCCCAGCCGGTGGCCGCGGTGCTCCCCGGACACCAGGGTGTCCTGCTGCGCGATGGACGCCGGAACCCCCGGCCGCCAGTTCAGGACCGTGTAGGCAACCAGTTCCCCGGTGTGGCGGTGCAGGGCTGCCGCCACCGCCGACTGCACGCCACTGCGGGCAAACGTGCGCTCTTCCTCCCGGACGCGGACCGCATCCCAATCTTCACGCTCCCAGTCGAGTCCTGCGGTGGGAACGTCCACGCTCATCCGTGCCTTCAGATCCGAGTACGTGTGGACGAGCTCCTCGGGGCAACGGTCGTCCCAGCCGGTAAGGGCGTAGTCCACGGCCAAGGCGGAGGCCTCGGCTTCGAGCCCGGCCAACAGGTCCGGAGGGACGGGCAGGTCCAGCCTGCTTGACCGCTCCACCTGCTCCAACTGATACCCGGCGGCGGAGGCAAAAGCGGTGGCCAGGTCATTGAGGGGCAGCTCCCCGGCCCCGGATTTGGCGGGAACCATAACGGAGTCAGGCAGCACCAGATCCAGGGGCACCTCGTGATACGCATCCAGTGACGTGCGCCCCCGTTCCACGGCCACGCCCTCCGCGTAGTCCAAAAGAGCCCTGCCCAGACCCTGCCGCCGGTATGCGGGGGCAACCAGGACATCGATTCCGGCAGTGGACGTGTTCTCCCGCAGGGGAAGGGTCACCGAGCACAGTCCGGCGGGCATCCCGCCAACGCGGGCCAGGTACAGGTGCCGCTCCTCGTACTCGTTGCCCCGCCAGAACTCCAGAGCCTCCTGCAGGGTGGGACACCGGTCCAGGTTTCCCCAGAGCGACAGTTCGTGCGCCACCCGCATGGCATGGCATATAGAGAAGTCCGAGGAGGGCGCGACGGCGGCCGGCTGGGTGTCATTGCCGGGCTCCGGAATCTCCACAGCCGCGATGTCCAGCACGGCGGACGCAGGAGGACCTGCTGGGGCGGGGGGCTCCGGTTCGGCCATTGCCCCAGCTTAGGCATTAGGGGAAGACAAGTTAAGCAAAAACCGCCCGGCGCAGGCGCCGGGCGGTTTTTGTTATTCCGGACGGATCCGGAAGAGGAACTTCGAGGACTTACGCCTCGGTCAGAACCTTGGTGACGTTGGGGTCAACGGAGATGCCGGGACCAAAGGTGGTGGCAACCGTGGCCTTCTGGATGTAGCGGCCCTTGGAAGCGGAAGGCTTCAGGCGAAGCACCTCTTCCAGTGCTGCGGCGTAGTTCTCGGCCAGCTTGACGGCGTCGAACGAAACCTTGCCGATGATGAAGTGCAGGTTGGAGTGCTTGTCGACGCGGAAGTCGATCTTTCCACCCTTGATGTCGTTGACGGCCTTGGTGACGTCGGGGGTCACGGTGCCCGTCTTCGGGTTCGGCATCAGGTTACGGGGACCCAGGACCTTACCGAGGCGGCCAACCTTGCCCATGAGGTCAGGGGTGGCAACGGCGGCGTCGAAGTCGGTCCAGCCGCCGGCGATCTTTTCGATCAGGTCATCGGAACCAACGAAGTCGGCGCCGGCAGCGATTGCTGCCTCAGCCTTGTCGCCCGTGGCGAAAACCAGGACGCGGGCGGTCTTACCGGTGCCGTGGGGCAGGTTGACCGTGCCGCGGACCATCTGGTCAGCCTTACGGGGATCGACGCCGAGGCGGAATGCAACCTCAACGGTGGCGTCGAACTTGGACGGGTTGGTGTCCTTGGCGAGCGTTACTGCCTCGAACGGCGCGTAGAACTTCTCCGCGTCGATCTTGGCGGCTGCTGCCTCATATGCTTTGCTGCGCTTTGCCATGCTGCTTATTTCTCCTTGTGCAGTTGTGGTCTGCGGACCGCGCTGGGCCCTGCCACAGTCGGTGGTCCGGTTCGTTATCCGGCCCGGATGCCCGACATTTCAATGTTTCGATGGTGCCGGTTTCCCGGCGGTGCCGCCCGTCGTCGTCAATTGCCCGACGCCCGGAAGGCTGCGGGGGTTACTAGCCCTCGACCGTGATGCCCATGGAGCGGGCGGTGCCGGCGATGATCTTCGCTGCGCCTTCGAGGCTGGTGGCGTTGAGGTCTTCCATCTTGGTGGAGGCGATCTCGTTGACCTGGGCCTGGGTCAGCTTGGCAACCTTGACGGTGTGCGGGGTAGCCGAACCCTTGGCGACGCCTGCAGCCTTCTTGATGAGCTCTGCAGCCGGCGGGGTCTTGGTGATGAACGTGAAGGAACGGTCCTCGTAGACCGTGATCTCCACGGGGATGACGTTTCCGCGCTGGGCTTCCGTCGCAGCGTTGTACGCCTTGCAGAATTCCATGATGTTGACACCGTGCTGGCCAAGCGCAGGACCGATCGGCGGAGCCGGGTTAGCGGCACCTGCCTGGATCTGCAGCTTGATGAGGCCGGTGACCTTCTTCTTGGGAGCCAATGTAGGGTCCTTCTCTCAATAACGTCCTGGGACACAGGAGCGTGCCTCAGGTTTTTGGCCGCCATGGCGAGGCGGCCGGCCGTTCCGGTGCTGCTAAGCGGGCAGCGCCGGGACGAATTCTTGGGAAATCAGATCTTGGTGACCTGGTTGAACGCCAGGGTGACCGGCGTTTCGCGCTCGAAGATGGAAACCAGGACCACGAGGGTCTGGGATTCGACCTTGATCTCGGAGATGGTGGCGGGAAGTGTCTCGAAGGGACCTTCCTTGACGATGACGGATTCGCCAACTTCGAAGTCCACGTCCACGGGGGCCTGGTTCTGCTTGTTGACCGGCTTGCCCTTCTCGGCCTGCTCTTCTTCGAAGACCGGGGCAAGCATGGAGAAGACCTCGTCCAGGCGCAGCGGCACGGGGTTGTGGGCGTTGCCCACGAAGCCGGTGACGCCGGGGGTGTGGCGGACGGCGCCCCAGGAAGCGTCGGTCAGGTCCATGCGGACCAGGACGTAGCCGGGAATGCGGACGCGGTTGATGACCTTGCGCTGGGCGTTCTTGATCTCAACGACCTCTTCCATGGGCACCTGGATTTCGAAGATGTAATCTTCCATGTCCAGGGTCTGGATGCGGGTCTCCAGGTTGGCCTTCACGCGGTTCTCGTACCCGGCGTAGGAGTGGATGACGTACCAGTCACCCTCCTGGCGGCGCAGCTTGGCCTTGAATTCCTCAGCCGGGTCAGCAGCCGCGGTGGCGGCTGCAGCGGCGAGGGCGTCCGTGGACTCGCCGGAAGCGGCGTCTCCTTCCGCCTCGGCAGCGTCGTCGAAGTCGGCGTCGTCAGAGTCGGCGTCGTCGGATTCGGGCGCGGAGGACTCAACCTCAGACTCGTCACCGGCTTCTGCCGTGATGTCCGCGGACTCTTCCAGCTCAGTCTCGGTTACCTCGAGCTCCTGCTCAGACACTTGGTCTCCTGCTTCCTCATTGCCTAACATGCCTATTTAAATGGCTCAATTCCGCACACCGCTGTTCCGTCCGGTTTTCCCGGATGGAACACGCAGCCTGCGGACCCTGCAGCCTTAGCTGTCCGTGGAGCCGGTCCCGCCGAAGATCCAGCTGACAGCGGTTCCAAAACCGATGTCCAGCAGGCTGACGATGACCATCATGATGGCCACGAACACCAGCACCACGAGCGTGTAATTGATCAGTTCCTTGCGGGTTGGTGCAACAACCTTCTTCAGTTCGCCGATGATCTGGCGGATAAAGAGTGCAATGCGGGCGAAGAAGTTTGCCTTGGCGTCCTTCTTAGCTGGCCGGCCCTTGGAGCTGCTGGCAGCTGTTTCGGTCACCTGGTCCTCGCTCATCTTTGCAATGTTGGATTACCCGGCCCTGATCAGAACCATGGTTGCTGCGCTTGCCCCGGATTTTCGCCCGGGGCAGCTTGCGCAGGGCAGACAGGACTCGAACCTGCAACCTGCGGTTTTGGAGACCGCTGCGCTACCAATTGCGCCACTACCCTATGGAGTGAATGTCACTCTCCGACGACGAACAGCCAGCTTGCACTGGGGCGCACGTCATCATCCGTGTTTTCAACACCGGTGAACCAGTCTACGCAAGAACTGCGCGTTCGTAAAACCAGACTGTTCCGGCCCTTCCGCGAGCCTGTTTGAGACGTCCTGCAAGGCAGTCACATTTCAAAACCGGCAACCCGGAGGGTCCGGTGAACAGCATAGAGTAGAACACGTCGAATCCCACATTCCAGCCTCCTGGCTGCAAGCGAAGAACGGACCTGCCATGTCTGCCGCCCGCGTTTCCCAACGCATATCCGCTATTGCCGAATCCGCCACCCTTGCCGTTGACGCCAAGGCGAAGGCGCTGAAGGCAGCTGGCCGGCCGGTTATTGGGTTCGGGGCGGGCGAGCCCGACTTCCCCACCCCGGACTACATCGTGCAGGCAGCCATCGGCGCCGCCACCCAGCCGAAGTACCACCGCTACTCCCCCGCCGGCGGGCTCCCTGAGCTGAAGAAGGCCATCGCGGAGAAGACGCTGCGGGATTCGGGCTACGCCGTCGACCCTTCCCAGGTGCTGGTCACCAACGGTGGCAAGCAGGCTGTCTACAACACCTTCGCCACCCTGGTGGACCCGGGCGACGAAGTCATCGTCCCCACCCCTTTCTGGACCACGTACCCGGAGGCCATCCGCCTCGCCGGCGGCGTGCCTGTCGAGGTGTTCGCCGGCCCCGAGCAGGACTACCTGGTGACCGTGGAGCAGCTTGAAGCAGCCGTCACGGACCGGACGAAAATCCTGCTGTTCGTCTCGCCGTCGAACCCCACCGGCTCTGTCTACTCCCCCGAGCAGGTGGCGGAAATCGGCAAGTGGGCGGCGGCAAAGGGCCTCTGGGTGGTCACGGACGAGATCTACGAGCACCTGACGTACGACGGTGTTCCCTTCACCTCGATCGCCACCGCAGCCCCTGAGCTGGGCGACAAGGTGGTCATCCTCAACGGCGTGGCCAAGACGTACGCGATGACCGGCTGGCGCGTGGGCTGGATGATCGGCCCGGCCGACGTCATCAAGGCCGCCACCAACCTGCAGTCGCACGCCACGTCCAACGTCTCCAACATCCCGCAGATCGCGGCCCTCGCCGCTGTGTCCGGGCCGCTTACCGCCGTCGACGAAATGAAGGTGGCCTTCGACCGCCGCCGCAAGGCCATCGTTGCAGGCCTGAACGCCATCGAAGGCGTGGAATGCCCGACGCCGAAGGGCGCCTTTTACGTCTACGCGGACGTCCGGGGGCTGCTGGGCAAGGAATTCCCGACGGCGGCCGGTACGGCCACGCCGCAGACGTCGGCCGAGCTTGCGGCGCTGATCCTGGACGAGGTTGAGGTGGCAGTTGTTCCCGGCGAGGCGTTCGGCCCGTCCGGCTACCTGCGCCTGTCCTACGCCCTGGGCGACGAGGACCTCGCCACCGGCGTGCAGCGCCTGCAGGACTTCCTGGGCAAGGCCCAGTAGGACGCTCTCTCACCTTTCGCAGGTTGAAACCAAACGCTCTATCACTCTCTTCAAGAGAGTGATAGAGCGTTTGGGTTTAAGGCGCCAAAGGTGATGGAGCGTTTGGGTTTAAGGCGCAGGAGGTGAGAGAGCGTCCTAGAGGAGGCGGCGCTCGGCGGCCCACTTGGTGAGTTCGTGCCGGCTGGAGAGCTGCAGCTTCCGCAGCACGGCGGAGACGTGGGTCTCCACGGTCTTGATGCTGATGAACAGTTCCTTGGCCACTTCCTTGTAGCTGTAGCCGCGGGCAATGAGGCGCATGACCTCCAGTTCCCGGGCCGAGAGCTTGTCCAGTTCGTCGTCGGCGATGTCCGCCGGTGCGGTGCCAAAGGCGTCCAGGACGAAGCCGGCGAGCCGGGGCGAGAAGACGGCGTCCCCGCCGGCCACCCGGAACACGGCGTCGGTGATCTCGGCGCCGGAAATGGTTTTGGTGACGTAGCCGCGGGCACCGGCACGGATGACGGCCACAACATCCTCGGCAGCATCGGAAACGCTGAGGGCAAGGAACCGCGTGGACCCCAGGAGCGGGGCCGATCCTGCAATAACCTCCCGGCCCCCGCCGCCCAGGCCGCCCGGAAGGTGCACATCCAGCAGCACGACGTCGGGGCGCTGCTCGGCGATGACGGCGATGGCCTGCTCCACGGTGGCGGCCTCGCCCACCACCTGGATGCTGGCGTCGAGGTCAGCCTTCAGCCCGGAACGGAAGATGGCATGGTCGTCCACGATGACCACGCGGACGGAGTTTGCCGGGCGGCTTGCTGCAGCCCCCTGGTTCGCGTTCATGATTTCCCTTCCACGTTTTCCGTACCCGCCGCCTGCAGCCGCAGTCGGACTTCGGTTCCGCTCCCGGTGTTGAGGATGGTGGCCGTGCCGCCGTGCCGTTTCATCCTGCCGATGATCGATTCCCGCACGCCCAGCCGGTCCTCGGGGACATCCGAAAGCTCAAAGCCGGGGCCCCTGTCCTTGATGAAGATTTCCGTCTGCGCGTCCGATGCCTCGAGGTAGACGGAGACGGTTCCACCGCCATGCCGCGAGGCGTTAAGCATCGCTTCGCGGCTGGCCTGGACCAGTGCCTCGTGCGCTTCGGTCATGGCGGCGTCGCCCACGCTGACCACTTCCACCGCGTTGCCCAGGAGGTCCTCCACCTCTGCGGCCACTGCCTTGATCCGGTCCGAGAGCTGCCCGGCTTCCCGGCCGGGATCCTGGAACAGCCAGCCGCGCAGCTCACGCTCCTGCGCCCGGGCCAGCCGGACGACGTCGTGCTCGTTGCCGGCGCGCCGCTGGATCAGGGCCAGCGTCTGCAGGACGGAATCGTGGAGGTGGGCCGCGATCTCAGCCCGTTCCGTTTCCCGGATACGGCCGGTGCGCTCGGACTCCAGGTCCCGCCAGAATTTCAGTGCCCACGGAAGGAGGACAAGGACCACGCCGCCCAGGACAGCCACCGAGGCCAACAGGGCAAGCCAGGTCTGCTCCCATGATCCCGATCCGGACACCATCACCAGCACCCCGGCCACCACCAGCGCCAGGCCGACCGCCAGGCGCGCCCAACCGCCCGCCTGGTCCGCCTTGGTTTTGTCCACAAGGCCGGCACGGCGGGTTTCATCGAGCTGCATCCAGGCGATGGAGGCGCCGCCCAGGACGGCGGCTGCCGGGATGAGGGTTCCGAGGGGAACGTCCACTCCCAGGAGCTGGGCGATCATGATTCCCGCCACCAGCAGGAGTCCGCTGCCCAGCAGGATCTCTTTGCCGTACCTCATGCTGCGGACCCGGAACCAGGGCGGGGCCGGAGCCTCGGCGGACGCGCTTGTGCCGCCACCGGGTGAGCCGGCGTCCAGTGGCGGTGTTCCAAAGACCGGAGACGGGCCTGCCGTGCCCGGGAAACCGGCGGTCGCCGCGCCCTGTCCGGGCAGGCCCCCGTACCCACCTGCGGGTGCGGCCGGCTGGGGTCCGGCAGCCGGCGGCTGGCTCACTGCAGGAGCAATGGGCGACGCCGGGCGGCGGGCGCTGCGCCGCGCTGCCTCATCCGCGGTGGGAACCATGATCCACAACCAGGCATAGAAGACCAGGCCCGCACCACCGGCGAGGGTTGCGAGCGCCATGCCCACCCTGACGTTTTTCACCGGCCAGCCCAAATGCACCGCCAGGCCCGAGCACACGCCGGCTATCACGCGGTCGCTGCTGCGGGCCAACGGGGGCCTTATGGGGACGGTTGTCATGGATCAATCCAAGCACGGATCAGGGTTCCCCGGACGGCAATCCGGCGTCAACCGGGGGTAACTCAGGGATAGCTCAGGGTGTCCCCCAGTAGAGCCCGCGCAGGCCGGACGGGAGGATTTAGGTATGAACTCGCAGACCCCCTCCCCCGACGACGGCCAGCCCACCGAGCCCCTGCCCCGGCCGGGCAGCCAGCGGCCCACCGAACCCCTGCCGTCCTCCGCATCAACACCTCCGGACCCGTCCGCTTCATCCGAGGCGACCCCGTCCGCTTCGTCCGAGGCGACCCCGGACGACACCGTCCCGAACAACACCAGCCAGGACAGCTCTGGCCAGAGTTACAGCGGCCAGCCCGGTGGCAGCCAGGACGCGTCATCCGGCCAGAGCTACCCCGGCCCCCGCTACGGCGCCCCCGCCGCTGCCCCTTCAACGGACTTCTTCACCTGGGTCCGGGGCCACGGAATCCACCGCGGCAGCGACCGCTGGGTGGGCGGCGTTTCCAGCGGTATCGCCAACCGGCTGGGCGTCGATCCGCTCATCATCCGCGGCGTCTTTATTGTCCTCACGCTCTTCGCGGGCATCGGCGTCCTGGCCTACGGGCTCGCCTGGGCCTTCCTTCCCGAACCGGACGGACGAATCCATGTGCAGGAAGCCGGGGCCGGCCGCTGGTCCACCGGCATGACCGGTTCCCTGATCGCCACGATCCTGGGACTCACGGGCCTGGGCGGCGGATTCTGGGGCTGGAGCCACAACGGCTTCGGCGGATTCCTGTGGACCGTGTTCTGGGTGGGCGGCGCCATCTACCTGGTCTACTACCTCTCCCAGCGCAACAAGGGTGCCCGGCCCGCCATGGCAGGACAGCAGCGGGGCGGCGCGTACGGCAGCACGTACGGCAGCACGTACGATGCGGGCTACCCCGGAACGTCCACCACGTCATCCTTTGCCGCGACCGGCACAACCTACGGCACCAATCCGGCCTCGGGTTCCATGCCGTCCTACGGCGGCGGATACGGCGGCAGCTCCTTCGGTGACGGCACCGTCGGAGGCGGCGGCAGCAGCGGTTCCTATCCCGGCGGCCCCACCGGCGGAGCCCCTTATGGCGGTACCACCCCGCCGCGGCCACCAAAGCCCCGGCCCGCAGGTCCCGGCACTCCGGCCGTTGCCATCGCAGCGGGGGCAGCCCTTCTGGTAGGCGGCGGGCTCAAGGCCCTTGACGCCGGCAACGTGATCAACCTGGGCGACTCCGCGAATGCCATCGTCTGGGCCAGCGCCGCCGCCGTCCTTGGCCTGGGGATCCTCATCGCCGGAATGCGTGGCCGGACCGCAGGCATCCTCAGCCTGTTCGCAGTGATTGCCCTGATCGCCGGCGGCGTGTACAACGTGGTGGGCAACGGGGACCGGGTGCGGTTCCAGCAGGTGAACTGGAGCCCGGCCAGCATCGCTGAGGCCCGCGACGGCTTCGACGTCACCGCCGGCCGGGGAACGGTGGACCTCACCCACCTGGCCGTCAACGCTCCGCTGCCGTCCGACGTCGTCATTCCCCTGGACATCACGGCGAGCAACGTCACAGTGGTTATCCCGGACAACGTGCCGGTCGATATCAAGGCGGACATGACCATGGGAAACCTCAACGAGGTCAACGGGCAGCGGGGCGGCACCACCACCCGCGAAAGCAGCTACAACACCGACGAGCCCGGCAGCCGCCTGGTGGTCCAGATCGACGGCACCTTCAGCAACGTCACCATTCAGGAAGGCAACTGAAATGAGCAACAACAATCCGGCGCCGGAGCCGCACGCAGCCGGCACCTACTCCACGGACATCCCGACGGCGGCGGCCACGGACCCTGCCGGCCCGGCACCTGCGAGGGTGGGAACGGTGGTGTGGGGACTGATCGTCCTGGCGATCGCCGCGCTCATCATCGTGGCCCAGCTGGGATTCGTGACCCTGAACGGCACCTATGTCCTGATCGGCCTCATGATCGGAGCCGGCGCCGCGCTGGTGGTGGGCGGCGTGCTCTCCGCCCGCAAACGTGACAACGAAACGACAACAGGGAAGTCTTAGGCCATGGACAAGTTTTTCAGCATCGTCAGGGGCTTCGGCCTGAAACGCGGCCCGCAGCGCTGGCTCGGCGGGGTCCTCGGCGGCATCGCTGCCAAGCTGAACGTGGATGTGGCCTACGTCCGCATCGCTTTCCTCCTGTTCTGCCTCCTCCCCGGCCCGGCCGTCATCTTCTACCTCCTGGCATGGGTGGTCCTTCCGGACCAGCGGAACGTCATCCCGCTCCAGCAGTTCCTGGACCGGCGGTCACTGAACCGTCCCTGACCTCGTCGCCCCAGCGGCCCCGCCCCTCCCGGGCGGGGCCGCTGCTCTGTGTGTTGCGGGTCTTCAACAAACTCCATGTGGACGGCCGGACAAGGGCAGTAGTGGTCGCCATGGAACGGCGCCTTTTGTAACCGGTTTGTGTCGTACCCCACACATCGCACTACACTTCTAGGTGAGCTCAGCGTGGCGCTCTGCCAGTAAACCCTCTCCCAGGATTTGAGCCGAAACATGAAAATTGGAATCCTCACCAGCGGTGGCGACTGCCCCGGACTGAACGCGGTCATCCGCGGCGCCGTACTCAAAGGCATCGCCATCCACGGCCACGAGTTCGTCGGATTCCTCGACGGCTGGCGCGGCGTTGTGGAGGGCGACATCATCGACATCCCCCGCACCATGGTCCGCGGCATCGCCAAACAGGGCGGCACCATCCTCGGCACCTCCCGCACCAACCCCTTCGACAACGGCGGCGGCCCCGAAGTCATCAAAGCCCACATGGAACGCCTGGGCATCGACGCGATCATCGCCATCGGCGGTGAAGGAACCCTCGCCGCCGCCAAACGCCTCACCGACGCCGGACTCAAGATCGTCGGCGTCCCCAAGACCGTTGACAACGACCTCGACGCCACCGACTACACCTTCGGCTTCGACACCGCCGTCCAGATCGCCACCGAAGCCATCGACCGGCTCCGCACCACCGGCGAATCCCACCACCGCTGCATGATCGCCGAAGTCATGGGCCGCCACGTCGGCTGGATCGCCCTGCACGCCGGCATGGCCGCCGGCGCCCACGCCATCCTCATCCCGGAGCAGAAGGTCAGCATCGACCAAATCACCGAATGGGTGAAGGAAGCCCACGCCCGCGGCCGCGCACCCCTGGTGGTAGTGGCCGAAGGGTTCGTGCCCGAGCACATGGAAACCCCGCACTCCGAACGCGGCCTGGACACCTTCGGCCGGCCCCGCCTGGGCGGCATCGCAGACCAGCTCGCCCCGGAACTGGAAGCCCGCACCGGCATCGAAACCCGCGCCACCATCCTGGGCCACATCCAGCGCGGAGGCGTACCGTCCGCCTTCGACCGGGTCCTGGCCACCAGGCTCGGCATGGCCGCCATCGACTCCGTGGTGGAAGGCTTCTGGGGCACCATGGTGGCCCTGAAGGGAACGGACATCGAGCACGTAGGCTTCCAGGAAGCCCTGGGCCAGCTCAAGACCGTCCCGCAGAAGCGCTACGACGAAGCCGCCGTCCTCTTCGGCTAAGGTGTCCTGTTCGGTTGGGGTTCCGGCCCGTCCTAGGCTGGGAACATGACACTTGACCCCGGTTCTGCTGCCATCATCCAGCTCGCATGGGCGCGCCGCCTGGGGCTTGCGGATGACGCTTTCAGCACGGCGCTGGCCTCCGGCGAACGCATTGTGCGGGCAGATGAGTCGGTGCGGACCGTGGAGTTCGTACGGCTGTTTGGCAGTTCAGCGCTGATCGGGCCGCAGTGGGTCATCGACGCGGCTGACCGCATCCCTGATGAGGAGATGGCGCAGCATGTCACGCTTCTGACCCTGACCCGGTCCCATGGCGGGCACGGCCTGGGGGCTGCTGCCCTCTTCTTTGCCGACGACCTGCCCCTGCAGCAGCCGTCCGGGGAGATGACCGTTTCCCACGGGAACCCCGAGGCCATTGAGCTGGAAGGCCGGTGCCCGCCGGACGACGTCAACGAGGTAGGCCTCTCAGACCTGGAGAACCGCTACACCATCGTCCATGAGGTGGACGGACGGCGGGTTCCCCTAGCCTGCGGCGCGTACTCCGAGTGGGAAGGCCTGCTGGCGCACCTGGGCGTCCTGGTGGATCCGGAGTGGCGGCGGCAGGGGCTGGGGTCCCTGGCTGCATCCATTGCAGCCCACGAGGCGCTTGCCGCAGGGCTGACCCTGCAGTGGCGCACGGACGTGAGCAACACCGGCTCCCTGGCTTTGGCCCGGAAGCTGGGCCTGTCAGCCGGTGGAATCCAGACCAGCGTCCACCTTGGCTGACGCCGGCGGACCGCCGCCCCAGCCCTGGACCGGCTGGGGTTTGGCGAAGAACAGCGCCACCGCCGCGCCCACCAGGACCACCGCCGCGGGCAACAGGATGGACTGGCTCATCGCCGTCGAGAATCCGCTGTGCAGCGCCTCAGGCAGTGTTCCGCCCAATGCCATGCCTTCACCGGCGGGTCCGCCAGGTCCGCCGGCGGGAAGCTCGGCCGCCAGCCGTGCCTGGATCAGCACGGCGATGGCGGCGCTGCCCAGCACCGCACCGAACTGCCGGGTGGTGTTGTAGACGCCCGAGCCTGCACCGGCCTGGCGCGGCGGAAGGTTGCGGGTGGCGGTGGTGCTCAGGGGAGCCCAGATCCCGGCGTTGGCGAAGCCCAGGACGGCGCTGGGCAGCAGGAACAGCAGGATGGGCGTCCCGGGCTGCATCAGCAGGGCGTTCCAGGACAAGGCCACTGCCATGAGGACAAGGCCTCCCGCCGCGAGGTACTTGGGGTTGACCCGGTCCACGATCTTTCCCACCACCGGCGCCAGGCCTCCCGAGATGAGGGCCATGGGCACCATCAGGAGGGCGGACTGCGTGGGAGTCAGGCCCCGGACCATCTGGTAGTAGAAAATCAGCGGCAGGCCGAACGAGGTCACGGTGAAGCCCACCATGGTGATCCCGAGGTTGGCGAGGGAGAGGTTCCGGTCCCGGAACAGCCCCAGCGGCAGCAGGGGCTCGCCCTTGTTGAACCGCTGCCACACCACAAAGCCCGTCAGCACCACCAGGCCCGCGAAGATGAGGCCCCACACGCTGACCGGCCCCGCGATGATGCCCCAGTTGTAGGTCTCGCCTTCCTGGATGCCGAACACCAGCAGGAACAGGCCGACGGCGCTGAGCACCACGCCGGGGATATCGAACCTGTGCGGGTGGGTACTGAGCGTGGGAACGTTGCGCAGCGCCAGGAGGAAGCCGGCGATGCCGATGGGCACGTTGATGAAGAAGATCCACTCCCAGCCCAGCCCGTCCACGAGGAGGCCGCCCAGGATGGGCCCGACGAGCGTCGCCATGCCGGCGGTGGCACCCCAGATGGACATCGCCGCGCCGCGCCGGTCAGGCGGGAAGATCCGGGTGATGACAGCCATGGTCTGCGGTGTCATGATGGCCGCCCCGAGGCCCTGCAGGACGCGGGCGGCGATGAGGGTCTCCACGTTTCCGGCAAGACCGCACCACAGTGATGCCAGGGTGAATACCACCAGGCCCAGGAGGTAGAGCTTCTTGGGCCCGAACCGGTCGCCGAGCCTGCCGGTGATCAGCAGCGGAACCGCGTACGCCAGCAGGTAGGCGCTGGTCACCCAGATCACCGAGTTGATGTCCGCGCCCAGGCCGTCCATGATCACCGGATTTGCCACGGACACAATGGTGCTGTCGATCAGGATCATGAAGAACCCGATCACCAGTGACCACAGGGCCGGCCAGGGCTTTGCTACGTTTTCCACTCGGTCATCCTTCAAAAGTCGTCGGCTGCCGGGCGGACCCGGGAAAGGCTAGCCCAGGAGGTCGAGGATCTCCTGGCGGGCGAACATCTGTGCCGCCGCCCGTGCGGACGGCGACCCGGCGTCAGGATCAGCGCCGGCATCGAGCAGCACCCGGGCCACGTCCGTGTAGCCCTTGAACGCGGCTCCGGCAAGGGGCGTCTGCCCCCGGTCGTTGGCCGTATCGGCTTCGGCGCCATGTTGCAGGATCAGCTGCACCGTGTCCACGTGGCCGTGGTAGGCAGCGAGCATCAGGAGGGAATCCCCCGCGGCATTGGTCATGGTGGCCGGGGCCCCCGCTTCGAGGTAGGCGCGGAGCAGCTCCGTGTTGCCTTCCCTGGCCCCCTGGAAGAGCGTGTGTGCGAGGGCGACGGCGTCGTCGTCGGGCCCTGCCGTTGGTGCGGCGTTGTCAGTCATCAGCGTGGCCCCCTGAGGAATCCGGTCTGGCGCCCCACCACCTTGCCGGCGTCGGGGGCGACGATGAGTTCTTGGCTGGCGGTGTACGGTTCGTCCCCGTCCAGGACCGTCAGTATCTCATCCGAGGCGACGGAACGCTTTATGACTGCCAGGGCCACCGGGCCCATTTCGTAGTGCTGTACCACGGATGTGACGGCGCCCACCTTGCGGTCGCCCACCAGGACGGCGCTTCCGGCGGCGGGCATGGTGTGCTGCGATCCGTCCAGCTGCAGGAAGACGAGGCGCCGCGGCGGGTGCCCCAGGTTGTGGACGCGGGCAATGGTTTCCTGCCCCTTGTAGCAGCCCTTGGCCAGGTGCACTGCCGTGCGGAGCAGGTCCAGCTCGTGCGGAATAGTTTTGTCGTCAGTTTCCGCACCGATGCGGGGACGCCAGGCCGCGACGCGGAGCGCCTCGGCGGCCAGGACGCCGGCAAGCGGCCGCCCGGCAACGTTCTCCTCCAGAGCGGAGGAGGGAACGAGGTATTCGAACCAGGGCCGCTCCAGGCCGGGGTGGCGTTCCTCGGAGACGGTGGCGTAGGAAAAGCCACCGGCGCTGACGTGCGGCCACGGGTCCTGCCAGGCCAGCAGCTCTGACCATTCCGGGACGGCCTTCGTGCTGCCCACCACGGCCCAGTCGGCCGAAACGTCAGCCACCTCCACCCGCAGCATGAACTTCATCCTGTTGAGGAACTCCGCCAGCGGCGCTGCTTCGGCGGCCTCGACAATCAGCCAGGTGGTCCCGCCGTCGTCCACCACCCGGGCGTCGAAGTCGATCCGGCCCTGCACGCTCAGGAGCAGCAGCTCGCTGGACTCCCCCGGCGCCAGGTTGGTGACCTGCTGGGAGGACAGGGTATTAAGCCAGCTCAACCGGTCCGGGCCGCTGACGGTGACCACGCCGCGGTGGGAAAGGTCGACGACGGCGGTTCCGGCTGCGAGTGCCCGTTGCTCGCGCAGGGGCTCACCGTAGTGGGAGGCGACGCCGGCGTCCGCGCCGGCCGCCTCAACGGCACCAGGGCGCGACAACAGGGGGCTGGGGATAGTCATACTTGGGGCAACGTCCTTCAGTCAGTGGGTATTCCGGCTTTGGCAATGGCGGGGTTTCGACGGGCGCAACACCGGCAGCAGTTATCGGTACTCCGGGTTTTCGAAATCGAACCGGGTTCCGGCGGCCCATTCGTTGGGCAGGTTGCCGTAGGCCGGCAGTCCGCCGGCGTCCTTGAGGATGCGGGCCAGGTGCAGGAGGTTCCAGGTCATGAAGGTGGCGTTGCGGTTGGTGAAGTCGCTTTCGGGCCCGCCTGAGCCCTCGTCCAGGTAGCTGGGGCCGGGGCCCACCGGCCCGATCCAGCCGGCGTCGGCCTGCGGCGGGATGCTGAAGCCGATGTGCTGCAGGCTGTAGAGCACGTTCATGGAGCAGTGCTTGATGCCGTCCTCGTTGCCGGTGATCAGGCAGTCGCCCACTTTAGGGTAGAACGCCCACTGGCCCTTGCTGTTGAGTTCGCCGGAGTGGGCATAGAGGCGTTCGATCAGTTTTTTGGTCTGTGAGGAATTGTCACCGAGCCAGATGGGTCCGGCCACCACCACAATGTCCGCTTCCTGGACGGCCGGGTAGAGCTGTGGCCATTCATCGGTCTGCCAGCCGTACTGGGTCATGTCCGGGTACACGCCGCTGGCGACGTCGTGGTCCACTGTGCGGATCACCCGGGTTGTGACGCCCTGCTTTTCCATGATCAGGCGGCTGATGTTGATCAGGCCGTCCGTGTTGGAGGTCTGCGGGGATCTTTTCAGGGTGCCGTTGAAAAAGACAGCCTTGAGGTCGCTGTAGTCCTTGGGACTTTGTGCTGCGTCTTTTTCCACGGTGCCGCGCCTTCCGGGTCAGGTGACTCTTTTCAGGAAGGCTGAGGCATGGGCTTCCAGGCCCTTGCCTCCTTCTCCCCCTGTTGCTACGTCCCAGCGCCACAACAGGTTCCCGTCCACCAGGCCGAAGATGCGGGTAGCCGCGCTGTAGTCCTTGGAGTGGCTGCCGCGCATCACCATGTCGGTGGTGAGCTGGATCTGCGGGCCCTTGATCTGGCCGTAGTACAGCTCAGTGATACCGCCGGGGTGGGCGATGGACACCGAGATATCGAAGCCGCCTTCGCTGTTGCGCAGGGCTTCGACCTCGTCGGCGCTCTTCAGCACCGGCACGATGTCCGCAGGCACCAGGCCCGGGCCGCCGTCGGCATCCAGCTGTTTGCGCTCCAGTGCCCAGAAACCGGTCTCGACGGTGAGCGGCCGCAGGCGCGTGCCGTCGTCGTCCGTCAACCAACTCTCGGCGCGGTACTGGAGGTACGGCAGGCCGTTGTGCGTAAAGGAGACGTGCTGCAGGAAATGCTCAGAGTCCTCGTCTCCGCTGCCGAGCCGGCCGCGGCCCTCCCACTCACCAATGAGCCAGGAAAGCGGAACAAGTTCCGGGGTCAGGTCTGTAGGGATCTCAATGGGCACAGCTATTTACCTCGGATTACAGGTAGCTGGAGAGCGGTCTACTTCTGGCCTTTGAAGAGGCGGTACACCACGAAGCCTGCGAACCAGGCCATGGACAGGCTCGCGATGCCGAGCAGGACAAGGAAGAAGATTTCAAATGCAAGTACGGACATGATGCCATCCTAACCGTTAGTAGATGAGTAGTTTGTCTATGAAGTAAGCAAGGGAACCCACGGCTGAAACAGGCGCAAGGCCCATGGCAAGGGCCGCGGGAATGTTAAGCGGAGCACCTCGGAGGGTGACCAGGCGGCGGAAGCTGGCCAGGACAGCGCCCACCACCACGCCGAAAACGGCGGCAGGGAGGACGGCGATGTCCGAAAGCACCAGCCCGGCCAGCGGTCCTGCCAACCCGGCCAGGACGATGCCCAAAGGTGCCACCACACTGTCCGGCCACCGGATCAGCCCCGCGAGCAGGGCCACGGCTGCGCTGATGGCTGCCACCAGGAGCATCTCCCGGATACCGTCAAGGCGCGCTCCGGCTATCCATCCCGCTCCCAGGCAGGACAGCAGGACCCCCACGCAGCACCCGAGGGTTGATTCGAGCCGCTGCGCCTGCCCGGTTCCGCGGATCAGCTGCACAACAAAAACCGCCATCATTCCCAGCGCCAGGAACCCCGGCGTCCAGTCCAGGTACCCCGGCGCCGGAGCCAGGGCTGCGGCGAGCGCCGAGCCAGCGCCCGGCAGGGCAATGACGGCGGCAAGCGTTTTTTTGGCGGGGATGCGGAGGAAGTGCGGCCAGCCGATGCCGACGGCGGCGGCGATCAGGACGGCGACGGCCACAAGGACCTCGCGGGAGGTGTAGACCCCGGCGATAATCGCTGCGAGTCCGGCGATTCCCACCAGCCCGATGGTCCAGGAGCCGAGCGAACGCGCGGGCGCCTGCAGATCTGCCGTCATACGGAGCCCGGCCTGTGCTTAGTCTCTGCACTCACTGCGCTGCAATCCCATCCTGGCGTAGACCGAAGGCGGAGTCCGCCCCTTCGTGGCAGGGCATGCCGCCCTGCCCCAATCCTGCCCTATATGAACGGGATATGTCGCAAAACGTACCGTTGCGGGGCGGGAATCTCTGGCTCAGAAGAGGGTGCCGGGTATACTCAAGGTTCAGCTAAACTCCCTGCGGGGATGGCGGGCCGGCAGTTGTTTTTGCCGGCCTCACGTCCACGGTGGGAGCCAGTACCGGCCGGTGAGAATCCGGTTTTAGTCGCCCAACGATGCGCGGACGGCCCTTGGAGGAACAATGTCGCACATCCTGTTATTGACGAACAGCACCGGCTCTTCGGTTGACATCCTGCCTGCCTTGGAACTGTTGAACCACCGGGTGCACATCCTCCCCGCCGAGCCCACGGCCCTGCTCGAGACGGATCCCTGCGACATCGTTCTGCTGGACGCCCGGAAAGACCTCGTGGGGGCGCGTTCCCTCACCCAGCTCCTCAAAGCCACAGGGCTGAGCGCCCCGCTGGTGCTGATCCTCACGGAGGGCGGCATGGCAGCCGTCTCCTCCGCCTGGGCAGTGGATGACATCGTGCTGGATTCAGCCGGCCCCGCCGAAGTGGAAGCCCGCATCAGGCTCTCCGTCGCCCGGGCGGTGCCCGAACAGGAAGACACCCCCAGCGAAATCCGTGCCGCCGGGGTGGTCATCGATGAGGCAAGCTACACCGCCCGCGTCAACGGGGCCCCGCTGAACCTGACCTTCAAGGAGTTTGAACTCCTGAAGTACCTGGCCCAGCACCCCGGCCGGGTTTTCACCCGCCAGCAGCTGCTCACCGAGGTGTGGGGCTACGACTACTACGGTGGCACGCGTACGGTGGACGTCCATGTCCGGCGCCTTCGCGCCAAGCTGGGCGTGGACCACGAGAACCTGATCAGTACTGTCCGCAACGTGGGCTACCGGCTGACGTTGGTGCGGCAGCAGGAAGACGAGCTCACCGAAGCCTGAGCCCCGGGGCGCCAACCCGTATAGCCTTGCCTCATGACTTCAGCGCACCCTGAGAAGTGGCCCGTCCATGTTGTCCGAGGCGGGGTTGACCAGCAGCTCCTGAAAGACTGCAGTAACCTGCTGGCTGCGGCCGAAGAGTCCGACGGGAATCCGTCCATCTCCGAGCAGACCCTGGTCACGATGCGCGCCGGAGATTCATCCGAGCACGCGCTGCTGACCCTGGCGCTGTACGCCCCCGATGAGGACTCCGACCCCTCCACCGGACAGGACCTGGCCGGCTTCGCCGCCGTGGTCGACGAACAGGACGGCAGCGGAATACTGGAGATTGCCGTGCACCCCTCCTACCGCAACCAGGGCGTCGCCGACCGCCTGGTGGGCGCGCTGAAGGAAACGCGGGGCTTTGACGGGCTGAAAGCCTGGTCCCACGGAAACCACGAGGCTGCCGCAGACCTTGCGGCCCGCTACGGCTACGAGCCCGTGCGCGAACTGTGGAAGATGCGCATGACGACGGCGGGCGCCGATCTTCCCGACGCCGGTTTTCCGGAGGGTGTTTCCGTCCGTACTTTTGTGCCGGGGCAGGATGAGGACGCCTGGCTGGCAGTGAACCGCGCGGCATTTTCGCACCACCCGGAGCAGGGCAACCTGACCCGGGCGGATCTGGAAGCCCGCATGGCGGAGGAATGGTTCGACCCGGCCGGCTTCCTCCTCGCTGAGGACCGTGACGGGCGGCTGCTGGGCTTCCACTGGACCAAGGTGCACCCGCGGCACGGTTCGCACCCCGCCATTGGTGAGGTTTACGTGGTGGGTGTGGCGCCGGAGGCCCAGGGCATGGGTCTTGGCAAAGCCCTTACGATTGCGGGCATCAAACACCTCCAAGATCTGGGGCTGCACGCGGTCATGCTGTACACCGACGCAGAGAACGCCCCGGCCGTTTCCCTGTACCGCCGGCTGGGGTTCACCCGCTGGGACATGGACGTGATGTACGGACCGGTGGCAGCGGTTAGTCCAATCGGCTGACACACGGGCCGGGAAGCCCGAAATCGAGGGCTTGCGCGAACTGAATGCTTGTAAGGTTGAAACAGAACCCCGCGGGCCGGAAGCGCCAGCATCAAGCGCCAGGTAAAGGAGATGCCATGAACCCGGAACCTTCCGGAACAGCTACGTCCCAGGATGTGGCAGTACCAGTGCGCGCCCGCTTCGGTTCCTCGGAGGTGCCGGCGTCCCGCGCCACCCAGGACCGCATCGACATTCCTGAGTTCGCGCCGAACCTTCAGCCCGAAGGCGACATCCGGCCGGACCGCTTCCTGGACCGCGAACTGAGCTGGCTCAGCTTCAATTCCCGTGTCCTGGAACTTGCCGAAGACCCCACCCTGCACCTCTTGGAACGTGTCAGTTTCCTCTCGATCTTCGCCTCCAACCTGGACGAGTTCTTTATGGTCCGGGTGGCCGGCCTGAAGCGCCGCATCGCCACGGGCCTTGCCGTTCCCTCCCCCGCCGGCCTGAGTCCGGTTGAGGTGCTGGAAAGGATCAGCGAGGAAGCCCACCGGCTCCAGCAGCGGCATGCGCAGGTGTACGCGGAGCAGATCCGCCCCGCCCTGGCCTATGAGCACATCCACCTCATGCACTGGGATGAACTGGACGACGCCGCCAAGCAGCAGCTCAGCGTGATGTTTGCCGAGAAGGTGTTCCCCATCCTCACGCCGCTGGCGGTGGACCCGGCCCACCCCTTCCCCTATATCTCGGGCCTCTCACTGAACCTGGCCGTCGTGGTCCGGAACCCCATCAGCGACAAAGAACTCTTTGCACGCGTCAAGGTACCGGACCAGCTGCCGCGCCTGATCTCCATTGACGGTCCCCGCGCCGGCGCCGTCGCAGGCCGCGTGGCCCGCTTCATCGCGCTTGAGGAAGTCATTGCCGTCCACCTGGACAAGCTGTTCCCGGGCATGGAGGTCCTGGAGCACCACACCTTCCGTGTCACCCGGAACGAGGATGTGGAGGTGGAAGAGGACGACGCCGAAAACCTCCTGCAGGCGCTTGAGAAGGAACTCCTGCGCCGCCGCTTCGGCCCGCCGGTGCGGCTTGAGGTCACCAACGACATCAACCCCAACATCCGTGCACTCCTGATCCGCGAGCTGGGCGTGGAGGAATCCGAGGTGTACTCGGTGCCCGCGCCGCTGGACCTCCGGGGCCTGTCCGTCATCGCCGGCATCGACCGGGCGGACCTGCACTACCCCAAACATGTGCCGCACACCTCCCGGTACCTCAACGAGTCCGAGACGTCCAAGGCTGCGAACGTCTTCGCCGCCATGCGCCGCCGCGACATCCTGCTGCACCACCCGTACGACTCGTTCTCCACCTCCGTCCAGGCGTTTCTTGAGCAGGCCGCCGCGGACCCCAAGGTGCAGGCCATCAAGCAGACCCTGTACCGCACCTCGGGCGACTCGCCCATCGTTGACGCCCTGATTGATGCAGCGGAGGCCGGCAAGCAGGTCCTCGCCCTGGTGGAAATCAAGGCCCGGTTCGATGAGCAGGCCAACATCTCCTGGGCCCGCAAGCTCGAGCAGGCAGGCGTGCATGTGGTCTACGGCATCGTGGGCCTCAAGACGCACTGCAAGCTGTCCCTGGTGGTCCGCCAGGAAGTGGACGGGCTGCGCCGGTACTGCCACATCGGAACCGGCAACTACCACCCCCGCACGGCGCGGTACTACGAGGACCTGGGCCTCCTGACCGCCAACGAGCAGGTGGGCGAGGACCTGTCCAAGCTGTTCAACCAGCTCTCCGGCTATGCCCCGAAGTCCACGTTCAAGAGGCTGCTCGTTGCCCCGCGTTCGGTGCGGTCCGGGCTGATTGACCGGATCGAGACCGAGATCCGCAATGCCCGCGCCGGGGTGCCCGGGAGGGTGCAGATCAAGGTGAACTCCATGGTGGATGAGGCCATCATCGATTCGCTGTACCGTGCCTCGCAGGCCGGCGTAAAGGTGGACGTGGTGGTCCGCGGCATCTGCTCGCTGCGCCCCGGCGTTCCCGGCCTCAGCGAAAACATCACGGTCCGTTCCATCCTGGGCAGGTTCCTGGAGCACTCCCGCGTGTTCGCCTTCGCCAACGGCGGTGACCCCGTGGTGTACATCGGCTCCGCGGACATGATGCACCGCAACCTGGACCGCCGGGTGGAGGCCCTGGTCCAGCTGGCGAGCGCCGACGACATCGCCTATGTCCTTGACCTGCTCAAGCGCTACATGGCACCGGAAACCGCGAGCTGGCACCTGGACAACGAGGGAGCATGGAACCGGCACCACCTGGCAGAAGACGGCAAGCCGCTTGAGGACGTCCAGTCATGGCTGCTGGCGTCCCGGCCCCGGCAGCGCAGCCTGAGCCGGCGGTAAGGGCAGCTGTTTTGTCGAGCGATGCACTCGTAGCAGACCAGACAGACCATCCGGGGGAACCAGTAGCAGTCACTGCTGCCGGCGCCCTGCCATGGCGGGTCACGAAGGACAAGCTTGAAGTCCTCCTGATCCACCGCCCCCGCTATGACGACTGGTCATGGCCCAAGGGCAAAATCGACGACGGCGAGACCGTCCCCGAATGCGCGGTCCGGGAAGTCCGGGAAGAGATTGGCCTGGACGCGCCACTGGGGATTCCCCTGCCGCCCATCCACTATCACGTGGCGTCCGGCCTGAAGGTGGTCTACTACTGGGCGGTCAAGGTCAACGGAGCCACGCTTGTTCCCGACGGCAAGGAGGTGGACAGCGTGATGTGGTGCGCCCCGGAGAAGGCGGCCACGCTGCTGTCCAACCCCTCCGACGTCGTACCCCTGCAGTACCTGCGCGAAGCCCACGAACGCGGCGAGCTGAACACCTGGCCGCTCGTGGTGGTCCGCCATGCCAAAGCCAAACCGCGCTCGTCCTGGACCAAGGCCGAAGGCGAGCGGCCGCTGGCAGCGACGGGAACACGGCAGGCGCAGGCAGTCGGCCGGCTGCTTCAGGCGTGGAAGCCGCTGCGCGTGGTGACCAGTCCCTGGCTGCGGTGCGTGGCCACGGTGGCACCCTATGCGAAGGCCGCCGGTGCCAAGGTCAAGATGGCCGAGGCACTGACGGAACACCGCCACGAGCGCAGCCCGAAGAAGACCGCGGCCGTCATCGAGTCGCTGTTCGACAAGCAGCGGGCGGTGGCGGTCTGCACGCACCGCCCGGCACTCCCCACGGTGTTCACGCAGCTCGCGAAACACATGCCGGGTGCCCTGAGCAGCCTCCTGCCGTCCGAGGAACCGTACCTGTCGCCTGGTGAGCTGGTGGTGTGCCATGTGGCTTCCGGCGGCAAGAACCGGATCGTGGCCGTCGAGCAGTTCAAGCCGTTCGACGACTAGCACCCCCAAGCCTGCTTGACCCGTCCAGCTTTGTATCAAATACTCGATACAAAGTTGCACGAATCTGGGGGCGTGGTCCGGACGCTGGCCGCGTTCTTCACAGTGCAGGCGGGTGTGCTGACGGCCAACGGACACAAGCTTCAGCTGCCGACGGTCAGGAGCCTGGCTGCGGATCTTGGCGTTGCCGTGGGAACGGTGGCCAGGGCGTACAAGGAACTTGAGGCCGCGGGTGTTGTTGAAGCACGACGGCGGGGCGGCACCATTGTTGCCGGTGTCGCCGCGGGTGCCGGGGACACGGCCCCGGCGCCGGTCCCGGAGGAGGTGACTGCCGCCGTCGACCGTTACATCGACGCCGGGCGGAAAGCGAAACTCAGCGACGAGGTCCTGCTGGACCTTCTTCGCGGCAGGCTGAGGCGAAGTTGAGACGGCTTTGCTGAAGTGCTCGAAGTAAGCCACGTAGACTTGGGGCGTGAGCATTCCAACGCCTTATGAAGACCTCCTGCGCGATGTCCTGGCCTCAGGCACGCACAAGTCGGACCGCACGGGGACCGGAACCACCAGTGTTTTCGGGCGCCAGCTGCGCTTCGACCTGACGAAAAGCTTCCCGCTGATCACCACCAAGCGGGTCCACTTCAAGTCCGTGGCTGTGGAACTCCTGTGGTTCCTGCGCGGCGAAACCAACGTGAAGTGGATGCAGGACCAGGGCGTCACCATCTGGAATGAGTGGGCCGACGCGGACGGCGACCTGGGTCCTGTGTACGGCGTGCAGTGGCGCAGCTGGCCCACTCCGGACGGCGGCCACATCGACCAGATCGCCGAGCTGGTGGAGAACCTTAAGTCCAACCCGGACTCCCGCCGGCACATCGTGTCCGCCTGGAATGTCTCCGAACTGAACGACATGGCACTTCCGCCGTGCCACGCGTTCTTCCAGTTCTATGTCGCCGACGGCAAGCTGTCCTGCCAGCTGTACCAGCGCTCCGCAGACATGTTCCTGGGTGTGCCGTTCAACATCGCCTCCTACGCGCTGCTCACGTGCATGGTGGCCCAGCAGGTGGGTCTCGAGCCCGGAGAGTTCATCTGGACCGGCGGCGACGTGCACATCTACGAGAACCACATGGACCAGGTCCTCAAGCAGCTGGAGCGGGAGCCGTACGATTACCCTCAGCTGAAGATCAACCGCAAGCCGGCATCGATCTTTGACTACACCCTGGAAGACTTCGAAGTGGTGGGCTACCAGCACCACCCCACGATTAAGGCGCCGATCGCAGTATGAGCACCGAAAACTTCACGGATCCGCAGTCCTTCACCGAAGAGCTGGCCGCCTCGGTCACCGGCGTTGGGCTGGTGTGGGCCCAGACCCCCGACGGCGTGATCGGCAAGGACGGGGACATGCCCTGGCATCTTCCGGAGGACCTCAAGCACTTCACGCGGCTGACCACCGGGCACCCGGTCATCATGGGCCGCAAGACCTGGCTGTCCTTCCCAGAGAAGTACCGCCCCCTGCCCGGGCGCACCAACATCGTCATCACCCGGCAGAAAAGCTGGGCCGACATGCCTGAGGCGGAGGGCGCCGTCGTGGTTCCTTCCCTCGATGACGCGCTGCTGGAGTCCCAGTTCGTCGACGGCGGCGACACCGTGTGGATCCTGGGCGGCGGGGAGATTTTCCGCCAGTCCACCGATCTCGCCAACGTCGCGGTGGTCACCACCATCGATGTGGAGGCCGACGGCGACACGTTCGCCCCCGAGCTTGGCACCAGTTGGGAGGCTGCGGCCTCCGTCCCGCCCGACGGCTGGCTGACCGCCGCCAACGGCACCCGCTACCGATTCACCAAATGGTCAAGGACCGAGGGCTAGGAACGTGCTGAAGAAACCTGAAACCCTCTTTGTCCTGGGGTACATGCTGCTCCCCCTGCTGGCGCTCCTGTCCGCGATCGTTGGTCTCACCATGATCCTGGGCGGCAACAAGATCGCCGGCGCGATTGTGCTGGTGGTGGTGACGCAGGTGTTCGCCTTCGGCGCCTTCTTCGCGCTGCGCGCCCGGAAAGCGGCCGTCCTGGAGGAGACCAAGCGGGGCTGACCCGGTCTGCGCTGCAGGCCCCATGGGGAGCTCACCCCATCGCGGCTCGTCTGATGCTGTCCTAGGCTGGGTGCTGCCGCGCAACGGGACGGCGGTTCGAAATATTGGGGGGATGCCTGGTGGCAGGAACTTTGTGGGGCGCCGACGTCGAGCAACTGCGCAATCTGGCGCGGGAACTGGGACGAACGTCGGATTCGCTGCTGCAGCAATCAACATCGCTGGGCAGCGCCATCAACAACAATTCTTCCTGGAAGGGCCAGGACGCCGTCAGGTTCCGGTCAGAGTGGAACGGCACACACCGTACCCTCCTCCAGCAAACGGCATTGGCGCTCAAGCAGGAATCCGCCAAGCTGCTGGAACACGCCAATCAGCAGGAGAATGCCAGTGACGCCGGGACGGGTTCCGGCGGACCCGGTCCCGGAGTAGAGGCTGGCGTTCCGTCCTCGTTCGTTCCCGTGGTTCCGGAGTGGCTTTCCAACGGTGATTCACCCTTCCGAAACGGCTGGGACGCCTACAACGGCGTCCTTGGGCTGAAGGGTGTCCCTTTGGGTCTTCGGGACATTTCGCAGTTTGATGCCCGGCATGGCCGCGAAATCGAAGCCTTGTTCGGGGCGGGTCAGGACTGGGCAGCATGGAAACGCTTTTTCAATAAGGACCTGTGGGAAGCTTCAGCGCGCGCCGATCCTTTGCGGGGCGCGTTCTCCGGTACTTCTGACCTTCTCAGCGGCAAATTCGGTGACTTCGCCGACATGGCCCGGGGTACGGGAGCAGCGGAGATCGGCCCCTGGGCGAAGTTCGGTCTCAACTCTGCGGGACATGTCCTCGGGGGAATCAGCGTTGGCTTGGATGGACTCGACACCGTCAACGCCATTCGCGCCGGAGAGACAGGTGACGCCATTAAGTCCGGCCTGAAGACCGCTCTCGGGGTCGGCTCTTTCTTACCCCCACCTGTCGGGGTGACGTGCATGGTTGTTGGCGGCGCATGGGCAGCCGTCGAACTGGTCCCGGGGGCCAAGGATGCAATCGACGACGCCTTCGATTGGGTAGGCGACACTGCTGAAGATTTCGCAGGAGCAGTCGGCGACGGTGTCAAGGACTTCTTTGGCTTCTAGAAAATGGGGACTCATAGGATGGACAGCATGACTGAGGCACAAACGGCGACAGACACCTCCGTGGGATTCGGTGTTGCAGAAATGGCCTATCTCGTACAACTGCAGGACACGGATGAATCCCGCGCCAGCGCCGCCTGGCTTCGGCTGACGGAGGAGTCCGGGAACAGGCAACTGGTCAGCGCGGGCCTGTCGTCGCTCGTCGCCCGCCGAATGGCGGCAGTCGATGGCACCAGCGTCGAGTTTGATGCAAAGGTGGATGCAGTCGCTTACACCCTCGCCCACGCCGCGAAATGGACGCAACTGGATCTGCTGATAGATGAGCACCGCGCAGACTCGGTGCTCCATGCCGGGGCCGGAAAAATATCGCTGATCTTTCAGCCGAGAACCATGATGAGTTGGTTCGTCCTTCCCCAGGATGCGCACTTCTCCAAGGAGGCGGCAGAATCCTTCATTGTTCAGGAGCACCTGCACAAGTATCCGGAAGGGGGCGTGAAGGTCAGATCTGGACGGATCCCTTCCGCACAGCAGCTTCTCATCCGTAGGGACACCCGCGGCTGGGCACACGCCATTGCGCAGGGCGACCTTGTTGGACCTGAACAGCTTGCGACGACCGGCGACGACCTCACGGCCGTACTGAGGGCTTTCGTCCATGAAACCGGAGAAAACTGATGGAAATGGATCCGGACGTACAAAAATTACTTGTCGAACGCCAGTACTTTTATGCAACGGGTATGGAACGCACCGTGCATGCCTACACAAAGGAAGAATGGGGCATCGGCGGTGCCCAGCCATCCGGGAACTACTCCGTCCACACAACCACCGGGCTTTTCGTGGTAACAGCCCTCATGACCATCCCTGCGCTCGGCGCACCCCTTCTGCTGATCATCGCACTCGCGAGCCTCAATCTGATTGTGGTTGTCTTTGGGTTGCTGGGTACCGCCCTCTTCACCGGTGGATGGCTCCTGGGCCTCAACAATCTCCGCCGCGAATTGCGGGCTTCCAAGCTGCGAAAACTGAAGGGATTGCCCAAGCCCCGCTTCGCCCTGACCGACGACCAGGCCCGTACCTGGTTTGAAGCCAACCCCTCAGGAATTGCCATCACCCGCGAAAATTTTCCGGACAGCACGCGTCCATTCCCCGGAGAACACGCGTTTTAGGGAAACTCACATGGGGCGACAGTCTACGTCCGATGCCCAGGTGCTAACCACATTCAATCGATTCGACAGGACTTCCGTGCAGAACGGCATTCAAGGCAGCAATGCGGGAAGCGGCCCCAACTCGGACGACCAAGTCCGTGCCTACCACGAACAGGCGCTGGCACGAGGTGAAAAGAGGGTCCTGTTCCGGACCGTGGAGGGCAGGCTTCACAGCTACGCCAAAGATGAGCTCGGAGTGGTTACTGCCAGTTCCCACGCCCAGGTGCGGTCCGCCGTCGGTTTCTTTGTCATGGCGGTTGTCTTCACTGCCGTCGCGGTCTTTTCCATCCTGCTGGTGGCGGGACCCACCGGCCGGGGCCAGGATCCCATGTGGAGCGGCCTGTTCCTGACCGCGGCCGGGGTCGGTGGTGCGCTGTACGCTATTCGGATGGCGAAGATGGCCTCAACGGCCAAGCGCCTCCGGGCCGAGCGGGGAATCCCGGAACCAACAGCCAAGCAATTCGACCGGTAAGGGGACAGCCTGCTGATGGTTTTCAATCGGGAAGCTGAGCGGCGAAACGACGCCGTGTACGCCGAGCACAAGGCGGCACTCGCCCGGGGTGAAAAACGGGTGCTGCGTAAAACTGATACTGGCGACCTCCACAGCTACCCCGCCGACGAGATTGGGTTCTCACCTGGCAGAGGCCAAGCGCAGGTCCGGACATGGTGGGGAATGGGAATTGTGTCTGCCTTTTTGGGGCTTTTAGCCATCCTTTCATTGGTAATTCTTCTGATCCCGGCGGGAAGCGGCGAGCAGCCCTTCTGGGGCGCCTTGTTCCTCACCGCGCTCGGAGGATCTGGGGCGTGGTACACCTTCGGCATGGCAAGGGACGAGTACCGAGCCAAGAAGCTGCGGAAAGAGCGGCAGGCACCCGAACCAGGGGCGGGACACGTCTCACAGTGATCCGCTGGCCGAGCACGAGCAGGCAGTAGCTGCCGCCCGCCGTCGACAGTTCCACCCGGGAGTGACGTAACCGACTGCGCCCAGCCGGTTCCAAAGTCTAAACTGGACGGATGACTACAGCAGCTACCCCTTCCGTCGGCCTGGTCGGATGGCGCGGTATGGTCGGTTCCGTCCTCATGCAGCGCATGCAGGACGAGGGCGACTTCGCCAACATCAACCCGGTGTTCTTCTCCACCTCCAACGCGGGAGGTGCCGCGCCGTCCTTTGCTGACGGCGCCGGCAAGCTCGAGAACGCGTTCGACATCGACACCCTCGCGAAGCTGCCCATTATTGTTACCGCCCAGGGTGGCGACTACACCAAGCAGGTCCACGGCGAACTCCGCAGCCGCGGCTGGGACGGCCTCTGGATCGACGCCGCCTCCACCCTTCGCATGAACGACGACTCGATCATCGTCCTGGACCCCATCAACCGCGACGTCATCGACAAGGGCCTGGTCAACGGCACCAAGGACTTCATCGGCGGCAACTGCACCGTGTCCTGCATGCTGATGGGCCTCGGCGGCCTGTTCAAGAACAACCTGGTGGAGTGGGGCACCTCCATGACCTACCAGGCTGCCTCCGGCGGCGGCGCCCGGCACATGCGCGAGCTGCTCAGCCAGTTCGGCACGCTCAACTCCCAGGTCAGCACGGAACTGGACGACCCGGCGTCAGCCATCCTGGACATCGACCGCAAGGTCCTGGCCCACCAGCGCACGGACATCGACGCCACCCAGTTCGGCGTTCCGCTGGCCGGCTCCCTGATCCCCTGGATCGACGCGGACCTGGGCAACGGCCAGTCCAAGGAAGAGTGGAAGGCCGGGGTTGAGACCAACAAGATCCTGGGCACCGCCGAGGAAAACCGCGTGATCATGGACGGCCTCTGCGTCCGCATCGGCGCCATGCGCTCCCACTCCCAGGCCCTCACCCTCAAGCTCCGCGAGGATCTGTCCGTCGCCGAGATCGAGAAACTCCTGGCCGAGGACAACGAATGGGCCAAGGTGGTTCCCAACACCAAGGAAGCCTCCATGGCCGAGCTCACCCCGGTGGCAGCCTCCGGCACCCTGGACATCCCGGTGGGCCGCATCCGCAAGATGGAGATGGGCCCGCAGTACATCAGCGCCTTCACCGTGGGCGACCAGCTCCTCTGGGGCGCCGCCGAACCGCTGCGCCGCATGCTCAACATCGCCACCGGCAACCTGTAACCCTCCAGCTGCCTCACAAGCGGCCCTGACCCGCTTAACCGGTGCTGTCCAGCACCGGTTAAGCGGTCCAGGGCCGCTTTTGCATGCCGGGCGTTCGATCGAGGAAAGTGGTCAGGCGCTGCTTGAGCTCTCCCGGCCGGTCCAGGTGCCTCCAGTGCAGCCGGAAGACGCGCCACCCGGTTTCCACCAGGGCATTTTCACGCTGGCGCTCTGCGAGCAACACTTCGTCTGCGGGTTTGTAGTCCGTGTACTTGGCTATGCCATCGAACTCGATGATCACCCGGGACTCCGGGTCGGCGAAGTCCGCCCGGAAGAGCCCTTCAGGAGTCGGAACCTCAACCTGCGGGGTAAAAGATTGCATCCCAAATGAGTGCAGCAGCAGCCGGGTCCGGGTCTCCCCCGCTGATTCCGACCGGCCGTCCAACACATCCAGCAGGTTGAGCACTCGGCGGCTCCCCCGCTTGACTGGGGTCTCGGACAGGAGTCCGTGCATCGTGCGCACCGAGGCTCCTTTGCGCAGCGCATGATCACCTATAACCGCGGCCTGGTCCAGCGGCAGAATGCGGGCACAGTCCAGCACCGTCCTCTCCAAACTGGTGGTGAGCATATCCCGGCCATCGGGCGTCCGGATCGTGGCTAATTCCCTGTCAGTCAGAGGAAGCCGATGAGCCTTGACGTCGCTTCCTGCGCTGCCCGGCGAATTCGCGTACTGGGTTGTCACATGGACCATCGGCTCTGCGTTCCACAGATAACAGGAGTGCAGCCTGGCGGCGCTGATATGGCTGTACCGGGCCTGGCCGCCGGTCGATTCATAGTGCGCCGTAATCAGCAGCCGATCCCGGTCCCACGGCTTGATGGTGTTCCAATACGCTTGCTGGACGTAGGCTCCGCGCCGTAGCCGGAGCAACATGCCGCTGCGCACACCCGCCGTCAATACACGCTCATCGATTCCTGCCCTGGCCAATTGGAGCGTCGAGGCCACGGCCGTACCGGGCCACCGCTCCTCAACCAGGGCGTTCAATTTCCTGGATTCCATGCTCCACAGATTGCCGGACGCTTAGACCCTCGTCAGCGCCGGGATTGCCTATGTGGACAGCGTTAGATGCATGAGCGGCCTTACCCCGCACAACCGGAGCTGGGCAGCACCGGTTGTGCGGGGTGGAGCCGGTTTTGTCGTCAGGTGTCGAGGAACTCGAGGTAGCGCTGGGCGGCTTTGGCGAAAGCAGCCTGGGCTGCCGGGCCGAGCGGCCGGGACGGGTCAAAGAGCTGGGGTACGACGGCGGCGCGCTGGCCTTTGCCCTCGACGGCCCAGGTGCCAATTACCTCTCCCCCGGCCACCAGGGTTTTCTTGAAGACCCCGTTCCCGCCGGGAACGATCTTGTTGGCATGCTCGGGCGGCAGGACCAGGCTGCGGTCCGTGTAACCGAGCAGGAATTCGTCGAAGCCGGGCAGCAGCAGGACGGAGCGCGGGCCCGGGACGCCGGTATCCAGCAGGGCCGCCGTCTCATGCGACATCCAGTAGCTGGCACCCTCAAACTCGAGTTCCACCAGCCCGCCCCTGATCGTTTCGAGGGCAGCCCGGACCTCGGTCAGCGGAATCTGCGTCCACCAGGCAAAGTCACGGACAGTCGCCGGGCCGTGACTGCGGAAGTAGCGGAGCAGGAACTCGGCAATGGCCTCCGCCCGGCCAAGGCGGCGCGAAACGGGAATCCAGTCGTCGAACGCCACGATCAGCTGCTGGTTCCCGGCCAGCGGTCCCTGCACCAGCCACCCGTGCCGGCACAGCGTTCCCAGGATGTGGATGCCCCGCTGCCCCTGGGTGGGCTGTCCGCCGTCGTCGAACAGCTTGAAGAGACCCGTGCGGCTGACCGGGCCTTCCGTGGAGATCCCGGCCAGGGCAATGTCACGGCACTTCTCGACATCCGCCCAAGTAATGCCGAGTTCGCGGTGCCGGGCGGCGATGCCCTTGGTAAGCCGGTCCGCGGTCAGCTCCAGCATCCAGCGCAGGTCCTCCGGTGCCACCAGGTGCAGCGTGCCCCGCATCGGCCACGAGCGCACGACCGTCCCCGCGTCGATGGCAGCCCGCACGTCGCTGACACCGGAACCGGTGAGTCGCACGGCCACCGCCCACAGGGCCGCCTGCAGGTCCTGCGCCTGCATCGCCGTCATCCAGCGCACCACGCCGCCTGCCGACTCCGGCCGTTCCCCCGCACCAAGAAGCCCCTGTGACGCCAGGCGCAGCCGGCCCATCATCTTGCGGTCAACACGCTTCCCCACCTGTGCAGCCATGCCCTCATCCTAGGGGCGGGGCGGGGTCCGCAAAACGACGGTTAGGGTAGGAGCATGACTTTGGGGAGTTTGTGGCAGTTGCTCGCGCGTAAAACCAAGCGGTGGATGATCGGCGGCACGGTCTGCGTCCTGGCAGGAACCGCGTTGGGCCTGCTCTCCCTCGCGGCGTTTCTGGACAGCGGCAAGTCCGAGCCCCTGCTGCTGCTCCCTTCGCTCACGCTGAGCCTGGGCGGCGGATATGCCGTACTGTTCCCCGGCATCGGTGTCAGTCCCGGCGGCGTCCGCATCCACCGCGACTGGCGCCGGCACCCCCGTGCAGGCCAGGTCCTTTGGGTCCTGTCACTGGCCGTCGCCGTGGCGGGTCTGGTGACCTGCGTCCTGTCGGGTGCATCGGATCCCCTGGCGCCCGGGCTGCTGGTCTGGCTTTTCATGGGGATCTACCTGGTCCTCACCGGCTGGGCCTCGGCCCTCATGGGAGCAGCCGAGGTCCTGCGGCACAAGGCAGCCCCGGACAAGCCGCTGGAAGCTACAGCTGCAGGCCGATAAGCAGCGGTTCCGGATGCAGCTCGATGCCAAAGCGGCGTACGACGCCGGCACGCACCTCGCGTGCAACGGCCACCACGTCCGCGGCGCTGGCTGAGCCGCGGTTGGTGATGGCGAGCGTGTGCTTGGTGGAGAGCGACGCCCGTCCCCCGGACACACTGTCCGCCGCCAGGCCAAAGCCCTTGGCGAAGCCCGCCTGGTCAATCAGCCAGGCTGCGGAAAGCTTCACCAGCCCGTCAGCACCCGCCGGATACCGCGGCGCCGACTCCGGCAGCGCCTCGGCCACCTCGGCGGGAACGATGGGGTTGGTGAAGAACGAGCCCGTGGAGTAGGTGTCCCTGTCTGCGGAATCCCACACCATGCCTTTGGAGGCGCGCAGCCTCAAGACCTCGCGGCGCACGTCGTTGGCGTAGGCGCGTTTTCCGGGCTCCACACCCAGCGACCGTGCCAGCTCCGCATAGCGGATGGGGGCACTCATCCGGCCCAGGGGAAGCTGGAACTCCACAGTCAGCACCACGTAGCGGGGCGAGCCGTTGACGGTGGTCTGCTTGAGGATGGAATCCCGGTAGCCGAACTTGAGCTCGGAGTTGGTGAAGGTCTTGACGGCATTCCGCTCGCGGTCCCAGGTACGCACCGCGGCGATGGTCTGGGAAACATCGGCACCATAGGCGCCAACGTTCTGCACGGGTGTGGCACCCGTGGAACCCGGGATGCCGGCCAGCGCTTCAATCCCGGACCAGGCGTGCAGCACCGCGTGCTCAACCAGCTTGTCCCAATTGTGGCCCGCCTGGACCACCACGGACACGCCGCCGCAGGAGTCCTCCGCATTCACGGTGAACCCTTCGGAGGCGATTTTCACGACGGTCCCGGGGAACCCGTCGTCGGAAATCAGGAGGTTGGACCCGCCGCTGATGATCAGGACCTGTTCGCCTGCCGCATCGGCCGTGCGGACGGCGTCGATGATTTCGGCCTCGGTGCGCGCCTCGATGAAGGAGCCGGCAGGGCCTCCGACGGCGGACGTGGTCAGGGAGGAGAGCAGGGTGGAATTCACCGGAACTACAGTACTTGAAAATACTTATCTAACGCAGCACCTTTAAGTACCTAGGCAAGCTTCCGGGCCACCGGCGAGAGCAGGAAGCTCACCACCAGCATCACCATCACGGCCAGCAGGGAATGCAGGATGCCCACATGCTCCGCGAGCAGGCCCAGCAGCGGCGGCCCGCAGAGGAAGGCCCCGTACCCGATGGTGGACACCACCGAGACCCGGGCAGCTGCCTTGGCGGGATCATCCGCTGCAGCGGACATGCCAACGGGGAAACCGAGGGACGCTCCCAGGCCCCACACCGCCAGCCCGGCAAAAGCCAGCCAGGGAACCGGCGCGAAGACAAACACCCCGAGCCCGAACACCGCCAGGGCTGCGCTCCAGCGCATCACCGGCACCCGGCCAAAGCGGTCCAGGACCAGGGTGCCGGCAAATCGTCCGATGGTCATGAACGTGACGAAGAGTCCATAGCCGGCGGCACCGGCGGCGTCGGTCTGGCCGTGGCCGTCAGCCAGGGCCAGCGCCACCCAATCCCCCGCCGCGCCTTCCGCCAGGGCGAGGCCCAGCACCAGCACGCCCAGAAGCAGGGTCCGCCGGTCGCGCCAGGCCTGCGCTATCTTGCGTTTGTTGTCCAGCGGTGCGTCTTCCGGGCCAGCGCCTGCCGGAATGACGGGGATAGGGCCGGTGGTGGGATCTTCGAAGTTGTCCGGGGCGTAGGTCCGCTCCACTGCCACGGGGGTGACGTCCGCGCGGAACCAGGCTGCCGCCGTCGCCACCGAGACGGCGACCACCACCCCGGCTGCGCCCAGATGCCAGGACACGGGCACAGACAACGCGGCGGCTCCCGCGCCCAGTCCTGCGCCGGCTACTGTCCCCAGGCTGAAGGCGCCGTGCAGCCGGGGCATGATGTGCCGGCCAACGGCCCGCTCCACCGCGGCGCCCTCAACGTTGGACGCCGTGTTCCAGCTGCCGGTCCCCAGTCCGATGATGGCCAGCCCGATAGCGGTTGCCACCGGGCTGGACAGGACCGAGGTGCCAAGCCCGGCCAGCAGCAGGCCAATCCCGACCAGGATGCTGCCGGTCCTGATGGTCCTCTTGGATCCCAGCCGGAGCACGATCAGCCCGGACGCGGAGACGGAGGCAAACGACCCCAGGGTCATGCAGAGCAGGAGGACCCCGATGTTGCCCGGGGTGAGGTCCAGCGCGTCACGGATGGCCGGAAGCCGGGAGACCCACGAGGCAAACGCCAGGCCGCTGGCAGCGTAGGCCACCACCACGGCATTGCGCCAATGCGTAACTTCGGCGGTGCTGGCCCCTGTTGCTGCCCGTGAGGTCAAGGGGCGCTCAGGAAAGCTTGACGACGGCCTGGGCCTTCATCAGGACTTTTTGCCCGGCCGAGACCACGGTGAGGTCAACGCGGGCGGTGCCGGCATCGGCGTCGAGCTTCCCGATGGTGCCGCTGACCTCGATAGTGGCCCCCGGTTCTTCGGTCCCGGTGGTGTCGGTGACCAGGACCGGCTTGGTGAAGCGGGTCTGGAAGTCGACGACGGCAGCCGGGTCCCCGGCCCAGTCGGTCACCAGCTGGACGGCCGAGCCCATGGTGAACATGCCGTGCGCGATGACGCCGGGCAGTTCCACGCCGGTGGCGAAGCCCTCGTTCCAGTGGATGGGGTTGAAGTCCCCGGAGGCACCGGCGTACTTGACCAGGTCCGTCCTGGTGACCTCGACGGTGCGGCTGCCGATCTCCTGGCCGGCGCTGAGTTCATTGAAACTGGGGCTCATGGCTACTGTCCCTCTCCGCGGACCAGGATGGATGACGTGGTGGTGGTGACCGGTTCCTTGGAATCGTCGGCCGCCAGGGCAAAGATTTCGGAGCGCGTGGTGATCATCGCGCCGCCGCCCATGGCCCGGACGCCGTCCACGTGCAGTTCTGCCACCAGGCGGTCGCCGGCGAAGATGGGCCGGTGGTGGGTGAAGCGCTGGTCCGCGTGGACCACGCGGGAGAAATCGATGCCGGCGTCCGGGTCCTCGATGAGCTGCGCGTCCGCGCGCTGGGCGATGATGATTGCGAAGGTGGGCGGGGCCACCAGGTCGCTGTGGCCCAGGGCCTTGGCTGCATCCACGTCGAAGTGTGCAGGGTGGGTGGCTTTGACGGCGCGGGCGAACTCGCGGATTTTCTCGCGGCCAACGTCGTACACCTCTGCGGCAGGGTAGCTTCGGCCCTGCAGATCCGGATTGATAGTCATGGCTTCAACCCTATCGCCCGCCCGTCAGGGGGCAGAAAACCGCGCGGAAACAGCTACCGGCGCAGGTTCTTGCGGATGGCCTGGCCGCGGACCACGATGCCGGCGATGTGCAGGAGCAGGCCCAGCCCGATCAGCGGCAGCGACGCGGTGGCCAATCCCTGGTTGCCGCTGGTGTTGCCCACCAGGTTCAGGATGATGCCGACGGCGATCAGGCCCATCGCGCTGAAGACCAGGACTTTGTAGCGGGTTGGCGCGGTGGCCCAGAATTCGTTCAGCACCGTCCCAGTTTACCGGCTGCCTAGAACAGGGGTTCCTGCACCGCCGGTACGTCCGAGGCGAAGTCCCCCAGGACTATGGTGCGTGCCGCCAGTTGGCCCAGGTTCACCACAAACTCGGCGTCGGTCCCGTCCAGCCGGGCCAGCGCGATGAGTCCGCTGAGCGCCGCGATATGGAAGCCGTGCCGCCCGCTGTCCAGCGGATACGGGTAGGCGTGGCGGGCCGCGGGGACGCAAAGGCGGGAGGCCTGTGCCGGACGCACCCACTGCTCGTCCAAAATGGCAAAGCCCTCGACGGCGGTGCCCGCCAGCAGGCCGCGGACTTGGCCAGCATGCCGGGCGTTGAGGGCGTCCAGTTCGGCTGGTGCGAGCGGCTGCAGCAGCGCCTCCGACTTCGCGGCGGACCGCACCTGCTGTGCCAGCCCGGCTTCGGCCGTCACCAGGTCCTCCAGGATCCGCACCACGCGGCCGTCCTGTGCCCTGGCCACGTACCTGGCCGTCACGGCGCCCTGCTCTGCGAGCCGGTGCCATTTCCGGGGCCCGGACGCCGTTCCCACCTTGCTGCCGCCGCCGGCGAAGGTGGCCACATACAGCCAGTGCTCCTGCATCAGGTAGTCCCGCAGGCCGGGGGTGACGCGGCCGCCGCGGTGAAAGTCGTGGATCAGCCGGGACTCGTCGAGCATGAAGCAGCGTTCGCACTGCTTGCCCTTGGCTGCCGGGGCGCCGGCCGTACACAGGATATGGTCACGGCGCGTGGACGAGTGGACGCGAAGGTGGCCCAGGCAGGACCTGCCGTGCTCAATGACGTGGAAGCCGAGCCGGGCACCCGGGTGGAGGCTGAGCTGCCGGAAGTCCCCGGAGGGTGACTGAAGGCGCAGAACCGGGGCGCCGCCGTCGTACTCCGTTGCGGAAGCCGGCGGCCCATCCCAAAAGACCCCGTGGACCAGATAGCGGGTATCGGTCACGGGGTCTCCTGGAGTGGAAAGCGGGGCGGCTACAGCGCCGGCTGCACGCCGAAGGCTACCGCGAGCTTCATGATCTTTTCGGCGCGGCCCAGGCGGGGCAGGTCGGAGCCGTCGCGGATGACACGGCCGTTGGCCTCGAAGTCGGCCATGAAGTCGGTGGCCCAGGCGACGTCGGACGGCGTGGGGCTGATGACCTCGTTGATGACGGGGGTCTGGTCGATGGCCAGGCAGAGCTTGCCGGTCATGCCCATCATCACGGTGATGCCGGTCTGCTCGCGGAGGATGGGGTGGTTGGTGCCGACGGTGGGGCCGTCGATGGGGCCCGGCAGGTTGCCGACGCGGCTGGCGACCACCAGCTTGGCGCGGGGGTAGGCCATGGCCTCGGCGGTGGCGGCCATGCCGGTGTCGCGGCGGAAGTCGCCGGAACCGAAGGCCAGGCGGAAGGCGCCCTGGGCCCTGGCGATGTGATTGGCTTCCTCGATGCCCAGGGCGGATTCCACCAGCGGGATGACGGGAGTCTTGCCGTCCATGCGGTGGAAGCTCTCGGTCACCTGGTCCGCTGATTCGGTCTTGGCGAGCATGACCCCCAACAGGCCGGGCGTGCCGCGCAGGCCGGCGAGGTCGTCAGCCCAGAACCGGCTGGTGGCATCGTTGATGCGGACCCAGGCCTTGCCGCCGGCCGTGAGCCAGTCCACCACGTTGTTCCGCGCCTGGTCCTTCTGCGACGGGTCCACGGCATCTTCAATATCCAGGATGATCGAGTCGGCGCGGGAGACTGCCGACTGGTCGAAGAGCTCGGGCTTCATGGCATTGACCAGGAGCCAGGAGCGGGCGATCTCTGCGGGGATATTGCGTTCGGGCCGTACAGTTTCGGCGGCGATGGTAGACGTCATGTATCTACCGTATCCGCCCGGCAAGCAGCACGTCGAAGAAAACGGCCGGCATGTGAGGTTCAATACGAACTAAACCCCATATGACTCAATCCTGATCAAAGTAGGTGGCAGCAAGTGTCGTTATGGGGCTCCATAACGACACTTGCTGCTACCCACTTGGGGAGGTCAGGGGATGTTGCTGCCCCGCGCCGTCACCCAGAGCCGGTACCAGTCGGCGCGGGTCAGTTCCCGGGCCATCCGGGCAGCGTCGGCACAGGCACGGATGCGGTCCGGGTTGACCGTCCCGATTACCGGCGCGATGCCTGCCGGGTGCTTCATCAGCCAGCCGAGCAGCACGGCCTCGCCGGAGGTGCCGTGCTCGTGGGCCAGCGCGGCCACCAGCTCCGAGGTGGCGGACTCGGCGGAGGTGGGGCTCTCCGGTTCCGCGCCGGTGTACAGGCCGCGGGCCAGCGAGCCGTACGCCTGCAGGGTGATGGAGTTGCGGGTGCAGTACTCCAGCGTGCCGTGCGGAAAGCTGTAGTCCAGGTGCTCGGGATGGTTGACCAGCACCTGGCTTTCCAGCCAGGCCCGCTTGAGCAGGCTCATCTCCAGCTGGTTTGCCACCACGGGCGTCTCCAGCCGGTCCTGCAGCACCTCGATCTGCGCGCCGGACATGTTGGACACACCCAGCTGCCGGACCTTGCCTTCAGCCATGAGTTGCCCGACGGCGGACGCCACCTCCGCGGGGTCCGCCAGAGGATCGGGGCGGTGCAGCAGGAGGATGTCCACGTAGTCGGTCCGTAGCCGTTCCAGGCTCCCGTTGACGCGCTCAAGTATGGCGTCGCGGCTGAGGTCATAGTGGGTCTGCAGGCCCCTCTCGTTCAGCCGGATTCCGCATTTGGTCTGGAGCCTGATCCGGTCCCGCAGCCCAGGCGTGCCGGCCAGCACTTCCCCGAAGACCGCCTCCGACTTGCCGCTGCGGTAGATGTCCGCATGGTCGAAAAGCGTGATGCCGGCGTCCAGGGCAGCGTGGACGGCGGCAGCGGCCTCGTCCACATGGCTGCTCCCATGCGGCTCGTCGGACCAGCTGCCGCCCAGGCCCATGCAGCCGTAGATCAGCTCCTGCAACGGATGACTTCCCGCATCAGCGCAGCCACGCGGTGGTATTGGCCGGCAGCTTGCCGTCCTCCAGCGGTGCGCTGCTGACCAGCACGGTTCCGGCAGGACGGTCGACGGCGGTGTCCCCGAAGTTGGTTACTGACTGCCAGCCGTTGGGGCGGCGGAAGTGCAGGACCTCGGGGTTGCCGGCCTCGACCCATTCGAGTTCCTCGTCCGTCTGCAGTTCATGGCGCAGCTTCAGCGCGGTGCGGTACAGCTCCAGGGTGGAGCCTTTGGTGCCGTCCTGCGCCTCGACCGCGTACTTGCTGAACCAGTCCGGCTGGGGCAGGTGCGAGCCGCCCTCGCCGAATCCGAAAGAGGTGCCCTCCACCTTCCACGGCAGCGGCACGCGGCAGCCGTCGCGGCCGATTTCCACTCCCTTGTTGCGGAAGAAGGACGGGTCCTGGCGCTCCGATTCCGGAATGTCCGCCACTTCCTGCAGCCCCAGCTCCTCGCCTTGGTACAGATACGCGGATCCCGGGACGGCGAGCATCAGGAGCGTGGCCGCGCGGGCCCGGCGTTCGCCCAGCTCCACGTCCAGTTCCTCTGCGGGTCCGCCGGCGAGCAGCCAGTCCTTGCCGTCCTGGCCCTTGGTGTGCCCCTTGCCCTTGGACACCTGAGGCAGCCCGTAGCGGGTGGCATGGCGGACAACGTCGTGGTTGGAGAACACCCAGGTGGACGAGGCGCCGGTGGCGGCCGCTTCGGCGAGGTTGCGGGTGATGATCTCCTGGTATTCGGCGGCGTCGAAACCGGCCTGCAGCAGGTCGAAGTTGAACGCCTGGCCCAGGCCCTGCGGGCTGGCATAGCGGGCGCGCCGGGTGGCGTGGACCCACGCTTCCGCGACGGCGGTGCGCGGCGGGTTGTACTCGTTGAACACCTCGCGCCATTCGGCGTAGATTTCGTGGACTTCGTCGCGGTCCCAGAACGGGTGGGTGCCGTCGTCGAATCCGTCCACGCCGGTGTTGGCGGCGCTCAGTTCCAGCTTGGAGAGCAGCGGCTCGGTGAGGTCCTTGGTGAGGGCGTGGGCCACGTCCACCCGGAAACCGTCCACGCCGCGGTCCGACCAGAAGCGCAGGGTCTTGAGGAAGTCGTCCCGGATCTCCCGGTTGGACCAGTTCAGGTCCGGCTGCTCCTTCGCGAAGATGTGCATGTACCACTGGCCGGGGGTGCCGTCCGGCTCAGTGATGCGCTCCCACGCTGATCCGCCGAACACGGAGTCCCAGTCCGACGGCGGGAACTCGCCGTTGGGGCCCTTGCCGTCACGGAAGATGTAGCGGTCGCGGGCCGGGGAACCCTTCGGGGACGCGAGGGCTTCCTGGAACCACTTGTGCCGGTCGGAGGAGTGGTTGGGCACGATGTCCGCGATCAGCTTGATGCCGGCGTCGTGCAGGGCCTTGGCCATCTCGTCGAAGTCGTCCAGGGTACCGAGCTTGGGATCCACATCGCGGTAGTCGTCAACGTCGTAGCCGCCGTCGGCGAGCGCTGAGGGGTAGAAGGGGCTCAGCCACACAGCATCGATCCCCAGCGACTTCAGGTACGGGACCTTGGACGTGATGCCTTTCAGGTCTCCGATGCCGTCACCGTTCGAATCGGCGAAGCTGCGCGGATAGATCTGGTAGACGGACGCCTGGCGCCACCAGTTGGGATCGGCCGGACGGTCGGAGTCGGACAGGGTTGCCAGGGTGGCAGTGGTGGACAAGGGGTGATCCTTTTCTTCTGGTTCGGCGTATATTTATTTTGACTCTAAATTTACTTCCTCGAATGTTATCTGGTGTGGTCCGCAGAAAGGTCAACAGCATGCCTGAAATGCCCCTTGCCACTCCAAGCCTGCTGCGGCGGGTCAGTGCCGGCGCCGTGCTGGAGTTCATGCGCCTCTCCGGCGCGGTGACGGTTACGGAGGTCATGGACGCCACCGGCCTGACGAGGGCAACCGCCATTTCCGTGTGCGAGGACCTGAAGGACCGAGGGTGGATCCGCGAGCTGGAAAACCAGCGGGCCTTCGGGGACTACCAGAAGGGGCGGCCGGCCCGCAGGTTTGAACTGAACCACCGGGCCGGCGTGGTCCTTGGCCTGGACATCGGCTTTTCCAAGGTGACGGCGGTTGTTGCGGACTTGCGGGGCAAGACCGTGGCCAGGTTGAGCCGGCGTTTTGATGTCGCCGACCTTACTGCCGTCCAGCGCATCAGCTTTATCGACCAGGTGGCCATGACGGCGCTGGACAGCGCTGCTGCCGGGCCGGAGGAAGTCCTCGCTGCCTGCGCAGGCGTTGCCGCCCCCGTGGACCGGCACGGCGACGTGCTCGCAACGCAGAAATTCTGGGGCCTGTTCGATATTGACCTGCGGGCGTCCCTGAAGGACCTTCGGGGCTGGACGGTGCTGCTGGAGAACGACGCCAACCTGGCGGCGCTCGGGGACCGCTGGCTGGGCGCGGCCGCCGGCGTGGATGACGTGGTGGTCATCCTCGCCAGCGAACGCCTGGGCTCCGGGGTCATCGACGGCGGCCGGCTGCTGCACGGCAGCCGCGGCAGCGCCGGCGAGCTGGCCTTCCTGGACCTGGTGCAGGGTGTGGGCGACACCTATGGCATCGCCCACCTTGCCCGGACCTGGGCAGCGGAAGCCGTGGCCGGCCCGGCAAAGACGTCCCTGCGCATCCACGCCCGCAATGGCGCCGAGGCAGAACAGGTCTTCGCCGCAGCGGCATCCGGCGATGCCGTGGCGCAGGACATCCTGGAGCGCCTGGCAGACAGGATGGCCCGCGTCATTGGCACGGTGGCCACCATGTGCAACCCGGAGCTTGTGGTCATTGGCGGCGCGGTGGCCAACTCGGCCGGTGTGCTGCTGGACCCTATCGCCGCACGGCTGCCGGAATTCACGGCCACTCCCCCGCGCATCGCCGTCTCCCCGCTGGGCGACGCCATGGTGACTGTTGGAGCGGTCCGTGCGGCGCTGGACTACGTGGAGAAAAATTCCCTCGACCTGGAACTGTCCACAACGGTCAGTTAAGCGACTCCAGGGCGGCAGCAACCGGCAGCGAGCCGTCGCAGAACTCGATCGTCCGGCCCGCCGTCTCCGGCAGGTCCAGCACGGCTGCTGCCACGATGGCCGTATTGCTGCGCGACGTTCCCCGTCCGTCCTCCCCCGCAGAGGGGTTGACCTTGATCATGCCCGTGCCGGGTTTATCGGTCAGGGTGCCCGGCCCCAGGATTGTCCACGCGAGGCCAGTCGCGCGCAGGTACTCATCAGCCGCGGCTTTCGCCTCGGCGTAGGCAAAAAAGCCGTTGTCCTCCGGCACCCCATGGTCCTTGCGCGCCCCGAGGTAGGACACCATCACGTAGCGGTTCACGCCGGCCTGCGCTGCGGCGTCCATCGACCGGATGGCCGCGTCCCTGTCCACGGCATAGGTCCGCGAAGGGTTGCCGCCGCCGGCACCGGCAGACCACACCACGGCGTCGTGGCCCTGCAGCGCGGCGGCGATGTCCGCCGTCGTGGCATTTTCGATGTCGAGGACCGACGGCGTTGCGCCGGTTTCCGCGACATCGGACGCATGGTCCGGGTTGCGGATGAACGAGGTGACGCTGTGGCCTTCTTCCGCGAGGAGGGTGGACAGGTGGAGGGCCACTTTGCCGTGGCCGCCGATGATTGCGATTCGGGTCATGGACCCATTCTGCCCCTCAAGCCAGGCAGCGGTAGCGCAGGTAGACCACGCCGTTCCGGAACGTGCGCTCATCCACGAGTTCCAGCCGGAGGTTCAGGCCGTCGGGCAGGAACCGCAGGCCCCCGCCCACCGATACCGGGTTGAGGAATATCCGGCACTCGTCCACCAGCCCGGCCCGGAGCGCGGCAGCGGCCAGGGTGGACCCGCCGATGCCGATGCTGCCTTCCGTGTTCTCCTTCAGGTTCCGGATGGCACCGGCATCGAAGGAGCGCTCGATCCGCGTTCTCGGAGCCGGCGGCGCGTCCAGGGTTTCCGAATAGACGATCTTGTCCGCGGCGCGCCAGATGCGGGCGTAGTCCTGGATCACGGGCGGATCGTCGCTGCCGCCAAGGGTTTCCCAGACGGCCATGACCTCGTACATGCGCCGCCCCAGCAGGTACGTGGTGACCTCGCGTTCAAGATCGTTGACGAAGGCGTGCACTTCCTCATCCGGTGCGCTCCAGTCGAAGTTGCCGCTGCTGTCTGCGACGTAGCCGTCCAGGGAGGCGATGCCGGTGTAGATGAGCTCAGCCATGCGCCCCATTCTGCCCCGCCTGCCGGTCACTGACGAGGAACTGCTGCACCATGGTCCAGAGATTGGTGACCGTCCAATAGACCAGGACACCGATGGGAAACAGGACGCCGCCCACAGCGAAGACGACGGGCAGCGCGTAAAGCAGCATCTTTTGCTGCTTCACAAAGGGGCTTTCAGGAGCCCCCGGGACCGCCGTCCGGGCCATGATCCGTCTTTGCGTCAAGAACTGCGCAGCGACCATCACCAGGATCATCAGGACGGTCAGCAGCACAACGGCGGCCGGGTCGCCGGCACCGCCATGAAGCACCGACGCGGTCAAGGACGCCCCGAAGATGCTGGACTGGTCAAACTGCACCACGTGGCCGGCGCTCATCGCCCCGATCCCCTCCCCCTGCTGCGCCCGTGTACTGATGCCGGAGAGGACCTGGAACAGTCCCAGGAAGAACGGGACCTGGACCAGCACGGGAAGGCAGGCCGAAAACGGGTTGGTCCCGTGCTCCCGGTACAGCGCCATCTGCTCCTGGGCCATTGCCTGGCGGGACAGCGGGTCCGTTTTGCCTTGGTATTTTTCCTGGAGCTTCTTCAGGTCCGGCTGCAGGAGCCGCATCCAGCGCTGGGCATCGAGCTGCTTCAGGAACACGGGAATCAGCGCCGCGCGGATCAGCAGCACCAGCCCGATGATGGACAGCGTCCAGGTCCAGCCGCTGGCCGCCGGCATGCCGGCCGCGCTTAGCCCGTCGTGGATTCCGACCATGGTGACGGACACAAGCCACTGGAACGGAGCCATGATTTCGTCAAGTACGTCCATGCGGCGGTCCCCCAATGTCTGATGCCGCAAAGCTACGGCGAAACCGGGAACTTGTCACGCAACGAAAAAGCGGGGGCCGGCGAAGATCGCCAGCCCCCGCAGGGCCACCAGTTGAAGCTGGTGGACATGTCCGTTTGTTTACTGCTTTACGAGCGTGTTGCCGTAGCCGGCATCGCACTTGCCGTCGTGGATGACTCCTGCCCCCGGTGCCACAACGTAGTTGCTTGCCGGGTTGAAGACGGCGGTGTTGACGTTGGTTACCTTGCTGGCGCAGGCGTTGGCGCCGTCGGCGCTCATGCTCTGGCCGCCGATCCACATGTCGATCCAGATGGTGGAGTTGGTGCCATGGACGTTGACGCCCTGGTGGCACGGGCCGCCCTGGGGATCGTTGCCGTCACCGCAGGTGTCTTCGACGATGAAGTAGCGGCGGACGTCCGGAAGGTAGATCCGCGTGCCGGCCGGGAAGTCGAGGACGTCCTCACCGGTGGCCAGCGAGTGGCCCACGGCGATGGTGATGGGGTCTTCGTAGGTGCCGGCGCCTCCGGCGGTCTTGTGCAGTACCGGGTGGCTGATGGCGGACGAGCCTGCCGGGGTGTTGTCGTACCAGGTGTACGCCGTCGTGTAGGCGGTGGTGACGATCCGTTCGGAGGTCGACGCCGGCAGGACCGGTGCGGGGGCAGCGGCAGGGGCTGCGGGTGCCGGGACAGCCGACGGCACGGGGCGCACGGTCTGCAGCTTTTCAGCTGCCTTCTGGGCGGTTGCCACTGCCGCCGCCTGGGCCTTCTCGGCCTCTGCTTTTTCGGCTGCGGCCTTGGCGGCCTTCTCAGCTTCGGCTGCTGCCTGGGCCTTCTCGGCTGCGGCAGCTTCCTCGGCCTTCTTGGCAGCAGCGGCCTTTTCGGCGGCAGCGCGCTGGGAGGCCCCCACCTCTGCGGACGACTTGTCGTGGACGGTGCTGGAGCTGGCTTCAATACCGGCGTTCGCCGAGGACTGTGCGGATGAGTTTGCGTCGCTGCTTACGCCGCTGCACGCCGACGTGGCGAGCAGGACCGAGAGCATGCCGACGGCCAGCAGATTGTTTCTGCGCATGGAAAACAAAGCCTCTTCATGGGAGTGCGGAACGGGCAGTCCCAGGGGGATCCTGCCCGGAGTTGGGCGCGGCTGCGGAACGCAAGGGCGCTGCCACCTGGGGGCTTACCACACGCAAGCATCAACGACGCTCTTTGGGAGGCGTGTGCGCCAGCCGGTGACCTAAACGTTACCTTGGCCGGCGGGAAGGATGCCAATCGGTGACACGCCGGCCCCAGGACCTGCAGCGAGGGGCACCCAATGAGGAAGTTAAACAGGAAAACCCCCGGAATCTCGGGGATTCCGGGGGTTTAGCCTGTAGCGGTGGGGAGGCTCGATCTCCCGACCTCACGATTATGAGTCGTGCGCTCTAACCAACTGAGCTACACCGCCACGAATGAGAAAAACCTGCGCCAAGCCGGTCAAAACCGCCTTGACACAGGCCCTCATTCAGAGCCCCCCACCGGAATCGATCCGGTGACCTCGTTCTTACCAAGAACGCGCTCTACCACTGAGCTAGGGGGGCAACGAGTAAATACTCTACCGGAAGATTTTCCCACCAACAAATCGGCTCCCCGGGCGGCCGGGAAGCGGCGCAACAGTTGCGCTTCTCCCCTTCACAGGGTCGCTTTTCCGCGCCAATACAAGGGTTCCGGGGCCGCCAGCCGGCACCGCGCCGGGCGTCAAAGGCCCAGTGCAGACCCGCGAGATGCATGAAGTGTGGCGAGTCCCACACCCGAAAACTTTTTGTCCGCGCACGGCAACAACGCGAAGTCACTTCCGGCCCACTTCCAGGCGCGGAACGGGCCAGGAGTGACCCCGCGTTGTCCTGGGCCGCGGGCGACGTCACCGGCTGCGGGGAAAGACAAAGGACCGGACGACGGAGGGGCCGCCGCCGTCGTGCGTTAAATGCCGATGGGCCGGCTCGAAAGCCGGCCCATCGGGGATGTCAGACTAGCTGACGGTTACCACTTGCCCTTGCGGTTGAAGTCGCGGTGTCCGCCTTCGTTGCCGCGGGGCTTGCGGGAGCCGTCGCCGTGGCCGCCGAAGCGGGAGTCGCTGGACTGGCCACGGTCGCCGAAGGAGCGCTCGGAACGTTCGCTGTAGGAGCGGCCGCCGCGGTCCGCGGAGGTGCGCTCGCCGTCGTTCTTGCGGAACTCCTTCTTGAACCCACCGCTGCCCTTGAAGTTGCCGCCGCGGTCACCGCCACGGTCGCCGCCGCGGTTGCCCTGGTAGGCGCCGCGTTCGCCCGAGGGCTTGCGGCCGTTATCCAGCTCGAGGTGGATCAGCTCGCCGCCGATCCGGGTGCGGGACAGGGCACGCAGCTGCTCGGGGCTCAGGTCCGCGGGCAGCTCCACCAGGGAGTGGTCCGAGCGGATGTCGATGCCGCCGATCTGCGCCGAGGAGATGCCGCCCTCGTTGGCGATGGCGCCCACGATGGAACCGGGCATGACGCGCTGGCGGCGTCCCACGGCGATCCGGTAGGTGGCGTTGCCCTCGGTGAGCGCACGGGTGGGGCCGCGGGAGCCGAAGCCGTCCTTGGAGCGCTCGCGCTTCTGGAACTCGGGAGCTGCGGGGAGCTCCTTGACCAGCAGCGGCTGTCCGCCCTGTGCCATCACGGCAAGCGCGGCTGCGATCTCCGAGGCCGGAACGTTGTGCTCTTCCTCGTAGGACGCGATGAGGTCGCGGAACGGAGCCACGTCCTCGGAGGCCAGGGTCTCCGTGATGCGCTCGGCGAACTTGCCCAGGCGCAGCGTGTTCACGGTCTCGGCCGTGGGCAGGTGCATCTGCTCCACCGGCTGGCGGGTGGCCTTCTCGATGGAACGGAGCAGGTACTTCTCGCGCGGCGTCATGAAGAGGATCGCGTCACCCGAACGGCCTGCACGGCCGGTACGGCCGATGCGGTGCACGTAGGACTCGGTGTCATGCGGGATGTCGTAGTTGATGACGTGGCTGATGCGCTCCACGTCAAGGCCACGGGCTGCGACGTCGGTGGCCACGAGGATGTCGATGCGGCCTTCCTTCAGCGCGTCCACGGTGCGTTCACGCTGCTGCTGCGGGATGTCACCGTTGATGGCGGCCGCCTGGAAACCGCGGGACTTCAGCTTGTCGGCGAGGTCCTCGGTAGCCATCTTGGTCCGCACGAAGGCAATAACGCCGTCGAACTCTTCAACCTCGAGGATGCGGGTCATGGCATCGAGCTTGTGCGGGCCCATGACCTGCAGGTACCGCTGGCGGGTGTTGGCGCCGGTGGTGGTCTTGGACTTGACGGAGATCTCGGCCGGGTTGTTCAGGTACTGCTTGGACATACGGCGGATCTGGCTCGGCATGGTGGCAGAGAACAGTGCAACCTGGCGGTCCTCGGGCGTCTGCTGGAAGATCTGCTCAACATCGTCCGCGAAGCCCATGCGGAGCATTTCGTCAGCCTCGTCCAGCACCAGGTACTGGAGCTCGGACAGGTCAAGGGAGCCCTTTGCGATGTGGTCGATCACGCGGCCGGGGGTACCCACAACCACCTGGGCGCCGCGGCGCAGGCCTGCGAGCTGGGGGCCGTAGGCGGAGCCGCCGTAGACGGGAAGGACGGTGAAGTCGTCGATGTGCTTGGCGTAGGAAGTGAAGGCCTCGGCAACCTGGAGCGCGAGCTCACGGGTAGGAGCCAGCACCAGGGCCTGCGTCTTGCGGGACGGGCCGTTGAGGTCGTGGAGCTCTGCCAGGCGGGACAGTGCCGGTACTGCGAATGCTGCAGTCTTACCGGTGCCGGTCTGGGCGAGGCCCACAACGTCGCGGCCTTCAAGCAGCAGCGGGATGGTTGCTGCCTGGATGGGGGACGGCTTTTCGTAGCCGACGTCCTGCAGGGCGGCCAGGACGCGGCCGTCGATGCCGAGGTCGGCGAACTTGATGCCTTCTTCGTCGTCTTCCTCGACCTTGGCGGCGGGAGCGGACGTCTCTGCGGCGGGTGCGGCGGGTTCTGCTGCCGGGGCAACAGCTGCTTCAGCGGGCTCTGCTGCGGGGGCAACGGCCTCGGTGAATTCGACAGCCGCGGCGGGGGCGTCGTTCACGGTGTTCGGGGTGTCGACGGAGTCGTTGTGATTTTCGGGCATAGGGAAATATTCCTCATCCATAGGGGGCCAGGCGGCACTACCCGAGGTGAGCGGAGCCGCAGTACGTGTGCCGTGGATGCCGGGCAAACGTTGACCGGCCGGTCACAGAAGTCCGGCGCTTTCGCAATCCCGTGGCAGGACTTCGCGCTGCATCTCTTGGCTGCTATCCCAGCAGTCTGTACAGCGTTTTCTTTAGCCGGCTCTCCCTATGAAAATGCCCGCATCGCTTGTGCGGGCCCCAACACTTGCCAGTCCTGCCTCAAAAATTGGGCAGGAATAAGGGATTTCCGGAGTGGGGGATGTTTCAAGTGTACGGTACGGAAGGTACGGACCGGAAATCAGGCGGCCGACGGCGGCGGTGAGCTTGCGCACATGGCGCGCCTCCGCCGTCGTACTCTTCCGCGCTAGCCGCGGAGCTGCCGCTGGAGCGCCTCGAACTTCTTGGTGAATTCCGGCTGCTGCAGGCGGATCTCGCCGTCGGCGTCCGCATCCTTGAGCGCTTCCATGGCCTCCATGTCCGGCCCGCTGAACCACCGGCCGATCGTGACGCCGTGCCGCGGAACGAAGGTCCGGTGGATATGGTCGCCGGCCTGGATGGTTCCGGTACGGATCACCCGGAGGTAGGCCCCCACCCTGCCCTCCTCCGTGAAGCGTTTGACGAATGCGCGCTCCCCCAGCCGCCGTTGGAACGTGGCACAGGGGGTGCGGGGGGACGTGACTTCCAGTTCGACGTCGAGCCCGATCTTCCAGCGCTCTCCGATCACGGCGGAAGTGGCGTCGATGCCTGTTACCCGGAGGTTCTCGCCGAAGATGCCCGGCGGCACGTCACGCTGGAGCTCCGCGGCCCAATAGTCGGCGTCGGCCTGGGAATAGGCGTAGACGGCCTGGTCCGGGCCGCCGTGGTGGACCCGGTTTGCCTGGATGTCTCCCTGCAGGCCCAGCCGGTGCACCTTGACCGGCCCTTCGACGGGTCGCTTGTCAATCGCCGTCACGCCCACGTTCGAGGCGTCGGGCAGGAGTTGGTGGACACGGCAGACGGCAAGCACGGACGCGGTTTCCATGGCTCCAGTGTAGGGTCCCGGACCCGTGCCGGACCGGATGGGCAGCGCTCCCCTATCTCCCGCTCGCAGCCCCGGCCGGCAAGGACTACGCTGAATTGAAGATTTGCATTTGGGGGTGCAGCGCTGTGCCCAATTTCCGTGGACAACAGAGGGGGACACCGTGGACCCGAACACCGGGGATCCGAAGGATCCGGAGCGCGAGCCGGGCAGCGCCCAGGGCGCCGGCGAGGGCAGCAGCCCCAAGCCTCCTCCATGGCAGGTACCCAAACCGGAACTCCGCCCGGAACTGCTCAACGAACCTGTCACCCCGGTGGACCCGTTTGCCCGGGACCGGGAGAAGCAGCTCAACGAGGCGGCGGCCCGGAAGAAGCGCTCCCAGCGGCGCACCGTCGTCGTCGGCCTTGGCGTGACCGCCCTGCTGGCCGGCACCATCACCGCAGTGGTTGCCAGCAACCAGGACGAACCCGAATACGCGCAGGTGTGCTTCAACGATGAAACCGGCGAGCGCGTCGAGGATGCCAGCTGCGACAGTTCTGCCGGGAGGGCCGGCGGCATCTACGCCTGGTACTTCTTCTCCCGTGGCGCCTACGTTCCGGCAGTGGGACAGAACCGCTCCACAGCTCCCAACTACACCCGGACCGTGCCCAGCGGCGCAAAAGCCTCAACGGGCTACACCAACCAGGGCGGCACCGTCAGCAGGGGCGGTTTCGGCACCAGCGCCAAAAGCGGCACCAGCGGCGGCGGCAAAGTCTCGGGGGGCTGAGCGTGAAGCGGTTGCCCTCTGAACCCCGGCCGGGCTGGAAGCAGAAGATTGAAGAGCAGGGCCTGGTTTTCTCCACAACCACCATGGATGACGGACGGAAGATCGAATACTGGAACGAATCCGCCTACTACGAGTTCACCATGGACGAGGTGGAAACCCTCGAGGAGACAGCCGAAGAGATGCACCGGATGTGCATTGAGGCGGCACAATTCCTTGCCACCGGAGCCATGGGCACCATCGGCATCGGTCCGCAGGCACTGGAGCTGGCCGCTGAATCCCTGCAGGCCGGCGACGTGGACGTCTATGGCCGGTTCGACTTCATCTACGACGGGCAGGGCGGCCCGGCGAAGATGCTCGAATACAACGCTGATACCCCCACCGGCCTGATCGAGGCCGCCGTGGCGCAGTGGTTCTGGCTGCAGGACGTCTTCCCGGAAAAGGACCAGTGGAACGGCATCCATGAAGCCCTGATCCGGCAGTGGAAGAAGTTCCAGTACCGCACCGGCATGAGCACCCTCCACGTGGCGCACTCGGAGGTGGAGGAATCCGGTGAAGACTGGATGACCGCGGCCTACATGCGGGACGTCGCCAGCCAGGCCGGATGGACCACCATCGGGATCAACATGTCCGATATCGGCTGGGACCCCAACCTCAACCGCTTCGTGGACCTGGACAACTTCATGATCAGCACCATCTTCAAGCTGTATCCGTGGGAGCTGATGATGAAGGAGCCGTTCGGGCACCGGCTGCTGGAACGCGCGCACAACCCCCGCTGGGTGGAGCCTGCCTGGAAGATGCTGCTCTCCAACAAGGCCCTCCTGGCCGCCCTCTGGCACCTGTACCCGGAGCACCCCAACCTGCTGCCCGCCTACCTCAACGAGCCGGGGCCGCTGAAGGAATGGGTGGCCAAGCCGCTGCACGGCCGTGAAGGCGACAACATCAAGATCCACGCCGAGGGCATCAGCCTGGAGCAGCCGGGCGGGTACGGCCGCGAGGGCTGGTGCTACCAGCAGTACCACCCGCTGCCGGACTTCGACGGCAGCCATCCCGTCCTGGGCCTGTGGGTGGTGGACGGGGAATCCGTAGGCTGCGGCATCCGCGAATCTGACGGCCCCGTCACCGACTACTTCTGCCGCTTCGTGCCCAACACCATCGACGCGCCGGCGCCCCTTTCGGCCGCTGCCTCCTCCAGCAAAGCAGGTATCCAACTATGAGCACAGACACGACGACGGCGGGCGGCCAGGGCGGAGCGCCCGGCACCCCGGTCCCCGCCAAGGGACTGCGCGCCGGAATCCTGGACCTTGGCGACTCCGTCATGCTCGGCTTGGCCTCCACGGCACCGGTCTACTCGCTTGCCGCCACGCTGGGCCTCATCGTGGCGGTGAACGGGAACTACACTCCGCTGATCCTGCTCATCGGTTTCATCCCTGTCCTCTTCATCGCATACGCCTTCCGCGAGCTGAACAGCGCCATCCCGGACTGCGGCACCACCTTCACCTGGTCCCGCCGCGCCTTCGGGCCCTGGGCCGGCTGGCTGGGCGGCTGGGGTGTGGCGCTTGCCGGCATCGTGGTCCTGGCCAACCTCGCGCAGGTGGCCGGCCAGTACCTCTGGCTTCTGGTGGGCGACGGGGCGCTGGCGGAAAACAAGATCCTGGTCACCGCCACCGGCGTGCTGTTCATCGCCGTGATGACCCTGGTCAACTACCGCGGCATCAGGCTGGGCGAGCACGTCCAGCGGGTGCTGACTTACGTGCAATACATCGCCCTGGGAATTTTCGCGCTGGCCATCGTGGTCCGGATCGTCGGCGGGGCGCCGGAGGGGCAGGCGTTCGACCTTGAATGGTTCAACCCGGCCGGCGCCTTCGCCGATCCCGGGGCGGTGGTGCACGGGGCGCTCCTGGCCCTCTTTATCTACTGGGGCTGGGATACCTGCCTGGCCGTGAACGAGGAAACGGAGAACCCGTCCGTCACGCCGGGACGCGGTGCCGTCATCTCGGCCTTTGTCCTGGTAGCCATCTACGTCTCCGTGGCCCTGCTGGTGATGATGTACGCCACCGTGGGCAGCGAGGGAATCGGCCTGGGCAACGAGGCCAACCAGGACGACGTGTTCGTGGCCATGAAGGACGTCGTGCTCGGCCCGTGGGGCTGGCTGATCGTCGTCGCTGTCCTCGCATCGGTGCTGTCCTCCACGCAGACCACCATCCTGCCCACCGCCCGCGGAACGCTGTCGATGGGCGTCCATGGTGCCCTGCCCGCCAGGTTCGGCAGGGTCCATCCACGGAACCAGACTCCCGGCTTTTCCACGCAGGTGATGGGCGCGGCAGCCATCGCCTACTACGTGGCCATGAGCTTCCTCAGCGAAAACCTGCTCTCGGATTCCATCAGCTCCATCAGCCTGTTCATCGCCTTCTACTACGCCCTCACCGGTTTCGCCTGCTTCTGGTACTTCCGGGGCACCCTGCGCGAGTCGGCCCGTAACCTCTGGTTCCGCGGGATCCTGCCGCTGGTTGGCGCGCTGCTCCTGACAGGCGCTTTCTTTGTCTCGGCCGTGCAGATGTGGGACCCGGCCTACGGCGATACCGAGATTTTCGGCGTCGGCGGGGCGTTCATCAGCGGCGTGGTGCTGCTGGCGCTGGGTGTGGTGCTGGCCGTCGTCTGCCGGTTCCTGCCCTCCACCCGCGGCTACTTCACGGGCAAGCCCACAGCCGTGGCCTCCGCCGCGACCACGGCATAGGCCCCTGATGACCGACGCAGCCGAACTATCAGCCAGCCCCGACCCGTCCGATGTCCTGGACCTGGATGTACTCCTGACCGCGGAAGAATTGTCAGTGCGCCAGAAGATCCGCGACTTCACCGACCAGCGGATCCGGCCCGGAATCGCCGCCTGGTACGACGCCGCCGTGTTCCCGCTGGAGCTTGCCCCTGAACTTGGCGGGCTGGGCGTCCTGGGGATGCACCTGCAGGGCTATGGATGCCCCGGCCGGTCCGCCGTCGAATACGGCCTGGCCGCGATGGAACTGGAGGCCGGCGATTCCGGGATCCGCACGTTCGTTTCGGTGCAGGGTTCCCTGGCCATGACCGCCATCCACAAGTGGGGCTCGGAGGAGCAGAAACAGGAATGGCTGCCCCGGATGGCGTCCGGCGAAGTCATTGGATGTTTCGCCCTGACCGAACCGACGGCCGGCTCCGACCCCTCCTCCATGACCACCGTCGCCCGCCGCGACGGTGCCGGAGACCAGGCAGGCTGGGTGCTGGACGGCGCCAAGCGTTGGATCGGCCTGGCGTCAGTGGCGGGCGTCATGGTGGTGTGGGCCAGGACCGACGGCGGCGTGCGCGGCTTCCTGGTCCCCGCCGGCACCCCGGGCGTGACGGCCACTCCCATCACGCAGAAATTGTCCATGCGGGCCTCCATCCAATGCGATGTGGTGTTCGACGGCGTCAGGCTGGGACCGGAGGCCCTGCTGCCGGCCGCCCGTGGCCTGCGCGCTCCGCTCACGTGCCTGAACGAGGCACGGTACGGCATCGCCTGGGGTGCGATGGGGGCTGCACGGGATTCCTACCAGGCGGCGCTGGCGTACTCGCAGGAGCGGCTGCAGTTCGGCAAGCCGCTGGCCGGATATCAGCTGACCCAGGAGAAGCTGGTCAACATGCTGGTGGAGATCCAGAAGGGCACGCTGCTGGCCCTGCACCTCGGACGGCTCAAGGACGCGGGAACTCTGAGGCCCGAGCAGGTCTCGCTGGGGAAACTGAACAACGTCCGGGAAGCGTTGGCCATCGCCCGCGAAGCCCGCTCCGTCCTGGGCGGCAACGGCATCACATTGGATTACCCGCCGCTGCGGCACGCCGCCAACCTGGAGTCGGTGCGAACCTATGAGGGCACCGACGAAGTCCACACCTTGATCCTCGGCCAGCACATCACCGGCATCGGCGCCTTCCGCTGACCCACCCCAAGTAAGTAGCGCTATCTGTCGTTCTGAGGGGTCAAAGCGACAGTTCGCGCTACCTAGTTGGGTGAGGTCCAGGCAAGGTGGGCCGGGCACCTAGGCTGAGAAGCCGCCGTCGGACTTGATCAGCTGGCCGGACACCCAGCGGCCCGCCGGCGAGAGCAGGAAGGCCGCTGTGCCTGCGACGTCTGCGGGAGTGCCCAGCCGGCCGGTGGGCTGGCGTTCGACGACGGCCTGCCGGATGTCGTCCGTCATCCAGCCCGTGTCCACCGGACCCGGGTTGAGGACGTTGGCGGAGATGCCCCGCGGACCCAGTTCGCGGGCCGCCGCGATCACGATCCTGTCCAGCGCGCCCTTTGACGCGCCGTAGGGAAGGTTGAACGCTGTGTGGTCACTGGTCAGCGCAACGATCGCGCCGCCGTCGTCCGTTGCCTGCCGCGCGAACGCCGAAATCAGCTGCCAGCTGGCCCGGGTGTTCACGGCGAAATGCCGCTCGAAGGATTCCAGGCTGGTGTCCAGGATCCCTGAGTCCACGGACTCCGCATGGCTGAGCACCATCCCCTGCAGCGGTCCCGCAAGCGAAACGGCCTCCGCTACCAGCCGGTCCGGGACGCCGGGATCCTGCAGATCGGCCGACAGGACGTGGACCCGGGCGCCGATGGCTTCGAGCTCGGCGGTCAGCCGGATGACGTCCTCGGGTTCACTCCCCCACGGCATCCGCTCGTCGTACTCCTGCCAGTAGGACAGGACCAGGTCCCAGCCGTCGGCCGCGAGCTGGCGGGCAATGCCGGCGCCGATGCCCGCCAGCCGGCCGGCACCCGTGATCAGGGCAGTATTGCGCACAGCGCCTTGCGAAGGGGTTTCCATGGCACCAGCGTAATAGGCCCTTCGCCTACGGCACCGGGACCGGTTCTTCCTGCGTCGCGGGATGCCGGCGGATGGTGGCGCTGATGACCGCCGCGATGGTGCACATGGCCGCCGCACCGAACCACGCGTACGTGTACTGGCCCGTCGCGTCCCGGATGAACCCGGCACCCAGCGCGGCCGCGGCCGCTCCCAGCTGGTGTGCTGCGAAGACCCAGCCGAAGACCACGCTGCCGTCCGCTCCGAAGGTTTCCCGGCAGATGGCGGCCGTCGGCGGGACGGTGGCAACCCAGTCCAGGCCGTAGATCACCACAAACACAAGCATGCTGGGCTGCACTTCGGCGCTCAGCAGCAGCGGCAGCACCAGCAGGCCGATGCCCCGGAACTGGTAATAGACGGCAAGCAGGATGCGCGGGTTGAAGCGGTCGGTCAGCCAGCCGGACGCGATGGTCCCCACGATGTCAAAAATCCCGACGACGGCGAGAAGGCCCGCAGCGGTGGTTTCAGGCATGCCGTGGTCATGGGCGGACGGGATGAAGTGGGTGCCGATCAGCCCGTTGGTGGTTGCCCCGCAGATCGCGAAGCCTGCCACCAGCGCCCAGAAGGTCCGGACCCGGCTGGCCCGCCGGAGTACCTGCAGCGCGCGCATGGCCGCGTTGCCCCGCGGGGCGGCGTCCCCGGCGATGGGTTCATTGGCCGGCGCCGTGACAGGTGGTTCCGCTCCGTAAGGCAGGACGCCGACGTCGGCCGGGGAGTTCTTGAGGAACTTCAGCACCAGCGGGACCACAGCCAGGGCACCTGCGGCGATGAGGAGCGAGGCCTGCCGCCAGCCGGGATCCTGGGCGAGCACCGCGATGAACGGCAGGAAGACCAGCTGGCCTGCCGCGCTGCCGGCCGTCAGGATACCGATCACCAGGCCCCGGCTCTTCACGAACCAAGTGTTGGCGATGGTGGCGGCGAAGACCAGTGCCATGGAGCCGGTGCCCAGCCCGATCAGCAGACCCCAAGTGAGGAGGATCTGCCAGGACTGGTTGACCAGCACGGTCAGGGCACTGCCGGCCCCGATCAGCACCAGCGCCGCGGCCGTGACCTTCCGGATGCCGAAGCGTTCCATCAGGGCGGCGGCAAAGGGTGCCGTGAGGCCGAAGAGGACCAGGTTGATGCTGACCGCCGCGGACAGCACGGTGGTGGACCAGCCGAACTCCTCCTGCAGCGGAACCATCAGGACGCCCGGGGCGGCGCGGAAACCGGCGGCTCCCACCAGGGCGAGGAAGGCCACCCCCGCCACAATCCAGGCAGGGTGCGGCCGGCGCCGCGTTGGCGGGGAAGGCAGGACAGGTGATTCCCGTTTGTCAGGAACAGCGGCCTCGTCAGGAAGGGTGCTCACGCGGCGGCTCCTGTACCGGACACTGCGGTGGAAAGTTCAACGGGGTGCTCAGACCTGGTCTGGCTGTGCCAGCTGGTGTTGGCCGCAGTCAGCCGTTCCCCGCATCCGGTGCAGGTGTCGGCGGACGTGGTCCGCTTCCCGCAGCCCGAATGGATCACGTACATATGGGCTTTGTCCGAGGGGGCCGGAAGATGCTTTTCCGCCCAGATGGTCACGGCATTCAGGACCGGCAGGGCATCCTCGCCCATGGGGGTGAGGACGTACTCCTGGCGGGTGCGGCCGCCGTCGTCGTACGCCTTCTTCTCCAGCAGCCCGGACTCCACCAGGCCGGCCAGGCGTTTGGTGAGCACCGAGTCCGCAACTTCCAAGCGGGCCTTGATGGCGTCAAAGCGCCCGTTGCCAAAGAAGATTTCGCGGAGTACCAGGACGGTCCACGGGTCGCCCAGGATGTCCAGGCCCCGGGCCATACTGCACGCGCGCCGGGACCAGTCAGATCGAAGTGCCATACGGGCACCCTAGCTGACTTCTTTGAAGAAAGCCAGGCACTCGCCGAAATGGCACTTGGCGGCAATCTCTGCCGGAAACATTGCCGTGAAGTGCAATCTCGCGGTGCCGGAAACCACTTACGGGATGGAGGTGAAGGCCTGCTCCAGGTCCGCGATCAGGTCCTCCACGTCCTCGATGCCGCAGGACAGCCGGAGCAGGTTCACCGGAACGGCCAGCTCGGTGCCCTTAACCGACGCGTGGGTCATCTCGGACGGGTAGTTCATCAGCGACTCAATGCCGCCCAGCGACTCCGCCAGCACGAACACGGACGTGGACTCGGCCACCTTCCGCGCCGCCGCCTCGCCGCCCTTGAACTGGACGGAGACCATCCCGCCGAAGCTCCGCATCTGCTTCTTCGCGAGTTCGTGGCCGGGGTGACTGGGCAGCCCCGGGTACAGGACTGCCTCCACCTCCGGGCGTTCCAGCAGCCATTCGGCGACGGCCTGGCCGTTAAGGCTGTGCCGGTCCATCCGTACACCCAGGGTCTTCAGGCCGCGGGTGGTCAGGAAGGCGTCCATGGGGCCGGACACCGCGCCGACCGCGAACTGGACGAAGCCGATCTTCTCAGCCAGTTCGGCGTCCTTGACCACCACGGCGCCGCCCACCACGTCGGAGTGCCCGCCGATGTATTTGGTGGTGGAGTGGACCACAACGTCGGCACCCAGGGCGAGCGGTGTCTGCAGGTAGGGGGACGCGAAGGTGTTGTCGACCACCAGGAGGGCCCCGGCGTCGTGCGCTATGTCCGCGAGCGCGGCGATGTCGGTGATCTTCATGAGCGGGTTGGACGGGGTCTCCACCCATACGAAACGGGTCTTGTTGGCGGCGACGGCCTGCCGGACGGTATCCAGGTTGGCCATGTCCACGGGAGTGTTTCCAATCCCCCAGTCGCCGAGGACCCGGCTGATGAGCCGGTAGGTTCCACCGTAGGCATCGTTGCCCAGCACGATGTGGTCGCCGGGCCGGGTCAGCGCGCGGATCAGCGCATCCTCCGCGGCGAGCCCGGAGCTGAAGCTGTAGGCGTGGGTGCCCAGCTCCAGGGCGGCCAGCTGTTCCTGCAGCGCGTCCCGGGTGGGGTTGCCGCCGCGGCCGTACTCGTACCCGTCGCGGAGTCCGCCGATGCCGTCCTGCGCATAGGTGGTGCTGAAGTGCAGCGGCGGCACCACAGCCCCGGTGCGGGGTTCGAAAGCCTGGCCGGCGTGCACGGCGCGGGTGTTGAAACCTTGGTTTTCAGAGGCGGACATGATGCTCCTTATCGGGTGAGCAGTTCGGGGAAGCAGATTCAGTTGCTGAGGTAGGCCAGCAGGTCGTGCCTGGTGAGGATGCCCACCGGCGCACCCACGAACGTGACCATAACGGTGTCCACATCGGAGAGGAGCTCCCTGGCCGCGGAGATGGTTTCCAGCGATCCGATCACCGGCAGTTTGGGGCCCATGTGTTCGGAGATCTTGTCCGTCAGCTTGGCCTCGCCGCGGAAAAGCTTGGCGGTCAGGGTGCGTTCGTCCACCGCGCCCAGGACCTCGCCCATGACCACCGGCGGTTCCTGCGACAGGACAGGGATGTGGCTGACGCCGAACTCGTTCATGATGTTGATGACATCGCGGACGGACTCGTTCGGGTGGATGTGCACCAGATCCGGCAGTTCGCCGTTCTTGGACTTGATGACCTCACCCACGGACGTCTCTTCCCCGCCGGAGAGGAAGCCGTAGGAGCGCATCCACTGGTCGTTGAAGATTTTGGCCAGGTAGCCGCGGCCGGAGTCCGGCAGGATGACGACGACAACGGCGCTCTCCGGGAGGTCCCGCGCCGCCTGCAGCGCGGCCACCACGGCCATGCCGGAGGAGCCGCCCACCAGCAGGCCTTCCTCACGGGCGAGGCGGCGGGTCATGGCGAAGGAGTCGGCGTCGCTGACGGCGATCACCTGGTCCGGGACAGACTTGTCGTAGTTCGCGGGCCACATGTCCTCACCCACGCCTTCGACGAAGTACGGGCGTCCGGTGCCGCCGGAGTAGACCGATCCTTCGGGGTCGGCGCCGATGATCCGGACCAGGCCGCCGTCGGACTCCGGCCTGTCAGCGGAGACCTCCTTGAGGTAGCGGCCGGTGCCGGTGATGGTCCCGCCGGTGCCGGCGCCGATCACGCAGTGGGTGACTTTGCCGTCGGTGTCGCGCCAGATCTCCGGACCCGTGGTGCGGTAGTGGCTGGCGGGAGCGGCAGGGTTGGAGAACTGGTCGGGCTTGTAGGCGCCGGGGGTTTCGCGGACCAGCCGGTCCGAGACGCCGTAGTAGCTTTGCGGGCTGTCCGGTGGCACCGCGGTGGGCGTGACCACCACTTCAGCGCCGTAGGCCTGGAGTACGGCGCGCTTGTCCTCGCCCACCTTGTCCGGGACCACGAACACGCACTTGTAGCCCTTCTGCTGGGCCACGAGCGCCAGGCCCACTCCGGTGTTGCCCGAGGTGGGTTCCACGATGGTGCCGCCGGGCTGCAGTCTGCCCTCCCGTTCGGCATCCTCAATCATCTGCGCCGCAATGCGGTCCTTGATGGAACCGCCCGGGTTCAGGTACTCCAGCTTGACCAGGACGGTGGCCTTGACGCCGTCGGTCACGTGGTTGAGTTTGATGAGCGGGGTATTGCCGATGAGGTCCAGGATGGACTGGGCGTACTTCATAGGTACAAAGCTACCGCTTACTGCCCGGCGGCCTGCCCCGCCTGCCCTGCCTCCTCCGGCGGAAGGTTTTCCCACAGGCCCATCACATTGCCCTCGGTGTCCTTGAAGTACGCGAAGGAGCCCATCCCGGGAATGGTTTCCCTGGGTTTCACCACGGCTCCGCCCATCGATTCAATGGTTTGCAGGGTGGCGTTGATGTCCGGCACGTCAATGGTGATGACAGGGTTCTTGAGGTCCGGTTCGCGGGCCATCAGGCCTCCGTTGATGGCGCCTGCTTCCGTGGGCTGCCCGGTGGACTCGTCCATCGGCGTGGTGACCACCATGTTGTAGTCCATGCCTGGGACGGGATCGATCCGCCAGCCGAGGGCCTCCTGGTAGAACTTCCTGGCCCGCTCCTGATCGTCAGCGGGGATTTCGAAATGTACCACTCCACCCAATGCGCTCACCTGCCGGATTGTAGGAAAGGCGCAGCGATTCCGCGCCACAGGGTGGAGTCTAGTACCGGATGGAGTGTTGGATAAGGGTGTTTTTGCTCCTGCCGACTGCACCTCCGGCAGCGTTGTCAGTCCCGCGTGGGACGATGGAGGCATGACCATCGCAGAGGCACCTCCCCGGCTGGCCGCTGCCGCCGACGTCTCCCTGCGCTGGTATCCGGGTGGCCCCTTCAGCCTGGGCCGGACCCTCGGACCACTCCTGCGCGGCACCAGCGATCCGTCGTTCAGCATCCAGGGCGACGTCATCTGGAATGCGTATACGACGCCGGACGGTCCGGCCACGCTGCGGCTCAGCCCGGCGGGCGGTGGCGACAGCCCCAGTGCCGTGGCTGAACCATTCGTGGACGTCCAGGCCTGGGGTCCGGGTGCTGCCGCTGCAGTGGAGGCAGTACCACGGCTCCTCGGGGCTGACGATGACTGGCGCGCCTTTGACGAGCCCGCCTTCCACGCCACCCTCCCTCTCATGGTCCGGGAGGCACGGCGCCGGAGCCTTGCCCTGCGCCTTCCCGCGAGTGGCCGCATGGTGGACCAGCTGGTGCCCATCATTCTCGAGCAGAAGGTGACGGTGATCGAGGCGAGGCGGGCCTACCGGTACCTGGTGCACCGGTACGGCACACCGGCTCCGCGGGCCGGCGCCTCCACCCCTGCCGGCCTGGTGGTCGCACCCACCGCCGCGCAGTGGCTGCAGATCCCCAGCTGGGAATGGCACAAGGCAGGTGTAGGACCCCAGCGCTCGGCAACGGTCATGCGCGCGCTGCGTTCCGCCGTCGCGCTTGAACGCCTGGCAGCCTTGCCGGCCCCTGAGGCCTCGGCGAAGATGCAGACCATCCCCGGCATCGGCATCTGGACCGCCGCGGAAGTGGTGCAGCGGACGCACGGCTGCCCGGACTCCATTTCCGTGGGTGACTACCACCTGGCGGCTTATGTGGGGGCGGCTTTGACCGGGCGCAGGACTGACGATGCCGGCATGCTCCGGCTGCTGGAGCCGTGGACGGGGCAGCGGCAGCGGGTGGTCCGGATGATCCAGAGCACCGGCTTCCGTAAACCCACCTTCGGCCCTCGGATGACCATCCAGGACCACCGCCGGCACTAATGCCCGGCAGAACGTCCGGCCTGGACGGGAATGCCGTGGACGGGCACGTCCGGCGGGAGTAGCGTGGCGCAAGGAGCCCGTCCCGGAGCCCCGGCACCTGTGTACCCCTGGAGTCAGCATGATCCACACGGAAAAGCTCACCAAGAACTTCACGGTGAAGAAGGAAACAGTAGAAGCCGTTAAGGGCGTCAACATCGATGTTGCCCGCGGCGAACTGGTGGCCTTCCTGGGTCCCAACGGCGCGGGAAAGTCCACCACGCTGCGGATGCTCACCACCCTGCTTCGGCCCACCTCCGGCATGGCCACCGTCGCCGGCGTAAACGTCACCGCGGACCCGGCGGGAGTGCGCGCGCGGATCGGGTACATCGGCCAGGGCAACGGCGGAGGGCACAGCTTCCGCGTCATTGACGAGCTGGTGATGCAGGGCCGCTTCTACGGGATGAATTCCGCGGATGCCATGGCCCGCGCGCAGGAGCTGTTGAAATCCCTTGACCTCGCCGACCTGGCAAAACGCACCGTGGTGAAACTGTCCGGCGGCCAGCGGCGCCGGATGGACGTGGCGCTGGGCCTGATGCACTCCCCCCAGCTGCTGTTCCTGGACGAGCCATCCACGGGCATGGACCCGCAGAACCGGGCCAACCTATGGGAGCACATCATGCGGATGCGCGAGGAGAACGGCACAACCATCGTCCTGACCACGCATTACATGGACGAGGCGGACTCGATGTCAGAGCGGGTGATCGTCATAGACCACGGCCAGATCATCGCCGATGACACCGCATCCCGGCTGAAGGCCAACCTGGCAGGTGACCTGCTTGCGGTGGAGGTCGCCGCGGACGCAGCGCCTGACGTGCGGGGGCTGCTGGGGCGTGCTGCAGCGGGCGGCGAGGTACAGGAAAACCGGCTCGACGGCGTGGTGACGTTCCGGCTCCGCCTGCCGGAGGGCGCCCGCCTGGCACCTGCGCTCCTGAAGGAAATGCACGACGCCGGCGCTCCCGCCCAGTCCCTGGAGCTGAAGCCGCCGACCCTGGACGACGTGTTCCTGGAACTGACCGGCCGCAACCTGAGGGAAGGGGCGAACCGCTGATGACTTCGCTTGCCGCGTCGGAGGTCCGGGAGAAGCCCGGCCTCGGTCGGATCCTCCGCGACACCAAATACGTGTTCTGGCGCGAGATGCTGCTGCCCCTGCGGGACCCGTTCTCGCTGATCTTCTCGCTGATCCAGCCGCTGGTGTTCCTGGGGCTGTTCGGTCCGCTGCTGGGAGCTGCCGTGGGCGCGCCGGCCTTCGGCGGCCAGTCCACCCTCCAGTGGTTCCTCCCCGGAGTTGTGGTGATGATTGCCCTGTTCGGCACGTCCATGACCGGATCCAACCTGCAGTATGAACTGATGACGGGCTCCTACGAGCGGATCTTGGCCACGCCGTTGTCCAGGTCGTCGCTGATGATCGGCCGGGCCCTGAAGGAGTGGGCGCCGCTGGTGGTGCAGGGGCTGCTGATAGCGCTGGTGTGCATTCCCTTCGGCTTCGTCTTCTACCCCCTGCACGTGCTGATCGGCCTGGTGATCCTGGGGATTTTCGGGATCGGGCTGGGCGCCCTCTCCTACGCCCTGGCGCTCGTGTCGCAGAACAAGGAGTGGATTTTCTGGGGTGTGCAGCAGACACTGCTGTTCCCGCTGATGATCCTCTCCGGCATCATGCTTCCCATCGAAGCCGGGCCGGCCTGGATGAAGACCGCAAGCCTCTTCAACCCCCTGACCTACCTGGTCAATGCCGAACGGGAACTCTTCGCCGGCAGCTTCGGGACGGACACCCTCCTTGGCCTGCTCGCCGCCTCAGTGACGGCCGCCGTCGGACTCGCTGTTGGCGTGAAGGCCATCAACCGGAACATCAAGTAACCACTTCTTATAGCAACGCGGGGTCACTCCTGGCCCAATAAACCCTGGTTTTTGGGCTAAACCTGACCCCGCGTTGTTTAGGAAGAGCGGTTTTGGGAAGAGCGGCGTGCCCGTTTGATCCTGGCGATGAGCCGTTGAAAATCGTCGGCGAGATCGTCTGCGTTCGGCTTGAAGTAGGACCAGCCGGCGTTGATGAAGAATTCGTCGCGCCGGTTGTCGCGTGACTGTTGCTCCCGGGAGCGGTGATGTTCGCCGTCGTACTGTACGGCGATCCGGTACTTCCGGTACCCAAGGTCGGCCGCCGGCGATCTTGGGTCCTCGGGGTCAAGGCGCAGCTGCAGTTCCGGCTCGGGCAGGTGCGCGTCCAGCATCGCCAGCCGGAGGAACGTCTCCGGAAAGGAATCCGATCCCACCCGCATCTCGTCAATGGCCAGGCGCGCTTTCTCCACCCCCTTCATGTTGGGATGTTGCCGGATCAGCAGGCGCAGCCCGTCCTTGTAGGCAAACGGCGCGCTGCGGGACTCCAGCTCCGACCGCGGAATCCGGATCAGCTGGTCGCCCATGGCCACGAGGTATTTCAGGGGCAGCTCGTGCGCCAGGTCAAGCCATGTCCTGGCAGGTCCGCTGACCCTGATTCCGTCCACCTCCACGACTTCACCCGGAATCAGATGCACCCGGTGACCTATGACGCCGGACCGCCCGAACACGGGGCAGCCCGTGCGGCTTACTGAGGTGGATCCGTGGCTCGATGCCCAGCCAGGGAGGAAGTCGCAATCCCGATAGGACGGCCGCTGTCTCGTGGGACACCCAGGCATCCGGGGTTGCCTCGCATAGCACACGGGCCCGCTCAGCCAGGTCGAGATCCCGCCCGGCATGGGCCCGAATCAGCCGGCCCGAACCAACCATGTCTTTGGCGCGCAAGCGCTTTTGTGTAACGCCAAGGTCGCGTGCCTGATAGATCGTAAAAGGCTGCTTGGCGAGAGTCTCGGGGAGTGGCCTGGCAGTAACCATGGCAACAAGTGTGCACCCCCGAAGGAACACATTCTGGAGTTATCCACAGGTACAGGCGCACTCACCAACGCTGGGTCACTTTTGGCCCAAAAAACCTCAGTTTTTGGGCCAGATCTGACCCCGCGTTGCAGTCAGAGCCCCAGCCGGGCCACAGCTTCCTCGCGCATCTCCACCTTGCGGACCTTTCCGGACACCGTCATCGGGAAGCTGTCCCACACCTCGACGTAGCGCGGGATCTTGTAATGCGCCAGGTGTCCGCGGCAGAACCCGGCAACGGCATCGGAGTCCAGGGGCGCTGCCCCGGGTTTGAGGATGATGCAGGCCATCAGCTCCTCGCCGTACTTTTCGTCCGGGACACCGATCACCTGCACATCCTGGATGGCCGGGTGGGTGTAGAGGAACTCCTCGATCTCGCGCGGGTAGATGTTCTCACCGCCGCGGATCACCATGTCCTTGATCCGGCCCTCAATGATGACGTACCCGTCGTCATCCATCCGGGCCAGGTCTCCGGTGTGCATCCAGCCGTCCGCATCAATGGCTTCGGCTGTCTTCTCCGGCTGGTTCCAGTACCCGGCCATCACTGCATAACCGCGGGTGCACAGTTCACCGATCTGCCCGCGTTCCAGGACCTCACCGGAGGCCGGGTCCACGATCTTGCTCTCCAGCCGCGGCATGGTCCTGCCCACCGTCTCCGTCCGGTGCTGCAGCGTGTCCCCCTGCCGCGTCATGGTGGAAACCGGCGACGTTTCGGTCATGCCGTAGCAGATGGCCACATCCTTCATGTTCATGTCGGAAATGACCCGGTTCATCACCTCGATGGGGCACACCGAGCCGGCCATGACGCCGGTGCGGAGCGTGGACAGGTCGTAGGTGGCGAAGTCGGGCAGGGCGAGCTCGGCGATGAACATGGTGGGCACGCCGTACAGGGACGTCCCGCCGAAGTCCTGCACCGCCTCCAGTGTTGCCGCCGGCGAAAACCCCCGCCCGGGGATGATGGTGGCCGCACCGTGGCTCAGCGCGTTGAGGTTCCCGATCACCATGCCGAAGCAGTGGTAGAACGGCACCGGGATCACTACCCGCTCATGCTCGGTGTAGCCCAGCAGTTCCCCGATGGCGGACCCGTTGTTCAGGATGTTGTGGTGCGTCAGCGTGGCACCCTTCGGGAAGCCTGTGGTGCCGGAGGTGTACTGCAGGTTGACGGGGTCGTTCGGGCTCAGTTCCGCCATCCGGGCCTTAAGAAGGGAATGCCCGACGCCGTCCGCCCTCTTCAGCAGTTCGGCGTACGTCAGTTCCGCGTCAGTGAGTGGGGTCGCGCCGTCGTCACGCCGGTCAGCTCCCGGCGCCGGGAGGAACACGAGCTCGCGCAGCCCGGGGCACTCAGCAAGCGCATGGCGGGCCATGCCGACGTAGTCGCTGTTCCGGTCGGAAGGCGCCGTCACCAGCATCCGCATGCCGTTCTGCTTCACCACGAATTCGAGTTCGTGGCTGCGGTAGGCGGGGTTGACGTTGACCAGGAGGGCGCCGGCCTTCGCCGTGGCATACTGCAGCAGCGTCCACTCGGCGCAGTTGGGACTCCAGATTCCCACCCGGTCCCCCTTGGCGATGCCCACGGCGAGGAGCGCACGGGCCAGCCGGTCGACGTCGTCGTTCATCTTGGTGTAGCTCCAGCGCCGGGCGTCCGCACCCGGCACCGGCCCCGCCTCGATCAGGGCGTCGTGGTACGGAAACCGCGCCACAACCCGCTCAAAGTTCGCACCGATGGTCTCTTCGAGCAGTGGAACGTCAGTGTCCCCGGCTGTATAAGCACGCATGGTGGCACGCTACCAACACGTCCCCGGCAAAAGAAGCATTCAGGCGGGCCCGGCGCAACAGAACCTGGGGAGGGGCAGGAGGCCGGTATTGTGAAATCCATGAGTGCACCCATCGACCTGCAGGCAACGTTCATCCCCAATGACGGCGAGTTTTTCCGCGTGAAGCTCGCGCTGGAAATCGCCATCGACGAGGTGGTGAACGAGCCGGGCTGCATCCGCTACGAACTGACGGAAGCCACCGAGGAGAAGCTGGTCCTGACCGAGCAGTGGGCCTCCGAAGAGGATCTGGACAGGCACTCCAAGGGCATCGCCGTGCAGGACCTGAACGAATCGTTGAGCGCACTGCTCGCCGAGCCGGTCAAGGTGGAACGTATCTGAAGCCCGCTTAACGCAATGCGGGACCTTCCCTGTGGGAGGTCCCGCATTTTTGTCTCGGGGGCTTAGGCGTCCGGGATCTGTGAGCCGTCCTGCGGTCCGGCCGGCTTGCTGCCGGCTGAGGCTTCTTCCCGCTGGCGTGCCACGTGGGCGTGGACTTCTTCCATGTCCAGAGCCTTCACAGCGTCCACCACCTGATCGAGCTGCTGGGCGTTCAGGGCGCCGGGCTGCGAGAACACCAGCACCTTTTCGCGGAATGCCATCAGCGTGGGGATGGACGAGATGCCGGCCTCGGCGGCGAGCTGCTGCTCAGCCTCCGTGTCCACCTTGGTGAAGAGGACATCCGGGTGCTTCTCGGAGACAGCCGAGTAGGTGGGGCCAAACTGCTTGCAGGGACCGCACCATTCAGCCCAGAAATCGACCAGGACAATGTCATTGCCTTCGATGGTTGATGCGAACTGTTCACCGGTGATGTCAAGGGTAGCCATGAGTCAACGGTACGCGGGACGCCCCGTGATTGTCGCGGCTGTTCGCTGCCCGCGTCATCGGGAATAACCGCGGCCTGCTCGTATACACCCCGCCTGCCGGGGCCTAGTCTTGGGATCATCAGCGTTCCCTGCCGCAACCAGGAGGGCCCATGGACACCGCTGTTTCGGCCCGGTCCCTGACCAAGAGTTTCGGCCGCCGGGAGGTGCTCCATGGCGTTGATTTCATTGTGCCGGCCGGTTGCGTCTTCGGCATGATCGGGCCCAACGGCGCCGGGAAAACCACCACCATGCGCTGCCTGCTGGACATTATCCGTCCCAGCAGCGGCGAAATCCGGGTCCTTGGTACCGATCCCCGCGCCGGCGGGCCGGAGTTGCGGCGCAGGATCGGCTACCTGCCCGGGGAACTGTTCCTGGAGGGCCGTGTTACGGGACGCAGGCTGCTGGCCCACTACCAGGCCATCAGCGGCCCTGTCCCGCGTGGCCGGATCGACGAGCTGGCAGAGCGGCTGGGGCTGGACCTGGACCGCCACACCCGCAAGCTGTCAAAGGGCAACAAGCAGAAGCTCGGCCTGGTCCAGGCTTTTATGCACCAGCCCGAACTGCTGGTCCTGGACGAGCCCACCAGCGGCCTGGACCCGCTGGTGCAGCAGGAATTCCATGGCATGGTCCGTGAGGCCCGGCACCGCGGGCAGACCATCTTCCTCAGCTCACATGTCCTCAGCGAGGTCCAGCAGACGGCGGACACCGTGGCCATCCTTCGGGACGGACGCATCATCGCCGTGGAGTCGGTCAGCGGGCTGCGCGAAGGTGCGGTGCGACGGGTCCGCCTCACCGCTTCGGGAACAGCAGCGCACGACGCCATGACGCTGCTCGGTGGTGTTCCCGGCGTCGGGCAGGTGGAGGTACTTGAGTCCGACGGCGACGTGACGCTGTCCGCAACATTGGAGGGCGCCATCCAGCCGCTGGTCCGGGTGCTTGGTTCGCTTGAGCTGACGGACCTTGTCCTCGACGAGCCTGACCTGGAGGAAGCGGTGCTGAAGATGTACTCCGGACCGAGGGAGGATGCCCGGTGACAACAACCATCCTGCCCCTGTTCCGGAGGGCCTTCTTCGACACGTGGCGCTCCACCCTCGGCTGGGCGGCCGGACTGGCAGCTGCCGCCCTCCTTTACCTGCCGTTGTACCCGTCCATCGGCGGCAGCGCCGAGATGCAGGACATGGTTGATGCCCTTCCGGCTGAGATGACAAAGGCCCTCAACTACGACCAGATCGCCACCGGCCCCGGCTACACCCAGGCCACACTGTTCGGGCTGCTGGGATTCCTGCTGATGACCATCGCGTCCGTGGCGTGGGGCGCGGCCGCCGTGGGCGCGGATGAGGAGTCCGGCCAGCTGGAACTGACCCTCGCTCACGGGGTGAAACGGGTCCAGGTGGTCCTGGAACGTGGGCTGGCACTGTTGCTGAGGGTGGTGCTCCTTGCCGCCCTGGTCTTTGTCCTGGTGCTGCTCCTGAACGGACCGTCCGGGCTGGGCATAGAGCCAGGAAACCTGTTGGGCGCCACGGTCCTCTTCGCCGGCCTGGCCCTGCTCAGCGGCACCGCCGCCCTTTGCGCGGGCGCCGTGACCGGCCGAAGGACCTATGGACTGGCCGCCGGGGCTGCCGTCGGTGTGCTGGGATATGTCTTCAATGCCGTGGGGCGGCAGAGCAAGGACGTGGAGTGGCTGCTGAATCTCAACCCATACCACTGGGCCTACGGGAACTCACCGGTGGCAAACGGTGCCGACTGGGCGGCAGCCGGGTGGCTCTGGAGCCTTTCTGCCGCCCTCGTGGCGCTGGCCGCCGTCGCGCTTGAACGGCGGGACGTGGGGGCGTAGCAACCCGTCAGGCGTTGCTCCCCCAGGCGTGCGGCGCCGGCGTCCGGCTGCCCGGCAAAGCACTCGCAGCCCGCCACTCGTGGATCCATTCCGGCAGCACCAGATCCATAGGGGGCTCGCCGAACTCCTGAAGGATGGCCTCCTGGCTGACCGGCCCCACCTTGGTGACCAGGCGGGTGGCGATGTAGGCACGCGCGTAAATCTCGCCGTCGGACACCATCCGCTGTTCGAAGTAGATGGCTTTCGCGTCCAGCCCGATGATGCGGGTCTCAATGGTGTATTGCTGCCACAGCTGCAGTGACTTACGGAAGGCGATGGTTTCGGCCGACACCACCGGTCCCCAGCCGCGCCGGCGCATCCGCTTCCACACCCCGCTGCGCACCATAAGGTCGAAACGGCCCAGGTCCATCAGTGACAGGTACATGCCGTTGTTGACGTGCAGGGCGATGTCAATGTCCGTTGGCAGGACGCGCAAGGGAAGCGATGAGCTGTCCCAGACGGTCAGCGGCTGCCGCCGGGCCGAACGGAACAGCATCAAAAGGGTTCTCAGGAGCAGGTGCATCCCCCAATGCTACCCGCCGGTAACATCGGCCGGCAGGCGGCGGGTCCGCCCGCGTAGGATTTCCTGCATGACGCAACAACGCTACCGGGACCTGGCGGACTGGCCGCTCACGGTCACTGCGCTCGTCTTCCTGGGTGCCTATGCGTGGCAGGTGATCGGCCGCGTCGAAGGCAGCGCGTCGCTGTGGCTTGAGGGCGTGATGTGGGTGACGTGGGGCATCTTTGCCGTGGACTACGCAGCCAACCTTTGGCTTTCCACCGACCGCTGGGACTGGTTCATCCGCAACCTGCACGAACTGCTCATCGTGGCCCTGCCGCTGCTCCGCCCGCTGCGGCTCCTGCGGCTGGTGACGCTGCTGTCCGTGCTGCACCGGACACTGGGCGATACGCTCCGGGGCCGCGTGGTCACCTATGTGGCGGGTTCCGCGGCGATGCTGGTGTTCGTGGGCGCACTCGCCGTCCTGGACGTGGAGCAGTATGCGCCGGACGCGAAGATTGTCACTTTCGGTGATGCGCTGTGGTGGGCCATGACCACCATCACCACTGTTGGCTACGGCGATATGTATCCGGTGACACCCATCGGCCGGATGGTCGCCGCCGCGCTCATGATGAGCGGCATCGCCGTCCTGGGCGTGGTTACGGCATCCATCGCGTCCTGGCTGGTCCAAAGGGTGGAGGACACAGCCGAAACCACCGCCGACGCCATGGAGGAACCGATCCGGGAGGAAGTGGCAGATCTCGTGGCCGAAATTACCTCGCTTCGCCGCGAAATTGCAGAGCTCAAGGAACAGCGCGCGCTGTAGGACGCTTCCTTGCCGGACCGGCTTCCGTGGACAGGTATCTGGTCCCTGCGTGCGTGAGTAGCAGCTGCGGCGCCACCAAGTACCGGCCTAAAAAATTCGGGTAATTCCTACTGGTGCCGTGCCCCATGCCCGCTTCCTAGACTCGGGATTCCTAGGACCGAACACGCACTGGCGGGTCCCCCGGGTTGGCTTCCGGAGGTTCCGCTTCCTCGCGGAGCCTCCGTATTTTCTGGGGATGCGGATGCCTCCATCCCGCGCTGCCTGCGCGGCCCCGGCATTTGTCCGGGCTGCCGGCACGCTGCATCTCGCTCCGTCCTGCCGGCCTGCTTCCGCGCCCGGCCGGACCGACCCCGGATGGGCCACCCATGAACGAGCCTTACCTCACTACACCTGAAGCCGAGAGCAGAAGCTTCGCCACTGACGAACCCCGTACCGACCTGACCACGGGCCGGCCGGCCATCAGCAACAGGCTGTGGGCCGGAATGGCCACCGCCGCTGTCGTAGCAGCGGTAGGCGTGGGAGCCTTGGCAGCGCCGCCGGCCTCCCTGAACCAGGGCTCCGTCAGCCAGGGCGCGACGGCGGCGGGCGAGGTTGCCGGCGCCGCGGCACCTGCCGGAAACGGCACCGCCGTCGAGGCCGGCGGCGGTACGGCTCCCGGGCAGGAACCTGCCGCCGTCCCGGCAGCAGAAGCTCCGGCCGCAGTTGCCCCTGCCGCCCCGGAACCGGCACCCGTGGAACCCGCACCGGCTCCGCCGGCCCCCGCCCCTGAACCGGCACCGGCCGGCGACCCGAACCTCTACACCGTGGTTCCCGGCGACACTGTCGGCGCCATCGCGGGCAGGCACGGCGTGGACATGAACGCCATGCTCGCCGCCAACGGCCTCAGCCCCTACAGCGTGATCGTGCCTGGCCAGACCCTTGTGCTGACCGGACCGGCAGTGGCAGCGCCCGCGCCGGCAGCTGCACCGGTGTCCGCGCCGGCCCAGGCCGCGGCTCCGTCGCCGGCGCCCGCCCCGGCACCCGCCTTTGTTCCGGCTGCTCCCGCCGTGCGCACCATTTATGTTGCGGGCGCCGGCGGGCAGGAAATGGTGGACGCCTGCATCGGCCCGATCCACTACACCCCGGGCGACGGGTATTCGCTGTTCATCACCGAGCATGATTTCTGCGGCGGCTGGGCACGGTTCTCCGGAATCGGGGTAGGGGAAACGGTGAGCATCCCCGGCTACGGCACCTACACGGCAACGGCCCGCGGGCAGGTTCCCAACCCGGGCACCACCAACGACGTACTCAACGTATTCGGCGGGTTCCCCCGCGCGATTTTGCAGACCTGCATTCCGGGCACCAGCCAGATGCTCCTGATTGCGCTGAACTGATTCCCCGCCTGCTTGCGGGGTGTTAAAGCTTGTCCGCGGGTCCGAACCTGGTAGGACGGGATCCGCGGACAAGGCCACGTGGTTGTGCTTCTTTTGTGGCGCTACACCCGATGGCGTTCTGAAATATGCTCCACCAGTTCGCCCACACGCTGCTCCGAGTAGTTGCGTGCGATGTCACCCTGGCTGATGATGCCTACCAGCTTGTGGTCGGCGATCACGGGGAGCCGCCGGACCTGGTGCTTTTCCATCATCTCGATGGCAGCGTCCACGTTGGCGTCGGCATCAATCCAGTGCGGGCGCCCGGCGGCGAGGTCCCGGGCCATCATCTGGCCGGGATCGCGGCCGGCGGCAACGCACTTGAGAACAATGTCGCGGTCGGTGATCATGCCCTTCAACTTGCCGTCATCACCACAGATCGGCAGTGATCCGCAGTCCAGGTCCATCATCATCCGGGCTGCATCCACCAGTGACTGGTTTTCCTTAATACATCGTGCATCCGTGGTCATGAATTCACGTACAGCACTCATTGAATCCTCCTTTATCGATGGATGTATCGACGCAGGGCATCGGGGCGCGTGCGCCGATAACTGCCAGACTACGCCCGGGCCGGTACGGTGTCGACGGCGATTTCGGCGCCCATGTCCCCCTGAGAATTCTCCCCGCCTAATGGACTACTTCCCCTGGAACGCCGCGGGGAATAGACCATCATGCGGGGAAAACTGACTGCCGGCGGACCGCGCAGCCGGAGGTGGCCCAAGAAGCGGGGCGGCACGGGCGCGATCAACGCCCGCACACGAAAAAGCCTCCGGAACCATCAGGTTCCGGAGGCTTTCCTTGGGTGGCAGATGAGGGATTCGAACCCCCGTAGGCGTTGCCAGCTGATTTACAGTCAGCCCCCTTTGGCCGCTCGGGTAATCTGCCGAACTTCACAAGAAGCTACCCTCGGCTGCAGTCTTTGGAACGCCGTTTCCGGGCCGTTCCGCTTCCAGTAACCGCGGGCAAGACAACTTTACAGAACTTCCGCCGAAGAATCGAATCGAGTCCCGCGCGGCAGCAAAATTACCGGAATCACGCGGAAATTTGGTCCGTCAGGCCTCGCCCAGGATCCTCCCGGCCAGCTTCGCCTCGAACCGAAGGGCCTGCTCCTCGGTGATCTGGTTCAACTGGACGGCCCGGAGCAGGTCTGCGTGCACACCTTCCAGGCGGGAGGACGCGTCCGCCACGGGGCTGAAAATGATGGAGGCAGCCACTGCGGCTGCGGCCACCGATGTTGCCGCCGTTGCAACCGCCCCCGCCGCAGCGGTGGTGGTTTTGGAGACATAACTGACGGCTTTACGGTGCATGGCGTTCCCTTCGAGCAACAATCCAACACGTACAACTCTCCCCAGCACTCCTTCGTTCCCTCCGTGCGTCCGCTGAGAGGGAACTGTGAATTCCTCCACTCCACCGGGCGGGGCATCCGTATTAGGCTTGAACGCAGTGATCCATGCCCTGTCCGCGCACAGGGCTCCACCAGCGAAGGAGAGTCATGGCAGGCGAGTCAACGTTCGACGTCGTAAGCAAAGTAGACAAGCAGGAAGTGGCCAATGCACTGAACCAGGCCCAGAAGGAACTGGCGCAGCGCTACGACTTCAAGGGCGTAGGCGCCGAGGTGGACTTCAGCGGCGAAAAGATCCTGATGAAGGCCAACTCCGAGGAACGCGTCCTGGCCGTCCTGGACGTCCTGCAGTCCAAGCTGATCCGCCGGGGCATCTCGCTGAAGTCCCTGGACACCGGGGAGCCCTACGCCTCGGGCAAGGAATTCCGGCTGGAAGCCTCCATCAAGGAGGGCATCGCCCAGGACCTGGCCAAGAAGATCAACAAGCTCATCCGCGACGAGGCCCCAAAGTCCGTCAAGTCCCAGATCCAGGGCGACGAGCTGCGGGTGACGTCCAAGTCCCGCGATGACCTGCAGGCCACCATGGCACTGCTGAAGGACTTCGAGGAAGCCGACCTGCAGTTCGTGAACTTCCGCAGCTAACGGCACGGCGCCGTCGTCCTTCGACGCGCAAAAAACCTGCCGCTGCACAAAGAGGCTGGCGCACCCGGAATATGGGCTGCGCCAGCCTCTTTGCGTGTCGAATAAAAAGAGTTTCCGCCCCACGCCGGGCCTCACTGGAGGTCAGGGCACGACGGCGGCACGCGGCTACCGCAGCGGCCCGCCGGCCATGCGCTCCAGGCGGGCGATCCTGTCCCGCATGGGCGGATGCGTGGCGAACAGCTTGTTCATCGCGCCGCCGCGGAACGGGTTGGCGATCATCAGGTGGGACGCGTTGACCAGCCGCTGGTCCTGCGGCAGCGGCGCGATACCCACGCCGCGCTCGATCTTGGCCAGGGCTGAGGCAAGCGCCAGCGGATCGCCGGTCAGCTGCGAGCCGTCCTCGTCGGCGTCGTACTCCCTGGTCCGGGAAATCGCCATCTGGACCAGGGACGCCGCGAAGGGTGCCAGCAGTGCCATGGCCAGCATGGCGAGCGGGTTGGAGTTGCGCCGGTCGCCGCCGAAGAACAGCAGCATCTGGCCCACCGAGGTGATGACGCCGGCGACGGCGGCCGCCACCGACGAGGTGAGGATGTCCCGGTTGTAGACGTGCATGAGCTCATGGCCCAGCACGCCGCGCAGCTCCCGCGCATTCAGGAGCTGCAGGATCCCCTCCGTACAGCAGACAGCGGCGTTGTTGGGATTGCGTCCTGTGGCGAAGGCGTTCGGATTCATGGTGGGTGAAAGGTAGATCCGCGGCATGGGCTGGTTGGCGCGGACCGACAGCTCCCGGACCATCTGGTACAGCTGCGGGGCCTGAGCTTGCGTGACGGGATAGGCCTGCATGGACCGGATGGCGATCTTGTCACTGTTCCAGTAGCCGTAGGCGGTGGTTGCCACGCCCACCAGCGCCATGATCCAGATGGGCGCGGAGCTGCGCGTGCCTGCACCTATCAAGGCGCCCAGGCCCAGCAGGACCGCCCACAGAACGCCGAACAGCGCCGCTGTCTTCAGCCCGTTGTAGTGCTTGTGCACGTCTCCTCCTTTGCTCACAAGGGGAACGGCTTTAGGTGCAACACGGTTCCATCATGGGCGGTTTTGGGTTGGGCGTTCCGAGGTTAGCCAACCCTTATTGTGAGATATTCATAATAAGTGTTTCAATGGAGCCATGACGGAGCACACAGGCGGCCACGAGGACTGGGCTGGTGCCCTGCGCGCTCACGGCCGCCGGGTGACCAAGCAGCGGCTCGCCGTGCTGGCCGCCGTCGAACGCCACCCCCACTCCCCCGCGGAAAGCATTCTTGCTGCGGCGCGCGCCGAGCTGCCCGAGCTGACGGCCCAGTCCGTGTACGTGGTGCTGGGCGACCTGACGGACCTGCATATGCTGCGCAGGTTCGAGCCGCCGCACTCCCCGGCCCTGTACGAAACCCGCGTGGGTGACAACCACCACCACGCCATCTGCATCAGCTGCGGCCGGGTGGAGGACGTGGATTGCGCGGTGGGCCATGCCCCCTGCCTCACGCCCCACTGGGATGAGAACGCCAAGCCGATGACCATCCAGATCGCCGATGTCATGTACCAGGGCATCTGCCAGGACTGCCAGCAGTCCCAACAACTTCCTTCCAATCGTCCCTCGCAAGAAATAGAGAAATAGGAGAACAATGACTGCCATTTCAACAACCCAGTCAGGTGCCCCCGTCACGTCCGACGCGCACTCGAAGTCAGTTGGTGCCGACGGTGCCATCATCCTGACCGACCACTACCTGGTGGAAAAGCTCGCCCAGTTCAACCGCGAGCGGGTTCCGGAGCGCGTAGTGCACGCCAAGGGCGGCGGCGCATTCGGCACGTTCAAGACCACCGAGGACATCTCGGCCTACACCAAGGCGGCCTTCCTGCAGCCCGGCGTCGAGACCGAAATGCTCATCCGCTTCTCCTCCGTCGCCGGTGAGAACGGCTCCCCGGACACCTGGCGCGATCCCCGCGGTTTCGCCGTGAAGTTCTACACCTCCGAGGGCAACTACGACCTCGTGGGCAACAACACCCCCGTCTTCTTCATCCGCGACGGCATCAAGTTCCCGGACTTCATCCACTCCCAGAAGCGCCTCCCGGGCACCCACCTGCGCGACGCCGACATGCAGTGGGATTTCTGGACCCTGTCCCCCGAGTCCGCCCACCAGGTCACCTGGCTGATGGGTGACCGCGGCCTGCCCGCCTCCTGGCGTGAAATGCAGGGCTACGGCTCACACACCTACCAGTGGATCAACGCCGCAGGCGAACGCTTTTGGGTCAAGTACCACTTCAAGTCCAACCAGGGCGTGAACTCCATGACCGGCGAACAGGCCGAGGCCCTGGCCGGCTCGGACGCGGACTTCTACATCCGCGACCTGTCCGAAAACATCGAAGCCGGCAACTTCCCGTCCTGGGACCTGCACGTCCAGGTCATGCCCTACGAGGACGCCAAGACCTACCGCTTCAACCCGTTCGACCTCACCAAGGTGTGGCCGCACGCTGACTACCCGCTGATCAAGGTGGGCACCATGGAGCTGAACCGGAACCCGGAGAACTACTTCGCGCAGATCGAACAGGCCACGTTCGCGCCGTCGAACTTCGTGCCCGGCATCGCCGCGTCCCCGGACAAGATGCTCCAGGCCCGCATCTTCTCCTACGCCGATGCGCACCGTTACCGCGTGGGCACCAACCACGCCCAGATCCCGGTGAACCAGCCGAAGAACCAGGTCAACAACTACAGCCAGGACGGCGCCGGACGTTACCTGTTCAACGCCCCCTCGGTTCCGGTCTACGCCCCGAACACCTTCGGCGGCCCGGCTGCCCTTGAGCCGCAGAACCCGGCCGGCGGCTGGGAGAACGACGGGGAACTGACCCTCGCCGCGCACTCCCTGCACGCCGAGGACAGCGACTTCGTCCAGGCCGGCGCGCTGTACCGCGAGGTCTACGACGACGCCGCCAAGGCCCGCTTCCTGGACACCATCACCGGCGCCGTGGGCGGCGTCAAGCGCTCCGACATCAAGGAACGCGCCATCCAGTACTGGACCAACGTTGACGCCGAACTCGGCGCCAAACTCCGCGCCAACCTCGGCGCAGCACCCCTCTCCGACGCTGAGGCAGCCAACAAGATCGGCTGATTCCGCCCGGGTTCGCATCTGAAACCACCCCGCCACGGCTGCCGTGGCGGGGTGGTTTTTTGCGCTTTCCACATAGCCGACTACGCCGTAGCCGCCGCGAAGCGCTCTCCCTAGGATCGCTGTATGACAACTTTCCAGGGCATACCCGCCGGTGCTTTCGTGTTCTATGCCGAGCTGCAGGACAACAACAACCGGGAGTGGTGGCTGGAGCACAAGGACAGCTACCAGTCACTGGTCCGGGATCCACTTATGTCGCTCCTCGAAGAGCTCGAACCCCGGTTCGGGCCAGGAAGAATTTTCCGCCCCAACAGGGATATCCGCTTTTCATTCGACAAATCCCCCTACAAGACCGCTCAGGGTGCGTTTGCCTCCGGCCAGGAGGGCGTGGGGTACTACCTTCAGGTCAGCGCGGAGGGCCTGCTGGTGGGCGGAGGCTACCACTCCCATTCGCCGGCACAGCTGGCAAGGTACCGGAATTCAGTTGATGCCTCGGGCACCGGGGAGTCGCTGCGGCACATCGTGGATGCGGTGGCTGCCGCAGGGTTTGCTGTGGAGGGCGAGAAGCTCAAGACCGTGCCGCGCGGTTACGCCCGTGACCATCCTCGGGCCGAACTCCTCAAACACAAGTCGCTGGCGGCAAGCGTTGATCTGGGCCAGCCTGAATGGCTGGACAGCCCCGCCGCTGTCCCGGAAATCGCCAAGCTCTGGGAGCAACTGCGCCCGCTGGTGGACTGGGTCACCCGGCATGCAGCCCCGTGATACGGCCGGCAGCAGGCCGGAACGGGCTGCCTGGTATTCAGGCGTCCTGGACGGCGGCCAGGCGGGTTTCGAGGTTGTTGAAGAATACGGTCAGCATCAGTTCGAAGGCTTTGGTGGCCGCCTCCGGTTCGTTCATGACTACAAAGTCGAACTGCAGCCCGTAGAAGGTGGAGGTGAAGAGCCGCGCATCGGTGTCGGCATATGCTTCCGGGATCCCCTGAACCATCAGCCAGTCGCGGGTCTTGTGGTGAAGCATCCGGAAATGCTCCTGGGACGTTCCGCGCGGCTCGGCGGCGACGATGTCCTGGGCAGTGGCCTCGAATTCCAGCCGCGTCAGGTGCCGGTTCCGCTGGGCCATGGTCCACTGCCAGGAATCCAGCAGGAACTCCCGCCAGGCGGCGCGGTCGATGTCGCGGACATCGGTGTTTCGCATGCGGTCCAGCCGGGATTCGATCGAGACCACAATGTCATTGATCAGCTGGTCGCGGCTGCCGAAGTGGTACACCAGCACGTAGGCGCTCATGCCCAGCCCCTCCGCAAGGCTGCGGAACGTCAGCTCCGCCAGCGTTTTATCCATCAGGTAGTCCAGGATGGCGCCCAACAGCTCGGCTTTTCGTTCGGGTCGGGTGGGTCGTGCCATGAATCCATCCTAGGGATAACCCAACGGTGCTTCGCGCGCCCTACACCGGCTGCTGCTCCACGTTGTAGGAGCGTATCCGGGTGATCAGTCCTTCGGAGAAGTCGTAGATATCGCAGGACGCCACTGTACTGAGGCTGCCGTCCGGGGCGAGGTACCGGGCGATGCTGTCGATAACCACACATTCGGCGGCAACAACTGCCCGGAGCCGGTCGAAGGTGGTCTCAACGTCCGTAAGTTCTTCGCCAAGGGCAGTACATGCTTCCGTAACGGCCTTTTTGCCGGTTAGATCCTCACCTCCCACCACTTCCCATACGACGTCGTCGAGGAGGTACGGGAAGGCCACCTCAAATCTGTGGCTCGAAAATGCGAGGGCTATCTCTTCAGTGGACAACTGCATGCTGCCTGCCTTCCCTGTGACCAGCCCCCGCGGCCGGGAGGCCTCTGGTTCAATAGAACCCCAAAATCGGATCGCCGGCCATGACATGCAGTACCAGGAACGTCGAAACCGCCCGCCGGTCCGAGGACCAGCGGGCGGTTTCGATGCCGGGCAACACGTCAGCGGCCGGAGCGGGACGGTCAGGCGCGGGTGAACTCGTCCTCGTCGTCGCGCTCGGAGGCGGCAGCGGCTGAACCACCCGCAGCAGGGCCGTTGACCGCGGTGCTGGCAGCGCTGAAGCGCTCGTTCAAGCGCGAGTGGCGCTGGCCGTAGGCGAAGTAGATCGCCAGGCCGATGATCAGCCAGATGGCAAAGAAGATCCAGGTCTCCACAGCCAGGTTGGTCATCAGGTACAGGCACAGCAGGGCGGACACAACCGGCAAAACCTTGCCGAACGGGACGCGGAAGGCGGGCTTCAGGTCCGGGCGCTTCTTGCGCAGCACCAGGATGCCCAGGCTGACCACAACGAAGGCGGACAGCGTGCCGATGTTGATCATTTCCTCAAGCAGGTCCACGTTGGTCAGGCCTGCCACCAGGGCAACCGCGGCGCCGCAGATGATCTGGAGGCGGACCGGCGTCGAACGCTTCTCGCTGGTCCTGGACAGTGCCCGGGGCAGGAGGCCGTCGCGGCTCATGGCCAGGACCACGCGGGACAGGCCCATCAGCAGGACCATGATCACGGTGGTCAGGCCCACCAGGGAGCCGAACGCGATAATCTTCGCGGCGGACGTGTCACCAACGGCTTCGAAGGCCGTGGTGAGTGTCGGGTTCTCAGCCTCGGCCAGCTGGGTGTAGGACACCATGCCGGTGAGGGCCAGCGAAACCAGGATGTACAGCAGGGTGACCAGGGCGAGGCCGCCGAAGATGCCGCGCGGAAGGGTCTTCTGCGGGTTCTTCACTTCCTCCGCGGAGGTGGCCACCACGTCGAAGCCGATGAAGGCGAAGAACACCAGCGCGGCACCTGCGAAGATGCCCAGGGTGCCGTACTGGGCGGGGGCTGCGCCCGTGAGGAAGCCGAAGAAGGACTGCTTCAGGACGTCGGCGGCGCCGGTGCCGCCGGTGGGCTCGGCTGCGGGGATGAACGGCGCGTAGTTTTCGAACTTGACGTAGGTGAAGCCCACCACGATCACGAAGAGGACGACGCCGATCTTGATCAGGGTGAAGATGTTGCCTACCCGGGCGGACAGCTTGGTGCCGAGCACCAGCAGCACGGTGAAGACGGCAACAATCAGGAACGCGCCCCAATAGAGGTCAACGCCGCCCAGCGAGATAGCTGGCGGAATGTCGGCGCCCATCAGCGCGAACACCTTGCTGAGGTAGATGCCCCAGTACTTGGCGATGACGGCCGCGGCGGTGAAGAGCTCCAGGATCAGGTTCCAGCCGATGATCCAGGCGAGGAGCTCACCCATGGTGGCGTACGTGAAGACGTAGGCGGAGCCGGCCACCGGGATGGCGGTGGCGAACTCGGCGTAGCACATGATGGCCAGGGCGCAGGTGATGGCGGCGATGGCGAAGGACAGGGTCACGGCGGGGCCGGAGAAGTTGGCGGCAGCCTTGGCACCCACGGAAAAGATGCCGGCGCCGACAGCAACGGCGACGCCCATGATCATGAGGTCCCAGGTGCTGAGGGAGCGCTTGAGCTTGCGTCCGGGTTCATCGGCGTCGGCAATCGACTGCTCGATGGATTTGGTCCGGAGAAGGTTCATTAGGGATCACAATCCTGATTTGTGAAGGAAACGGACCTATCCACGGTAGTGTCCATCCATTGGACGGCCACAATTGTTCCGAATGGTGAGACAGTCCTTCTGCCAAACTTTATTCTGCATCAAGCGCTTGAGGCCCTCCGAATGGAGGGCCTCAAGGACTACTCGACCGAACGGTTAGGCCGTCCAGTCCATCAGGGTTGACCGGATCAGGAATCGTTTGCCCTCCGGCGCTTCCACCGAAAAACCGCTCCCGCGCCCGGGAACCACGTCAACGGTCAGGTGGGTGTGGCTCCAATAGTTGAACTGCTCCCGCGACATCCAGAACTCCAGCGGCTGCGGTTCCAACCCATCGGAGAGATCGAACAGCCCCAGGAGGATGTCCGAATCGCCGGTCATGAAGTCGCCTGCCGGATAGCACATGGGCGAGGATCCGTCGCAGCAGCCGCCGGATTGGTGGAACATCAGCGGTCCGTGCCGGAGCCACAGCGAGCGCAGCAGCTCCACGGCCGGCGGCGTGAGCGCCACCCGGGAAAAGTCCTCCCCGGGCAGCGTCACTGCAGCATCGAGGCTGTCCAGGGCCATCAGAACCTCAGGACCACGCGGCCGTCGATCTTGGCGTGCTTCATCTCGTCGAACACGGCGTTGACCTCCGAAAGCTCCCGCACGGATACCGTGGGGTGAATTTTTCCCTGGGCGTAGAAGTCCAGCGCCTCCTCCAGGTCCTGGCGCGTGCCCACGATCGAGCCGCGGACGGTCAAGCCCTTGAGCACAATCTCGAAGATGGGCGCCGGAAAGTCGCCCGGCGGCAGCCCATTGAACACAATCGTCCCGCCGCGGCGGGCCATGCCGATGGCCTGTCCGAAAGCTGACGGGTGCACTGCGGTGACCAGGACTCCATGGCAACCTCCGGTTTCGCGCTCGATCACTTCCACAGGGTCTTCGTGCAGGGCGTTGACGGTCAGTTCCGCACCGTGCGCCTTGGCCAGGGCGAGCTTGTCGTCGGCAATGTCCACGGCCGCGACCCTCAGCCCCATGGCCACGGCGTACTGCACGGCAATGTGCCCCAGCCCGCCGATACCCGAGATGGTGACCCACTGGCCCGGCTTGGCTTCGGTCATCTTCAGGCCCTTGTAGACGGAGACGCCGGCACAGAGCACCGGCGCCACCTCGACGGGGTCGGATCCCGCCGGAATGCGGGCGGCAAAGCGGGTATCGACGAGCATGTACTCGCCGAAGGACCCGTCCACGCTGTAGCCGCCGTTCTTCTGGACCTCGCACAGGGTTTCCCAGCCCGTGCGGCAGTACTGGCAGCCGCCGCAGGCGGACCAAAGCCACGCGTTGCCCACCAGGTCGCCCACCGCGAGGTCTGTGACGCCCTCGCCGAGTGCCACCACTTCGCCCACGCCCTCGTGGCCGGGAACAAAGGGCGGTGAGGGTTTGACCGGCCAATCGCCCTCGGCGGCATGGAGGTCGGTGTGGCAAACGCCGGTGGTGAACACCTTGACCAGGGCTTCCCCCGGGCCGGGAGTTGGGATGGGGAGGTCCTGGACCTGGAGCTCCGTGCCGAAACTGTTTACTACTGCTGCTTGCATTGTCGTCGTCATTGGCGAAAATCCTTGCGTCGTTGTAGCGATGGAGTGCGAAGGCTTAGAAGAAGCCCAGCTTGTTTTCGTTGTAGCTGACCAGCAGGTTCTTGGTCTGCTGGTAGTGGTCCAGCATCATCGAGTGGTTTTCCCGCCCGATGCCTGAGGACTTGTAGCCGCCGAACGCGGCACCCGCCGGGTAGGCGTGGTAGTTGTTGACCCAGACGCGGCCTGCCTGAATTTCGCGCCCGGCGCGGTACGCGATGTTGCCGTTGCGGGACCAGACGCCGGCGCCCAGGCCGTACAGGGTGTCGTTGGCGATGCCCATGGCGTCGTTGTAGTCGCTGAACTTTGTCACCGACACCACCGGGCCGAAGATTTCCTCCTGGAAGATCCGCATCTTGTTGTGGCCCTCGAAAACGGTGGGCTGGACGTAGTAGCCGCCGGCCAGGTCGCCGGGCAGCTCGGCCCGTCCGCCGCCGATGAGGACCTTGGCGCCTTCCTGCTTTCCGATGTCGATGTAGGACAGGATCTTCTCGAGCTGGTCGTTGGAGGCCTGGGCGCCCACTTGGGTTTCCGTGTCCAGCGGGTTTCCCTGGACCATTTTCGCTACGCGGGCCACGGCGTCGGCCATGAAGGAGTCGTAGATGTCTTCCTGCACCAGGGCGCGGGACGGGCAGGTGCAGACCTCACCCTGGTTGAAGGCGAACAGCGCGAAGCCCTCCTGTGCTTTGTCGTAGAACGCGTCGGAGGTGTCTGCTGCGACATCGTTGAAGAAGATGTTGGGACTCTTGCCGCCCAGTTCCAGGGTGACGGGGATGAGGTTCTGGCTGGCGTACTGGCTGATCAGGCGGCCGGTGGTGGTCTCGCCCGTGAAAGCGATCTTCCGGATGCGGGGGCTGGACGCCAGCGGCTTGCCGGCCTCGACGCCGAACCCATTGACAATGTTGAGGACGCCGGCCGGGAGGAGGTCGCCGATGAGTTCGATGAGCACCAGGATGGACGACGGCGTCTGCTCGGCCGGCTTGAGGACCACGGCGTTGCCGGCGGCGAGCGCCGGTGCGAGCTTCCAGACGGCCATCAGGATGGGGAAGTTCCAGGGGATGATCTGGCCCACGACGCCGAGCGGCTCGTGGTAGTGGTAGGCGGTGGTGTCGTCGTCGAGCTGGGAGAGCCGGCCTTCCTGGGCGCGGACGGCGGAGGCGAAGTAGCGGAAGTGGTCCGCGGCGAGCGGGAGGTCCGCGTTGAGGGTTTCCCGGATGGGCTTGCCGTTGTCCCAGGTTTCAGCGACGGCGAGCATTTCCAGGTTCTCGTCGATGCGGTCGGCGATTTTGTTCAGGATGGCGGCACGTTCAGCGACGGACGTCTTGCCCCAGGACGGAGCTGCCTTGTGGGCGGCGTCCAGCGCCAGGTCGATGTCCTCTGCCGTGCCGCGGGCTACCTCGCAGAAGGCCTTGCCGGTGACGGGGGTGATGTTTTCGAAGTACTGGCCCTTCACGGGGGCCACCCACTCGCCGCCGATCCAGTTCTCGTAGCGGTCCTTGAAGGTAACCTTCGAGCCCTCGGTTCCGGGCTGTGCGTAAACAGTCATTGCTAGCTCCTTTGCTGTGCAGTCCAGGCTTTCGCCGTTGGAGCAAGCGTAGGAGTGGACAGGTTGCAGCGAGGTTGCAACTAAGTCCGGTGCTAGGCGCGGAGTTCGGCTTCCAGCCGTTCCAGGTCAGCGACGACGGCGGCCCGCTTGGGTGAGCGCGCAGGAAGGAGGCGGAGGGCGGCACGGCGGACCCCGACGTCGTCCCTTGCCTCGGGCAGCTCGGCGTACCGGAGGAGCGACTCGGCGCTGCCGTCGGTCAGGACTGCCTCGCGCAGCAGCGACGAGACCCTGTCACGCAGCTCCACGATGCCGGGCGCCTCGGACCGCGGCAGGACCGCGCCGCGGTAGATTTCCAGGGCGATGCGGTGCGCGCCGCGCTGCAGGCAGCTCAGCACCTGGCCGCTGTCCGGCACCACGTCCACGGGCAGGCGGTAGGGCCGCGATCCCGGGACGGCATCCGGATTGAGCTGCTGGAGGACTTTGCGCAGGCGCACCATTTCCGCCCGGAGCGTGATGGCGGAGCCTTCCCCGGGATACAGCAGGACGGTCAGCTCTTCGGCAGTGAGCCCGTCGGGGTGGGTGCTGAGCAGCGCAAGGATTTCGCTGTGCCGGGCGGACAGTGCAACGGTTTTGCCTTCCAGACTGAGCAGGGCCTGGTCGCGGCCCAGCAGCTGCAGGCTGTTCCGGTAGAGGCTGCCTTCCTTGGTCCCCGTGCCAGGTGCGCGGGCAGCGGAAGACGCGGCCCGCCGTCGTACCGGCCTGGCGGCGAGCCCTGCGGCCAGCTGGAGCCGCTCGACACGCAGCTGCGCCTGGGCTGCCGCTACGGTTGCCTCCACGAGGGACAGGGTGTGCGGGGCCACGGCCGTGGCGGTGCCGGTGATGTCCACGACGCCGAGGACCGCACCGGAATCGGGGTCGTGGAAGGGTACGGCGGTGCAGCTCCACGCATGCACGGCGCGCTGGTAGTGCTCGGCACCGGCAATCTGGATGCCGCGGCCCAGGGCAAGGGCCGTTCCCGGAGCGCTGGTGCCCACCGTGGCCTCGGACCAGTCGGCGCCGGGGACGAACATCATTCCCTCGGCCCGGCGCTGCAATGCGGGGTCGCCCTCCACCCAGAGCAGACGGCCCACTTCGTCGCCGACTGCCACCAGCAGCCCGCTGTCGTGGCTGGGCTGGACCAGGAGTTTGTTGATCACGGGCATGATGGCGGCCAGGGGGTGCTGGCTGCGGTAGTCCTCCAGCTCATCCCGGTCCAGTGCGAGCGGTGCGGCAGGGTTGTCCGGATTCGCCTTTAAGCTGACCGAACGCTGCCAGGACTCGCGGATCAGGTTGCGCAGGCCGTTGGGGGCATCCGGAAGGGCGCCGCCGTCGAGCTGTTCATGGGCGGCCAGGGCGCTGGCCTGCAGCGGTTCCGGCTGGATCAGGTTCCTCATTGAACTCCTGTGCTGCCTGTAGGCACGGCATCTCCATGCCGGCCAAGGGGTGGCCGCCATTCTAACCCTGCACGGGGCCGTAGCGCCCCTGTCCCCCTGGGAAACCCTTAGCCGCGGGAAATCCGGATCATGTCCTCGCGCGGAACCACCTTGATCCGTTCCCGGACCACGTGGTCCAGGCCCTCGGGTCCGGTCCAGGCAGCACCCAGGCCGGCCTCATGGGCGTCAAGCCGGTTCCACCCTTCCCAGGTGGTGTATTCAATGCCGCGCTCTTCCAGCAGGTCGATGATTGCCTGCGGGTCCGGGTTTTGGGCCGGGGGCAGCGTAAGCCGGTCTTCGAGGAGAAAGCCGATGGTTTCCAGCGCATCGCCCTTGGTATGGCCGATCAGGCCGACAGGTCCACGCTTGATCCAGCCGGTGGCATAAATGCCCGGAACCGGGTTGCCCTCGGCGTCCAGGACCCGGCCGCCCTCGTTGGGGATGACCCCGCGCTTGGCGTCGTACTCCAGTTCATCCAGGGCCGAGCCATGGTAGCCGATGGCACGGTACACCGCCTGGACCGGGTACTCGATGTACTCCCCGGTGCCTTTGGCGTTGCCGGTGCCGTCAAGCTGCATGCGCTCGAACTTGATGCCGCCCACCTTGCCCGCACCGTCGTCGAGCACTTCCACGGGGCTGTGCAGGAAGTGCAGGTGCAGGCGCCGCGATGAAGGGTTCTCGGATTCTGCGTGCTCCTCCACCAGCCAGTTGGTCAGGGTGTTCACCATGGTCTTGATCTGGTTGTTGGTGCGGATGGCTTCATCCGAGGCGTCGTCGAACTCGAAATCCTCCGGATATAGCACGATGTCCACATCATTCATGTGGCTGAGCTCCCGCAGCTCCAGCGGCGTGAACTTCACCTGGGCCGGGCCGCGGCGGCCAAACACATGCACGTCAGTGACGGGCGAGGCTTTCAGGCCCCGGTAGACGTTGTCCGGGATCTCGGTGCTGAGCAGCTCCTCCGGGTGCTTCACCAGCATGCGGGCCACGTCCAGGGCCACGTTGCCGTTCCCGATCACGGCGATCTCCCTGGCCTCGAGCGGCCATTCCCGGGCGACGTCGGGGTGGCCGTCGTACCAGGAAACAAAGTCGGCGCCGCCAAAGGAACCTGCCAGCTCAATACCGGGAATGGCCAGGTCCGCATCCTTGACCGCGCCCGTGGAGAAAATCACGGCATCGTAAAAGGACCGGAAATCGTGCAGGGTGAGGTCCCGGCCGTACGTCACGTTGCCCAGGAACCGGATGTCGCCGCGGTCCAGGACCTTGTGCAGGGCGTTGACGATGCCCTTGATGCGGGGGTGGTCCGGGGCAACGCCGTAGCGGATCAGGCCGTAGGGTGCGGGGTACGCCTCAAAGAGGTCGATGCTGACCTCGAAGTCGCCGTCCTTCACGCCGCGGGACTTGGTGAGGATGTCCGCAGCATAGACTCCTGCCGGTCCTGCGCCCACAATGGCGACGCGGAGCGGGCGGTTGGAAGCTGTTTCGCTGGGGTTGGACACCGGGAGCCCTTCTGAACTGACCATTTTCATGATGCATCGGGATGCGCCGAGTCGGGTAGCGCACAATCCCTTATTCTAGGCCTCAGCCGCTCTTGGCCAGCGGCACCACGTTGCCTTCGCGGTAGAGCAGCGCACGAAGCTCCGCCTCCGCCGATTGAAGACGCTTGGGGTCGATGGTTTCGCCGGCGTGGTAGTGGTCCAGCACGCGGGGGTCCACATAGCTTTTCCGGGCGATGGAGGGCGTGTTTCCCAGAGTATCGGCGGCGTCGTGCATGGCCCGGCTGATGGCCCGCTTCCGTTTGGCAGCAGTCCGCTGGGGACCGGTCCGGGCCAGGCTCTCGGCAGCCGCTATTGTGCCGCGCAGGGTGCGGAAGTCCTTTGCGGTGAAGTCGGAGCCGGTCCGCTCCTTCACGTAGGCGTTGATGTCGGCACTGGTGACCGGGCGCCATCGCCCGCCCTCCTTGTACGCAAGGAGCCTGGCGTTGGGGCCGCGCCGTTTGAGCAGGCGCAGCAGGGCAGCGAGGTCGGCGTCGCGGATCTCCGATTCCCAGTCCTTCCCGCTCTTGGCCGGGAACCGCAGGTGGATACGGTCCTTGCGGACCTGGACGTGGGCGCACAGCAGGGTGGCCAGTCCGCGGCTGCCGTTCTCGTTGGTGTAGCGCTCGGAGCCTACCCTCAGGGAACCGCTGTCCAGCATCCGGAACGCCCCGGCGAGGACGCGCTCCCGGGTGAAGCCTTCGCTGCGCAGGTCCATGGTCACCCGGCGGCGGGCGGAAGGAAGGGACTCGGCAAGCTGCAGGGAACGGTCAAACTTGAGCCGGTCCTTCCGCTCCCGCCATTCGGGGTGGTAGATGTACTGGCGCCGGCCCACCGCGTCCACCCCCGTCGCCTGGATGTGCCCGTTCTCGAACGGGGCGATCCACACGTCCGTCCAGGCCGGTGGAATACCAATACTCTCCAGCCGGTCCCTAACGGGCCCCGGGGGCAGGGTGGAGCCGTCGAGGTCCCGGTAGCTGAAGCCCTTGCCGGCGGGCACCCTGCGGTATCCGCGGCCTGAGGCGTTGCTGCGCCGGAGCCTCATGGGGCGGCTTTCGGCAGGTCGGCAAACATCATAAAAGCAAGCCTACTGACTATTTGGCGTTTCCGGCGGTGCCGGCTTGGAATACCTGTCCCGGTGCTGGTGTTATGGGTTTCGTGCCCACCCCTGAAGGATCCTCCCCCGCCAGTCCGCCAGCCGCCGCCATGACAGGCACCCCGTCAGCCAAAGGCGCCGGCGGAGGCGGAGCAGCGGGTGCCGCGAAGCCCGACGCCCCCAAGGCAGTGGACAAAGAGACGACGGCGGGCATCCTCTTCGGCATCGGGGCTTACGGGCTGTGGGGGCTGCTCCCGCTGTACTTCTTTGTGCTCATGCCGGCAGGCGCCGTCGAAATCGTGGCCAACCGCGTGGTGTGGTCCCTGCTGTTCTGCGCACTGCTGATCACAGTCACCCGGGGCTGGCCGGCCCTGGTTGCGGCGGTCCGGAACCGTTCGGTGTTCGGCCCCCTGGCCCTGGCCGCGTTCCTGATCGCCATTAACTGGCTGACGTACACGTACGGAGTGACCACCAACCAGACGGTGGAAGCCTCGCTCGGGTACTTCATCAACCCGCTGGTTTCCGTCCTCCTTGGCGTCTTCGTCCTCAAGGAGAAGCTGCGTCCGCTCCAGTGGGCCGCCGTCGGGATCGGCTTTGTGGCGGTGGGTGTCCTCACCTACTCCTACGGCAAGCTGCCGTGGATCGCGCTGACCCTGGCCTTCAGTTTTGGCCTCTACGGCTTCGTCAAGAAACGTGTGGGCCCCAGGGTGGACGCGGTCACGAGCCTCAGTGTGGAGACCATGGTGCTGGCACCCTTCGCGGCGGCCACTATGGTTGTCCTTGCCGTCACGGGTTCCGCCACGCTCACCAGCCAGGGCGCCGGGCACTTCTGGCTGCTGCTGGCCTCCGGCGTCATCACCGCCGTCCCGCTGGTCTTCTTCGGCGCTTCGGCCCGCCGGCTGCCCATGACCACCATCGGGCTCCTGCAGTACTTCGCGCCCGTGCTGCAGTTCATTGTTGCGCTGCTGGTGTTCCGGGAAGCCATGACCGTTGACCGGTGGATCGGCTTCGGTGTGGTGTGGCTGGCCCTCATCGTCCTCACGGTGGACATGCTGCGGACCGCGCGCAAAAACTCGGTGGCCCGCAAGTATGCGGCCCACCACCCGGCCTAGTCCATAAACCAAGGAAGGCGGGACCAGCAGATGCTGGTCCCGCCTTCCTGGCGTTGCCGGAGGGAGTCGTTTCCGGTTAAGCGTTGGCCTTGATGGCGGCGGCGAGGACGTCCAGGCCGTCGTTCAGCAGGTCATCGGTGATGACCAGCGGCGGCAGCAGGCGGATCACGTTGCCGTAGGTGCCGCAGGTGAGGATGATGACGCCTTCCTTCAGGCAGGCGGCGGCAACAGCCTTGGTCAGTTCCGGGTTGGGTTCCTTGGACCCGGCCTGGACCAGTTCGATGGCCAGCATGGCGCCGCGGCCGCGGATGTCGCCGATCACGCCCGTGCCGGTGCCGGCAAGTTCAGTCTGCAGTTCACGGAGGCGCGTGGTGGCAACCGCTTCAATGTGGCGGGCGCGGCCGGCCAGGTCGTATTCCTCCATGGAACCGATGGATGCCAGGGCAGCCGCGCAGGCTACCGGGTTGCCGCCGTAGGTGCCCCCCAGGCCGCCGGGGTGGACGGCGTCGAGCAGGTCGGCGCGGCCGGTGATGGCGGACAGCGGCATGCCGCCGGCGATGCCCTTGGCAAGGGTCATGATGTCCGGGATGACGCCCTCGTGGTTGACGGCAAACCATTCGCCGGTACGGCAGAAGCCGGACTGGACCTCGTCGGCGATGAAGACAATGCCCTTTTCCTTGGCCCATGCAGCCAGCGCCGGCAGGAAGCCCTCAGCCGGGACGATGAAGCCGCCCTCGCCCTGGATGGGCTCGATGATGATCGCGGCAACCTGGTCCCCGCCGATCTGCTTTTCGATCATGGTGATGGCGCGCTTGGCAGCCTCGGCACCGGTGATCTCCGGGTTTTCCTCGCGGTACGGGTAGCTCATGGGCATGCGGTAGACCTCGGGCGCGAACGGGCCGAAGTTGGTCTTGTACGGCATGGCCTTGGCGGTCAGCGCCATGGTGAGGTTGGTGCGGCCGTGGTAGGCGTGGTCGAAAGCCACGACGGCGTCACGCCCCGTGGCGAGGCGGGCCACCTTCACGGCGTTTTCCACGGCTTCTGCGCCGGAGTTGAAGAGGACGGTGCGCTTTTCGTGGTCACCGGGGGTGAGGCGGTTCAGCTGCTCGGCGACGGCCACGTAGCCTTCGTAGGGTGTGACCATGAAGCAGGTGTGGGTGAAGTGCTCCACGGCTTCCTTGACGGCACCGACGACGGCGGGATCGGACGCGCCCACGCTGGTGACCGCGATACCCGAGCCGAGATCGATGAAGGAGTTGCCGTCGACGTCATGGATGATGCCGCCGTCGGCGTCTGCCACGTAGACGGGAACGCCGGAGGCGACGCCCGCGGCCACCACGGACTTGCGCCGCTCGGCGAGGGCGAGGGACTTGGGGCCCGGGAAGTCGGCCTGGACGCGACGCTTCTGCTCCAGGCGGAAGGTGATGTCGGATGCGGTGGTGGTCATGGGAGGCCTTTCAGGAATTGCGGGGAAGCGTTAGGGGTGTTGCTGGTTGGCGCGGCGGTCAGGCGTCCAGCGCGCTCATGACGTGCTTGATGCGGGTGTAGTCCTCCACGCCGTACATGGAGAGGTCCTTGCCGTAGCCGGACTGCTTGAAGCCGCCGTGCGGCATCTCGGCGGTGAGCAGGATGTGGGTGTTGATCCAGACGGCACCGAAGTCCAGGTCCCGGCTCAGGCGCATGGCCGTGCCGTGGTTGGTGGTCCAGACGCTGGAGGCGAGGGCGTATTCCACGTCGTTCGCGAGCTCAACGGCTTCTTCCTCGGTGCTGAACCTCTGGACGGTGATCACGGGGCCGAAGGTTTCCTTCTGGACCACGTCGTCGGTCTGCTTGGCGCCGGTGATGATGGTGGGCTCGAAGAAGTAGCCCTTCTCCCCCGCCCGGTGGCCGCCGGTTTCGATCCGGCAGTTCGCGGGCAGGTTCTCCACCACGGACGTCACGGCGTTGAAGTGGTTCACGTTGTTCAGCGGGCCGAAGTAGTTGTCTTCGTCGTTCTGCGAGCCGGTGTGCAGGGTCCTGGTGTGTTCCACCATGGCTGCCACGACGTCGTCGTGCACCGAATCCTCCACCAGCACGCGGGTGATGGCGGTGCAGTCCTGGCCGGCGTTGAAGAACGCGAACTCGGCGATGGCAGCCGCGCTCTTCTTGATGTCGGCGTCCTTGAACACGATGGCGGGAGCTTTGCCGCCCAGTTCGAGGTGGGCGCGCTTGAGTCCCTTGGCGGCGCCGGAAGCGACGGCGATGCCGGCCCGGACGGAGCCGGTGATGGACACCAGGCCGGGGACCTTGTGCTCCACCATCATGGCGCCGGTCTGGCCCGTGCCCAGAATGACGTTGAGGACGCCGGCGGGCAGGATGTCCCCTGCCAGGCGGGCCAGGACCAGGGTGGATTCCGGGGTGGTGTCCGAGGGCTTCAGGACCACGGTGTTGCCGGCGGCGAGTGCGGGGCCGATCTTCCAAATGGCCATCAGGAACGGGTAGTTCCAGGGGGCCACCTGGGCCACCACGCCGATGGGTTCGCGGCGGACATAGGAGGTGTGGCCCTCGAAGTACTCGCCGGCGGACTTGCCTTCCAGGATGCGCGCGGCACCGGCGAAGAAGCGGAGCTGGTCTGCGCCGGCGGCCACTTCCTCGGAGGCGATCAGGGACCGGACCTGCCCGGTGTTGCGGTGCTGGGCCTCCACCAGTTCGTCACTGTTGGCTTCGATGGCGTCGGCGAGCTTGAGCAGCATCAGCTGGCGCTGGCCCGGGGTGACGTGCTTCCAGGTCTTGAAGGCGTCCTTCGCCGCGGTCATGGCGGCGTCGACGTCGGCCTGCACGGAGATGGGCGCAACGGCCACCACCTCGCCGTTGGTGGGGTTCACGACGTCCAGCAGGCCGGTGCCGGCAGGGGTGACGAACTGTCCGTTGATGAAGTTCTGCAAGGTTTGGACCACGGTGTGCAACCTCTTTCGTAAGGGGCCATCGGCGCCAGGGTTATTGGACCAGGGCGGATGGATGGAACTGCCTTGAGCCTATGTCAGCGCCCCTGCACAGTGAATAGCCACCTGCACACCCTTCCTCACGGTGTTTAGTGCGGTTGTCCAGAGCCCGTTTATCCTTGATGCATGGCCATTTCCCTCGCTGCCCTGCTGGGCGTGAACTCCCTGAAGCTTTCCAAGGCAGGGGTTGCTGAAACCACGTGGCACCAGGACATCAACTGGGTGGCGGTCACGGAGCTCGAGGATCCGCAGCGGTTCATCAACGGCGGCGAGCTGATCCTCACCACCGGGCTGCGGTTGCGTTCCGCGCCGGAGCAGCGGCGCTTTGTCCGCCAGGTGCAGCGGGCCGGGGCCGTGGGCATCGGATTCGGTGTGGGGCTCTCGCATGATGCCGTGCCGCCGGCGCTCCTGGCCGAGGCCAACCGGTGGGGTTTGCCTGTGGTGGAGGTCCCCTACGAAACCCCGTTCATCGCCATCGGCAAGCTGGTAGCGGACGCCCAGTCCGCAGACCACTATGCCAAGCTGGAGCGGCTGATCGCCGGGCACCAGGTGCTGGCCCGGGCGCTGCTGACCGGCGGCGGGCTCGCCGAGCTCCTGAAGCACCTGGGTAGCATGCTCCGGACGGATATCGCCCTCACCCAGTTCACGGCGCAGCTCTACAACAGCAGCAGCGAACCGCCGTCCGCAGACACCTGGTCCTCCTACCCCATCCCCACCGGCCGCCGCGATGCCTGCACCCTGTGGGTCCGGCAGCCGTTCGAGGACTCCGGCATCATCGGCTACGCCCAGAACCTGATCAGCGTGGAGCTGAACAACATGGTCAAGCAGCGCCAGGCGCAGCGCGCCCTGTGCGGGCAGGTGCTCGAGGACGTCATCCACGGCGCGCTCGAAACCAGCGAGGCGCAGCGCCGGCTGGCCGGTGTGGGCGTGAACAGTACCCGTAAGAACGTGGTGCTGCTGGCCGTCTCTGCCGCGCACAACAAGGCCCTGGTGAGCACCTCCGTGCCTCGGGACCTGGAGAACACCGTTGCCGCCGTCGTCGGCAAGGACCTGGTCCTGGTAGTCAATGATGACGGCGGGAAGGCACCGGCCCTGGCGCGGAAGCTCAGCGACCACCTCGCCGAGGCCGGGATCCACGCCACCATTGGAATCGGCGGCGCATACACCAAGCCGAACGGCCTGCGCTGGAGCTACTTTGAGGCCCGGGATGCGGCAAGCCACGGCCTGCCCGTCAACGAGCCGGAGCGGCTGAGCCTGACATCACTGCTGCTGGCGAGCGAGGACGTACCGCTGGCGGATATGGCACAGGAATCGCTGAACCCGCTGCGCACCTTCGATGCCGCCCATGGCGCCGAGCTGATGGCCACGCTCGAAAGCTACCTCAACAACAACGGTTCCGTGGCGGCCGTTGCCGAGGAGCTCACCCTGCACCGCAACACCGTCCGCTACCGGCTGGCCCAGATCACGGAGCTGACGGGGTACGACCCCTCGGTCACCTCGGACCGCGTGCAGCTGTGGCTGGCGCTTGCCGTGGCCCGGCTGTCCGCGCGGCAGGGCAAGTAAGCCAACGCGGGGTCACTCCAGGCCCAATGTCCGCCGTTTGCGGGGCCTTACCTGACCCAGCGTTGCCTTGGACCAGTAACTAGATGACCCCGCGCCGCAGCAGGTCGCGGGACTTTTTGCGCGCCTTCCGGTACTTCGATTCGGCGGCCGCCATCAGTTCTTCCTGCCGCTTCTGCAGAGTCCCGTAGGCTTCAGCCGTTGCCGCGGGGTCCTGGTCCGACCGGAGGCCGGCGAGCAGGTCGCGGGCCAGCACGGCGTCATGGTAATCGCCCAGGGTTTTCTGCTGCCGGTGGGCCGCCTTGGCCACCTTGCCCGCCCGCTTGCCCTTAACGAGGGCCGCGGATTCCGCCACATGCCGGAGCCGCTTTGCGTCCTTGCGCACCTGGTGGAGGGCGTTTTCGTGGTCTGTTCCACGCCGCGCGTGCGCGGCCGCCTTGTGCGAGCGCCGCAGCCGTTTCGCCGCTTTGTCCACGGCTTTCGCAGCCACCCTTTGTCCCGGCGCCACGGCCTGGGCGCGCACGGGCGGGTTGTCCCGGAAGTCTTCGAGGCTGTCCAGGAGCCTGAAGTAGCGCTTGGACTGCAGGGCCTCCTGGAGGCGCTGGTACCCGGCGTCGAACGTGGCTCCGGCCTGGCGTTCCACCCGGACGCGCGCCGCGTCGGTACCCTCGCCGGGAGGGAGACTGTCCAGCTGTTCACGGAGGAGGCCCAGCAGCACCTCGGCGTCCCGCGGCTCGCCGAGCAGTCGGCCCAGCAATTTCAGCTCGTCCCGCAGCCGGCGCACCGGCACTGCCCGGTAGAGCTTCCGGTACGCGGCCAGGACGGAGCGGATCCGGCGCGTTGCCGAACGCATGTCATGCACGCCTTCCGGTTCTTCCAGCCTGACCGCCGCGTCCTGGGCCAGGAGCTGCTCGATCTGTGCCGCAACGTAGACGGTGACGACGGCGGCGGCCGGGGCCTTCTTCCCGGACAGGAGCGCGGGGGTACTTTCCGACGGGCTGGCGGACGTGCCCAGCGCCTTGCCCAACTTGGAAGCATGGCCGGCGGGACGGGCGCCGGCTGCCAGCAGAAGCTGCTCGGCCGGGGCGAAGAGTCCGGGTTCCCCGTGGACCAGTTCCAACTCCCACTCGCGCCACTGCTGCTTGTGCCCTTCACCGGCTGATTCGCCGGAGACATCCTGCCCATGCAGGCGCTCCGCCGTCACGCGGTCATCAGCCAGGTCCGCCAGGTGCACACCGTCCTCGCCGTACAGGGCATGGGTGGTGCGTTCGGTACGCAGCCGGACCACCGGGGCAACCTTCGCGCCCCGCACGTACGCCTGCACGCGGGCCAGCAGGCTGTCGGGAACGACGCCGGGCTGGCCCAGCGGGGCGTGCAGCTCGCGGCGCTGCTGGGGTTCCGCCCCCGTGGATGCGGAGGATTCGGGCGGCAGTTTCAGGTGCCAGCCCGCGTCGGTTCCGCCCGTGCGGCGGCGCAGGGTGATGCGGCGGGAGGCCAGGGTGTGCTTTGCGGTGTCGAAGTAGACGGCTTCCAGCAGCGCGGTGTGCGGTTCGCCCACCCGGGCAACGCCGGGCAGGTCGTGCAGCGGGGGCACGACGGCGTCGTCGCCGGCGTCGTACTTTTTCTCGACCTCAAGTCCCTCGGAAGCCTTCACAGCCGTCCTTCCACAATTGCTGCAGTGCGTAGTCCGGATGTCCGGCATCCGCCCGTTCGCAGTCTATTGCCCCGGGCCGAAAAGCCGGGAGAGCTTGCCCACAAAACCCTAGACATCAAACGTCTAACGTTTACCCTAGAGGTATGCCCGCCACCCCGCCCTCGCCTGCCGCGTCCGCTCCCGCCCCGGCACCCACAGCTGCCGCTCCCGCTTCCGCGATCATGGGCGCCCAGGCCGTGCAGGCAAAGCCGCGGTCCGCCGTCGTCTTCGGCGTTATTGCGCTCGTCCTCATCGGGCTGAACCTTCGTGCGGGGATAACCGGGGCGTCGGCGCTGCTGCACGATCTGCAGGCCGCGCTCGGCTACGGCCCGCTGGTGGCGGCAATCATTCCGTCCGTCCCCACCCTTTGCTTCGCGCTTGCCGGTGCGGGAACGTCCTGGCTAACGGGGCGGCTGGGCGTGGAAAAGGCGATTCTGCTGGCCCTGGCAATGCTGGCCGGCGGTCTCCTGCTGCGCGGCATTCCGGCCACGGGGATGCTGGTTGCCGGCAGCGTTCTTGGGATGTCCGGCCTGGCCGTCTGCAACGTGGCCATGCCGTCCTTCATCCGCGAGCATTTCGCCTCCCGGACTTCGCTGATGACCGCCATGTATACGGTCACGATGACCACCGGCGCAACCGTCACGGCCGTCGCGGTGGTCCCCCTGGCGCAGGCACTGGGATCGCCGTCCGCTGCCGTCGGCGCCATCGGAATCACCGCCGTCGCAGCCTTCCTTGGCTTCCTTCCCGTGGTGCTGCACGCGCACCGCAACAACTCCCGCGGCAGCGCGGGTACCATCTCGCCCTGGCCGCTGCTGCGGACCCGCAAAGGCGTGCTCCTCACCGCGATCTTCACACTGCAGGCCCTGCTCGCCTACGCCCTGCTGAGCTGGTTCCCCTACATGCTCACCACCATGGGGCTCAGCGCCTCGGACAGCGGACTGATGTTCGGACTGATGCAGCTTGTCTCGGTCCCTGCCGGCATGGTCCTGATCGCCATCGGGTCACGGCCGCGGATGCTGCGCCCGGCGTTCTACCTGGTCAGCGTCGTCATGGCACTGGGGCTGGTGGCGCTGCTGGTGCTGCCCGTTCAGCTCGCCTTCGTTTCGGCCGTCCTGCTGGGCTTTGGCCTCGGAATCTTCCCGCTGGTGATGGTGATGATCAGCCGCAGCGGGGCAAGCACGGCCGAAACCACCGCGCTGTCCACCCTGGCGCAGTCCTCCGGCTACCTGCTGGCAACGGCCGGGCCCTTCGGAATGGGCCTGCTGCACGGCGCAACCGGAGGCTGGACTCTGCCCCTCGCCATCCTGCTGGCCCTGGCGCTGGTCCAGATTGTGGTGGCGCACCTGATCACCGGCACGCCGAAGACCGGCAAAGCCAACACCAGATAAAGTAGGACGCCATGGCACTGAGCCCCTCCACCCGCGCGCCCCTGGCCGATGAAGTTACCGCCAAACTGCGCACCATGGTGCACTCCGGCGAGTGGCCGCTGAACCAGCGCATCCCGTCCGAGACCGAACTGATCGCCGGGCTTGGTGTCTCGCGCGGCACCCTTCGCGAAGCCATCAAGGCCCTCGCACACAGCGGCATGTTGGAGGTGCGCCGCGGCGACGGCACCTACGTCCGCGCCACCAGCGAGATCTCCGGTGCCGCCCGCCGCATGTACCAGGACCACACGGAGGAGCACATCCTGGAAGTCCGGCTGGGGCTGGACACCCAGGCGGCGCGGCTGGCTGCCCGGAACGCCACCGACGACGACGTCACCGCCCTGCGCGGGCTCCTCACCGCCCGGGACCAGGCCTGGAAGGGCAGGGACTATGAGGCCTGGGCGCGGGCGGACTGGGGCTTCCACGAACGGGTGGCCCAGGCCTCCGGCAACCCCCTGCTGCATGAGCTCTACGTCAGCTTTGGCCCCGTCCTCCACCAGGACCTCCTTACCCAGCAGGGCCGGCCGGGCTTCGAGGGGCTCCCCCAGGAAGGGCACGAGTTGCTGCTGGCGGCCATCGAACGGCACGACGAGGACGCCGCCGTCGCCACCGTGAACAGAAACCTGAACTCCTGCGCAGAGTGGCTCGGCACGTAATCGGTCAGTAGGCTTACTATCTGACGTAGGTAGTTAAGCCTGCCCTGCACCCGCAGGCGGGTGCCGCCGATGATGAGGAGTTCCCATGGCGCGATCCACACGCCTGACCGAACACGAGTTGGGCAACGAGACCCCACCGCCGAAACCTGGCACCGAGGCCGCGGCGGCAGCCGAAGGCGCACCGCGGCAGGGCCAACCCCTTGGACAATCTGCCCTGCAGCGGGGCGCGAAAGCCCGGGAAACCAAGCCGGCCAGCGCACTCTGGTCCGACGGATTGGGCCGGGTGGGCATCCGCGCGGCCCAGATCCTGCTGATCCTGACCGTGGCCGTCGTCTCCATCTACGCGCTGATGCAGATCAAGCTCCTGGTGATTCCGATCCTGATCGCGCTGATCCTGGCCGCCGCCATTGGTCCGTTCGTGAACATGCTGCGGCGCCGCGGAATGCGCGGAGGCCTGGCCACGGGCATCGCGTTCATCGGGCTGTTGCTGGTACTGGGCGGCGTTGGCACAGTTATTTACTACTCGGTCCGCAACCAGTGGGGCGAACTCGCACAGCAGGCTGCGTCAGGCCTGGACGAGCTGGAGCGGTTCCTGCTCACCGGCCCCATTCCACTGGACCAGGAGCAGTTGGACCAGGCGCGCGAGGGCATCGTGCAGTTCGCCACCAGCAGCCAGGTCCGTTCGGGAGCTATCACCGGGCTGTCCGTGGTGACCGAGTTCATCGCGGGGGCCAGCCTCATGATCATCATCCTGTTCTTCTTCCTGAAGGACGGGGGCAAGATCTGGAACTTTTTCCTCCGTCCGTTCAAGGGGGAACGCGAGGCAAAGCTGCGCCGGGTGGGCAAGCGTACTCTTGAGGTGCTCGGCGGCTACGTCCGCGGCACGGCGATTGTGGCTCTTGTGGACACTGTAGCCATCGGGGCCGCGCTGCTGATCCTGCAGGTTCCGCTGGCCATCCCCCTGGCACTCATCGTCTTCATCGGCGCCTTCGTGCCGCTGGTGGGCGCCACTGTGGCCGGAATCCTGGCGGCCCTGGTGGCACTGGTGGCCAACGGGCCCGTGGTGGCCCTGATCGTGGTGGCCGTGGTCATCGCGGTCAACCAGCTGGAGGGCGACCTCCTGCAGCCCATTGTGATGGGCAAATCCCTGCAGCTCCATGCCCTGGTGATCCTGATGGCCCTGACAGCCGGCACCATCCTCGCCGGCATCGTGGGCGCAGTCCTGTCCGTCCCCCTGGCCGCCGTGGCATGGGCGATCATCCAGGTGTGGACGGCCGAGGATCCGAACATGGAAGACATGAACCCGGACCTTCCACCGGCGAACACGCAGCCCGTCTAGCGCTGCGGTTCCTCCTTTTCGCCGCACAAAAAACCTGGCGCACCTGTAATCTCAGGTGCGCCAGGTTTTTTGTGCGTCACAGATGACTGTGCGCGTCGCGTTTAGCGGCGCAAGCCCGCAAACACGTTCTTGGGACGCTGCATCTCGCCGTGCTTGGCTCCGAGGATCACCACGAGTCCGGCGAAGGCCGGAATCACCCACTGGAGCGTCTTGAGCTGCTGCTGGGCCGCCTGCAGTTCGTCGGAAGCACCGGGCCGCGGCTCGGTGGCGCCTTCGGAACCTTCACCGGCCAGCTTCTCCACCTTCTTGCCGAGCATGCCGGAGTACAGGGTCACCGCAGCGCCGGCCAGGGTCACCACGGTTTTGATGGCCGTGTCCCGGGCCACGCCGTCCTGCTGGGCGATGCGCTCCTTGTTCTCCCAAGCGATGGCCAGGTCCGCCACAAGGTGGGAGGCGAAGGCTGCCGTCTGGATCGGCGCCCATTTCATCCACCCGGCACTGGAGAGCCGGGTCCGCTCAGTGGGGTCCTTGGCTTCCGCCGCTGCACCGTTCAGGCCGATGGCACCCATCAGGGAGCCACCGAACCAGGCTGCTGCCGTCAGGTCGTGTACTGACCGGGCAATGAGATTTCCTGCCATGATGTGCATTCCTTACGTTGAACTGGTTCCGGGATGCCGCTGCCGCGGACTTCGCTTTCCGTGTCCCATCGAGGTCATGGTCCGCCTATGGTAAGCACACTTACTAATGTTACGAAAGCCCGTCTTACGCGCACCGGACCGCGTAATATCGTGGCCATGGGAATGACAGGGACATTGTTCGGCTGGGCCTTCGGGGACCCGGCCCGTGAAAGTGACAGCACATATGTGGACGGGCTTCAGCGCGAGGCGCTGCGGAATGCCCGGGAGACGGCGCAGGCCAAGGGCGTAGGTGTTGTGGGGGGCTCGGAGGTCTTTACCGTGCTGAGCGGAAACGATTCCCTCGTTGAGCTGGACAACGCTCCCGGCCAGCTGGTGGTGCGCTGCACCGTCCACGTTGAAGGACCCGGTGCGGAGAAGCTGCGTGCCGAAGGACCCATGAACGGCTGACCGATGTCGGACCGGGACTCAACCCTCAGCCAGGCCGCGGACGCCATCGAGGACGCCTCCAACCACAAGGCTCTCGACGTCCTGGCGCGTACGGGATTCGCTGTGATGGCCCTGCTGCACATCATTGTGGGGGCCATCGCCGTCGCCGTCGCCTTCGGCCAGCCAGGTGAGCCCGATGCTACCGGCGCGATCGAACAGCTGGCTGCCAACCCGTGGGGCCCGGCAGTCATGTGGGCATGCGTGGCAGCATGCGGTGGCCTGTCCTTGTGGCAGGCCAGCGAGGCCACACTCCGCATGCGGGGCCGGCCCCGGAAGGAGCGGGTCTCCAAGCTGATTTCCTCAGGCTTCCTGGCCATTGCCTACGGCAGCGTCGGGTTCAGCTTCGCCGGTTTCGCGGTGGGGCTGCGCGGCGACTCCGGTGACAGCGCGCGGGACTTCAGCGCTTCCCTGATGGCCAACCCGCTGGGCTTGTGGGTGCTGGTGGCCCTGGGCCTGACGATTATCGGGATCGGCATCTACTTCGTGTTCAAGGGCGCCCGGCGCGGCTTCAAGGAGGAACTCTTCTATTTCGACGGAACGCGGCGCGGCCGGCTGATCGACACCTTGGGCGTCACGGGCCACATCGCCAAGGGCATCGCCCTGAACCTCACGGGACTCCTGTTCGTCATTGCCGCCGCCAAGCACCGCCCCGAGGAATCCACCGGACTGGACGGCAGCCTGAAGGCCCTGCGCGACCATCCCTTCGGACCATCCCTGCTGGTTGCAATCGGGGCCGGCTTCATCGCCTACGGGATTTTTGCCTTGATCCGCTCGCGGTTCGGCCGTATGTAATTCCTCCGGATTTCGGGGTACGAAGGAAATATGACCCAGCACCTGACGACGGACCCAACAGCCGACGACGGCGCCAGCAGCCAGGGCGCGGAACGCACCTTGCGTGCCTTCACAGCGGGAGGGCCTGCGCCTGGCACCGGGCAGAGGGAACCCGCTGACGCCGCCCCGGGCCTCTCGGAGCCTGCCGGCCGCGCTTTCGAGGGTCTGTTCCGGGTGCTCAAGCTGGCCAGGCCGGACCGCCCCATCCATCCGAAGGGACTGGGCCTGGCCGGGGAACTGACGCGGACCGGCAACCCCCACGAAGCGAGTGGCCTGGAGTGGCTGGATTCGCCGGGCACGGACGCAGTGGAGGCCAGGTTCTCGCGGTCAGTGGGCCTGCCGCAGGCACTGCCGGACGTCCTGGGGCTCGCGCTGCGCGTCACCCCGGTTGCCGGCACCCCTGCCACCGGAGGTTCCGCGGATGTTCTCTTCGCCTCCACCGGCTGGCGGGTTCCGGGACGCTTCCTGCTCCAGCCGCGGCTCGACGTCGACGGCGCCACCATGACCACCCTCATGCCCTACCGCGGCAGGAATGGGCCCGTTCTGCTGGGACTGCGGACGGTCAGTTTGCCGCCGGGATCGCTGTCCTCCGGGGAATGGGTGCTCGGGCTGTACTGGGCCAGGCCGCTGGGACGCTGGCGCCAGTGCGGCGAGCTGGTGCTGCACGCGGGGTCCCCGCCCGCTGACACGCCGCTGCGCTTCAACCCACTGGAGAACCAGCCGCCCGGGGCGCAGACTTATGCCTGGACGCGCCGCCTGCGGGAGCGCTCCTACCGGACGGCGCAGCGGCCGGCGCCTGCCGCCGTCGGACGTCCTGCCCTTAACCAGCCCGGCACCGCAGAGAGAAGGAAGACCATGTCCACCGTGTCCCAGCTGTTCAACTCCCCCGCAGCCGACGTGTGGCGCGTCCTCTCCGACGGCTGGCTGTATTCCGGCTGGGTGGTGGGAGCCTCCAGGATCCGGGCCGTGGACGATGCGTGGCCCCAGGCCGGTGCCCGGCTCCACCACTCCGTCGGCGCCTGGCCGTTCGTGATCAACGACAGCACCAGGGTAGTGAACGCCGAGCCCGGCCGGTTGCTGGAACTTGTGGCGCGTGGCTGGCCGATGGGTGAGGCCAAGGTGGTGGTTACCCTTGAGGACCGGGGCAACCAGTGCCAGGTGACCATGGTCGAAGACGCCATCAGGGGTCCCGGCAAGCTCATGCCCAAGTTCCTCCGGGACGCCATGATCGGCGTGCGGAACCGGGAAACCCTTCAGCGGCTGGAGCTGATGGCGGCAGGCGGCGCCGGGAAGTAGCGCCGCCTGGTTAAAACAACAACGCGAGGTCGCTTCCTGCCCAATGAACCGAGTTCATCGGGCGGAAAGCGACCTCGCGTTGCTTGTGGTGTCTTAGACCTGCGCGGCCACGCCGTCGCGGGAGATGGCGACCATGTCTTCGCGCGGCACAACCTTGATGCGCTCACGCTTGACCTCGACGCCGTGCGAGCCGCCGGCCTCCGTGGCGGCTGCACCGAGGGCGAGCTCGTGCGCGTCCAGGGCAAGCCAGCCTTCCCAGCTGGTGAACTTCACGCCGCGGCCGTCCAGGAGTTCGACGACGCCGTCCGCCTCGGGAACGCTGGCCACCGGAAGGTTTTCGCGGTCTTCCAGCAGGTAGGTCACGGTTTCCAAAGCGTCGCCCTTGGTGTGGCCGATCAGGCCGACGGGTCCGCGCTTGATCCAGCCCGTGGCGTAGATGCCCGGCACGTGGGTGCCGGACGCGTCCAGGACGCGGCCGCCGTCGTTCGGGATGACGCCCTTCTTGTGGTCGAACTCGATCTCCGGCAGGGCGGAACCGAAGTAGCCGATGGCGCGGTAGACGGCCTGGACCGGGTAGTCCACGAACTCGCCGGTGCCGCGGGCGTTGCCCGTGCCATCCAGCTCGGTCCGCTCGAACTTGATGCCGGCAACCTTGCCCGGCGTCTCGGCGTCGTCGTAGATCTCCACCGGGCTGTGCAGGAAGTGCAGGTGCAGGCGGCGGGAAGCCTTGAGCTCGGAGAGGTCTTCGGGCTGCTCGGCGATCCAGTTGGTGAGCGTGCCCACCATGGTCTTGGTCTGGTTGTTGGTCTGGATCTGGCGGTCGGATTCCTCGTCGAACTCGAAGTCCTCCGGGTACAGGATGATGTCCACGTCCTTGGAGTGGGACAGCTCGCGCAGCTCCAGCGGGGTGAACTTGACCTGGGCCGGGCCGCGGCGGCCGAAGACGTGCACGTCGGTGACGGGCGAGGCCTTCAGGCCGGCGTAGACGTTGTCCGGGATCTCGGAGACCAGGAGGTCGTCGGCGTGCTTGGACAGGACGCGGGCCACGTCCAGGGCCACGTTGCCGTTGCCGATGACAGCTATTTCCTTGGCTTCGAGGGGCCATTCGCGGGGAACGTCGGGGTGACCGTCGTACCAGGAGACAAAGTCCGCGCCGCCGTAGGAGCCGTCCAGCTCGATGCCCGGGATGTTCAGGTCCGCGTCCTTGATGGCGCCGGTGGCGAAGATGACGGCGTCGTAGTGGGTGCGGAGGTCCTCGATGGTGAGGTCCGTGCCGTAGTCCACGTTCCCGAAGAAGCGGATGTCGCCGCGGTCCAGGACCTTGTGCAGGGCGTTCACGATGCCCTTGATGCGGGGGTGGTCCGGGGCAACGCCGTAGCGGATCAGGCCGTAGGGTGCCGGGTAGCGGTCAAAGAGGTCGATGCTCACGGTCAGCTCGCCGCTCTTGACGGCTTCGCTCTTGGTGAGGATGTCGGCGGCGTAGACGCCGGCCGGGCCGGAGCCCACGACGGCGACGCGCAGCGGACGTTCGGCAGAACCTACGGTAGTGCTTGATGACACGGCTGTGTTCCTTTTGTTCGTTCCGGCCCAACTAAGTAGCACTAACTGTCGTTTTGAGGGCTCATAACGACACTTGGCGCTACCCAGTTGGGTTGGGTGGGCTAGGTGGTGAGGACTCGGGGCTTGTTTGGGGTGGTGGTGCTGTAGTCAGCGGTTCGGAAGTGCGACGGCGCGAACGGGCTCACGCGCACAACGTCACCGATGACAATTACTGCGGGATTTGCGACGCCGGCGGCCTCGGCCTGGTCCGCAATGGAACCGAGCGTGCCGATGGTGACGCGCTGGTCCGGCAAGTAGCCGTTTTCAACAATACCAACCGGAGTGTCAGCGGGCAGGCCGGCTTTGCCGAGGGCGGACGCGGATTCGCGGAGCTGGCCCACGCCCATGAGCAGGATGATCGTGTGGTCTGCGCGGGCCGGAACCTCGGACAGTTCCTCGTGGCCGGTGACCACGCTGAAGCCTTTGGCCAGTCCGCGGTGCGTAACCGGAATGCCGGCGGCTGCGGGAACGGAAATCGCAGACGTGACGCCGGAAACCACTTCAACCTCGACGCCGTGCTGCCGGCAGTGTTCGGCTTCCTCGCCGCCGCGGCCCAGCACGTAGGGGTCGCCGCCCTTGAGCCGGACCACGCGGTGGCCGGCGAGGGCTTCTTCGACCAGGATGCGGTTGATCTCGGCCTGCGGCACGGGGTGGTGACCGGGGGTCTTGCCGACCTCGATCACGCGGACGTCTGGGGCCAGTTCGTTCAGCAGTTCACGGGGGCCGAGCCGGTCCGCCACAACGACGTCGGCCTGGCCCAGGAGCCGGCGGCCGCGGACGGTGATGAGGCCGGTGTCGCCGGGGCCGCCACCAACCAGTGCAACTGATCCCCGGTGGGCGCGGCGGCGGCGCAGCGGAAGGTCGCCGGTTTCCAGTGCGGTGGCGACGGCGTCGCGCACGGCCATGGCGCGGCGGGGGTCTCCCCCGGCGTTGACGGCGATCTTGACGTCGTCAACTTCGGCGACGGCGGGCGTCCAGGCTGCGGAGGCTTCATGGTCGGAAGCGTTGACGCACCAGACGCGCTGCGCCTCGGCGTCAGCCGAAACCTGCGCGTCCACGGCGGCATCACCGGTGGCGGTCTGGACGAACCAGACTCCGTCGACGTCGGACGGACGGTAGGTGCGCGGCTCCCAGGTGAGAAGGCCGGCGTCGGCCAGTTCCCGGAGCGCGGGAGAGGCAACGGGAGCCACGGCGGTGACCCGTGCACCTGCGTCGAGCAGCCCCTTGGCGCGGCGTGCAGCAACGGGGCCGCCGCCCACCACCAGCACGGGGCGGCCGAGGAGGCGCAGCGCCGTGGGGTAGATATCCTGAATTGCCATGAATCAACGGTAGGGCCGCGTCACAATCGCCCACAAAGGCCGAGCAACACCAGTTCACGTAAGGTAATGCTGCGTCACAAAGGATGCTTCAGGCTTGGCCGGCAAGGAACCGGCCCCTGTGGACGATGAGCTTCTCCAGGTAGCCGGCCAGCACCAGCCGCTCTGCCAGCCGGCCCAGGAACCCGAACGGGGCGGTGAACTCCACCCGGTCCGTCATGGCGCTGCCTGTGGCGGTCGTTTCGAATTCGTGGACGTGGCGGAAGCTCTTGAACGGGCCGCGGACCTGCTCGTCCGTGAAGCTGCTTGGGAAGTCCATGTGGGTGATGCGGTTCGTCATGGTCAGGGGAATCCCGAAGTGCCGCGCCCGCCACGTCACCTCCTGGCCCTCTTCGATCAGCCCGGACGTCACACCAGCCACGGCCCGCTCCCCCGCGTCCTGCTGGGAGTTCACGTGTACGTCGATGCTGCGGGCCAGGTCGAAGAGTCGTTCCGGAGGCAGCGCTGATTCGGTGCGGCACACGAAGCTGACGGTCATCCGGCCAGTCTGTCACGGACCCCAGGGACCCGCCGTCGTGGGGCACATTGGCGGGCCAGAGTGCCGGACCAGCCTTAAGCCGCGGCGTTTCCGTGCCAAAGTGCCCCACGACGGCGGCGGGCAAAAGCACAAGCAAACGGCAAGGCCCGACGGCGGGAGGTCGCCGTCGGGCCTTGCAAGGGTGGTGTAAGGGCTAGCGGGTGCTGCCGGAGAGGAGGCCGCGGCTGCGCAGCAGGCGCTTCTCGATGGGGCCGAACACCAGCAGTTCAATCAGGATGCCGACGGCGAGGATCAGCAGGATTGCCGACATCACCACGGTCATGTCGGACAGGATGCGGCCCTGGTCCAGCAGCGAGCCCAGGCCGAAGCCGATGGTCCCGCCCACGGCGATGATTTCCGCGGCCATGAGTGAGCGCCAGGAGAAGGCCCAGCCCTGTTTGAGGCCACCCAGGTATCCGGGAAGCGCGGCCGGGAGGATGACCTGGAGAGCCATCTGCAGCCGGGAAGCGCCCAGGACGGTGCCCACGCGCCGGTACTGCGGCGGGATCTGGTCCACACCTGAGATGAGGCCGTTGATGATGGACGGGATGGCGCCCATGAACACCACGAAATAGACGGTGGCGTCGGTGAGGCCGAACCAGATGATGGCCGCAGGAACCCATGCCACGGAAGGAAGGACCTGCAGGCCGGAGATCAGCGGGCCGAACGCGCGGCGCAGCGGTGCAACCTGTGCCAGCAGCAGGCCGATTGGCGTGGCGATGGCCACCGAGATCAGAAAGCCAACCAGTCCGCGCTGCATCGATGTCCACAGGGCCTCCTGGAGTTTACCCTCGTTCCAGAGAACGCCCATCTGGCCCACAACATCCAGCGGACCTGGCACCAGGTCGCGGCGCTTGACGCCCAGCGAGACGTAGAACTGCCAGACAAGGATCAGGACGGCCAGGGCGGCGATCGGCAGGAGGATCCGGCTCCACTCGATCCGGTGCTTGCGGTCGGCATCGGACTGCAGCGAGTCCAGCCCGGACTCGAGTTCCCGCAGGTCCTCTTTCCCGGTGGAAGTCCGTGTCAAAGCGGCATGGACGTGCTGAGTGGATGCGGGCGCAGCGCCCGATGCCGCCCAGGGAGTGGCATCGGGCCTGTCGGAGCCGGACGCTTCGTCCGCAGGACGAAAGCCGTCCGGCGAAGGGGCGGGGGCGGCATCGGGCGCGGAGCCGGACAGGGACTTACTTGGCATGGCGGCGAATCTCCTCCCGCAGCCGGGCGGTGATGACCCCGGTCAGCTGGCCGGCAAGCCCGGCGTCGGTTCGGTGTTCCTCGGTGACGGCCCATTCCTGGACCACGCGGCCGGGCCGGGAGGACAGCAGCAGCACGCGCTGGCCCAGCCGGACGGCCTCGCGGACGTTGTGGGTCACAAAGACGATGGTGCGGCCGGTTTCCTTCCAGATGCGCTCCAGCTCGTCGTGCAGGAGGTCGCGGGTGATGGCGTCCAGCGCGGCGAACGGCTCGTCCATCAGCAGCAGCTGCCGGTCCTGTGAGAGCGACCGGGCCAGAGACACACGCTGCCGCATGCCGCCGGACAGCTCGTGCGGGCGCTTGTCGCCGGCGCTGCCAAGGTGCACGAGCTCAAGGAGCTCCTGCGCCTTGATCCGGCGCTCCGCCTTGCCCACACCGCGCAGCTTCAGGGCCAGCTCGATGTTTTCCCGGGCGGTGAGCCACGGGAAAAGGGCGGCGTCCTGGAACATAAAGGCGGCACCGTCGCTGGGCACTTCCAGGGCGCCCGACGTCGGCGCCTCCAGCCCCGCGATGATGTTCAGCAGGGTGGATTTGCCGCAGCCGGACGCACCGAGGAGGGCAACGAACTCGCCCTGCCCGATGGTGGCGTTGACGTCGTCCAGCACCGGGGCGCCGTCGCCGAAGCGCTTGCCCAGGTTTTCCAGTACGACTGGCATGGTGCCGTCCTTAGGTAGTGGGGTGGATCAGTCCTGGCCGAGGCCGGCTGCTGAAATCTTGGTGGTGCTGCCTGCAACCGCATTGACCTCGTTGAGTGCGCGGAGGTCGAAGAGCCCGTTGATGTCCGCCTGCTTGGTGGTGCCTGCCTCGACGCCGTCGTGAAGAAGGCGTGGGTAGCCTCCGGCCAGCGGGTCAAGGGTGAAGGTGATGTTGGCCAACGAACGGTCCAGCACATCCGGGGCCAGGGCTGCGCCGGCGGATTCCTGCAGGGCGGAGTTGATGACACGGGCCTTCTGTTCCGCAGGTGCCTCGTTGAGCCAAGCGACCGACTTGGCGTGGCCGGCCAGGAGCGCCTTGACCGTCTCAGGGTGTTCGGCGGCGAATTTCTGGTTCACGATCAGGATGGTGGTGGGGAACTCGCCGGGCTTGCCCGTACCGGTTCCGTCCCACAGGTCCTTTTCGTCCACCAGCACCTTGGCTCCGGCCTGGAGCACCAGCCGGGACGCCCACGGCTCAGGCAACCAGGCGCCGTCGAGCTTTCCGTCCTGGAAGAGCTTCAGGGACTGGGCGTTTTCGGTGGGGTTGATGGCGACGTCGCCGCTGCCGTCAACGTTGGTCTTGTAGCCCTGGTCCGCCAGCCACGCGCGCAGGGCAACGTCCTGGGTTCCGCCCAGTTGCGGGGACGCGATGGTCTTGCCCTTGAGGTCTGTGGCGGAGTTGATGTCAGGCTTAACCACCAGTTGGGCACCGCCCGCGGCAGCGCCGGCAATAACCTTCACGGACTCGCCCTGGCTCTTCACGAACGAGTTGATGGCCGGATTGGGGCCGATGTATGCGGCGTCGATGGCGCCGGCGTTCAGCGCCTCGATGGCAGCGGGACCGGCGTTGAATGTCTCGGTGCTGAGGGTGGTGTTCCCCAGCGCTTCGGCCAGGAAGCCCTCCTTGATGCCCACCAGAGCGGGGGCATGCGTGACGTTGCCGAAGTACCCCAGCTTGAGCTCCGCCGCGGGGGTGGGGGCCACGGCCTGGGCCTCAGTGTTACGCGAAACAGTGGAGGCCACAACCGCTCCCACCACAATCAGGAGGACCAGCCCGACGGCCAGGGCAGCCTCGATGGCACGCTTGCGCTTGGGTGCTGCGCTTTCGCCTGCCACGATGCGGGTCATCCCGGGCTTGGAACTAGTCATTGTTTCACCATAGGGAGTGACATAAACCCGTTCAATGAAGCCTAAACGGGGGGTCACGCAGGTTCATCTAGCGTCACATTCGGCCGTGCCGGTGGCTTCTCGCTTGCTGCCGGTCCGCCGCTTGATTAGCGCCCAGATCGCCGGAATGGTGCCAGCACGCCGTTCCGTTCCGGCTTCATGACACCGTTCCGGCGAGCTCGCGTCAGTTGCCTTTGACGTTGACCAGCTGCCGCAGCTTGTGCCGGACCGTCACCAGGTCTGCGGCGTCCTGCATCACCTGGTCGATCGGCTTGTACGCAGCGGGAATTTCGTCGATGAATGCCTCCGACGCGCGGAACTCAATTCCGCGCATGGCCCGCTTTAGCTCCTCGAGCGAAAAGGTCCTGCGGGCTGCATTGCGTGAGTACTCCCGGCCCGCCCCGTGCGGCGACGAGTTCAGCGACTCCCGGTTGCCGCGTCCTTCCACAACGTACGACGCCGTCCCCATGGATCCGGGGATCAGTCCCGGATCGCCGTGCTCGGCTTTGATGGCGCCCTTCCGCGACACCCACACGGACTTGCCGTAGTGCGTCTCCTGCCGGGTGAAGTTGTGGTGGCAGTTGATCCTCTCGCGTTCCTGCACCGGCCCACCCACCCAGCGGCCGAACTGCTCAATCACGCGGTCCATCATTTCCTCGCGGTTCAGCAGCGCGAAGTGCTGGGCCCAGCGCAGTTCGGCCATATACCGGTCAAACTGCGGCGTCCCCTCGTCGAGGTAGGCGAGGTCCGGGTCGGGCAGATAGATCTGGTTCTTGCGGCTTACGTGCCGGGCGACGCCGATATGGTGCTGGGCGATCTTGTTGCCGATGCCGCGCGAGCCGGAGTGCAGGAAGAGCCAGACGTCGCCGTTCTCATCTGAGCAGATCTCGATGAAGTGGTTGCCCGAACCGAGGGATCCCAGCTGCAACTCCCACTTCTCGACATACTGCGCCGGGTTGAAGCCGGCCTTCGCAGCCAGCGCTTTCAGCTCCGCGATCCGGGGTTCGGCGGTGGGCAGGACCTTCTTGTTGTTGTGGCCGGCGGACAGCGGAATGGCCCGCTCGATGTACTCCCGGATCCGCTTCCTGTCCGCCGGCAGGTCCTTCAGCGTGTACTGCGTCCGGACCGCGATCATGCCGCAGCCGATATCAACCCCCACCGCGGCCGGAATGATCGCCCGCAGGGTTGGAATGACGGAGCCCACGGTGGCGCCCTTGCCCAGGTGCGCGTCCGGCATCAGTGCCAGGTGCGGGTAGATGAACGGCAACTCGGCCGTCATCACGGCCTGTTTCCGGGTCTGGTCATCCAGGATGGACGCCCAGTTGAGAAGCTTGCTGTTGATGGTTTCCATGCTCTGCCTCCCACTGAGCCGCCGAGGACTAACGTAAGTCCTAGGCTAAACCCGGTCTCCCCGGAAGGAGACGCAATCATGGTGAACGTCCAGACCGAGATCCTCATCAACCGGCCGCGCGCGGAGGTGGCGGAGTACGCGGCCAACCCGGACAACGCACCAAATTGGTACGTCAATATCCATAAATCCCAGCGACTGACTGACGGCCCAACCGGTACAGGTTCCAAGGTGGCGTTCACCGCAAAGTTCCTCGGCCGGGAGCTGAACTACACCTATGAGTTCGTGGAATACGTACCGGGCGAAAAGCTGGTGATGCGCACCGCCCAGGGCCCGTTCCCCATGCAGACCACCTACACCTGGGCCGATGAAGGCGGCGGGACCCGCATGACGCTGGGCAACACCGGCAAGCCCTCGGGTTTCTCCAAGCTCGCGGGTTTGGTTATGGAGCCGATGATCCGCCGTGAGACCCGGAAGGACCTGCAGAAGCTCAAGTCGATCCTCGAGGGGCAGCAGTAAAGCCAGGTCCCTTAAACCGCGAAATCGCCGGAATGCACCGAGATCGCCGCAATTTTGCGGCGATCTCGGTGCATTCCGGCGAACTCGGCGAAGCTAGATGCTGTAGCGCTCGTCCTCGTGGTCGCCCGGGTGGTCCTTGACCAGGCCTGCGGCAAGCGTGTTGCCGTCCAGCGGATCGATCACCAGGAACGCGCCGGTCCGGCGATGGTGCAGGTAGTTCTCGAGCGGCAGCGGTGCGGCGAGCCGGAGCTGCGCGTGCCCGATGTCGTTCAGTTCCAGGTTCGAGGCTGGCTCCAGCTTGAAGGACGCAAGGTCCAGCTTGCCGGACACGTTGCGGACCAGCGCCTGCACCGTGCGGGTGCCGTGCTTCACCAGCACCTTCTGGCCTTCGCGGAGCGGCTTCGGGGACAGCCAGCACAGCGCTGCATACAGGTCGGCTGACGCTTCCCGGACGGTGCCGGCAGCAGCAATGGTGTCACCGCGGGCGACGTCGAACTCCTCCGCCAGGCGGATCGCGACCGACTGCGGGGCGGCGGCTTCCTCCAGCGAGGCGCCAGCGAAATCGATGCCAACCACAGTTGTGGTGCGCGGGTCCTGGCCGGGCGTCAGCACGGAAACCTTGTCGCCCACCTTGACGGAGCCTTCGGTAATCTGGCCGGCGTACGCGCGGTAGTCGCGGTAAGCCTCCGCATCCAGGCCGGCAGCCACGGCGTCGGGAGCCAGCGCGCCCTGCGGACGGATGACCAGCTGCACCGGGAAACGGAAGCTCTCCAGGTGGCTTTCCAGCTCGTCGGCGGCGGGAAGGGTCTCGAGGACCTCAAGCAGCGCCGGGCCGGTGTACCAGGGGGTCCGCTCGGAGCGCTCCACCACGTTGTCGCCGTCGAGCGCGGAAACGGGTACCACCAGCAGGTCGGCGATGCCGTCGGAGCCGAGGCCCAGCTCGCGGCCCACCTGCTGCACGTCGGCTTCGATCTCGCGGAACACGGGCTCGCTGAAGTCCACCAGGTCGATCTTGTTCACGGCCACGATGACGTGCGCCACACGCAGCAGTTGCAGCACGGACAGGTGCCGGCGGGTCTGCTCCAGCACACCCTTGCGGGCGTCGATGAGTACGACGACGGCATCCGCAGTGGACGCGCCCGTCACCGTGTTCTTGGTGTACTGGACGTGCCCGGGGCAGTCGGCCAGGATGAAGCTGCGGCGGTCCGTGGCGAAGTAGCGGTAGGCAACGTCGATGGTGATGCCCTGTTCGCGCTCGGCACGCAGGCCGTCGGTCAGCAGCGCCAGGTCGATGCCGCCCTTTTCGCCGCCGAAGCCGCGGTCTGCGGAGGTGCGGGCAACGGCGTCGAGCGTGTCAGCCAGGATGGCCTTGGAATCGTGAAGGAGGCGGCCCACCAAAGTGGACTTGCCGTCGTCGACCGATCCTGCGGTGGCGAAACGGAAGAGCGTGGTGGGCAGGCCTTCGGTGAGTGAGCCTGTCGAAATCTCGGAAATCGTGCTCATTAGAAATACCCGTCCTTCTTGCGGTCTTCCATGGCTGCCTCGGAGATGCGGTCATCTGCCCGGGTGGCGCCACGTTCGGTGAGGGTGGAGGCAGCGACTTCAACCACGACGTCGGCCACGGTGTATGCGTCGGACTCGACGGCGCCGGTGCAGGACATGTCCCCCACGGTCCGGTAGCGCACGGTCTTGGTGATGACTTCCTCGTGGGGCAGCGGCTGGGACACTTCGCCCACTGCGCGCCACATGCCGTCGCGGGCGAAAACCTCGCGCTCGTGGGCGTAGTACAGGCCGGGCAGCTCGATGTTCTCGCGCTCGATGTAGCGCCAGATGTCCAGCTCGGTCCAGTTGCTGATGGGGAACGCACGGACGTGCTGGCCCACGGTGTGGCGGCCGTTGTAGAGGTTCCACAATTCGGGGCGCTGGTTGCGCGGGTCCCACTGGCCGAACTCGTCGCGCAGGCTCAGGATGCGCTCCTTGGCGCGGGCCTTGTCCTCGTCGCGGCGGCCGCCGCCGAACACGGCGTCGAACTTGTTCTGCTGGATGGCGTCCAGCAGCGGGACGGTCTGCAGCGGGTTGCGGGTGCCGTCGGCACGCTCGGCGAGCTCGCCGCGGTCGATGAACTCCTGCACGGAGCCGACCACGAGCTTCAGGCCCAGGCGCTCCACGGTGCGGTCGCGGAAGTCGATGACCTCCGGGAAGTTGTGGCCGGTGTCCACGTGCAGCACGGGGAACGGGACCTTGCCGGGCCAGAATGCCTTGGTGGCCAGGTGCAGCATCACCACGGAGTCCTTGCCGCCGGAGAACAGCAGCGCGGGCTTCTCGAACTCGGCAACAACCTCGCGGATGATGTGGATGGCCTCGGACTCAAGGGTGTCCAGGCTGGAGAGGCGCGTGGAAACGGCGGCTTCAGTCACCTGGGTGGTCTCCTCGGTTAGGGAAGTGCTCATACGTGTAGTCCGCATTCTGTCTTGTCGGTCCCTGCCCAGCGGCCGGCGCGCGGGTCGTCGCCCGGCGCCACCTTCCGGGTGCAGGGCTGGCAGCCAATGGAGGGGTAACCCTGGGAAAGCAGCGGGTTGACGGGCAGGAGGTTGTCGTCCGAGTACTGGACCAGCTGGTCGAAGGTCCACGCAGCCACCGGGTTCACCTTGACCAGGCCGTTGGCCTCGTCCCAGGTGACCAGCGGGGTGTTGGTGCGGGTGGGTGCCTCGTCGCGGCGCACGCCGGTGAACCAGAGTTCGTAGCCGGACAGGGTGCGGCGCAGCGGGGCCACTTTGCGGAGGGCGCAGCACTGGGCGGCGTCGCGGGCGAAGAGGTTCTTGCCCAGCAGGCGGTCCTGCTGCTCCACCGTGTTCTCGGGGAGCACGTCCACCACGTTGACGCGGAGGTTTGCGGCCACCTCGTCACGCGTGGCGTAGGTTTCCGGGAAGTGGTAGCCGGTCTCCAGGAACAGGACGTCGACGCCGGGCATCTGGTCCGCGACCAGGGCCGGCAGGACGGCGTCGGCCATGGAGCAGGCGACGGCGACGGCGGGCAGGTCGAAGTTGCGCTCCACCCAGGCGATGACGTCGCGGGCGGGCGCGTCCCAGCCGAGCTCGGCAGCGCCGGCTTCGGCGAGGGCCTTCAGCTCTTCCTTGCTGCGGAGCTTGGGGGCTGCTGCCGCAACGGTGGCGTCAACCTCGGCGGTGGCGACGGCTTGCGGGGCAACAGGGTCTACTCCGAGTGCATGCTTGCTCATTACTGGAGTGCCTCCTCGTCTGCTGCGTGGGCCCATTCGGCGAAGGTCTGGCCCTCGGCGCGCTGGGCAACGAACGTGCGGACAACCCGCTCAACGTAGTCGGGCAGGTCGTCCACGTACACCTTCAGGCCGCGGACGGTACGTCCCAGGCCGGCCTCTTCGCGGCTGCTGGAAGCCAGCCCGCCGCCCAGGTGGACCTGGAAGCCCGGGGAGGGGTCGCCGTCGGGCGTGGGAAGCATCATGCCCTTAAGCCCGATGTCCGCGGTCTGGATGCGGGCGCAGGAGTTGGGGCAGCCGTTGATGTGCAGGGACAGCGCGTGCGGCAGCTCGCCGGATTCGGCGAGGTCAGCCAGGCGGCGCTCAAGTTCGGCAACGGCGGTGGCGGCGGTGTGCTTGGTCTCCACGATGGCCAGCTTGCAGTACTCGATGCCGGTGCAGGCGATGGTGCCGCGGCGGAAAACGGACGGGCGGGCGGACAGGCCCAGCGCGTCCAGCTCGGCCACCAGCGGCTCCACGTGGTCCTTCTCGACGTCGAGAACAACGAGCTTCTGGTGCGGGGTGGTGCGCAGCCGGTAGGAGCCCCGGGCCTCCAGGGTGTCCGCGAGCTTGACCAGGGCAGCCCCGGACAGGCGGCCGGCCACCGGGGTGGCGCCGATGAAGAACTTGCCGTCCTTCTGCTCGTGCACGCCGACGTGGTCGCCGGGGGTGGTGGGCTTGGGTGCGGCGGGGCCGTCGGCCAGCTTGTAGCCCAGGTATTCGTCCTCCAGGATCTGGCGGAACTTCTCCGGACCCCAGTCGGCCATCAGGAACTTCAGGCGGGCCTTGGTGCGCATGCGGCGGTAGCCGTAATCGCGGAAGATGCTGGTGACGCCGAGCCACACGTCTGCTGCCTGCTCCGGCGTCACGAACGCACCCAGGCGCTTGCCGAGCATCGGGTTGGTGGACAGCGCGCCGCCAGCCCAGAGGTCGTAGCCGATGCCCAGCTCGGGGTGGCGCACGCCTACCAGGGCGAAGTCGTTGATCTCGTGCACCACGTCCTGGCTGGGGTGCCCGGTGATGGCGGTCTTGTACTTGCGGGGCAGGTTGGACAGCAGCGGGTTGCCGATGAACCGCTCCCCCAGCTCGGCGATCAGCGGGGTGGGGTCGATGATCTCGTCCTTGGCGATGCCGGCCACGGGCGAGCCAAGGATGACGCGGGGAACGTCGCCGCAAGCCTCGGTGGTGGACAGGCCAACACCTTCCAGGCGGTTCCAGATTTCGGGGATGTCCTCCACGCGGATCCAGTGGAGCTGGATGTTCTGGCGGTCCGTGAGGTCGGCAGAGTCCCGGGCGAAGTCCACGGAGATCTGGCCGATGACGCGCAGCTGCTCGGTGGTGAGCGCGCCGCCGTCGATCCTCACACGGAGCATGAAGTACTTGTCTTCGAGCTCGTGCGGCTCAAGGGTTGCGGTCTTGCCGCCGTCGATCCCCTGCTTGCGCTGGGTGTACAGGCCCCACCAGCGGAACCGGCCGTGCAGGTCCTGGCCCGGGATGGCGTCGAAGCCTTCCTTGGCGTAGATGGTTTCGATACGCTCGCGCACGTTAAGGCCGTCGTCTTCCTGTTTCCAGGTTTCGTTGGCGTTAAGGGGCGTCTTGCCGTCCACTTTCCATTGCCCGTGCGGCTTTGCAGCGGGACGGGCAGGGCGGGCGGGGCGCTTAGGGGCAGCGGAGTCCGCGGACGCTCCGGCTAGAGCTGTATCAGTCATGCATCGACTGTAGGTCCCGCCCGAATTGCGTCACAAAGGCCCGGAAACGCTAAGTCACCTAGGGAAATATTTCGTCACGAAACGCCGGACGGCCTTGAAGAAGCCTTCCTGCTGTGCATCGGACGTGCGGTCCGCGGCGGCTTCGGCCGGGCCCTTAATCCTAGGTTTCGGCGGCTGCGCAGCCGGCGCTGCTGCGGCGGCTTCCCGGGCCTTCGCGACGGCGGCGTCGTACCGTTCGAGCGCAATCTCGGCGAGCACCGGGGACGGCAGCAGCGGCCCGGTGATGAGGTCGGCACCCGCCTTGGCGAGCTGGTCGTGGAAGAAGCCCGGCGCCAGGAGGTATGCGGCAATCACGACGCGCCCACCGACGTCGACCGCTCCCGCGGACTCCCCCGCGCCGGCACCGCCTTCCAGTTCCTCGCGTAGCATCGCGACGGCGTCGGGCACCGAAGGCTTGGCAGAGGCACCATAGGCGGCCACCATCCTGTTGGAGCGCAACTCCTGCAGCTGGCCCAGCAGCTTTTCGACGCTGACGGCGGCGTTGGGGTTGGACGAACCGGCAGCGGCGACCACGATCACGTCGTTGTCCGTTACCCCGGCTTCGCGCAGCCGCTGGTCAAGCAGCGCCGCCAGGCGGGGATCCGGGCCCAGCGGTGCGGCCGCCGCACTTCCCGGGCGGCTCTTCACTGCCCGTGCGATGTCCACCTTCACGTGGTAGCCCACGCTCAGCAGCAGCGGCACCACGACGGCGGACTCCCCCTCCGGCAGGCCCGCCACCACGTCCACCAGGTCGGGCTGCTGGACGTCCACGTACGCTTCCCGGACGTCGAGGCCGGGGCGGAGGGCGGCGATGCCGGCGCGCATGGCGTTGACCTCCGCGGCTCCCTGTGCGTTGGACGTCCCATGGGCGCAGGCGATCATGATGGGGCTGTTCATAGGGGCTAGCGTAACGTTGGAGCCGCCCTGTCCGCCCTCTTTGAATTGCCGGGACGCTCCATGACATTCCCTTTTGACATCGCCCTGGTATGGCTGGACCTGGCCGGTATCTTTTTCTTTGCCGTCTCGGGATCCCTGCTGGCGGCGCGGAAGCGGTTCGACATCCTGGGCTCGCTCCTTCTGGCCTCGCTGGTGTCCCTGGGCGGGGGCGTAATCCGGGACATCATCCTCAACACCGTTCCGGCCGCGTTCACCAACCCGGCCTACCTGGTGCCGCCGCTGCTGGCAACCGTGCTGGTGTATTTCCTGTACTCCAGCGTCCAGCGTTTCACCTCCCTTTTGGTCCTGTTCGACGCCGGCGGGCTGGCACTGTTCTGCATCACCGGCACGTTGAAGGCGATTTCCCTGGGAATGAACCCGTTTGCGGCAGTCCTGCTGGGCGTCACAACTGCGGTGGGTGGCGGGCTGCTGCGCGATATCACGGCCAACGAGGTGCCGCAGCTGTTTGATGCCGGGGATCTGTATGCGCTGCCGGCCTTCAGCGGGGCAACCCTTACCTCGGTGCTGTGGGTGACGGGTTCATTCAATGCCGTCACTGCTTGCCTGGTTGCGGCTGTTGTTTTTGCCTTCCGGGTGGTGGCGTGGCGCCGGTCCTGGTACGTGCCGCTGGCGGTCCAAGGGTGGCACCGGCCGGGCCCTGACGGCGGCGAAGCGAGGGTCCGCAATTAGCTAGGATATGAGCATGACTGACATGTTCCTCGAGAAGTTCCGCTCGCTTGTTCCGAAGTATCTCGAGGATGAATGGCAGGAAGAGGACGGGCTGTCCGAAGAGGAGCTGGACAAGGCCCTGGCCGAGCACCAGTTCCAGATCCCCCTGGTCCTCCGGGAGTTCTACCTCGCCCTGGGTGGCTGCGAGGACCTCATGGAGGCCTACCACTACTTCTGGGACCCCGAAGAGCTCGAGGTGGACGACGAGGGTTTCCTCATGTTCCTCGAGGATGAGGAGGAGCAGTTCACCTGGGGCTTCCGTGTGGGCGACCTCGGCATCCCGGACCCCATCGTGTACCGCCGCAACAACGCCCGCGGGCAGTGGAAGTCCGAAGAAGGCACCTTCTCCGAGTTCGTGTTCGACATGTTCGAGTGGGCCTTCGAGGACGACGAAGAGAACTAGGGCTCCTGGGGCCTCAGGCCTTCCGGGGGCCGGCCGCCGGGATTCCCCAGCTTTGGAGGAGTACGACGGCGTGTCCCCCGGTTTTGCAGGCATGTCTCCGGTATTCCGGGGCAAACCTGAGGAATCTCAGCGCACCACCCTGCCGCGCAGAACCTGCCACACTTCATCAATGATCTTTGCGGGTTGTAAACCACGTCCGCATAGCCGTATCGGAGCACCGCGTAGCCAGTGAGTGTGCTCGCGTTGTTCCTCACCCTGTCTTTTTTCACCTGCCGCGGTTCCAGGTGGCTGCCTCCGTCTATCTCGACAATGAGGAATCCTTCCAGGAGGAAGTCCACGAACCCGATCCCCGGCAGCTCAACTTGGGTCTCCGTGTGGATTCCTTCGCTGCGGAAGAGTAGCCGGGCAACCACCTCGATGGCTGAGTCCGCCGTGCCATCCACCAGGTCCAGCACCCTCCTGGCGCTGCCGTTCCGGTTACCGGGCAACCTTTCCCGCAGGTAGCCCAGGGTTGTTACGCCCTGCCGCACCGCGCTTTCAACGATGACGGCAGCTTCCACAGCCGGCAGGCAGCGCAAGCTGTGGATCAGGACATCGGTGGTACTTGCGATAGGTTTCAGCCGATCGGGAGACGGCACCAAGGAGTCCCGGTGAACCACAGCATCGCGGGGACCGCCGTGTTTGCAGAGCAGGTGAAGTGTCCGCGGCTCGTGCAGCAGCCAGAGCTGCCGATGGCCGGCAGCCGACGCGCAGGTCAACAGGCCGTTCCCGAGCACGGCGCCCATCAGGTCATGAGCAGCACCTGGCAGTCCAACCACTCCATGCCGCAGACGAAGAATCTCGCCGCCCGCCACCGCATTTCGGACGTCCCGGTCTATGAAGCCTGCCCTCAGGAGGGTGGATGTCCGGGCCACGGAGCCTGCCTGAAGGAGGAAACGGGAAAGGTCCATGAAGCCAGCAGACCCAATATCCGACGGCTGGGGCAGAGCAGTTGAGCCATATGTGGACAAGGTGGTGCTGAGATTCGCCGGCTTTGGCGTGGTGCATCGGCGTGTCATGACGACTCGCCAGGCCCGCAGAGCATCTTGGGCCTAAAGGTGGGGAGATTGGGCGACGAAAAGTTTTTGACACTCGCAGTAACAAGGGACTTGATTCTTGTGACAAAGCTGTCATAGACTATTTCCGGATCCGCTAAACGCCTCCGGCGGGTCTGATGCGAACGGAGAGATAGCCCCGGTTCACAGCAACATATGACTCGTATTGTTGTTGCGGACCGGGGCTATCCCGTTTAACAGGCGCCCCGGCGACCGGGACGGCGGCGCCGCACATGGAGAAGCCCGGCGCCTGGGGGGAGCCGGGCTTCGACATGTCAAGAGAAAGCTAGCTGGCTCGGTCCACTACAGCCAGGGCGAAGTTGGACAGCGAATCCTTGACCACGCCCTCGGGCAGTGGGGCCAACGCGGCAATCGCTTCATTGGCCCAGCGGCGCGCCACCACCCAGGACTCCGCAGTGACGGGGTGCTCGCGCAGGCCGGCAACAGCCTCGGCCAGTGCCTCATCGGAGGTCAGGTCGCCGTCGATCAGCCGGAGAAGTTCGACGGCGGACTGGTCGCCGTCCGCGGCAGCCTTGCGCAGGAGCAGCACCGGCAGCGTGGGCACCCCTTCGCGCAGGTCGGTTCCCGGCGACTTGCCGGACTTCACCTTGACGCCGGTAACGTCGATGACGTCGTCCGCGAGCTGGAAGGCCACACCCACCTTCTCGCCGTACTCCACCAGCACATTCTCGAATTCGGGAGCAGCCCCGGCGAAGATGGCGCCCAGCTGGCCGGAAGCGGCCACCAGTGATCCGGTCTTGTCCGCGATCACGGAGAGGTAGTGCGCCACCGGATCCTCGTCCGGGCGCGGCCCAACGGTTTCGTGCAGCTGGCCCAGGCACAGGCGCTCGAAGGTGCGGGCCTGGATGCCCAGCGCCCGGGAGCCGAGCTCGGACACCAGGATGGAGGCGCGGGCAAAGATGAGGTCGCCGGTGAGGACGGCTACGGAGTTTCCCCACACTTCGTGGGCGGTGGGGGCGCCGCGGCGGAACGGGGCGGAGTCCATCACGTCGTCGTGGTACAGGGTTGCCAGGTGCGTCAGTTCAACCACGACGGCGGCCTGCACCACGGCGGGCAGGGAAGCGTCGCCGAGGTGGGCGCAGAGCAGGGTGAGCAGCGGCCTGATCCGCTTTCCGCCGGCTTCCACCAGGTGACGCGACGTTGCGTCAGCCAGGGGATCCGAGTTGGCGATGGCTTCGCGGAGCTTCTTCTCCACCTTGGCCAGGTTGTTGGTGATGGCCGGGCCCAGTTCAGCGTCCTCGGCGATGGCGGCAAAACCCGCAGGCAGCTGGAGGCCGGTGGCGATGGCGCTGGTGTTGAGCGAAGGTTCAGCGGCCGTCATGCCGTGTCCGGCGTGGGTCCAGCTGTGGTCTGCGGGGTTGGTCACGGGTTAACCCTAACTTTTTGTTGCGGATACCGCTGGTTCGAAGCAGACGGGGTATTGGATGTGGCCGGAACCAGCGATTCCAGGACACGGATCATCCGGTCCTCGACGCCCTTCGCCGACGGGTCGGTGAGGTTGGCCAGAAGCCGCACCACAAACCGCATCAGTACCGGGATGGGCATGCCCGTCCGCAGCGCGAGCTTCATGACGGCGGGCTTGCCGATCAGCGCCGCGAACGCCCGGCCCAGGGTGAAGTGCGATCCCCACTGGTGCCGCACATAGTCCGCGTACCTGCCCAGGTGCGCGTCGGCGTCGTACGTTCCGCCCGAAGAAGCCGCGCGCGAGGACGCATCGATGATGAACTCGGCGGCGAAGCGCGCGGACTCCATCGCGTAGGAGATGCCCTCGCCGTTGAACGGGGAGACCATGCCGCCGGCGTCGCCCAGGAGGAGCAGGCCGGGTGAATAGTGCGGGGTGCGGTTGAAGCCCATGGGCAGCGCGGCGCCTCGGATTTCGCCTACCTGGTTTTCGGGTGTGAAGCCCCAGTCGGCGGGCATGCCGGCGGTCCATTCGCGCAGGACCTGCTTGTAATCGAGCTTCCCGAATTCCTTGGAGGAGTTCAGGATGCCCAGGCCCACATTGGAGGTACCGTCGCCCACGCCGAAAACCCAGCCGTAGCCGGGCAGCAGCTTGCCGTCGCGTCCGGGGAGCTCCAGCCAGCCTTCCATCCAGTCGTCGTCCGTGCGCGGGCTGGTGAAGTAGGTGCGCACAGCCACGCCGAGGGGACGGTCGTCGCGCTTCTGGATGCCGAGGGACACGGCGGTGCGCGTGGAGTTGCCGTCCGCGGCGAGGACGACGTCGGCGCTGAACTCGCGCGTCTCCCCCGTCTTGCGTCCGGACTCGTCCAGGAGCGCTGCGCGGACGCCGGACACGCGGCCGCTTTCGTTGGACAGGGCGTCCGTAACGCTGTGCCGCTCGAGGATCGTGGCACCCGCGGACTGGGCATGCCGGGCGAGTTCCTCGTCGAAGCCCAGGCGCGTTCGGATCAGGCCGTACTGCGGGAAGTCGGAGACCTCGGGCCAGGGCAGCTCGATGGTGCGGCCTCCGGCAATGAGGCGCAGGCCTTTGTTGCGCCGCCAGCCGTTGTTTTCCGGGTGCGGCAGGCCGAGCTTCTGGATTTCCCTGACGGCGCGGGGGGTGAGCCCGTCACCGCAGACCTTTTCCCGGGGGAAGCTGGTCTTTTCCAGGACCGTGACCTCGATGCCGGCCTTGGCAAGGTAGTACGCGGCGGTGGATCCGGCCGGACCCGCGCCGACAATCAGTACCTTCACAGGTCAGCGGGTGATGTTGCGGCGCAGCTTGGCCACCGGGCCTTTGCGCGCAGCGATGGCGGCAGCGCCATTGTCGGGCGTCGATTCCGGAGCCTTGAACGCACGGTGCACCGCCACGATGCCGCCGGTGAGGTTGCGGTAGGTGACGTTTTCCCAGCCCGTTTCCTGGAGCCACGCGGCCAGGTGGTCCTGGTCCGGCCAGGCGCGGATGGACTCAGCCAGGTAGACGTAGGCGTCCGGGTTGGAAGCGACCTTGACGGCGATAGCCGGCAGGGCGCGCATGAGGTATTCGGTGTACATGGTGCGCCAGAGCGGGACCACGGGCTGGGAGAACTCGGCAATCACCAGGCGGCCGCCGGGCTTGGTGACGCGGAGCATCTCCTGCAGCGCCTTCTTGGGCTCGTTGACGTTCCGCAGGCCGAAGGAAATGGTGGTGGCGTCAAACGTGTTGTCCGCGAACGGCAGGTTGGTGGCGTCCCCGGCGATGAAATCGATGTCCGGGCGGCGCCGCTTGCCGACCTTGAGCATTCCGAGGGAGAAGTCGCAGGCCACCACGTCTATGCCTGCATCGGCATATGGTTCGCTGGAGGTGCCGGTACCGGCGGCCAGGTCCAACACCCGCTGGCCCTTGGAGACTTCCATGGCTTCCACCACAACCTTGCGCCAGCGGCGGGTCTGCCCCATCGAGAGGACATCGTTGACGACGTCGTATTTCGGTGCGACGTCGTCAAACATTGTGGCTACTTCGTCCGGACGCTTATCCAAGGATGCTCGGTTCACCATGTCATTGTCTCAAATGTTCGGCAGCGTCCGGACCACCGGGCGTTTGACTCACGGCTGCCGCAGGAATGCCCTAACATCCTCCGCCACCAGGTCAGGGCACTCCCACAGGACCAGGTGGCCGGCGTCGGGGTAGATCTTCAGTTCCGCGCCCGGGATGCGTGCCGCCAGCTCTGTCTGGTCCGTCCGGGGCAGCAGCGTGTCCTGCCCGCCGTACAGGATCAGCGCGGGCACATTGATCGTTCCCGCTGCGGTGGGCGGGATGGCGTCGTAGAGGCCTCGTAGCGCGTCCTTCCAGACGTACGCCGGCATCATCATTCCGTCTCGGACGCGGTCCTCAAGAAACCACTGCGGGACCGGCCGGTGCAGGGGGAACCACTCGACGGACTCCCGCACCCACGTTTCGTCCATCGGATCCACCTGGGCATCGACATCGTCCGCGAATGGCGGGCGGCCGGCAAGGCTGAGGGGCGAGCCGACAAGTACCAGCGCATCCACGCGGCCCGGCTGGCCCACCGCCAACTGCTGGGCCACGTAACCGCCGCTCGAGGAGCCGAGCACGGCTGCGGACTCCAGCTCCAGGGCATCGAGGATGGCCGCCACGTCGTTGGCCTGGTCATGCAGCGAGTAGCCGTGGCGTGGCTTGTCAGCCTCACCGTGTCCGCGGAGGTCCGGAGCGGCGATGCGGAGCCCGGGCAGCAGCGGGATCAGGCGGTCGAAAGACCTGCGCGATTCGCCCCAGGCGTGCAGGAGGAGCAGCGGCCTGGCCGTGGGATCGCCCTGGAACAGGCACGGGACGGTGATACCGGTGCTGAGCGTGAGTCTGCGGACTTCCGCCTCCATAGCTGAAGGGTACGCCCGCCAGTGAAAGAGGGCACAGGAGCGGACCGCGCTAAAAGGTACTTGGCTTCGCAAGTACCTTTAAGTACTTTCGGGTAGCGTTGAGGCAATCATGACGAGCACCTTCCGCACCTTGACAATCCCCCTGGATGGAAAAGCATTCCCCGGCGGGCTGCCTTCGTTCTTGGTCCGGGACGATGTTCTCTGCTGGACGCGGCGGGAGGCCGGGCTTGCGGGCTTTGGCGAGATCGCGCGGTTCACGGCCACGGGCCCGGAGCGCTTCCTGGAAGCCGACATCTGGTGGCGGCACCTCGTCATTGAAGCCGACATCACCGATTCCGTGGAGCTGCCCGGCACGGGCCCGGTGGCCTTCGGCTCCTTCGCCTTCTCCAAGACCTCCGCCCACGAATCCCGCCTGATCGTGCCGGAGATCGTGGTGGGTGTGCGGGACGGCCAGGTCTGGCTCACCCAGTTAACGTTCGACGACGGCGACCTCACCGAAGAGGGTGCCCTCGCAGCGCTGGACCGCTGGCTGAGCGGCGGGCGGCCGGCGGCGGCAGCGGACTCCGCCGGGAACCCTGCGCACGGTGAGGTTCCCGCCCGGGCGGGCGGCGCCGTCGTACGCCCCCTCCCCCTGGCTGCCGGTGCCACGCTCCACACGGGATCCCTCAGTGAGGAAGCCTGGATGAAGGCCGTTGAAGCGGGGGTGGCGGAAATCCGCACCGGGGCGCTGGAAAAGCTGGTGCTGGCGCGGGACGTTGTGGCCACCGTCCCCACCGGCGTCAATCCCGCAAAAGTGCTGCGCGAACTCGCCGCGCGGTACCGCGAATGCTGGACGTACGGCGTGGACGGCCTGGTGGGAGCCACCCCGGAAATGCTGATCCAGGTGGAGGGCCGGACCGCCCAGGCGCGCGTGCTGGCCGGAACACTCGACCGTCGCGATGCCCACGGCGAGGACGGCATCCCCATGGACTACGCCACGCGCGTGCTGGCCGGATCCGAGAAGCAGAGGCACGAGCACGAGATCGCGATCCAGTCGCTCACCACGCAGCTGGCGCCGTTCTCCGAGGCAATGAACGCGCACGACGAGCCCTTCATCCTTGAGCTGCCGAACGTCTGGCACCTGGCGTCAGACGTTAAGGCAGAGCTCACAGAGGTGGAAGGCCACGTGCCCACCTGCCTCGCGCTGATCAATGCCCTGCATCCCACCGCCGCCGTCTGCGGAACGCCCACGCAGGTGGCCGGAGCCCTGATCCGGAAACTCGAACACCTGGACCGCGGCCCGTACGCCGGGCCGGTGGGCTGGCTGGACGCTGCCGGAAACGGTGAATGGGGCATCGCTTTGCGCGGCGCTGTGATCGAAGCTCCAGATACCGTGCGCCTATATGCCGGATGCGGAATAGTGGACGGCTCGCAGCCCGAGGCCGAGCTGGCTGAAACCTGGGCCAAGTTCCGCCCGATGCTCGAAGCGCTGGGCATCCGCAACTGATCCCCCGCTCCGCCCAACTAGGTAGCACGAAGTGTCGTTTTGGAGGGTGAAAACGGCACTTACTGCTACTTAGTTGGGTAAGAGTCCGGAATAGGAGACCGCCGAGCAGCCAGCCGGGTTGATTTCTGATGTGATTTAGTTATCCAATAGTGAAACTAAGTTTCCTGTGATGCACATCTCATAATCGGCGCTACACTATGAACCGATTTAGTACCGCATACCCCTGCAACAAAAGGTAAGAATTATGCAGCTCAAGTCCCTGGCCACGGCCAAAATGACCGCCAAGGCAGCAGCACTCTTCGCCGTCGGCGCCCTCACCCTCACGGCATGCGGCGGCGGCAGCTCCACCCCGGCCGCCTCCGAAGGCGGCATCCAGCTGATCAACGCAGGCAAGCTGACCGTCTGCTCGGACATCCCTTACGAGCCCTTCGAGTTCGAGAAGGACGGCCAGACGGTCGGCTTCGACGTGGACATCGCCAAGGAGGTCGCCAAGGACCTGGCCGCCGAGCTCAGCATCGTGGACAGCTCCTTCGAAGCCATCGAAACCGGCACCGCGCTGACCCAGTGCGACCTGGGCATCTCCTCGATCTCCATCACGGACACCCGCAAGGCCGTCATGGACTTCTCCACCCCCTATCTCGATGACGACCTGGCCCTCGTTGCCAGCGAAGAATCCGGCATCAGCAGCCTGAACGACGCCAAGGGCAAGAAGGTCGGCGTCCAGCAGGCCACCACCGGCGCCGACTACGCGCAGGAACAGGGTATCGACGCCCAGCAGTTCGAGGACACCGGCCTCCTGGTCCAGGCGCTCCAGGCCGGCACCATTGACGCTGCTCTGGGCAACCAGTCCGTACTCGGCTACGCCATCAAGGACGACCCCAAGTTCAAGAGCGTTGAGGAGTTCGCCACCGGCGAGCAGCTGGGCATCTCCATCAAAAAGGGCAACACCGCCATGGCCGAGAAGGTCAACGGCACGCTCGAGCGCCTGAACGGCGACGGTTCGCTGGAGAAGTTCAAGACCACCTGGTTCGGCGAAGCCGCCAAGTAAACCAGAGCGGGGACACGGGGCTTCAGTAGCCCTGGACCCTTTCCAGCCCTGAGAACCACGCAGCAGGGGCCCCGGATAAGCTGTACCGCTTCCGTCCGGGGCCTCTGCCACGCATAACGAATGTGAGCAATTCATGGCAATGACCGCACGTCAGCGCGCCAGAGTAAGCCTGTATGTCCAGGCCGGAATCTTTATTGTGGCCGTCGCCGCGCTGATCCTGGCCACCGACTGGGAGACCATCGGCAACAGCGTCTTCAACTTCGCCAAGATCGGGCCCATGTTCCCGGGCATCTTCGTCACCGGCCTGGTCAACACCCTGGTCTACACGTTCCTGGGCTTCATTGTGGGCCTTTCCGGCGGCCTGCTGCTGGCCCTGATGAAACTCTCCAGCTTTCCGCTGTACCGCTGGATCGCCACCGGCTACATCGAATTCTTCCGCGGCATCCCCGCCCTGCTGGTCTTCATCGCCTTCGGCTACGGAGTTCCGCTGGCCTTCGGCGTCTCGTGGAACGTCACCGTCATCGTGATGATCTCGCTGGGTATGGTGGCCTCGGCATACATCGCCGAAACCCTCCGCGCCGGCCTGCAGGCTGTCCCCAAAGGCCAGCTCGAGGCCGCCCGCTCGCTCGGCATGCCGCAGTGGCGGGCCATGGTGACCATCGTGATCCCGCAGGCGTTCAAGATCGTCCTGCCGCCGCTGACCAACGAGATCATCCTGCTGACCAAGGACTCCTCGCTGATCTACGTCCTGGGCCTGACCGCCTCACAGTACGAGCTCACAAAGTTCGGCCGCGACGGCATCTCCAGCCTGGGCGCCGGCCTGACGCCGCTCCTGGTGGCGGGCGCCTTCTACCTGGTCATCACCATCCCCCTGAGCCTCCTGGCCCGGAAGTTCGAAAGCCGCTCCGCGCGGACCAAGCGATAGGCAGGGAAGACAATGAACGACGTCGTACGCTCCTCCGGCGGGACCGGCACCATCCACGCCGCCGGCGTGGAAATCAAGGACCTGCGTAAGTCCTACGGATCCAACGAGGTCCTCAAGGGCATCAGCCTGGACGTGGCTCCGGGCGAGGTGGTGTGCCTGATCGGGCCCTCCGGCTCCGGCAAATCCACCCTCCTGCGCTGCGTCAACCTGCTGGAACAGCCCAACCAGGGCAGCATCCAGGTGGGCGGCTTCGAGGCCACCGACCCCGACGTGGACATCGACAAGATGCGCCGCAAGGTGGGGATGGTGTTCCAGCAGTTCAACCTGTTCCCGCACCTGGACGCGAAGCGCAACTGCTCCATCGCCCAGACCAAGGTCCTCAAGCGGTCCCAGGCCGAGGCGGACAAGGTGTCCATGCACAACCTTGAGCGTGTGGGCCTGGGCCACCTCGCCGACCGTTTCCCGGACCAGCTCTCCGGCGGGCAGCAGCAGCGCGTGGCGATCGCCCGCGCGCTGAGCATGGACCCCGAGCTGATGCTCTTCGACGAGCCCACGTCCGCCCTGGACCCCGAGACGGTGGGCGATGTCCTGTCCGTCATGCGGAACCTGGCCAAGGAGGGCATGACCATGCTGGTGGTCACGCACGAGATGGGCTTCGCCCGCGAAGTGGCCGACCGCGTGGTGTTCATGGACGGCGGCGTTGTGGTGGAGGAAGGCGTGGCCGAGCAGGTCATCGGCGCCCCCACCCAGCCGCGCACCAAGGAGTTCCTGCGCCGCGTCCTTGATCCGACGCACATCGAGATCGAAGAGTAGGCACTTCCCGACCCGCTAATCCACACATTCCCTGGCGCTTGGATATCTCCATATCGCCGGGGAATTTGTGTGTCGGGGGGGGTTTGGGCGCCGCCGTCGGGCCACGCACGACGGCGGCACGCACCTTTGCTGCGAACCTTTACTTCCGCTGGTGGCGGGCACAGAATGGGTCCCACCAACAGCCCTGGCTCAGCAGCGCGCTGCCCCATCGGACGCCGGGCCATCCGGCCGTTCTGCACAGGAGCGTGACATGGTCGACCCGACTTCGCCAACCCCGCCCGTGGTCTCCAACCGGGCCGCGCGGCTGGCCTCGATACCCTCATTCCTGCGGGTTGACGAATATATACGGGGGTTCGGCGCCCGCGCGGACGGGCAGACGGCGGGCTGCGATTTCACTTTCGGCAACCCGCACCAGATGCCGCCGGACCGCTACGTCAACACGTTGCGGGACGCGCTGGTCCCGCAAAACGATCAGTGGTTCGCTTACCAGGCCAACGGCAGCGCCGCCCGGGTGGCCGCCGCGGAATCCCTCCAGCGGCTGCTGGACGTCCCGTTCCGTCCCGAGGACGTCTACCTGACCACCGGTGGCTTCGCCGCCATCGCCCTGGCGCTAAAGACCGTGGCGGATCCGGGCGATGAGGTCATCTACAGCCTGCCGCCCTGGTTCCTCTACGAGCCGCTGATCCTTGAGGCAGGTCTGGTACCCGTAAAGGTCACGGTCAACACCACCACGTTCGACCTGGACCTCGACGCGATCGAAGCCGCCATCACCGGGCGCACCAGGGTGGTAATCGTCAACTCGCCGAACAACCCCACCGGCCGAATCTATCCCCCCGAGCTGCTGACCCGGCTTGCGGACCTGCTTGAGGCCGCTTCGGCGAGAATCGGCAGGCGGATCTACCTGATCTCCGACGAGGCCTACAACCGAATCGTGTTCGAGGGCGCGCGCTTCCACAGCCCCGTGGAGTTCTACCCGCATACGCTCTTGGCCTACTCGTACGGCAAAACCCATCTCTCGCCAGGCCAGCGCGTGGGCTACCTGGCGCTGCCGCCCGCCATGCCGCACCGGGACGAGATGCGCCCGGCCCTATCCGGGCTGCAGGTGGCAATGGGCTGGGTGTACCCGAACGCCCTGCTGCAGCACGCGCTTCCCGAGCTGGAGAAGTTCACCATCGACGTCGGACAATTGCAGCGGCGTCGGGACCTCCTGGTCGAGGCGCTCGGCGGCATGGGGTACCGCCTCCAGCCGCCGGAAGGCAGTTTCTACCTCTACGTCACGTCCCCCATCCCTGACGACCAGGCGTTCACCGGATCACTGGCCAAGCGGGACGTCTTCGTGCTCCCGGGCGTACTGTTCGAAACACCGGGCTTCTTCAGGATCTCCTTGACGGCCAACGACGACATGGTTGAGCGCAGCCTGCCTGCATTCGAAGCAGCGATCAAGGAAAGCAGGAGCGGAACATGAACGGACGGACTTACCCTCCGGGCGTGCCGTGCTGGATCGACACAAGCCAGCCCGAAATCGACGCGGCCGCAACCTTCTACGCCGGACTCTTTGGCTGGACGTTCAGGGAGGCGGCTCCGGGCGGCGGCGCGGACCGCTACCTGGTGGCCCAGCTGGAAGGCGCGGACGTGGCAGGGATCGCCAGCGGCCGCGAAGATACAACGGCCTGGAGCACCTACATCACGGTCGAGGATGCGGACGCCGCGGTGGACCGGCTGGTCGCTGCCGGTGCAGGCCTTCGGGCACAGGCAACGGACGCGGGAGAGGACGGCCGCAGCGCGGCACTGGTTGATCCGGAAGGCGTGGAATTCCGCCTCTGGCAGCCGAAGCGGCAAGGTGGAGCACAGGCCGTCAACCAGCCCGGGACATGGAACTTCAGCGACCTCCACACACGCAACCCCGAGGCGGCCGTCGGCTTCTACCAGGGCGCGTTCGGCTGGCAGGTGGACAAAGTGGGCTTCGGGGCGGACGACGCCGACTTCGGACTGATGGTCCGCATGCCCGGGTACGGCGACCACCTTGAAGCGACCGTCGATCCGGAGATCAGGGCTAGGCAGTCCGAGTTCGCGGCTCCACCCGGCTTCGCGGACGCCGTCGCCTGGATCGTGCCCATTGAAGCCGACCGGACGCCGCACTGGCATGTCACGTTCGCCGTCGCCGACCGGGACCGGACGGCCCTCGACGCCGAACGGCTCGGTGCCCAGGTCCTCAGGCAGGACGACACCGGGTGGACACGCGAGGCCATAATCCGGGACCCGCAGGGAGCAGAGTTCACTGCCAGCCAGTTCACGCCGCCAACAGGCTGACCAGCCAAGGCGCACGGACCTAACGCGCCAGGACTCCCCCGACGGCCGCGGCCACGGCTTCCTTGATCCGCCCGTGGAGCTGCCGGAGCGCATGGCGGTCCGTGCGGACTTCCACAATGCTGCGTCCCGCCACCGGTTGGCCGAGCGCTTCGGCAAGTCCCGCCGTCGTACTCACAACCGAATGCCCGACGCCGTACGCCGCGGCGAGTGCCGCGATGTCCACAGAGTGCGGGGTGCCGAAGAGGCGTTCGACGGCGTCTCCGTAGCGGCCGCCTTCCGCGACGGCGCCGTGCTCGAGCAGCCCGAAGATGGCGCCGCCTGAGTCGTTGAGCACCACGATCCGCAGCTCAGGCTGCATCTCCCCCGCGCCGAGGAGCAAACCGCCGGCGTCGTGCAGGAAGGTGACGTCGCCCAGCAGGACGGTGGTTTCCTGCCGTCCGCCCAGCGCTATGCCGGTGGCCGTCGAGATGGTGCCGTCGATTCCGGCGAGGCCACGGTTGGCGTACACGGTGGCGCCGGGTTCGGGGGCGGGCAGGCCGGCCAGGTCAACGTCCCGGATCCCATTGGAGGAGCCCAGCAGCAGCTGGCCGCGGGTGTGCTGCCAGACGAGGGACCCCACGGACGGTCCGGTTGCCGCGGCCTCGACGGACAGCACCCCGTCCAGGGCATGCTGCGCCGCCGACCCCGCCAGCAGCCAGGTATCCAGCCACGCCCCGGCACCGCGGCCGGCGAACTCGGCGAGGTCTGCCAGGTTCTCCAGCGGCAGCTCGGTGCGCCGGCCGGGCTCGTACCAGGCGACGGGAACCGGCTGGTACAAGGCAGCCTGGACGTCGGACCGGGCAAGGAGTGCCGCGACCGGCCGGGACAACGTGGGCCGGCCGAACAGCACCACCCGCTCGATCGGCTGCGCGGCAGAAGGTCCGAAATGCTCCAGCAGCAGCCGGTACGGGCCCACCGCGTTCGGCCCGAAACGGGCGTTGGATGACGGTTCGGCGAGCAGCGGAAGGTTGTGGGCGCGGGCAAACGCCTCGGCGACAGGACCGGCGTCGTGCCCGGCGAGGACAACCGTCCGCCGTTCCGGCAGCTCATCCGGCGCCGGCGGCAGGTTCATGACGAGCGGCTCGGTGCCAATGCGGTAGCGCTGCCGCTCCACCGCCGGCGGGAGGGCCTCCTCCGGCGACGGCACCAGCGGGTCGCGGAAGGCAAGGTTGAGCTGGACCGGGCCGGGCGGCAGATCGGGAAAGGCGCCGGTGGCCGCGGAGAGGCCGGTCTGGATGGCACGTTCCGGGTTGCTGCCGGCGGGAACATCGGCCGCGAAGCGCACCTGCTCGCCGAAGAGGTCCGGCTGGATGGTGGTCTGGTTGGCGCCGGTTCCGCGGAGTTCGTCGGGCCTGTCTGCGGACAGGACAATCAGCGGGACGGCAGCGTGGTTGGCCTCCATCACGGCGGGCAGCAGGTTCCCGACGGCGGTCCCGGACGTGGTCAGGACGGCCACGGGCGAGCCCGTGGAGAGAGCCAGCCCCAGGGCTGTGAACCCCGCGGCCCGCTCATCGATCCGGACCAGCAGCTCCACCCGGCCCTCGGCGGACGCCTCGGCCAGCGCGTACGCCATAGGGGCCGAGCGCGAACCTGGCGAAACCACCACCTGCCGCACACCGCCGTCGAGCAGGATTCCGACGGCGATCCGCGCCGCCGCGAGGGCGCTCAGCTCAGGGGCGGTGTCCGTAGCGTCGGGGGCAGAGTCGTTCAGCGAAGTCACCAAACCAGTCTGCCACCACCGACGCGCTCTCACGCCCTGCAACGAAACGGCCGACGCTCTCTCACCTCCTGCAACGAAACGGCCGACGCTCTATCACCTCCTGCAACGAAACGGCCGACGCTCTCTCACCTCCGGCGAGGACTGGGCGGAGAGTGAGAGAGCGTTCCGGCCAGTCCTGCCAAAGGTGGGAGAGCGTTGCAGGAAAACCTGCGAAAGGTGAGAGAGCGTCTGAAAACGAGAGGCTCAATCACCCGGCAGCGGGTTAGGCGTCGGTGCGGAACACCTGGATCACGGACGGGCGCGGGGCGCGGACCTGGCCGGGAGCCGCCGTGGTACCTGCCGGGACGTAGTCCGGGAAGAAGGAGACCTGCTTCTCGAAGGTGCCGTCCTCGCCCGGGTGCTGCACGGCGACGAACACGGTGCGCTCCTCGTCGTGGATGATGGGGCCGCAGGTTTCGCCGTCGCGCGGGACGGCGAGGAACTGCTCCACCTTGCCGCGCTCGGCACCCTCCAGCGTGACCTTGAACAGGCCGTCCGCCCGGCCGATACCGGAAGGGGCGCCGTCGGTGGAGATCCAGAGGTTGCCCACGGAGTCGAATGCGAGGTTGTCCGGGCAGGAGATGGGCGAAACCTTGTCCACCGGGAAGCCGGAGAAGTAGGTGACGTCGCCCTGGGCCGGATCGCCGCAGACCATGAGCAGGTTCCAGGTGAACTTGGTGGAGGTCTGGTCACCGGTTTCGGTGATCTCCACGATGTGGCCGTCGCGGTTCTGGTTGCGCGGGTTGACCTCGGTGGCGCCCTCGTTCGTGCCGGTGCCGCGGTTGGAGTTGTTGGTGCAGGCGACGTAGACCTTGCCCGTGAACAGGCTGGGCTCAACGTCCTCGCAACGGTCCATCTTGGTGGGACCCACCTTGTCGGCGGCCAGGCGGGTGTACACCAGGACCTCTTCCACGGTCATGTCCTTCACGGCGGATTTGCCGTCCACCACCAGGGGCAGCCACTCGCCAACGCCGTCGAAGGCGCCGTCGGAGGGAACAGCGCCGGTTCCGGTGATCTCAGCGGCAGGGGAGTTGCCCGTGAACTTGGCGACGTAGAGGCTGCCGGCGGACAGCAGGGTCATGTTGTGCGCCCGGTCGCCCTCACGGTACTTGTCCTTCGACACGAACTTGTACAGGTAGTCGAACCGCTCGTCGTCGCCGGAGTAGGCCACCACGTGCCCGGACTTGGCGATGATGACGTTGGCGCCCTCGTGCTTGAAACGGCCCAGCATGGAGTGCTTTTTCGGGGTGGAGTCGGGATCGAACGGGTCCACCTCGACGATCCAGCCGAACCGGTTGGCCTCGTTCTCGTAGCCGGGGTTGCGGGTGTCCCAGCGGTCCTCGTCCAGTTCCCACTGGCGGGCTGTGGGCTTGGAGGTGATGCCGTACCGCTTATCCCCGGCGGACGTGCCGTTGCCCACGAAGTAGCCCTGGAAGTTTTCTTCGCCGGACAGGATGGTGCCCCACGGGGTGGTGCCGCCGGCGCAGTTGCCGAGCGTGCCCTTGATGTAGCGGCCGTCTTTGTCCTCAACCGTCTTCACCAGCGAAGAACCGGCGGCCGGACCGGTCAGTTCATACACCGTGTTGTTCAGGAAGCGGCGGTTCAACTCCGCACCCTTGACGTAGGTCCACGGCTTGTTCTTGTTCTTGCGCTCCAACTCCACCACTGAAAGGCCATGCGCGGCTGCCCCCACGGCACGCATCTGGTCGGCCGGCATGGTGGGCGGGAACATGATGTTCTCGTTGGTGTACTCGTGGTTGGCGAACAGGACTGCACGGCGGCCCTTGCTGCCCGGGATCTCCAGGATGTCCGTGTAGTCGTTGTTGTAGCCGAACTGCTGTTCCTGCGCGGCCGCCGTCTGGTTGTTCAGGTCGAACTCCGGAGCGCCCTTGAAGATGGGGTCACCCCAGCGGATGACCGGCTGCCACGTGAAGCCTTCCGGCACGGTGACGGCGTCCACCATGGCGTCGATGGACGGGATGGGCGTGAACTGGAGCTTGGACTTGCCGAAGCCTTCCTTCGCTGCCTTGGACAGGCCGGCGGCGGAGGCTGATTCGGGAGAGGTCACGGCTGAACCGAGGACGACGGCGAGCGCGCCGGCGGCGCCGAAGCCCAGGGCGGCGCGGCGGGACATGGTGGCGGAGGCGATGTCGCGGAAGTAGCTGTTGGAGCTGGTGTTGCACACGTCGCCGGCGCAGGCGTTGTCGCATTTCAGGGCGCAGGTGACAGCACTGCGCTTGCCCTTGGTGTGGCCGAGCATCGGCAGCAGGGTGAATTTGCGGGCAGTCGTTTCAGACATGGGGGCCTTCCAGGGAAAATCGATGCGGTTCGCCCACCCTGTCAGCCGATTTCTACGTCAAGTAGTCAGGAGGGTGAACCCAAGGTAAACCCGCCGGTAACCCGTGGTGACCTGCGCAAATGTGATAGAGCGTTCCAGGAAAAGCCCCGTCAAGTGATAGAGCGTTGCTGGGGAGCGAGTTGGGCGTGCACGCGGCGGAGCCGCGCGAGCCACCAGCCGCGGCGTTCCGGTGCGGCGGCGTACTCGGACAGCAACCCGGCGTCAGCGGTCACGTCGCGGAGGCGGATGGCGCCGTCGTCGGCCACGAGGGGGTCCAGGGTGACGTCGGATTCAAACAGGGACACCGTCCCCAGCCCGCATGCGTACGGCAGCTCCGGGAGGGAAGCTGCCAGGGCCAGCCCGGCGCGGATGCCCACCGAGGTGTCCAGCGCGGAGCTGACGACGGCGGGCAGCCCGGCCTGCGCCACGATGTCCAGTGCGCGGCGCACTCCCCCGAGCGGCGCGACCTTGACCACGATCAGGTCGGCCGCGCCGGCACGCGCCACGCGAAGCGGATCGGACTCCTTGCGGACACTTTCGTCGGCGGCGATCAGCACGGGGATGCCGGCCGTCCGCAACGAGCGTCGAACCTCTGCGAGCCCTTCGATGGTGGGCACGGGCTGCTCCGCATATTCAAGCCCAACGGCGGACAGCCGGGTGAGTGCCTCAACCGCGGCGGGCACGTCCCAGCCGCCGTTGGCATCCACCCTGATGGCGGCTTCGGGCAGTGCGGCCCGGACGGCGGCGAGGCGGGCGGTGTCGTCGTCAAGGGTCTGGCCCCGCTCGGCAACCTTGACCTTCACGGCGTCCACCCGGCCGAAGCGGGACAGGACCTCCGGAACCCGGTCAGCCGGCACGGCGGGGACGGTCGCGTTAATCGGGATGACAGACCGTACCGGCGGAGGGAAGCCGGACCAGGCGGCCTCGATGGCGGCGGCAAGCCAGCGTGATGCCTCTGCATCTGCGTACTCCGGGAACGGGCAGAACTCGCCCCAGCCCGCCGGCCCGCGGAGCAGCAGTGCTTCGCGTTCCGTGATTCCCCGGAACCTCACGCGCATGGGAAGGCTGACCACGTGGGCGGACGCGAGCAGTTCGTCAAGGCCGGGAATGCCGGCGGAAGGGACAGCGGGGCGCGAGGGCATGGAAACACTGTACAAGCGGGGACTGACAACCCCTTCCAACGCATATCCATATGGATATATAATCCATCTATGGCACGTGCAGCAACAACGTCGGACGCGTTCAATGCGGTGGCCGAGCCCCGCCGTCGGGAGATCCTGGACGTCCTGGCAGGCGGCGAACGGCCGGTGAACGATCTGGTGGACCTCCTCGACCTGGCCCAGCCGCACGTCTCCCGGCACTTGCGCGTCCTGCGGGACGTGGGCGTGGTGGACGTGCGCGGTGAAGGCCGGCAGCGGCTGTACCGGCTGAATCCGCAGGCCCTGAAGCCCATCCACGACTGGGTGGCCGGCTACCGGCACCTCTGGGAAGAACGGCTGGACGCCCTGGCGGACGTGCTGGAGGACCTCAAGGATCAGGAAAACCAAGAGAAGGACTAGGGCAATGGCACAGACAGGCAGCGGCACCCTCAGCGTCGCCCTCCCGGGCGAGAACGAAATCCTCATCACCCGGACGCTCAACGCACCCCGTCACCTGGTCTACAGGGCGTGGACAACACCCGAGCTCGTCAAAAAGTGGTGGCCCGGCAGGCGCGGCGAGATGACCGTCGTCGAAATGGACTTCCGCGTGGGCGGGGCGTGGCGGTACGTCATGCTGGCCCACGGCAACTTCGAGCTGGGCTTCCACGGGACGTACCGCGAGATTGTTGCCAACGAGCGGATTGTGCACACGGAGGTCATGGAAACTCCTGACGCGGCGCCGGACAGTGAGGAGGGGGCAGTGGTCAACACGGTCACCTTCGAGGATGCCGACGGCGGCGCCACCGTGGTCAGTATCCGCACCGACGCGGGCAGCAGGGAAGTCCGCGACATGATTGCCGGGTCGGGCATGGAAGACGGCGTGCGGGAGCAGTTCGAGATCATCGAGGAGCTGGCGGCGGCGCTGGCGTAACTGCTTCTGCGGGTGTTCCGCGGACAGGCCTGTGCTTGCGGCGCAGTCCCAGCTTTCTGTGAAATCCTTGAACGGATGACTCTTTCACGGCAAGCAACCGCCAGGACCGCAGCCCGCCCCGCACCGGGATCGGGTTTCCTCTTCGTGCTTGCCACCCTGGCCTGCGTCACAGGGCTCATGGCCACGTACTACTACTTCGTGCAGACCACCACGGGGCAGTTCATCGACGAGTCAGCCCTGGTGGAAGCGGTGGAGCTGCACGGGCCGGCAGGCAAGGCGACCACCAGGTTCCTGGACCTGCTGCCCACCATCTCGCTGGTGATGGCCGCCGTCGTGGTGCTCTTTGTCACGGTGATCCGGCGGCGCTGGACCGAAGCAGCCATCGCGGTGGCGGCGTGCATCGGTGCGAACGTGGCCACCCAGGTATTGAAGGCTTTGCTCCCGGCCCGTCCGGACAAGGGCGTGGTGACGCTGGACCTGAACTCGCTGCCGTCCGGGCACACCACGCTGGCGGCGTCCGCCGCCGCCGCGGTGTTCCTCATGGCCTCGCCGCGCTGGCGGCCGATGGCGGGGTTTGTCGGCGGTACGTTCGCTATCGCTTCCGGGGTGTCCACCCTGATCAACCAGTGGCACCGGCCGGCCGACGTGGTGGCGGCGTTCCTGCTGGTGGGGGCGTTCATGATCCCGGCCGGCTGGTTCATCATCAGGCGCGGGGCCTGGAATGCGTGGGACGGTTTCGGCGGCCACATCGGCTCGGCCCGGATCTGGCTGACGCTGCCGGTCATGATCGCGCTGGCGTCGGCGGCGGTAGCCTCGTACTCGCTGCTCCGGCTGGCGCCCAGCCCGTGGCAGGAGGCCAGCACCACCAACTATTTCTGGGCCGGGATCTCGCTGATCGTTATCGCGGGGTATCTGGCGACGGTTGCCACCACGTCCCTGTTTGCCTACGCCGCCCGACGGCGGGACTCACCCAGGCGCTGATCAGTCCCGCTGAGTTGGGCCGCCGGGCGCACCATCAAAGTCCGGCGCAGGCGAGAGGCCTCCCCCGCCCGGCCGTCCGCCGTCGAGCGTTTCATCCATGGCGGCGGCAAGCTCAACGTCGTCAAGGTACCTGGCAGCCGGCCACCCGGTGGCGGCGGCGAGTCTCTCCAGGGACGCCAGATGCTGGCGCGCCAGTTCGATGGCAAGTTGCTCCATGATTGCCGGCCCGTTCCGGATGATCAGGTCGCTGAGGAAGACCTGGAGCCGGCCTGCCAGACGGCCTCCGGCCTCTGCGTCTGCCGCTGCAAGCCGGGTCAGGGCGGCGGCAGCCATGGCGGGCCTGTCGCTGAAGAGTTCCATGAACTGTCCTCCGCAATTGTGTGGATGGGAATTACCAGGACTGGCAACACCCGGCGCAGCCTCTTCGCGGCCCGCTAAAAGGCAAGGCCCCCGCCCGGGAGGGAGGTGCGCGCCGGCACTCCCACCCACGTCTCGTACTCGGGCACGTCATGCACAACCGCCGCACCCATGCCCACTGACGAATAATCACCCACGGACAACCCATCAGCCACACCGGCATTCACGCCTATTTGGACGCCACGGCCCAGCCGCACGCCCTCTCCCAAGGAGGATCCGGCGGAGAACGTGGTGAAGTCCCCTGCCTGCACGGCCCAGCCCAGGGACACGGACGGCATCACCACCGTGTGGTTCCCCAGTGACACCTGCGGTCCAACCGTGGCGTGCCGCAGCAGGATGCTTCCCTGGCCGATCCGGCAGTCGTCCGGCAGGCGGATGTCCGGATCCAGCACTGTGCCATACCGGTTACCTTCCACACCCAACTGGGTAAGCCTCTCCACCACCGCTTCCCTGTCGCGTCCCACGGGCAGGCACACCGCGAAGAGCGCCTTTGGAAACATGGCGGCGTCCTCGAGGGCGCCGAGCACGGGGGCGCCGTCGATCAGGACGTCGAGGAGTTGGGGGTCATCGTCAAGGATCCCCAGGACGTCGTATTGGCCGCTGGCGCGCACGGTCAACAGCACTTCGCGCGCCAGTCCAGTGGCGGCCAGCAACAGCAATTCGCTCAAGGGGTGTCGCTTCCGGGCCCGGGGAGGCGGGCGGCAGGTCTGTGGCTTGCCCGGACACCGCTTCTTGGCTCCTGGCTGTTGGTCCGGGCCTCGGCGATTCGAGGATCAATTCGCCAGCTTGCCCAAATACAAGTTAACGCCGCAACAGGTCCCCGGGAAGACGGCACGGGAAACAGGGTTGGATTATGGGGTTTCCTGCGGAATTCGGGGGTTTGCCGCACTGCAGCAAAATCACTTGAAAGCTTGACAAAACCTTGAGTGATTACCGAGGCATATTTTGATACTGCTCGGCCAAGCTATTCCCATCGGAGCCGCTCAGGGCTCACAAGGTCTCAGCGGTTACCCGCACAAAGTTTTAGGGGAAATGACATGGGCAAAGTGGCAGGACGTAAGAAGCGCATCATCGGCACAACCGTTGCACTGGTGGCCATCGGCGGCGGCGCCGCTTTCGCCTACTGGACGGCGACCGGCACGGGCAGCACCGCCGGCGCAACCGGCACTTCCACCAACTTCACCGTTACCGCGAGCGTTGCCGGTGCGGCCCTCACCCCCGGCGGCGACGCCCAGACGGCCACCTTCACCATCACCAACCCGGGCACCGGCGTCCAGAAAGTCCAGACGGTCGTAGCCACCGTCGCCAACAGCGACGGCAGCGCCTGGACCTCAGTTCCCGGTTGCTCCAAGGAAGACTTCAAAGTGGGCACAGCAGTCTTTACACCGGAGGAACTTGCCGCCAACCAATCGTTGACCGGCACCGTAACGCTTCAGATGGTCAACCGTGAAGACGTAAACCAGAACGGCTGCAAGGGGGCCACCGTTCCCCTGCACTTCGTGGCCAGCTGAAGAGGGTCAGGGTTAACCTTCCTGGAACAGTCCGTCAGCTTCCTAGCCATCTGGTGATGAAGCCCGCCTAACCGCTTCCGAAGCCGACATCAGGAAGGTCCCCGTGCCCGCCACCACCAGCTCCCCCGAAACCTCCCCCCGGTTTCGGCGGGAGCTGGTGCTCTTTTCAAGGGTTTTACGCAGCGGCGCCTGCGTCTTCATCGTCCTTCTCTTCGCTACCCTGCTGGGGGTCGCGCCCGCCTCCGCCCACTGGCTGGCGTCCGGAACGGGAAGTACGACGGCGTCAGTCGCCACCCTGCTTCCACCCACCAACGTGTCGGTGCCGGCAATCAGCAACTCGAGTGTGGGCGTCAGCTGGACTGCGCCCTCCGGTTCTGTCGTTCCCACCGGCTACTACGTCACCCGTAGCACCGGGTCTGCGGCCGTGGCCGCCTGCGGTTCCAGCCCTGCAGCGCTGGTCGCTGCCACATCCTGCACGGACATTTCCGTCCCCGAAGGAACCCATACTTACCAGGTGACGGCGGCCTACCGCTCCTGGACAGCAGCAAGTGCTGCCAGCGGCAACGTGCAGGTGGCTAGCCCGTTGAGCACCCTAGCCATCACCTCGCAGCCGTCCGTCCGCGTAACCGCAGGCTCGGCCAGCATTAGTTTCAGCGTGCAGGCACAGACGCTGCTGGGACTCCCCCTGTCCGGAGTTCCCATCACAATCAGCCTTGGCAGCAACCCTGGAGGAGGAACACTCTCTGGAACTGTCACAGGATCAACGGCAGGCCTGGCAGGGACTGTCACTTTCAACGGACTCTCAATCGACAAGGCCGGATCCGGCTACACCCTGGTTGCCTCAAGCCCCGGCTTTGCGGGAACGGTCAGCAACAGCTTCACGGTCATGCCCGCTGCTGCCAGCAAACTCGTACTCACGTCCGGCGCCGCCTTGGCCGGCCCGGCGTCGTCGGCCGCCCTGCTGGGCCCCGTGACACTGGAACGCCAGGACTCATACGGCAACCCGGTCACCACTGGAACCACGTCGGTCACCCTGTCCACTTCCGCAGCCACGACAGGAACTTTTGCTGCAACCGCCAACGGCACCAGAATCGCCGGCGTGACCATTCCCGAAGGCTCCGCATCGGCGTCGTTCTTTTATGGGGACAGCAAAGCGGGCGTGGCAACCCTCACTGCTGTGGCGACGGGGCTGACAGCACCGCAGCCCATTAGAGTCACCATCAGCGCCGCGCCGGCAGGCAAACTGCAGTTCGATGCCGTTCCTAATGTCGTGAAGAATGCCAATATCGTTCCCCCGGTCACTGTCCGTATCCTTGACGCCTTCGGAAACCCTACGGACAGCAACCTCCAGGTCACTGTGCAGGCGAAACCTTCGCTCCATGGAAACTGCAGCATCAAGGGCACACTTTCCGGGACCGCCTCATCCGGTGTGATTCCATTTCCCGACCTTCAGGTCGCGGGAAAGACAACAGGTTGCATCCTGACCGCCACGAGCGGCACCCTTTCCGCCGACAGCAACGCCTTCAACGCAGACTAGGCAGCAGAGCTCCCCGGCCGGCCCGGCTCGTACAGGTCGATGATCGGCAGGTGCCCGTCGGTGCGGATGGCGTCGCCGCCGCCGTTGCGGTGGTGGTAGCCGCTGGAGTAGTTGAGGATCACGTGCACCGACTCCACAGCACGGGCCGCGCGGAGCGTCTCGATGATGAAGTCGCGTTCCTCGTCGGTCCGGTCTGCGATCTTGTGCGTGATCTGGAATGTAAAGAGGGACAGTCCGACGCTCCTGTCGTACGTGCCCGCGCCAACCCAGTCCACAGACAGCCCGCCGGGCAGCATCCAGCCGGCCGGGCATTTCCAGAACCGGACGTGGTGGCGCTTGCGCGGGTTGCCGTCGATCTCGCGCTGGAACGCCAGGTCCTGCTTGTTGCCGAAAACGTACAGCGAACTGACGGGCGCCGCCGGGTAGCTCCTCCCCAACATTGTAGACGTCAGGGTGCGCCACGCAGTGGCCGGGGTGATGGGGTCGGCCTCCACCCAGCCGGCAGACAGCATCGCCTTCCGCAGCTCCTCCCCCGTCCCCACCACGGCCAGGTTCACGGGGTCGCCCAGGACGCCGTCGCCTGTCCGGGTCCTGCCGATGAAGTAGTCCGGGATGTACAGGCTGCTCAGGATTTTGTGGATGCGCGGCAGGAGCGCGTACGCCAGGATCAGCCACACCGGAAGGAACACCCAGGCCTGCTCGGGCCCGCGGGACAGCCGCGACAGCAGGAAAAACCACACCGCCCAGCCGACCGCGACGGTCACCACCAGATAGAGCAGCCGCTGCAGCACGGCCAGGACGGTTGCCCACCGGCTTTGACGCCGCTCCACCCGGTTCGTCGAACGCGAATGGTCCGGTTCGTGCGGAAGTGGCCGCCCGCCGTCGTACCTTCCGCCGGGATCAGGAAGGCGGCTCACGGCTCGTCGGGGGTCAGCTGCTCCACGATGATCCGGGCCGTTTCGTGATCCCCCAGGATCCGGAAGTGCCCGGCCGTGGGCAGCTCGATGTTGGTGGCACCGGGAAGGACGCTGCCCTCCGGGATGTGCGGGTCGAACGGGCCGTAGATGGAGGTGATCCGGCTGTTGATGGCTTCCTCACGCGCCAACTGGAGGGTCAACGCGTTGCTGGGCGAGAAGATCCGCAGGCTCGGCAGCAGCATGTACTTCGCGTAGCGGGACCCGGAAAACGGCGTGCACACCGTGATCATCCGGGAGATCCGGCCCTCGGGGTCCAGGTTCAGCATGGCGTATTTGCCGATCAGCCCGCCCTTGCTGTGCGCCACGATCGCCGCGTCCCGCAGCCCGGCCTCCTCAAGGTGCTGCGCCACCAGCCGCGCCGCCACGGGAACATCCAGCTTGTTGCGCTGCAGCACCGTGACCACGTGGACCGGGTGGCCGGCGTCGTGGATCGACCGGATAAGCGGCATCATGAACTGCCAGTTCTCGTACACGCCCGGGATGATCAGCACCGGGGTGCGGTGGCCCTGGTGGAAGGAGCCCGGCTGCACCCGGGACACCATGCCCTGGACCTGGCAGACCGCTGCATAGACATAATCCTGCGCCCACCACACGGCCTTCTGCAGCGGACTGCTCCGGGCAGGTGCCCCCGTTTCACTCATCTGATGAGGATAACGGGTCAGTAGTTGCGGCGGTGCTTCAGCCGGGGAATGACGACGGCGAATACGGCCGCCGCCGCGAACCCCAGGACGCCCGTGGCTGAGATCCCCGCGCCCAGGGTAGCCAGCGCCGTCACCCCCGAGAGCAGGACCGGCCCGCCGGTGGACCCGGCATCAGCCATGAACCGCCACAATCCCAGGAACTGGCCCCGCCCGCGGTCCGGCGAGAAGTCGGCGCCGAGCGTCATCACCAGCCCGGAGCTGATGCCGTTGCCGAACCCGATCAGCAGCGCCGCCAGCAGCAGCCCCACAAAGGACCCGGTCAGCGGAATCAGCAGCAGGGCGGTACCCATGAGCAGCGTGGACGGGACGGCCACAAACTGCCGGCCCTTGCGGTCCATGAGCTTGCCGGCGGGATAGAACACCAGCATGTCGATCGCCCCGGACAGGCCGTAAATCAGCGAGGCGGAGGTGGCGTCGAAGCCCAGGTGGTCGGCCCATAGCGGGATTACCACCTGCCGTGAGGATCGCAGTGCGCTCAGCAGCAGGATGCCCACACCCAGCGAGAGGAACACGCCCGCATGGGACACCGCGACGCTCCGGAGGGTGGGCTCGGGACCCTTGTGTCCGCCGTCGGGCACGCCCACCGCGGCAAGGTCCGGGATGGTGAGGGACAGCAGCGCGGCGGCCGCCATGGCTATCACGCCCACCCAGTACGCACCGCCGATGCCGGAGAACTGCATCACCGCCGCACCCAGGAACGGGCCGATGAACACGCCGATGCGGTTAACGCCGCCCAGCGTGGACAGCGCCCGCGCCCGGAACTGCACGGGCACAGCCTCGGTGAGATACTTCTGACGGGCCAGGCCAAAGACACTTCCGGACATGCCGACGACGGCCATCGCCGCCGCGAGCAGCCACAGTCCGTCCGGAACCAGCGAGGTCAGCCCCGCTGCCGCCAACGCCAAGGCGGCGGCGACGGCGGCACCCACGATGGACCACCGCTCACCGAACCTGAGGGTCACCAGGGAGGCCGGCAGGTTGAAGAACCAGGACCCCAGCCCCATGAGCGTCACGATCAGCGCCGCGACGGCCACCGAGGCACCCAGGTCCCGGGCGGTCAGCGCCACCACCGGCAGGATGGCCCCGGTCCCGATTCCGTAGAGCAGCGTGGGCCCGAACGCGGCCACAGCGATGCTGCGCAGGCTGAACGGCTGCTGGTTTTCGGGGGAAGTCATCAGATTTATTTTATGGCCGGGAGCAGCGGGCAATTTCCACGTATGGCCCCGGACACATCAGCGCAAATTCGGGGGTCACAAATGGCCCGCGGAGGAGTAGCGTTCGACTTATGGGGCGTTGTTCCGCGCCCACAGCCAAGGGGAGGTCATTCGATGGGTGAAGTGTGGATCCGCACGCTCGGCAACGGGCTGGTCCGGGCAGACAGAGTCACCGAAATTTCATCCACCCGGGGATCCCTCCATGAGGACCAGGGGTATTCGCTGAAGGTCATCGTGGACGGCAAAGGCCATGTGCTGATTGACGACGCCGACCTCCAGGGCACCCTGGCCGAACGGCTCGAGTATGCGCGGCACATGGAGGACGCCCTGCTGCTCGCCATCGACGAGGCTAAGGAAAGCGACGTCTCGATGGTGATCTCCTACGAGCCGGAACGCGAGCGCTGGTCGTCGGCCCCGGTGACAGTGTTAACCGGAAGCATCCCCGTCATCAGTTAGGCGGCAGGCTCACTGCCGTACGCTGCGGTTCGGGCCGGGCTTCCTGCGCGTCCGGGGTTTCCTGGATAGTGTCCCGGGATTCACCCGTGCGCGCCGGCAGCCCGCTGATGCTCGTGCGTGTGAAGCAGAGGGCCCACAGCGCAACCACCAGCACCACCACCAGCACCCAGGGCAGGTCCGGCCATGCCAGCATGAACGGCACGGCCACAGCCACCGCGGTGACGATCAGCAGGTACCAGGTGACGTACCACCACGGGTTGGCGGGCGGATTGCGCGTGGGGTCGCTGGATTGCCGGAAGGACGGCTTCCGCATGCGCTGCAGCCGGTTGTGCAGCACACCCCAGACGGGCCCGTTGAGCAGTCCTATGAGAACAGCCGCGAACACGGTGGTGGTCACCGCCAGCACGCCCCAGTTTTCCCAGTGCCCCCAGTGGTAGGACGGGCCCGAGCACAGCCAGGAGGACCACCACGGATCCTGGCCACCGCCGGGCGGGCCGCACTGGACCCGGTTCCGCGCCCAGTCCTGTGAACCGAGCCAGGCGAGCGCGGCCGGGGCGCTCAGCGCGGCGGTGAGGATCGAGAGGAGCCGGGTCACCCCCAGGCTCTTAACCATGACGCGGTGCGGCCGGAGCCGCCGGTCGCCGTCGAGCCCGCGCAGCACGAGGCCGTGCGGGTCTGCCGGCGGGTCCAGGATCAGCCGGGCCAGCGGATCGAGCACCTCCACCCTGTTGCTGGAGTACACGATGTGGTCGTAGATGAGCCCGGACCTGTTGTACACCGGGTGCTCCTCCGGGCCGGGCCCGCCGTCGCCTGCGGTATCCCGGGCATAAAGCTTTCCGAACACGGGCAGCGGCCCGTTCTCGTGGGTGGAAATGGGCCCGGCGGGAACGAAGTCGAACTTGCCCCACACGTTGATCCAGCGGGGCCGGTCCGGGTTGGCCAGCCAGTCCGTTACCGGGTCCTCCCCCGTTCCGCCGCCCCACTGCGCGTAGCCCAGCAGGTCCAGGCCGCTGCCCACGCTGACGAAGTTGGTGGCCCGGGCCTGGTTCTGGAACAGGACCTGCCCGGTGATCGCGGCACCTTGGCTGTGCGCCACCACCGTGACCTGCGTCCCGCCGTCGTGGTCCCAGCGCTGGAGCGTGTCCACTACGCGCTGCCGCATCGCGGCCGCCTGCAGCGGCTTGCGCTTCCACACCTGCGGATCGCCCAGGAAGTCCGCGAACAGGGACACGATTTTCCCGATCCACCGGCCCGGTCCCGGAATCCAGGCCAGCACGATGATCAGCAGCAGCACCACCAGCACGGCCAGCAGGATGAAGAACCCGGCAGAGGCGGCGATCAGGGTGAGCAGCATCTGCCGCAGCCGGGCCGCGAGCCATGCGGGGCTGGCCCGCCGGCGGCCGGGATAGAGGTTCCACCTGATCAGCTGCACGGACCGTTTGTAGACGCGCAGGGCGGTGCGCAGTGCCCAGGAGTAGGTGGACGCGGCCGACGCCGGCTCGAAGTCCCTGCCCCAGGACGCCTCCGTCATGAGGACCGTGAGGTAGTCCGGCCTGCCGTCCGCATAGCCGCGCAGCACTTTCACCCACACCTCGGGCGCGTCCCCCACCGCGTTGGCTTTGGTGATGACCAGGTGTGGGCACGGGACGTCACCGGGGACAAGGTCCAGGGAAAGATCGTGCAGGCTGAGCATCAGCGGCTGGGCCCACTCCTGCAGGGTGCCGCCTTTGAGGGCCCGGCCCATCCCATGGACAAACACCACGGCGTGGTCCGGGGGCCTGCCCGGCACTTCCGCAGCGTCACCGCCGTCGTTGTCCTTGGTGGCATCCCCCAGGCCATCGCTCACGCGCTTGCCCATGGCTACATGATCCACCCGGGCCGGACGGAAGCGGAAGGCTGCAAGCCCCCTTCTTTCACCGCCAATAGAGGGAGTAACCAAAAGACCATCCAATGTAATAAACGTCACCATGTTGCGTGGGTCACATTCGCCCCCTACTCTGGATGAGGCTGATGCAAACGGCCATAGCAAGAAGCTGCAGCGTCGCAGCCAATGCCGGGGAAGGCTTTACAACTTGAACTCTAAGCTGAACATTGTTGTCCGTATCGATCTCGACCACGCACGTGCAAAGGTGATTGCAAAGGGGCATATCACCGTCCACAGCGTCAACGCCCTATATGTAGTAGCAAAGCGGGCCAATTCCCTCAGGGAAGGCCTTGATTTGGAACTCGATATCTCCCATGCGTGGGTGGATGAAGCAGCCCTGGAGATGCTCCGGGCCTGTTCCGAAACCCACCACCTGCCAGCCAAAATCGATCCGCAGCAGGCGCCCTGCACCATCAGCGTCCTGGCACCGCGGCGGAAGGCTCCGGCAGCAGCCACCCGCCTGGCTGCATAGGCCAACGCACCGGCGACCCACAGCGCCCAGCATCGGGCCCCGGGTTCGCCACCCAAAACTTTTCTAGACCCAAACCCTTGAGCGCAGCTGTACCTGAATAGACGGGTGGCTGTGCTTTTGGGTTTAAGGGAAACCTTCGCAGAAGTCAGCCCAGCACCGGGCTCGAATCCGGGTACTGCCTGTGGGAGTTGGCCTTCAGCCATTCCTTGAGGAGCGGGGCCGGCAGCGGGCGGGCGAAATGGTAGCCCTGGGCGTAGTCGCAGCCCATGGCCCTGAGCACCTGGACCTGGCTGGGGGTTTCCACGCCTTCGGCAACCGCCCGGATGCCGACGGCGTGCGCCAGGTCGATGCAGCTGGTCACGATCGCCGCATCGCCGGTGTTGGTTCCCAGTCCCATGATGAAGGACCGGTCGATCTTCAACTCATCGATGGGAAATTTCTTGAGATAGGTCAGGCTGGAGTAGCCGACGCCGAAGTCATCAACGGCGAGGCTGACGCCGAGGTCCTTGAGGGCCATGAGCTGGTCGAGGGCGCCACCGGGATCATCCATCAGGGCTGTCTCGGTGATCTCCAGTACCAGGAGCGAAGGATCCATCCGCCGCAGCCGGAGGGCGTGCTCCACCATGGGCACCAACCCGGGATCGTTCAGCTGGCGGGCGGACAGGTTGACCGCCAGTTCAAAACCGGACACAGTGGCCTCTTCAATCCGCCAGTTTTCGGCCTGCCGCAGCGTCTCCTCCAGGACCCAGGCCCCCAGCGGCCGCACCAGTCCCGATTCCTCGGCCATCCCGATGAACTCCGACGGCGGGAGCAGCCCCCGCGACGGGTGCTGCCAGCGGACCAAGGCCTCCACGCCAACGGCAAGACCGGTGCGCAGATCGACGCGCGGCTGGTAGTGCAGCCGGAGTGCACCCTCGCTGATGCCGTGGCGCAGCTCGGCGAGGGCCCGGAGCCGGTCCGCCGTGGGGTCGGACTCTGCCGGCTGGTGCAGTTCCCAGCGGCTCCGCCCCAGCGATTTGGCCTTGTACATGGCGATGTCGGCGCGGCGGACAAGATCGTCCATGGTCTCGCCGTCCTCGCCGGCAACCGCGACGCCGATGCTCGCGGACGTCACGATCTCCAGCCCCTCGATCAGCATCGGGGCACGGAGGACGTCCAGGAGCCGGGCGGCACGTGCCGTAGCCTCATCCGTCCCGGCAAAAATATCCATAACGATGAACTCGTCGCCGGACAGCCGGGCAACGGTGGCCTGCTTCCCGGCTGCAGGGACCAGGCGCCGCGCCACGGTGACCAACAGCTCATCCCCGGCCGCGTGCCCCAGGCTGTCATTGACGGCTTTGAAGTGGTCAAGGTCGATGCACAACGCCGCGAGCGTGCCATGCCCGGCACGCCTTGCAGCGAGAATTCCGTCCAGCTTTGCCTTCAGGCCGGCCCTGTTGGGAAGGCCGGTCAGGGGGTCCTTCAGGGCGAGCCGGTGCAGTTCAGCCTCAGCTTCGGCGCGGCGGGCTTCGGATTCCTCCGCATCCCGCAGCGCTGACACCAGTTCTTTTTCGTACATGCGGCGTTCGTGCGCGCTGAAGATGATGACGCGCACGCTGGCCGGTTCCTGCCCGGATGCCGGACTGCGGGATGCCGAGAGCAGGGCAGCCCGGCGGCTGCCGTCAGCGCAGACAATTTCGACCGCAACCTCGGACACCGCACCGGCAATGCCAAGCTGCGGGATGCAGTGGGTGGAATACAGGATCTGGTCACCCACCGGCATCAGCGACTGGATGGGTTCACCGACCAAGTCCGGAAGGCGGTAACCGGACCAGTGCAGGAAGGTGCCGTTGACCGCGGTGATGCGGCCGCCGTCGTCCGTTACCAGGTAACCGCAGGGTGCCTGGTGGAAGAGCGCCTCGAAGTCACCAGGCTCCGGGCCAGGCACGCCTGTCATGGGCTGGCAGCAAGAAATTGCTGGATGGCGCGGGCGGTTGCTTCGGGGGCGCTGACGTGGGGGCAGTGACCGGTGGCCTGCAGGTGCACCAGCGTGCTGTGCCCGAGGTGCCGGTTCAGGTAGTCGCCCACCTCCGGCGGGGCGAGCAGGTCCTCCGAGCACTGCAGGATCAGGCTGCTGGTGCCTACGTCGTCCAGCACTTGGCGTGTGTCGGACAGGAACGTGACCCTGGCAAAATGCCGGGCGATGGACGGGTTGGTCCGGCAGAAGCTGCTCCGCAGGTCCTCGGCAAGCCCGGGCTGCTCGGGGTTGGCCATCACCATCGGCGCCAAAGCCTCGGCCCAGGCGAAGTAGTTGCTGTCCAGGGAGTCCAGCAGGCCCTCGATGTCAGCCTGCGAGAACCCGCCCACGTAGCCGTCGTCGGGATCGTCCGTGTAGCGGGGTGAGGGGGCAACCAGTACCAGGCGGGAGAAGAGGCCGGGTTCCTGCACCGCGGCGATCACGGCGATCATTGCGCTCACACTGTGCCCAACAAGGATGACGTCCTGGAGCTCCAGGGCGGCGCAGATCTCCAGCAGGTCCTCGGCGTAGCCGTCCAGCGTTCCGTACTTGGCCCGGTCATAGGCGGCGGCGTCGGAGTGGCCTGCACCCACGTGGTCGAACAGCACCACCCGGTAGTCATCCGTAAAGTAGGGCAGCAGCCGCCGCCACATGTCCTGGTCGCAGCCGAACCCGTGGGCAAACAGCATCACCGGCGCGTCCGCCCGGCCCGCCACCGTGACGTTGTTCCGGCGGATGACAGATGAGACGGCGGCGGTTGCTGCTTCGACCATGTGTTCACTCGCCCTTAATAAGCCGACTGTGCTTTTCCTGATATTAGCGGCGGGGTGACGCGGAATCCTAGGATCCGGTTCGGCCTGTGCGAATCGTGCGGGTCACCGCAGCCACCCGAAACGCCAGGCTTTCCTTATGGCCGGAGGCCGGCAGGTAGGCTGTGTGCAGCAGCACTTCAAGTAGCCGGAGGCTGTCTATTTTAGTCTGTGCCGGGGGAACAGATGAGTCGGATGCAGGATATTAAAGGCGGGACTGTCTTCGAGTGGCGGCAGCGTCTGGGGCAAACAGCCGGGGGTTCGTGGGCAGGAGCGGCTGAACCATTGTTGGGCAATGGCGGCCGGTGGCAGGCCGCGGCCGGGCAGCTCCCGCTGGCATTAATGCTGGTGCTTGTGGTGGCGGCAGCCGTGGTGTTCAGCCCGCCAACATTGCAGGACCCTGCCTTCCAGGCCGCCGTGGCGGGTCACGCTTTAGTGTTCGCCCTGGCCGCCGTCGTTCCGTGGCATCGCCTGCCGTCCGCGGTGTTCTCAATAATTCCTGTCCTTGACTGTGTGGCCATCGGGTTCATCCTGCAGGCCGGCGGCCCGGAATTCAGTGTCCTGAGCCTGCTCCTGGTCTTTCCTGTGATCCGGCTTTCCGTTAATCGCGGGCGTCCCGGCGTGCTGCTGGCGATCCTCAGCGTGCTGCTGAGCACCACTGTTCCGGCATTCGCCATGGGCCGGGACGACGCGCAGGATTCCGCCATCCGCATCATCTTCCTTCCGCTGATCATGGCCGGCGTCGCCCCACCGCCCACTTCGTGGCGCGCGCCCTTATCAACCAGCATCAGACGCTGACCCAAAAGGACCGGGAGCTGGCAGACACGTTGGCCGAAAGCATCCGCCGCCAGCAGCTCCTCGATGCAGTCCTGTCCTCGATCAACGTCGGTGTCTGGGTTATCAATCAGGACGGACGCGGTGTGCTCACCAACAAGGCCCTGGAGGTGGACCCGGCCTTGGCCGGACTGGCAACAGGGCGGCGCCCGCTGTTCCTCTCCGACCGCACAAGCGAAGCCCCCACGGAACGCCTGCCCAATATCAGGGCGGCAAAGGGCGAAGAGTTTACCGACGAGTTGTATTACGCCAGCACAAGCGATGACCAGCATGCCTATTCGGTCAGCGCCTCCACCATCCGATCAGCGGAGGGCGTGTGTACGGGCGCGGTGGTCACCTTTGCGGAGGTCACTGAACTCATCAACGCGCTGAAAGCCAAGGACAACTTCGTGGCCACGGTTTCACACGAGCTGCGCACCCCGCTGACCTCCATCCTCGGCTACCTGGAAATCGTGCTTGACGAGCCGGACCACAAGGAGATCGAGCCCGAACTGCTCATCATCCACAGGAACGCGACGCATCTGCTGACGCTCGTGAACGATCTGATCGCCGTCGCATCCGACCGCGTGGAACTCTCCGTGCAGGAGGCTGACATCACCCACCTGCTGGCTCAAGTGGTGGAATCCCTACGGCCGCGGGCGGCCAGCTCGGGGCTCCGCCTGGTGATGGAGGCCGGCCAGCCGCTGGTTATCCGGGTGGACCCGGGCCGGATCCGCCACGTGTTCAAGCACCTGCTGTCCAACGCCATCAAGTACTCCCCCGGCGGCGGAACAATCACCGCCAGCCTTCGAAGCTATGGCCAGGGCCTCGTCTGCTCGATCACCGACCCTGGCATCGGCATGACCGAGGATGAGGCCGCGCACGCCTTCTCAAAGTTTTTCCGCTCCGAACGCTCCCGGGATACGGCCATCCCCGGAGCCGGCCTGGGACTGCCCATCAGCAAGACCATCGTTGAGGGCCATGGCGGGTCCATCAGCCTCAGCACCGCACCCGGGAAGGGAACCACTGTCACCTTGTCCCTGCCGTACAGCCCCGCCGGATAAGGGAACAGAACACACAGCGCACGACGGCGGCACGGGCCATCGCTGCACCGCCACCGGGCGCCTTCCGAAGGACAGGATTTGAGGAACTCTTGAGGGCTTCTTGAGCGAACGTGCTGAGGTCCTTGAGCTACAACATGCACAGTAGTTCGTGAAAGGCCTGGAGCGCATGGGGGGTGCACCTGGGAATTGGGCCCAGCAGTCCACAGGCCTTGAGTCGGGCAACCGATGGTCTCAGCGCTTGGCGGTGTCACGAAGCCGGCACCGCCAAGCAGCCCCATTGAAGGTGGGTCAGGAGCCCAGCTCGGCCCGGCGGAACCGCAGCTCCCTCTTCGCTCCGTTCAAGGGCGATCCACTAATGGGTAGGGTTTCCAGGTCGATTGCCCTTGCAGCCTTTAGCGCCAGGGCATTTGCGGCCGCCGCTGCCCGCTCTGGCAACCCTATGGTGGCTGCGAACTCCTGCCAGTGCTTAGCTTTCAGCCCTTTGACTTTCCCGGCGACAGTTAAGGCCATCGTGTCGTCGCCGTAGAGCAACGTGCAAGGGATGTCGTAGACGGGGGCCACGGCCCAGCCGCCGTTATTGCCGGCAAGGACGGCGGCGTTCTTGGCGTGCAGGTCCCCGTTACCGGTGAGCCAGGCGAAAACGAACTGCAGGTACAGATTCCTGGCGGCTACAGCCTGGGCTTTACACAGCCTGGCCAGGGTCAGGACCACGTCCTCGGAGCTCACCGCATATTTCGACGACGGCGGGAGGTTCAGCGCCTGCGCTCCGTCCTCCATGGCCAGGCGCAGCAGTCCGTTATCCGTGGCACGGTCGAACCTTTCAACCAGCAGCCCGGGCAGGCCGTTCCTGTCTCTGACAACACCGTGTTTGGCCACAGGTATCTTGAGGGCCTTGGCCCCCGTCAGGTGGACTGCTTCGTTCAGGACAAGGTGTTGGTGCTGCGGAGGGTCCAACTTGAGCAGGTAGCGCCGGTTTGCCAGGGCAAGCGGTGTTGTCAGCATCGATGCGCTGGCCTTGTTCTGCACGCCCGGCAACCCGTGCTGGTCAACGGCCTCGGCCAACGCGGCGAAGTCCAGGTCCTCGGGGCGGGACGTGTCCGCCAGCGGTTCCGGCTCTATGGGGGCTTGCCCGGCGGGGACGACCTGGACGTCGCCCGGAACGTCTGCACCAACCGCCAGGAGCAGGCTCAACTCGTCGGAGAAGCTCGTCTTGACGGCGTCCTTGAGAACTGTCAGCCGGTGGCCTTCGGGCAGGAGGCCTGAGAAGAAGGCGGGCAATGCGCCGCTCGGCGCTTCAACCGGTTCCGCTGTGAGCGGCAACGTTGTTGCGACCGGCCGGGCACCCGAAGCCAAGTAGTCGTGGGTATAGGAAAAAATCACACTCCCCTCCCCGGTACGGTTCAGGTGGGCGGCCAGAACATTTGATTTGTAGACGTCTGCGCTGCGGACGAACTTCAACCGTCCCAGGTCTTCAGGCATCGGTGGCCCGGAGGTGCAGCCCCACAGCGTTCGCGGCGGCAGCAACCGTCAGCAACGAAGGATTTCCCTTGCCGCTTTCGATGGCGTGGATGGTCCGGGCCGACGTGCCGACCAGGTCGGCCAGAGTGCCTTGTGTAATGCCCGCCTCCTTGCGGGCCTGCCGGATGCTTGCCCCGATGGCTGCAATATCCTCCATCCGCACCTTTCAGAAATATATTGCCGACTGACCGATTCTCAACCCCCACCCTCCCGCAGAAAAAGAGAATTCGCAAGATATTGCGGAAAGTCGCCATAAGGTTGCCAACAGACACCACAACAGCGCTTATCAGAAATATGTTGCTGCTTTCATCGTCGCCATCAACCCGGGCAAAGACACTTCACCGGCCGGGAAGAGTCCTAGGATTTCTTGTATGAGGATTGCCGTTGCAGGGGGAACCGGAACCGTTGGCCGCTATGTCGTAGAGCAGGCCGGCACGCGCGGCCATGAGGTGGTGAGCCTGAGCCGGTCGGAGGGCGTGGACCTGGTGACCGGAAAGGGCCTGGAGCAGGCCCTCCAGGGCGTGGATACGGTCATCGACGTGTCCGGCATCAAGTCCATGTCCACCAAGAAGAACGTGGACTACTTCACCAACAGCACCCAGAACCTGCTCGCGGCGGAAAAGAAGGCCGGCGTGGGGCACCACCTGGCTCTCTCGATCGTGGGAATCGACCATGCGACGTCCGGCCTGTACGCGGGGAAGCTCGCGCAGGAGGACGCGGTGCGGCACGGGGACGTGCCCTGGACCCTCCTGCGCTGCACCCAGTTCCATGAGTTTGTACCGCTGACGGTTGGCGTCGCCTCCGTAGGCCCGGTGGTAGTGGTTCCCAAAATGTTCACCCAGCCCGTGGCGGCCAGCGAGGTGGCAGAAGCCCTGGTTGCGGCAGCGGAGGCCGGGCCCCAGGGACGCATCGCTGACCTGGGCGGCCCCCGCACCGAGGAGCTCGCCCGCCTGGTCCGCGCTTACCTGGACAAGACGGGCCGGCGCAAGAGGATCGTCGAGGTCCCGTTCCCGGGACCCATGGGGAAAGCCATGCGCCATGGCGCGCTGGTCCCGGCGGAGGGTGCCGCCGTCGGACGCCAGACGTTCCTGGAGTGGCTGGAAGGCGCCGCCTAAACGGGCCTGGACGCCAAAAAATTAGGCATGCCTCCGGATGCGGCTGAACAGCAGGCCCACCAGGGCCAGGGAGAGCATTGCGGCGATCAGGCTCAACGTGGGATTCACCCAGTCCGGGACGAGGTCCGATACGGCATTGCATCTGTTGTGGAGCGGGAAGACGGCACTGCCGTCGCGCGGATGCCGGAGCCGGTAGTTCAGATCCAGTTCCTGGCCGGCGGCGAGGCAGGCATCGCTGAGGTCGCCGCTGGCAATGAACGTGGACTGGGTGTAGTAGACCGCGCCCAGCACCACCGCGGTAACCAGGGCGGCGGTGAACCAGATTCGCGTTGCTCTGCGCTGTGGCATGGGGAGCTGCTCCCGATGCAGTTTTCGAACGGTCCGGTTGCTTGAACCCGTAAATTCACCATAGCCATGCCGCTGCCACAGGTCAGCGCGGTTTGCTCAAGATACAGGCAATTTTGCTCCGCGGCAGAGCCGCTTAGGCCTGGTCCTGCAGATGCGCATCCCTGATGCCGGGAGGAATCGCGCCCTGGATGACCCAGCGGTTGCCGTCCGGGTCCGAGAAGTAGGCGAACAGCACGCCGCCCATGTCCTGGACCTCACTGATGCCTGCACCCCTGGCCAGGAGCTCGGCCCGCGTGGCGTCCATGTCCGAAACAACCAGCTGCAGCCCCTCGAGGCTGCCCGGCACCATGGAGGTCATTCCCGTCCCGATGACGATTGACGCCGCCGAGCCCGGCGGGGTCAGCTGCACCACCCGCATTCCGGGAATGTGCTCCACGTCGTGGTCCAGCACGAAACCCAGCTTCTCCGTATAGAAGGCCTTGGCCCTGTCCACGTCAGCCACCGGTACCTGCACTACTTCAAGGCGCATCTCCATCCGGCCACAGTACCCCGCAAAGGGCCCGTTCCGGCCACGTAGAATTGACCTTCAGCGGCGCACCCCACAGGCCGCCCCGGCGCGGTGCTGCGCCCCCTTCAATCTTCGAACAGACGATTTCTTCGAACAGTGCGAGGGCGCTGCCGTGCGTCTTCCAGACCACGAACGGAGCCAGCAATGGCCGCCCCCACCGCTGCAGATGCCGCCGCGTACACCCCTGAACAGCTCCAGTCGGTGCGGGAAACCCTCAGGTCCCCCAGGAGGCTGAAGACCGAGGTCCTGGGCGGACTCGTCGTCGCCCTCGCCCTGATCCCGGAAGCCATCGCGTTCTCGGTCATCGCCGGAGTGGACCCCAGGCTGGGCCTCTTCGCGTCCTTCACCATGGCCGTGACCATCGCTGTGGTGGGCGGCCGGCCGGCCATGATCTCCGCGGCCACCGGCGCCGTGGCCCTGGTCATCGCCCCGCTGGTGAAGAGCCACGGCGTGGACTACCTGGTGGCGACCGTCATCCTGGCCGGCATCTTCCAGATCATCCTGGGACTCGCCGGAGTCGCGAAGCTGATGCGGTTCATCCCCCGCTCGGTGATGGTGGGCTTCGTCAACGCCCTGGCCATTTTGGTCTTCATGGCGCAGGTCCCCGAGCTTCTGGGCGTCCCGTGGATGGTCTACCCGCTCACCGCCCTCGCGCTCCTCATCGTCTTCGGGCTGCCCAGGCTGACAACAGTGGTCCCGGCCCCGCTGGTCGCCATCGTCGTCCTCACCCTCATTACGGTGTTCGCCTCGGTCACGGTCCCCACCGTCGGTGACAAGGGCGACCTGCCCGAATCCCTGCCGTCCCTGTTCATTCCCAACGTCCCGTTCACCCTTGAGATGCTGCAGGTCATCTTCCCGTACGCGCTGGCCATGGCCTTCGTGGGACTCCTGGAATCCCTGATGACCGCCAAGCTCGTGGACGATGTCACGGACACCCGCTCCTCCAAGACCCGCGAGGCGTGGGGCCAGGGTGTGGCCAACATCGTCACGGGGTTCACCGGCGGGATGGGCGGCTGCGCGATGATCGGCCAGACCATGATCAACGTCAAGGCCTCCGGCGCCCGCACCCGCATCTCCACGTTCCTGGCCGGCGTCTTCCTGCTGATCCTGGTGGTGGCCCTCGGCGGGGTGGTCTCGGTGATCCCGATGGCCGCGCTGGTGGCCGTCATGATCTTCGTCTGCTGGGCCACGTTCGACTGGCACAGCATCCACCCCCGCACACTGAAGATGATGCCCAAGAGCGAAACCACGGTCATGGTGGCCACAGTCATCGTGGTGGTGGCCACCCACAACCTGGCCATCGGCGTCGGCGCCGGCGTGCTGGTGGCCATGGTGCTGTTCGCCCGCCGCGTGGCGCACTTCGTCACCGTGGAGCGGACAGTAAAGGACATCGAGGGCCAGGAGACCGCCACCTACACGGTGAACGGCGAGCTGTTCTTCGCCTCCTCCAATGACCTCTTCACCCAGTTCGAATACGCCCTGGACCCGCAGCACGTGGTCATCGACATGCACGCCTCCCACCTCTGGGACGCCTCCACCATCGCCGCCCTGGACGCGATCACCGAGAAGTACCGCCACCACGGCAAGGATGTCAGGATCATCGGCCTCAATGACGCCAGCACGCTCATGCGCGAACGCCTCGCCGGCAAGCTGGGCTCAGGGAACTAAGGCAACAAGCCAGTAGGGCGAGAGGCACGACGGCGGCACGCGCCCGCCGTCGTCCGCTTTCCTGCGCGCTTGCCGCGGCTAGCATTATGTTCATGCGCGCCGATGACAGTTCTGCCGTCCACGCCGGAGGAGGACCGCCAGCCGGCGCCAGGAGCGCGGGCCAGCTTATGGCCATGCTGGACAGCGGTATTTCCGCGGCCGACCTTGAGACAACACTGGCCGCCTGGCTGGACGGCGGAGCCATCGACCAGTCCACCGCCGCGGCCGCACGCCGGCTGAATTCCCGGCTCTGGGAGGCGAGCCGCCGGGAGGGCCTGCTGCGCGTCCTCTACGACACAGCCACCGACCTCACCGGCATACGCGACGTCGAAGCCGTACTCAAAGCCATCGTCCGGCGCACCAGGTCACTGATCGGCAGCGACATCGCCTACCTGAGCCTGAACGACTACCACAGCGGCGAGTCCTACGTCCGTGTCACCGACGGTGCAACCACCGCCCTTTTCCGCAACATCCGCATGCCGCTTGGCGAAGGCGTGCTGGGCGCCGTTGCCACCGGCGAGGCGCCGGCCCAAAGCGCAGACTACCTCCTGGACGAAACCAAATCCCACCTGGAGTCCAGCGACAGGGCCGTGGCAGCCGAAGGCGTCCGGGCCATCATGGGTGTTCCCCTGCGTGCCGAAGGGAAAGTCATTGGCGCGCTGCTGGTGGCCGACAGGCACCCGCACCAGTTCAGCAACGACGACGTTGCCCTGATGGAATCCATCGGCACGCACGCCGCCGTCGCGCTGGAGAACGCCCGCTACTTCAGCGAAATGGCCCATGCCCTGGCACGACTGGACCAGGCACAACAGCAGAACCTGGCCCATGTCCGGGACCTGGAAGAGCTTTCATCCCTGGACCGGCGGCTCATGGAGACCCTCGCCTCCACCGGCAGCCTCCCCCACCTGCTCACCCTGCTGGCCGAATCACTGGGCGCCCCTGTTTTCCTGGTCTCCCCCATGGGCGAGCCGCTGGCAGGAACCGCGCCGGACAGTGACTTCACCAGCCTTCCGGCCCTGAGCGCGGCTGAAGAATCCGTGGCGAAAAGCTCGGCGGTGCAGTTCGAGGCCAAGGGCAGGAAGTACACGGTGATGGCCGCGGTTGCGGGTGACCAGCACCTCGCCTCCCTCATCGTCGGAGAGCAACTCAGCCCGGCCCGTCTTGCCGTCCTGGAACGCAGCGCCCTGGTGCTCAGCGTGTCCCTGCTCTTCGAACGCACCTTCCAGGATGCCCAATACCGGCTCCAGCTCGAACTCATCGACGACCTGCTCAGCCCGCGGTCCGAACATGCGGAGGCGCTGTCCCGCAGGGCCGGGCAGTTCGGCCTCGCAAACCACCTTCAGCTCGTGGTGCGCGTGGTGGGCGTCGCCGACGACCAGCGCCAACGCGCGCTTTCGGTGCTGAGGCTCCGGGCGGAAGGGCTTCCGGGAATTATTGCCCTGCACGAGTCGCACTTGTGCATCATCGAACCCTTCGAACGGCGCACCGGGCGGTCGGATGGAACCGGCGGCGCCGGGGACAACGGCCGGTCCATCATCGACGAGCTCAAGCGGCGCCGCATCACTGCCAGCGTGGGGACATCGGAACCGGTCACCGGCTTCGCAGGCCTGTCGGCGGCGCACACCGAGGCCCACACCGTCCTGCGGGCACTCCAGGCCCTCTCGCGTGACGGCGAGGCAGCGGACCGCGCCGCTTTGGGCACTGCAGGGATGTTGCTCGGAGCGATGGACAGCCCGTTCGCCGGACAGCTGCTGACGGCACAACTGGGCCCGCTCCTGGACTACGACGAGCGGCGGGGAACGCAGCTGGTCCTTACGGCATGGATGTTCCAGGAAAAAGGCGGTGCCATGCAGGAGGCGGCCGATGCCCTCCATATCCATCCCAACACCCTTCGGCAGCGGCTGGACCGGATCGACGCCCTCATCGGCGCCACCTGGCGCCGGGGAAGCCGCTCCCTCGACGTCCAGGTGGCGCTGCGCCTGTGGCGGATGAAGACGTCCGGGGTCACGTCCGGCTTCTGACCATTTGTTCTGCCCTCCACGGCGACATATATGGCGTCGGCGCACATAAGCGTGCTTTTTGTGTGGCGCACATTCACATGGTGACCGTCACGCGGCTCTGGAATGCTTGTTTCTGCGGCACCTGTCAGGCAGCCCGCCACCCCCATCTTTAGGAGTCATTCACAATGTCGTGTGCGCATGCAGCGGGTATCCGTCCCGCAACTTTCGGCGTCCTGCGCCTGCCCCGGAGTGTCGTCGTCGGCGCCGGGCAGCGTTTCGCAATCGCCGGCATCGCAGCCGAATTCGGCACCAACATCCTCATCTGCACCGATCCGCGGCTGGCCGCCTCGGACGAGCTGAAGGCCCTGGTCCGGAGCCTGGAGGACCGGCACCTGACCGTAACTGTCTACGGAGACACCCAGGCCGAGCTGCCGACGCCAGGCATCCTGGCATGCATCGAGGAGCTCAAAGGCCAGGACATCGACGTCATCATCGGCTTTGGCGGCGGCAGCTGCATGGACATGGCCAAGGTGGTGTCCGTCCTGCTCACGCACGGCGGCAAGCCCAGCGATTACTACGGCGAATTTGCCGTTCCCGGGCCCACCAAGCCGGTCATCGCCCTGCCCACCACAGCGGGCACCGGTTCCGAAGCGACTGCCATCGCCGTTGTCTCCGACCCTGAACTGGGCATGAAGATGGGCATCTCGAGCCCGCACATCATCCCGTTCGCCGCCGTTTGCGATCCCGAACTCACCTACTCCTGCCCCGCGCCGCTGACGGCCGCCACCGGCGCTGACACGCTGGTCCACCTGGTGGAGTCCTTCACCGCCATCACCCGGGAACCCACCCCCCAGCTGGCCGCTGAACGGGTCTTCGTCGGCAAAAACATCCTGACCGATTCGATTGCCCTGAACGGCATTGGATTGGTGGGCCGCAGCCTCGTCACTGCGTACAAGGACCCGGAAAACATTGAGGCCCGCGCCGGGATGATGCTCGCGGCACTGTACGGCGGCGTCGTTTTGAGCAATGCCGGAACCGCAGCGGCACACGCCATCCAATACCCGGTAGGGGCACTGACCCACACTCCCCACGGTGTAGGCGTCGGCCTGCTGCTGCCCTACGTTGTCCGCCACAACTTCCAGGCCATCCAGCCGCAGCTGGCGCAGATTGCCGAAGCTCTGGGCCGCGATACCAAGGGCCTGGACCAGCGCGCCGCCGCCGTTGCAGGGGTGGAGGCCATCGACGAAGTCATCGCCGCCATCGAACTGCCCCCCACCCTGAAGGACCTCGGCCTTCAGGAAAGCGACCTCGCCCAGGTGGCAAAGCTGTCGCTGAACTCCAAGCGGCTCATCGACAACAACCCCGTGCCCCTCGACCTCGACGCCGTAACCTCGATCGTCCACGCCGCCTTCACCGGCGACCGCACCATCCGCTGACCAGCACCAAGGACTTCCCCAATGACACTTCTTTCCACCCTCGAACCCCTCGACATTGACGGCCTGACAGTGCCCCGCGAGCTGCTGATCGCCGGCAACTGGCAGCACGCGGCCGGCGGTGACCTCGTTGAGGTCATCAACCCCTCCGATGCCTCCATCATCACCGGCATCGCCGACGCCGACGTCGAAGACGGCCTCGCAGCCGTGGACGCCGCGGCAGCAGCCTTCCCCGAATGGGCAGCAACTCCCCCGCGCCGCCGCGCCGAAATCCTGCGCCGCTGCTTCGAACTGATGACCGAGCGCAGCGAGCAGCTCGCCCACCTCATCTCCCTCGAGAACGGCAAGGCCCTTGCAGATGCCCGCGGCGAAGTGGCCTATGCGGCCGAATTCTTCCGCTGGTACTCCGAGGAAGCGGTCCGCATCATCGGGGATGTGTCCGTCTCGCCGTCGGGCTCGAACCGGATCCTTGTCCAGCACCCGCCCATCGGCGTCTGCGTGCTGATCACCCCGTGGAACTTCCCGGCGGCAATGGCCACCCGCAAACTGGCACCCGCGCTGGCTGCCGGCTGCACGGCCGTGCTCAAGCCGGCCACGCTCACGCCGCTGACCTCCCTCGCGATCGCCCAGCTGATGCTCGACGCCGGAACCCCCGCCGGCGTGGTCAACGTCATCACCACGAGCAAAACAAGCGAGGTCATGACCCCGATCCTCGCCGACCCCCGGGTCCGCAAGCTGTCCTTCACCGGCTCCACGGGCGTCGGGCGGCACCTGCTGCACCAGGCGGCCGACAATGTCCTTAAGTGCTCCATGGAACTTGGCGGCAACGCGCCCTTCCTCGTCTTCGATGACGCGGACCTCGACCTGGCCATCGACGGCGCCATGGTCGCCAAGATGCGCAACGGCGGCCAGGCCTGCACCGCCGCCAACCGCATCTACGTCCAGCGCGGCATCCACGACGAATTCGCCCGCCGGCTGGCCGAACGGATGAGCGCACTGCGCGTGGGTCCCGGTACCGACGCCGAGACCGAGGTGGGGCCGCTGGTGGATGAGGCCAGCGTCCGCAAAGTTGACTCGCTGGTCCGCGACGCGGTCAGCCAGGGAGCACGGCTCCTTGCCGGCGGCAAGGCCGTGGACGGGGCCGGGTACTACTACCCGCCCACCGTCGTCACCAACGTGCCGCTCCAGGCCCGGATGGTCAGTGAGGAAATCTTCGGGCCGGTGGCCTCGGTCATCCCCTTCGACACCGAGGACGAAGCCATCACCGCCGCGAACGATTCGGAGTACGGCCTCGCCGCCTACGTGTTCACCGAGGACCTCCGCCGCGGACTGAGGGTCTGCGAGCGCATCGAGAGCGGAATGGTGGCACTTAACCGCGGCCTGGTGTCCGACCCCGCAGCACCCTTTGGGGGCGTCAAGCAGAGTGGCCTCGGCCGCGAAGGGGCCCATCAGGGCCTGCTGGACTTCACCGAAACCAAATACATCGCGCTCGACTGGTAGCCCGCTGCTCCCTTCGTTTCCCTCCGAAAGAAAAGACCAATGACGATCTCCAACACCACAGCCAAGCCCAAGGCGGCCTGGCGCGTACCGCTGGCCAGCTTCGCCGGCACCACCATCGAGTGGTACGACTACTACATCTTCGGCCTGCTCGCCGCCACTGGCGTTTTCAGCCGGCTCTACTTCCCGGAGCAGGACCCGGCAACGGGACTCCTCCTTGCCTTCGTCACCTACGCCGTCGGCTTCGTTGCACGCCCCTTCGGCGGCATGTTCGCCGGCCACTTCGGCGACAAAATCGGCCGCAAGCCCATGCTCGTGCTGTCCCTGCTCATCATGGGCTTCGCCACCCTGGCCATGGGGCTGCTTCCCACCTACGCCCAGATCGGCGTCTGGGCCCCCATCCTGCTGACCGTGCTGCGCCTGCTCCAGGGCTTCGGCGCCGGAGCGGAATGGGCCGGCGCGGCGGTTATCTCCATCGAACACGCCCCGCCTGGGCGCAGCGGCTTCTTCGGCAGCTTCACCCAGATGGGCGTCCCGGCGGGCATGCTGCTCGCCAACGCCAGCGTCCTGATCGTCAAGTCTTCCGTGCCCGCCGAGGTCTTTGATGCGTGGGCGTGGCGGGTGCCGTTCCTGCTCAGCGTGGTCCTGATCGTCATCGGCCTGGTGGTCCGCGCCAAGCTCGAGGACTCTGACGACTTCAAGGACCTTGTTGCCACCAAGCAGACGTCCAAGAAGCCGCTGGGCGAAGCAATGAAGAAGGAAACCAAGGGAATCTGGCTCGTTGTGGGCATGCGTCTGGCAGAAAACTCCGCCTTCTACCTGTACACAACGTTCTCGGTGGTCTACATCATGAGGACCTTCGGACCCGATCGTGCCAACCAGGGAACCCTGTCCGTCCTGATCGCCTCTGCCATCGGAGTCTTCGCCGTCCCGCTCTGGGCCATCCTCTCGGACAAGATCGGCCGCAAGCCGCTCTACCTGTTCGGCTCGATCGGCGGGCTCCTGTTCTTCCCGCTCTACTTCGTGATGACCGACACCGGCAGCGCCCTGCTGGCAACGCTGGCCATCATCATCGGGCTCGCCGTCTTCCACAACTCCATGTACGGCCCCCAGGCTGCCTTCTTCTCGGAGCTGTTCTCCACCAAGCTGCGCTACAGCGGCGCCTCCATGGGTTACCAGTTCGGCTCGGTTCTTGCCGGCGGCGTCGCTCCGCTGGTCGCGGTGGCGCTCCTGAACGCCGGAAACGGTGAGCCCGGCTGGGTGATCCTCTACTTCAGCGTGATCGGCGTCATCACCGTTGTGGCCACGCTCCTGGCACCGGAAACCCTCGGAAAGCTGGACCGGCGCATCACCGCCGCCCAGGAACTGGACGACACCAACGCACGGATCGCCGAGCAAGGCATCAGCACCAAGTAATACCCACCCACCGGTGAGACGTACGACGGCGGCACGGCCCGCCGTCGTACGTCCCGTTAACCGTCACTCAACCAGGAGCTTCTCCGGACGCCTTAACCCGGGCAACCTTCCGCCGGGACTTCCTTGGGCTGCGGAGACGTCCCGACGGTTTGCGGTGCTGCTGGCGGAGTGCGAGCAGCGGAAACAGCAGCACCGAAAGCATTCCTGCCCCCACGAGCGCGGACGCGATCCCGCTGGAAATGAGGCCCTCCTGCCTGCCGATGGCGGTCACCGCCACGATGATCGGCAGCCCTGTTGCCCCGAACAGGACGATGGCCCGCTTGTCGGCAGGCGTTGACTTGGGCGGGGCTGCGAGCAGCGATGGCAGGCCCCGGACCACCAGCAGGAGGAGCAGGAACAGCGGGACCAGTGCCAGGGCCGCCGGACTGTCGGTGAGGGCGCGCAGGTCGAAGTCGATGCCGGTATCGATGAAGAAGATGGGCACCAGGAACCCGAACGCGACAGCGTCGATCTTGGTCTCGATGACGTGCCGGTCCTGTTCGGGGGCCCGCGCGATGGCCACCTTCCAGAGAACGCCGGCGGCGAAGGCACCCAGCAGCATGTCCAGTCCCACCACCATGCTCAGCACCACCAGCAAGGTGAGGATGAACATGATGGACCGGACGGCGAACTGGCCGCTGGTGTGCAGCGTCCGGGTGGCCTGGGAGTGGAGCAGCGTATGCCGGGCCCGGGAGGCGAGGAAAATCGCCAGGCCGGTCAGGAGGACAAACCCGAGAAGCACCGCCGTGGCCGGCCCCAGTTCCCTGCCGCTGAAGAACAGCGAGATCGCCACCAGGGGGGCCGAACTCCCCCGCCGCGCCCAGTGCCGTGACCGCGATACCCATCGGGGATTTCAGTTCGCCGGCGTCGCGGAGGATGGGCAGCAGCGCGCCCAGCGCCGTGGAGCACAGGGCCACCCCGATAATCACGGCAGCAGCCGGTGACGGGCCCAGGACAAACCCCGCGCCGATGCCTGCCGCCAGGGAGATGGCCCAGCCGGCGGCGGCACGATTGACGGGCCGGCCCCGGATGACGGCGAAATCAATCTCGTTGCCGGCCACGAAGAAGAGCATGGCCAGCCCGAACTGGGCCAGCGTGTCGATGAACTCCGTGGGCTGGATCCATCCCAACAGGCTGGGGCCGAGCATGATGCCGAGGACAATCTCGAAGACCACGATGGGCACCCTGACCACCCGGTCCAGGAAGCGGGCCGCGAGGGGCGCTGCGATAGCCAGCAGGGCGATCAGGACCAATGACGTGGACAAACCCTGCATTGGCGGTACCTCCGGCACCTCGGCTGCTTCGAAGGAAAAGTACTCCAAAGCTACCGCCGCCGTGGGGTTGGCGCCATAACGGCAAACCCCCGGCAATGCCCAGGTTCCGCAGGTCCGCCGGCGCCGTGGACGGTAACGGTGCAGTAACGCGGGTGTGATCGACTCATTCGTGGGTTCCCCCGCAAAATGAGGAGGGCGCTAATGGGACCTCCATGGAGTTCCGTGCGGGTGGCTGGCCTGGCGGTGGACGTCCCGGACCAGCTTGCGCCCTCAGGCGAGCGCGGCATCGAAGGCAGCGCCGGCGTCCTGGAGGGCGCGGGCATACGCCTGACCGTCGATGCGGGCCCCTTCGCTGACACCCTCACCCGCTATGCGGACAAGCCAGGCTACGAGCACTGGCGGGAAGTGGTGGGCAGCCATACCGCGGATTTCGTCCTGTTCGAGGAAGAGGGAATCCGCACCGTTGCCATGAATATCCCCGGCCGCGCCACCGCCGTCGTCCATCTGCCCGCCGGTGAGGAACGGGACGTGGCACTGCAGATCCTGCGAAGCATTCGAACTGATCAAGGAGAGTCCAATGACTGAAGAGCAATACCGTGCCGCCCCATACCTGGCCGCGGTGGAAAACACCTCCCCGGGGGAACGCAGCCCGGGCTTCAGCAAGGTGCAAACGTACCTTGAGCGGTTCGGCTACCTGGGGGAATCAACCTCCAGGGAAATCGGGCTCCTGGACGACCCCACGGCGGGGGCCCTGCGGAATTTCCAGGAGTTTTTCAACCTGCCGGTCACCGGCGTCTTCGACGACGCCACCCGGGAGGCCATGATGCGTCCCCGTTGCGGTCTTCCCGACATGCGTGCCGGCGAACTCGCCTTCTCCACCCAGTGCGCCTGGGCCGACCGGACACTGACGTACGCCCTTGATACCGGGACCAACGATGTTGCCGGCACCGCCGAATTCGACGCCATCAGGCGTGCAATCCAGACCTGGCAAAATCTGGGCGGATTGACGTTCACGGAGGTTGCCGTCGGGTCCAATCCGGACATCCGGATCGGCTGGCGGCCGGCAGCGGACCCGGACCACTCGATGGTAGGCGGTGTCCTGGCCCACGCCGACTTCCCGCCAGGCTGCAGCGTCGTCACCAACACGCTGCCCAAGCCGGTGCACTTCGACGACAGCGAGCACGTGTGGAGCGTGGGTGCCGTGGACAGCGCCTTCGACATCGAAACGGTTGCACTTCACGAATTCGGCCACATCGTGGGCCTGGCGCACTCCAGCGTTGCGAACGCCGTCATGGCACCCACTGTGGCAGCCAACTTCACCAAACGGGCCCTCACCCAGGACGACATCGACGGCTTCCGGTCGCTGTACCCGGCGGCCCCGCAGGCCTGGTCCGGCTGGAATTCCCTGGGCGGCACCATCACCTCGGACATCGCCGTCGGCAACAACAAGGACGGCCGGCTGGAGGCTTTTGCCCGGGGCACTGACGGGGCTGTGTGGCACCGGTGGCAGACCACTCCCAACGGGAATTGGGCCGGCTGGGCATCACTGGGCGGGGTCATCACCACCGAGATCGCCGTCGGCAATAACCTGGACGGCCGGCTGGAGGTTTTCGCCAGGGGCACGGACAACGCCTTGTGGCACAAGTGGCAGACCGCGCCCAACGGCAATTGGTCCGGCTGGAACTCCCTGGGCGGCGTGATCACCGGACCGCCTGCCACGGGGCGTAACGCGGATGGCCGCCTCGAGGTCTTCGCCCGGGGCACGGACGGTGCCGTGTGGCACCGCTGGCAGACCGCGCCCAACGGCAACTGGGCCGGCTGGAACTCACTTGGCGGGGTGATCACATCCGAGATCGCGGTGGGCAAGAATGCCGACGGCCGTCTTGAGGTTTTCGCCCGCGGCACGGACAATGCCCTGTGGCACAGGTGGCAGACAGCACCCAACGGCAACTGGGCGGGCTGGCAGTCCCTGGGAGGCGTGCTCACCTCCAACATCGCCATCGGCAGCAACGCCAACGGCCGCCTTGAGGCCTTCGTCCGGGGCACCGACAATGCCCTCTGGCACAAGTGGCAAACAGCACCCAACGGTGGATGGTCCGGCTGGCAGTCGCTGGGTGGCCTGCTCACGTCAGACATTGCGGTGGGCAGGAATGCTACAGGCCGCCTCGAGGCTTTTGTCCGGGGAACGGACAACGCGCTGTGGCACATGTGGCAGACGGCGCCCAACAGCGGATGGTCCGGCTGGCACTCCCTGGGCGGCCTGCTCACCTCCAACATCACCGTGGGCAGCAACGCCGATGGCCGCCTGGAGGTCTTCGTCCGCGGCACCGACAACGCCCTGTGGCACATGTGGCAGACCAGGCCGTTCCTGACGGAAGAGCCCACCGGCTCGTCCGGTGCCACCACGACGTCGGAGGAGAAGGGCGGGGACATGCCGTCCGGCGGCGCGCTCCCGCAGACAGTCGAGATGCCGGTGGGTGCGATGGGCGAAAGCGTGACCGCTAACGGCCACCAACCGGCGATGCCCCTGGGTGCCATGGACGCCTCGAAAGAGGAGTCCGCGGACGGGCGCGATGGATCATCCAAGGAAGCTGTTTCAGACAAGATGCCGGCGGGGGTCATGCCCGCCGCGGTCTGACCTGGGAGCGTGGCCAAGGACTGGAGGAACGTACGGCGGCGGCGCGCGGCCGCCGCCGTACTGCGCCAGATTGGATCTACCCGTCCCGAAAAACGGTCCTCTGCGGTAGTTTGATGCTTGCGGTCAAACGTGGCTGATCAGTACTTTGGGGGAGCGGAAAAATGGAACCAGTCGTTATTGAGGGTGGCAAGGGCACGATAGAACTCGGCGCCGACGGAATTATCCATCTTTCGTGGAGGCCGGGCATTGTTCTGGAGAGCGACGACGTGCACGCGGGCATGGCCACGCTCAACGAAATCTGCGGCGGGTCCGAATACCCGATGCTGGTGGACATGGGGACTACAAAAGCGGTGACCCGCCAGGCCAAGTCTGCTTTCCAGATCCCGTGTGCCGCGTCGCGGATTGCCTTGCTGGGCTCCAGCCCGGTGGACCGCATCATTGCCAACTTCACCATGGAACGGCAGACGCTGCCGTGTCCTACCCGCTTCTTCACGTCCCGCGACGGCGCCCTGGACTGGCTCCGCCAAGGGGAATCCCCCACCCCTATCCTTGACGAGTGACCCTTCTTCAGGCCCTTCTTTCCTTTGTCCTGGTTGCCGGGCTCCTCACGCTGGTTCCCGGCCTGGACACCGCGCTTGTGCTGCGCTCGTCCATCTCCAAGTCACGCCGCTATGCCTTCGCCACGGCGGCGGGCATCAGCACGGGAGCGATGATCTGGGGCGTCGCGGCGGCGGTGGGTGTATCGGCGCTGCTGGCAGCGTCCGAGTTCGCCTACCGCATGCTGACCATCGCCGGCGCGGCCTACATGGTGTGGCTGGGACTGTCCCTGCTCTGGAAAAGCCTGCGGAAGACCGGGGTGCCCGCCGCGGACGGGACAGCGGCACCGGTGGAAGGCCGGGACAACCTCGTCCAGGGCTGGTTGACCGGGACCGGAACCAACCTGCTCAACCCTAAAGTCGGGGTGTTCTACATCGCCACCATCCCGCAGTTCATTCCTGCCGGGGTGTCGCCCCTGCTTGTGGGCATCCTGCTGGCGGGCGTCCACTGCCTGCTGGCCATGGCCTGGTTCACCCTGCTGATCTTCGGCACCGGATACGCCGCCCGCTGGCTCAAGGGAGCCCGCAGCATCCGCATCATCGATAGCATCACCGGAACGGTCCTGGTGTGCTTCGGCCTCAAGCTCGCCCTCGAACCCGCCCACTAGTTCCGGCGGGTGGCACCTCAGGCAACACGGACGACGGCGGCACGCGCCGCCGTCGTACATGTCACCGCTGCCGGTGCTGCAGCGTCTTGGTTCGTCGCGACTCATCATCGTGGTAAATCGCTTAGGCAAAAGATACTGTGGTTTTCGTCGGCTGGTCAAGCGTTTTATCAGCACGTCCGAGAGTCAGGCCGGATCAAACGAAACGGCTTAAAAGATTTTTGCTAAAACGCTTGATCAACGACGAGCGCCGGGGCTAGCCTTTGATTGATCAAACGCTTTAGCAGAAATGGACATCACCGCCGATGAGCTATCCAGTCTTCTTCCAGCCCGCCAATGGATGGGTGGGAGACCTCATTCCCTTCCAGAAGGACGGGGAGTTCTGGCTCTACTACCTTCACGAGGTCCGCTCCGACCCGAAACCTGGAACGTCATGGAACCTGGTCACCACAAAGGACCTCACCCAGTTCCAGGATCACGGGGTAGCCCTCCCCCACGGAACCGGGACCGACCTGGACTTCAATGCCTACACGGGCAGCGTCGTCGTTGACGAAGCCGGCCTCCACCACCTCTTCTACACCGGGCACAATCCGAACAACCTGGGACCGGACGGGCTGCCGCTGCAGCTGGTCATGCACGCCACCAGCTCGGACAGAATGCGTTCGTGGGTCAAGCACCCCGGCCACACCTTCGGCGCACCCGAAGGCTACGAGTCCGGGGACTGGCGGGACCCGTTCGTTTTCCATGACGAGGCCGCCGGCCAGTGGCGGATGCTCATCGCGGCCCGGCATTCCGAGGGACCAGAGCGCCGCCGCGGCGTCATCGCCCAGTGCGTCTCCACGGACCTGATTAGCTGGCAGTACACGGACGCGTTCTGGGACCCCCGCCGGTACATCACCCACGAATGCCCGGACGTGTTCGCCTGGGGCGACTGGTGGTACATGGTCTACTCAGAGTTCTCCGAAACGTTCACCACGCGGTACCGCATGGCGAAGAGCCCCGACGGCCCATGGACGGTACCTGACCAGGACTCCATCGACGGGCGCGCCTTCTACGCATCAAAAACCGCAGAGCGGGACGGGCGTCGCTTCTTCTTCGGGTGGATCGCCACCAGGGAAGGAAAGCACGACGGCGGCCCCTGGCAGTGGGCGGGCACCATGTCCGTCCTGGAGGCGCGGCAGAACCCGGACGGGACCCTCGGGTTCGGCTTCGCGGACGAACTGATGGACAGCTTCTGGGACGAGGTCCCGGTGAGCTTCGACCGGGAACTTCCTGCCCGGCTGGAGGCGCCCGACGGCTACGCCGCCGCGGTCTCCAACGAGGACCTGCCCGCGCAGTTCTATGCGAAAGCGGTGTTGGACATCGAACCGGGCACCACCGAATGCGGACTGCTGCTGCGGTCATCCCCCGACGGTGACCACTCCTACGTCCTCCGGCTGGAACCGAAGCGCGGGCGCCTGGTGTTCGACCGGTGGCCGCGCACCATCACCGGAGACGCCCAATGGCACGTCTCCGGCGACGTCCCGTTCGCGATAGAACTCGAACGCCCCTGCGACCTCCGCCCTGGAAAGCACACCCTGGAAGTGGTGGTGGACGGGGACCTGTGCGTCGCCGTCGTGGACAGGCAGGTGGCCTTGAGTACCCGGATTTACGACGTGGCGGCAGGGCGGATCGGCGTGTTCGCCGGTGAAGGATCCGCCACCGCAGACCTCGAAGTACGCAAGCGTACCGACAACTGAATATCCCCGTTCCCCTCCGTTCCAATCAAGGAAGATTGCCGCAATGAAAAATGTGTTCCGCGCTGCCGCTGCCGCAGCTGTTGCCGCCCTGGCCCTGACCGCCTGTGGCGGCGCAAGCTCCACCGACCCCTCCAACGTCAGCCCCACCGGGGAGATCAAGCCCCGCGAAATCTCGTGGCTCCTCTCCCGTCCGGCGGACGGCGCCGTCATCAACATTATGAAAAAAATCGCTGACGATTACGCCAGGGACCACCCGGGCTTCGAACTGAACCTGATCACCACCCCGGACCGGCCCTCCTACATCCAGAAGCTCGAGACCCTGGCGGCAGCCAACAAGCTCCCCGAGCTGTTCGATACCGACGCCACGCCCTTCGCCCAGCAGCTGGCCAAGCAAGGCAAGATGGTGGACGCCGAGAAGCTGCTGAAGACCCTGGACGTCTACGACGACTACCGCCCCGGCGCACTGGACTACCAGCGGTTCGATGACGGGTCCCTCTTCATGATCCCGTTCCAGTTCGAGCTGGAATTCATCTGGTACAACAAGGCACTGCTGGAAAAGGCCGGGGTTGCGGTGCCAACATCCCTGGATGACATCCCCGCCATGTGCACCGCCCTGCGGAACGCCGGCATCACCCCCATCGCCATCGACGGCCAGGACCAGTGGCCGCTGGAACGCTATGTGGCGTACCAGCCGTTCCGCGAAGCCGGGCCGGAGTTTGTCCAGAAACTGAAGAAGGGCGAAGCGAAGTTCGCCGACCCCGCAGGCCAGAAGACCGTCAGCTGGCTGGCGGAGCTTGGCAAGGCCAAATGCTTCCAGGAGGGGTTCTCCGCGCAGGGCTACTCCGATGCGCAGAACCAGTTCACGTCCGGGCAGGCCGCGATGTACAACATCGGAACCTGGGAACTGCCCAGCCTTGCCACCGACAAGCTGAACCCCGAAGTCCGGGACGACGTCGACTTCTTCACCCTTCCCACCACCGAAGGATCCGTGACGGCGGCCAACGAATTCGTCTCCCCCTCCGGCATCGGCATGGCAGTGAACGCCAAAACCTATGACCCGCTGGTGAGCGACTTCCTGAGGTTCGCCCTGGAAAAGTACCCCGCCGAATACGCCGCCACCGGTGCGCTCTCCCCCACCACCGACGTCGAAACCGCCGTCCCTGCCAACGCCACTCCCCTGTACCGGAAGGCACTCGACCAGGCCAACAACCTCGGGTCCAAGCAGGCCATGCCCTGGGACACCCAGCTTGACCCCACCACCAACGGCCGGCTGCAGCAGGAGCTGGTCCTCCTGGTCCAGGGCAACATCACGCCCGAGCAGTTCACCAGCACCATGGACAACGCCGTCGCGCAGAACGCTCCCAAGTTCTTCAAGTAAGCACTGCTTCTTCACGTAACCACTGCGGCGGGGGGCCACACCGGTCCCCCGCCCGAAAGGCCCCGCCATGCAATCCAACAGGATGCTTCCCAACAGGTCACGGACCTCGGTCCTGGTCTTCCTGCTCCCGCCCCTGCTGCTCTACTGCGCCGCAGTCCTCTTCCCCATCCTCCAATCCCTGTTCCTGAGCTTCTTCTCCTGGAACGGCATCAGCGACATGGAATTCGTCGGGCTGGACAACTACGTGCGGATGTTCGTTGCCGACGACATCTTCTGGCGTGCGTTCCTGAACGCCCTGATCTACCTGGCCATCTGCCTGGTCCTGCAGCTCGGCGGCGCCCTGGTGGTGGCCAGCCTGCTCACGTCCCTCCGCCGCGGGCGGGAGCTCATCAAAACGCTCTACCTGCTGCCGGCAGTCATTTCCACCGTCGCCATAGCCTTCCTGTTCGTGAGGATCTACTCCATCGACCCCGCCGGCCTGCTCAACCAGCTGCTGCACTGGATCGGGCTCGGCGCCCTGGAACGGCCCTGGCTCTCGGACGTCAACACGGTGCTGGCGGCAGTGTCCGCACCGGAAGGCTGGCGCTTCACCGGGCTCTACATGCTCATCATCTACGCCGCACTGATCGCCGTGCCCAAGGAACTGGAAGAAGCCGCGGTCCTGGACGGCGCGTCCCGGTGGACGCTGTTCACCAAGATCCGGTTCCCCTACATCCGGCCGGTGTGGATCACCACCACCATCATGGCCACCACCTACGGGCTGCGCGGCTTCGACATCCCGTACCTGATGACCAACGGCGGCCCGGGACAGTCCTCCGAGCTGCTGACCACCTACATGTACAAGGCCGCGTTCACCAGCACGGACTTCGGGTACGCCAGCACCATCTCCGTCTTCATCGTCATTGAGTGCCTCGTTGCCGTCGGCCTCATCCTGTTCCTGCTCAAGCGGAAGGCAGACTAATGATCGCCCAGGCAGCCCCGGCCACGCCTCCCACCACCGTCCCAACCGCTCCTCACAAAGCCACGCGCCGCCGTCGTAAGCCCAACCTGTTCCGGACGCTGTCGCGGGTCCTGATCATGCTCATTGTGATCGTGCAGGTGTACCCGCTGGCCTGGCTGTTCCTCACCAGCCTGCGCACCGAACAGGACTTCGCCACCGGAGACCCCTTCGCCCTGCCCAGTTCGCTCACTTGGGAGAACTACGCCAGGGCCTTTGAAACCGGCGACCTGGGCCGGAACATCCTGAACAGCTTCATCGTGACCATGGGCGCCAACATCCTCATTGTCCTGTTCGGCATGATGGCCGCCTACGCCATCCAGGTGCTCGGGTTCCGCCTCAGCAAGCTGGTCCGCGGGCTGTTCCTGATCGGTATCATCGTGCCGGTCCAGATCGCCCTCGTTCCGCTGTTCATCGACTACTCGGCGGTGAACCTGCTGGACACGTACCAGTCGATGATCATCCCGCTGGCCGGGTTCTCCCTCCCCATGTCCGTCTACCTGTTCTCGTCGTTTTTCGAATACATCCCACGGGAGACATACGAGGCGGCGTCATTGGACGGCGCCGGGCCCTACCGGATCTTCGGGCTGATCACCCTGCCGCTGTCGCTGAACACCGTTGTCACCGTGGTGCTGGTCAACAGCATCTTCATCTGGAATGACTTCATCTTCGCCAACACGTTCGTCCTGTCCGAGGACCTGAAGACCATTCCGCTGGGCCTGCAGAACTATATAGGCGCCATGGGCAAGGTGGACTGGACGGCAACCTTCGCCGCCGTGTGCGTCACCATCACCCCGCTGCTGCTGGTCTTCCTGGTGCTCAACAAGGCCATGATCCAGGGCCTTGAGAGCGGGGCGACCAAGGGATGACGGCCGCAGCGGATGGATATACTCCTGAAGGAGGACAGATGATTTCAATGGAGAAAGGCCCGGGAGAACCGGCCCGGACGCCCCGTGCCCGGCGGATTCCCGAGCGTGCCCACCCCGTCACCCTCCGCGACGTAGCGGAAGCGGCCGGGGTTTCCACCGCCACGGTCTCGCTGGTGGTCAACAAGAAAAAGGACGCCCGGATCGCGGAGGAAACGCGGCAGCGCGTGAAGGATGCCATCCGGTCGCTGGGCTACCGCCCCAACGCGATGGCCAAGAACCTGGTCAGCGGCACGTCCCGGTTCATCGGGCTGGTGGCCGACGGCGTTGCCACCACCCCGTTCGCCGGCCAGATCATCCATGGCGCGCAGGACGAGGCGTGGAAACACGGGTACGCCCTCCTCATCGCCAACACCGAGGGCAACGGGGAGCTTGAGCAGGACGCCATCACCATGATGCTCGAGTACAAAGTGCGCGGCATCCTCTACTCCACATGGTTCCACCGGCCGACCGACATTCCGGCGTCGCTCCGGGAAGCGGACTTTGTCCTGGTCAACTGCTTCTCCCACGAGCCGGGCGCGCGGGCCGTGGTGCCGGACGAGGCACAGGGCGGCCGCTCAGCCACTGAGATCCTGCTGCGCCACAGCCACCGCCGCATCGCCTTCATCAACGCCACCATCCCCGCCCCCGCCAAGGACGGGCGGCTCCAGGGCTACAGGGAAGCGCTTGAGGACGCGGGAATCCCGTTCGATCCCGAGCTGGTCATGGAAGCCTATCCGGACCAGGAAGGCGGGTACGGCGCAACCGCGGAACTGCTCAAACGCGGCGCCACGGCTGTGTACTGCTACAACGACCGGATGGCCATGGGCCTCTACGACGGGCTGCGCGAGCACGGCCTGTCCATCCCGGAGGACATCGCCGTGGTGGGCTTCGACAACCAGGAAGTCATCGCCGCGCACCTGCGCCCCCCGCTGTCCACGGTGTCCCTTCCGCACTACGAACTGGGTGCGGCGGGCGTCCGCATGCTCCTGGAGCTCGACGGCGCAACCGAGGGGATCTCGAAAATCCACTGCCCCACGGTGGAACGCACGTCAGTCCGGGCGCAGGCACACGCCTAACTGGAACGGACGACGTCGGCGCGCGGCCGCCGTCGTACGTTTCCATGGTGGTTCCAAGGTTCAAACCTAGGATGGAGTCAGCGTCAGCCAGGGAGGGGGCCGCCACCGATGTCGGAGGAAGTTCCGGAGGGGAGCCGGGGTTCCCGGCGTGGGGATTTATCCCGGCGGCTGAAGGGCCTCGCCCTTCCCTTGATCGTGGGGCTGATGGTTGTGGGGATCGGCGGCGCTGTCACCTATTACGGGATCAACGCAAGGCCGCAGAACACCGACCAGTCCATCCGCCTTCCAACGCCCGTCTCCCTGCGTCCGTGCGAAGTCCTGGACAGGGCTGCGCTGGTCCCCGCCAGCGGTGCGCTGTTCGGCGTCAACCTCGATATGGAGGCAAGGACGCTGGCTGAATACTCCTTCAACCTGGGCCACACGCCAGCAGTGACCGTAGTTTCCACCGGCTTCCCCTACAACGGCGAGGAGAAGGAGGACCTGCAACGCGCCGCCGACCAAATCCGCGCCCATGGCCAGACGATGCTGCTGACCCTGGAGCCCGTGAACGGCCTCGACGCGGTGACGGAGGAATCCGCCGCCACCCTCGCCAGGGACGTCGCGGCGGTCAACAACGGCGGCGTCCCCGTCTTTGTGCGCTTTGCGCCTGAGATGAACGGCAACTGGATCCCATGGGGACAGCAGCCGGCCCGCTACATCGCAGCCTTCCGGACGCTGGCGTCAGCCGTCCACGCCCAGGCGCCCGGTTCGGCAATGATGTGGGCGCCGGACTACGGCGGCGGCTATCCGTTCTCCGGCGGCCAGTACGATGCGAAGCCGGGAACAGCGGACTTTACCGCGCTGGATACCGACGCGGACGGGGCACTGACCACGAATGATGACCCCTATGCCCCCTTCTATCCGGGCGATGACGCGGTGGACTGGGTGGGAATGTCCCTGTACCACTGGGGCTCGGCCTTCCCCTGGGGTGAGAACGAACTGCCGGAAGCCAACAAGTTCGCCAGCCAGCTCACCGGCAACTACCTTGGCGCGAACGGGGACGACACCCCGGCGCCTGACTTCTACGAGGTCTACGGGGTGCAGCACGGCAAGCCGGTGGCCATCCCGGAAACTGCCGCACTGTTCAATCCGGCTGCCGGCGGGGAAACCGAGCTGGCCATCAAGCAGGCCTGGTGGGGCCAGCTGTTCGATCCCGCGACGGCCGCGCGCTTCCCGCAGCTGAAGATGGTCAACTGGTTCGAGCGGGATGAGGACGAGGTGGAAGTCAACGGCCGGGTGGACTGGACCGTCACTAAGTCACCGCAGGTCCGGGAAGCCTTCACCGCCGCGTTGCCGGACTGGCTGCACTACGGCCCGGCCGAGGCGTGCGCTCCCCGCAGGTAATCCGCTGCCGCACGGACCCATGCGCGGATATAGGTTGGGTTTATGGAAACCGTGAGGACTGCCCCGGCGCGGGCGCGGCGTGACGTCCTGAGCCGGCGCATCCGGCTCTTGGCTGCCGCGACGATCACCTACAACCTCGTTGAAGCGGTTGCAGCGCTGTGGGCCGGCAACGTGGCGGACTCCTCGGCCCTGATCGGCTTCGGACTCGATTCGGTGATCGAGGTCGCCTCCGCAGTGGCCTTGTCCTGGCAGTTCTCCGCGCAGGACCCGGAACGGCGCGAGCACCTGACCCTGCGGATCATCGCGTTCTCCTTCTTCGCCCTCGCACTGTTCGTCACCGTCGACTCGGTCAGGTCACTGACCGGCGGCGGGGAAGCACAGCACTCCATGCCGGGCATCGTCATCGCCGCACTGAGCCTGGCCATAATGCCCGTCCTGTCCTGGCTCCAGCGCCGGGCCGGCCGCGAACTCGGATCCAGGACCGCGGTGGCTGACTCCAAGCAGACCCTGCTGTGCACCTACCTCTCGGCCGTGCTGCTGGCCGGCCTGGTCCTGAACAGCACGCTGGGATGGTGGTGGGCCGACGCCGGTGCAGCACTGGTGATCGCAGGGATCGCCGTCCGTGAGGGGATCAGCGCATGGAAAGGGGACGTCTGCTGCACCGTCCCCCATGTCGAGGCGAGCCTCTGCGGGGAACCCGATGACTGCTGCCCATCAGGCGGGACAAAGTGAGGCCATGGAAACCTTTGTGAAACAAGGAAATCCCTAGCTGCGTCGTTAGGGTTCCCCAATGTCCGCTCCCTACCCTCTGATTCATGATTACTTGCTCGGTGCTGCGGTGCACCAATGCCGGTTCCGCCTTCCTGGTGGGGAACCAGAACCTCGTTGCCGGTTATCACGAGGCCTTCGTCTGCGCTGAGCATAAAGCGTTGATCGAGGCCGGTTCCCCCTGGGACATGGAGGAGCGCTACGTGCTGTTGGGACAGGACATGGCACCTGTCCTGCAGACATGGTCCGCCCGCCCAAGCGCCGGGTCAGAGGGCTTCACGCTCACCCTCGAAATCGCGAACCAGGCCAAGCCCATTGAGGTCTTCCTGAGCTCAAGTGAGGCAAGGATGCTGGCCCAGTTCATCAGCGCCGCCAACGGCGACGGCAGTTGAGGAGTGTCTTCTAGCCGAGCTCGCGCCGGAGGGTTTCCTGGAGCGGCACGTTGGGTTCGCCCGGTTGGCCCTGGCCGCTGAGGTAGAGGCCCATTTGGGCCCCGTGGTACTCCCAGTAGGCGAAGCTGAGGTTATTTTCCTCCAGAAGGCTGAGCATGTCGCTGACCCATTGCTGGCCGCCCTTGCCCTCCATTTCAAAAGCTTGGCGCACCGTCCCGAATTCCATCACGGACATGGGGACGTTGTTGTCGGCGCCGAACTTCAGGTGCTTCGCCATTTCATGCGCCAGGTAGGTTTTGTCGCGCTGGAGGAAGCCGCTTCCGGCGGCTCCCGGCGACTGGGCGTAGACGTCCAGCTGCAGGGCGACGCGGGGCGGACGCCGGTCCGGCTGCCGGCGGGTCATCCTTATCGCCCAAGACCGTAAAGCCGGCAATGACCAGTGCCGGGACCAACACCAGCAGCGCGCCTCCAACCCACCACGGCCACTTGCGCCGGCCGACGATCCGCCAGGCCCTTTGATGAAGCGCTGCTGTCGGTCATGATGAGCTCCCCTTGCCTGGCCATAAAGCAGTTGCGCCCACTTTAGGGAGCTGACCTTGGATAAACCTTTGGTGTGGTTCCACCTGCGGAAACCGACGGGACGCATAACACATCCAGGGGTCAGGAACGGGGGCATCGGCGTACGCTGGGGAGATTACTGCGACCGTGAGGCGGAGACAGATGAGAGCTTTGGTGGTGGCGATCCTGGTTGTCGCCGTGGTCCTTTTCATCGTGGGACTGGCCGTCAAAACGCTGGGGTTCCTCCTTGGGGTAGCCCCAGTGCTGGTGATTGTCGCCTTGGTCCTTCTGCTGCTGAACCGGTTCAGGGGACGCCGCATCCCGCGCTGAATATACGCCGCCCGGCCGATGTCAGGCGGCAAGGGGAAAGCCCCTCCTAGGAGGGGCTTTCAACGTAGTGGTCAATGGTCTTCTGGTAACGGTCAGCGGTGATGCACTCCCCCTTCCCGGACGCCCCACAGCGCCCATCCGGACTATGACAAGAACTGACTTTAATAAGCCAAGGGCCCCGCGTAAAGGGTTCCAGCCGATTTGCTGGAAGTCATCTGACTGAGACGTACGACGGCGGCACGCGCCGCCGTCGTACATCCCACCTTCAGTGCGCGTTGGCGCCGTGCCGGCCCCAACACACTTCCTCCTCCCTGCTTTTCAAGACGTGACCCTTGACACATCAAATCTTTTGTCTAATGATTAAACGAAAGTGGTGCAAAGCCGCACACCCGAATGGAGCAGTCCATGAATCACGAATTCACCTCCCCCACCCATTTGCCTTCACGCCGCAGTATGTTGCTGGCGGGCCTGGGCACAGCCCTATCGGTGCCCTTCCTGTCCGCCTGCGCCGGTTTCGACACGAGCGGAGCCGCAGCAGGCAGTGGGACCGTCAGCTTCCTGTCCACCCAGTTCACGCCCGTGGAGGAAAAGCAGCGATACGAGCAGGTCCTGAAGAAATCCCTCCGCCTGCCCGTGGCATACAACTCCGTGGACCCTGGCGTCTTTGCCTCCACGGTGAAATCGCAGACGGCCGCCGGGAACATCAAAACGTCCCTGCTCGGCGGACTGCACGGCGAACTCGCACCGCTTGCAGACTCCCTGGAAGACGTGGACAGCATTCTCACCGACCTGGCCGGCCGCGGCTTCACCAAGGAAATGCTGGAGCTGACCAAGGCCGGCACCTCCTCGGCAAAGTACGTCCCATGGATGCAGGCAACCTACGTGGTTGCCGTCAACAAAAAGGCACTGGAATGGCTGCCCTCCGGAGTGGACGTCAATGACCTGAGCTACGAGGACTACCTGGCCTGGGCCAAGGCAGCCAAACAGGGTGCCGGACGGCCGGTGTTCGGCATGCCGGCCGGCCCCAAGGGCCTGCATCACCGCTTCTACCAGGGATTCCTGCTGCCAAGCTTCACCGGCGGCCAGATCACCACGTTCCGCAACCCGGACGCTGTTGATGCCTGGAGCTTCATGCAGGAACTGTGGGACAACATGGTGCCTGCCTCCACCAACTTCGACGCCATGCAGGAACCACTGGCGCGCGGTGAAGTGCTGGTGGCATGGGACCACGTTGCCAGGCTCATCAACGCTCCTGCCGATAACCCCGGCGAGTGGCTGATGGTGCCCGCCCCCAAGGGACCCAAGGGCCGCGGGTACATGCTCATCGTCGCTGGCCTGGCACTCCCGGCCGGTGGAACCGAGCGGGAACTTGCCGAGCAGGCCATCCGCGGCCTGTCAGAACCGCTGACCCAGGTCGAAACCCTGCGACAGAACGCGTTCTTCCCCGTGGTGCAGACCGAGCTTCCCACCGATCTGGCAGGGGCCATCGCACTCGAAGCCGGGGCGGTCCGGCTTCAGCAGCGTTCCCAGGGCGCGCTGCTGGCGCTGCCTCCGGTGGGCCTGGGCGCGAAAGAAGGCGAAGTGTCCCAGATCTTCAAGAACGTCTTCCAGGAGATCTGCCTCAACAACCAGGACATCCAGCCGGTCCTGGACCGCCAGGCCAAGGAGCTGAACACCATCATGCAGTCGCTCAACGTGCCGTGCTGGGCACCCGATCCCGTCTCCGCGAAATGCGAGGTAGCGTAATGACCGTCCAAGCGCCCCCGGCCCCGGCCAAAGCCGCCACCCCTGTCCGGCGCCGCAGCGTCCCGGCTGCGGTCTGGCTGATCGGACCCTCCGTAGTTTTTATGACCCTCCTGCTGGGTTGGCCCGTTATCGAAGGCGTGATGCAGGCCTTCCGGAATGAACAGGGCTTCACGCTCGAATTCGTGACCCGCATGGTGCAGGATCCCTACTTCTGGCCGGCGGTGCGCAACACGTTGCTGCTGATCGCTGTGATGATTCCAATCCAGTTCGCCTTCGCCATTGGCATGGCCCTGCTGCTGCGGGCAAACCCGCGGCTGAACAAAGTCCACTTCTTCATCTGGGCCATCCCACTGGCCCTCAGCGACCTCGCAGCAGGCCTGGTCTGGCTCTCCATCTTCAACGACCGCGGCTACCTGAACTCGGCCCTGGCCTGGCTCGGCATTGAAGGCGTCTCCTGGCTGGCCTACGACAACCAGACAACGATGTTCATCTGCGTCCTCATCGCTGAACTGTGGCGTGCAACGTCGCTGGTGCTGGTCATCGTCGTCGCGGGCCTGCAGGGCATCCCCAAGGATTACGACGAGGCCGCGCAGGTCTTCGGCGCATCGTTCTGGCAGCGCCTGCGCCACGTCACGCTGCCGCTGCTGAAGCCCAGCCTCCAGGTGGCCCTGATCCTCCGCACCATCCTGGCGTTCCAGACTTTTGCCGTTGCCCAGGCGCTGACCGGGCAGAACTTTCCCCTCGTCGTCGGGGAAACCTACCGCTGGTACACCGGCCTGCAGAACCCCAACGTTGCAGCTGCGCTGGCCCTGGTGATCCTGGCCGTGTCCATGCTGACGTCCATCTTCTACCTGCGGGCTCTCCGCGAAAAGACCCAGGGAGGCACCCGATGAGCCAGGCCACCGTTGATACCGCGCCGCTGAAACGCCAGAAGCGGAACAGGGTCCTGCTGCAGCTCACCTGCATCGCAGTGTCGCTGTTTATGCTGATCCCCATCTACCTGATCTCCCTTGCGGCCCTGTCCAGCAGGGAATCCCTCAACGCCTTCCCGCTGAGCCTGCTGCCCACCAGCTTCTCCTTCGAGACGCTGAACGCATTCCTCGGATCCACAGGTGTCTTCGGCGCACTGGGCAACTCGCTGATCGTGGGAGTGGGAACGCTGCTGCTCTCGGCACTGATCGGCGTTCCGGCAGGTTACGCCCTGGCCCGCTTCGCATTCCCGGGCAAGGAGCCATACCAGCTCTTCCTGCTCTTCACCCGGGCCCTGCCCATTGTGGTGCTGTCCGTCCCGCTGGCCCGGCTCTTCCTCACCGTGGACATCTACGACACCACCTACGCCGTGATCCTGCTGCACACCGCACTGGCACTGCCCACCACCATCCTCATCTCGGCCAGCGTGTTCCTGGGTGTCCCCCACGACGTGGAGGAGGCCGCCAGGGTATTTGGCTGCAGCCCGTTCGGAGCCTTCATGCGGGTGGTCATGCCCATGGCCCTGCCCGGCATCGCCGCCGCCTCCATCTTCACGTTCGTGATGTCCTGGAACGAGGTTTTGGGTGCCTCCATCCTCACCCTGGACCACCGGACACTGCCGGCACAGGTCCTCACCTCACTGGCCGATTCACCCCTGGCCTACCGGTTCGCCGGCGGTTTCGCGCTGGTGATCCCTTCCATCATCTTCATCGCGTTCATGCGCCGGTACCTCACCAACATGTGGGGCTCCACCATCCGCTGATCCCGGCATTCCCCCAATCTTCCAAGCTTCCAGAATCCTTCAAGGAGCCGATCCCCATGGCTGATATCTCCATTTCCAACCTCATCAAGACCTACCCCGGCGGCACCGAACGGGCCACCGACGACGTCTCGCTCCACATTGCCGACGGCAGCTTCACGGTGCTGCTTGGCCCGTCCGGCTGCGGCAAAACCACCCTGCTGCGCATGCTGGCCGGACTCGAACTTCCGGACTCCGGCTCCATCTCCATCGGAGGGCGGGACGTCACTTACCTGCCGCCCAACAAGCGCAACATCTCCATGGTGTTCCAGTCCTACGCCGTCTTCCCGCACCGCTCCGTCCGGTACAACATCGGATTCGGCCTCCAGATGGCCAAGGTCGCCAAGGAGCAGATCGACAAGAAGGTCCAGTGGGCCGCTGACCTGCTGCAGCTGACCCCCTACCTGGACCGGCTGCCGGCCCAGCTTTCCGGCGGCCAGCGGCAAAGGGTTGCCGTAGCCAGGGCCATCGTGGTGGACGCGGACGTGCTGCTGATGGACGAGCCGCTGTCCAACCTGGACGCCCTGCTGCGCCTGAACTTCCGGTCCGAGCTGAAGAAGATCGTGCAGGACCTGGGCACCACCACGGTGTATGTCACCCACGACCAAAGCGAGGCACTGTCCCTCGGAGACCAGGTGGCCGTGATGCGCAAGGGCCGGATTGCCCAACTGGGCGACCCGCTGGACGTTTACGACGCGCCGAGCGACCGCTTCGTGGGCGGCTTCATCGGTTCCCCGCCGATGAACTTTGTTGACGCAGCAGTGACCCCGGACGGCGAGCTGGTGGTCGGGGACCAAAGGCTCATGGCACCGTCATTGCTCCAGTCGTTTGGGAACCACAGCATTGTCCTGGGCGTCCGCGCCGAAAACGTGTCCGTGGCAAAGGAACGCGCCTCCGGGCACATCGCCGCCACGGTCCTGGTGGTGGAGCCCATGGGATCCACCATCCTGCTCACCGTGGATGTGGAAGGACAGACCCTCAAGGTCCAGGCCCCGCCCAGCTTCCGGACCGCTCCCCATCAGACCATCTGGCTGGGCTTCTCGCCCAACACCATGCGCTTCTATGACCGCGAAACCTCAATGGCACTGGAGGCCAACTAGATGACACACCACAACGTCAGCAACGAAGAACTCCGCAACGCCGCAATCGAAGTGCTGCGCCGCAATGACCTGGGCACCATGACGACGGCGGCGCCCGACCTTTATCCCCACATGTGGAGTTGGGATGCGGCGTTCGTTGCGATAGGCCTGGCCAGGGTGAGCGTGCCCCGCGCCATCACCGAGCTGCGCACCCTGTTGGACGCCCAGTGGTCCACCGGCATGATTCCGCACATTGTTTTCAGCGAGGATGAAAAGCGCTACTTTCCGGGCTTTGACCGCTGGGGCACGGCCACCGCCAAGGCACTCCCGGAGGGCGTCAAGAGCAGCGGCATCTGCCAGCCGCCGGTGCACGTCATCGCGCTGCAGCACATCCTTGACCGCGGCCGGGAGAACGGCGGGTCCGACCAGGCAGCGGCAGAGGAGTTTCTCCGCGAATCCTTTGATGGCTGGCTGGCCTGGCACCGCTGGCTGGCCACTGTACGGGATCCCGAAGGCGTGGGCCTGGTGGAGATCCACCACGGCTGGGAATCGGGCTTTGACAACTCCCCCCGCTGGGACGGCCCGTATGCGGCCATCCAGCCCGGCGAGCTGGAGCCGTTCACCCGCCGGGACATCCTCCATGTGGCGGACGCCAGCGAAAGGCCGGACGACGCCGAGTACGCGAAGTACCTCTGGCTCGTCCAGCAGATGGCATCCGTAGGCTTCGATGACCAGGCCGTGCAGGAGATTGTGGATTTCCGGGTCCGGGACGTCTTCTTCTCAGGAATCATGGCAGCCTCCACCGAGGTCCTGGCCAACCTGGCCGCTGAACTTGGACGCCCCGAGGAAGCGGAACTGCGGGGGCTGGCCGAACGCTTCCGCCGCGGGGTGGCCTCCACCGTGGACCCGGAGACGGGGCTGGCCCGGGACTACGACGTCCTGGCGGGCGAATGGATTTCCACAGAAACGGTCTCCGGCTTCGCGCCGCTGGTGGCCGGCGGCGATGCCGCACTCCTGTCGAGGCAGCGTGAACTGCTGCAGGGCAAGGACTGGATGGCATTCCCCGGAATGCGGTTTGCGCTCCCGCCTTCCACCTCCCCCGCCAGTGCGGCCTTCAGGCCGAGGACCTACTGGCGCGGGCCGGTGTGGCCGTTCCTGAACCTGCTGCTGGGCTGGGCAAGCGAGCGTGACGGGCAGGCTGACCTCGTCAAGACCCTCCGCTCGGAGTCGCTGCAGCAGCTGGCCGACCTCACCTTCGCGGAGTACTACGAACCGTTTACGGCAGAGCCCTTGGGAAGCCTCGCCCAGGCATGGACGGCAGCCGCAGCCCTGGAATGGCTCGGGAACCCGTGACTGCAGTGCTGATTGCCTGCGACAAGTTCAAGGGCAGCCTTACGTCCGCTGAAGTCTGCGCTGCGGTGGAGGCGGGCATCCGGAGGGTACATCCGGACATAGCTCTGGTTGCCATGCCGATGGCCGACGGCGGCGAGGGCTCCGTTGCCGCTGCCATCAGCGCGGGTTTCGCGGAAATCACGACGACGGTCACTGGGCCGGGAGGGCAGCCGGTAGTGGCGTCGTTTGCGGTGCGCCGCAGCGACGGCACGGCTGTGGTGGAAATGGCACAGGCATCCGGGCTCCTCCAGCTCCCCGGCGGCCTTCCCGATCCCCTGGGGGCAACGAGTTTCGGCACCGGCGAACTGGTCCGGGCTGCCCTGGAGGCCGGTGCCCGCACCATCATCCTGGCCGTCGGCGGCAGCGCATCCACCGACGGCGGGGCCGGTTTCCTGCAGGCGCTCGGCGCCACCCTTTCGACGGCAGACGGAACACCGCTGGGACGGGGCGGAAAGGCACTCGGTGATCTCGCCGTCGTCGACCTTAACACGCTGGATTCGCGGCTGACCGGTTGCCGGATCATCCTGGCCGCCGACGTCGATAATCCGCTCCTGGGACCTCGGGGGGCTGCCGCCGTCTACGCTCCACAGAAGGGCGCTGACGAATCCCACGTGCGGCTGCTGGAGGAAGGCCTCGGCCATTACGTGCGGACGCTGCGTGCCGCCGGGCTGCCCGCCGGTGCTGAAGACCTGCCCGGCGCAGGTGCCGCCGGCGGCCTGGGCTTTGCCGCCCAAAGTGTACTCGGCGCCACCATGCGGCCCGGGATTGGCGTCATGATGGACCTTGCCGGGTTCGGTGAGGCCCTGGCAACGCTCACCAGCGCCGACCTGGTCATTACGGGCGAGGGATCTTTGGATAGACAGACCCTGAACGGCAAGGCCGTCGCGGGAGTCGCCAGGGCAGCCTGGGACGCCGGAGTGCCCGCTGTTGCCGTCTGCGGGCGGGGACTCCTGGGACGCGGCGAGCTGGCCGGCCTCGGCATCAGTCAGGCCTATGCCCTCACGGACCACGAACCGGACGTGGCCCGCTGTATCTCCAATGCCGCTGCGCTCCTGGAATCGGCGGCGGAACAGCTCGCCCGGGAATGGATCAGGGCGGAAGCCTCGCTCCCCGGATGAAGTAAGTTGATTGAGGGAACGGGAGGATGACATGGCGGTGGAACGAGTGCCGGCGAGCCTTGGCGGGGCGACGTCGCACGGGCGGCTGCTGGAGTTGATCCGCTCCACCGGCGGGCTGTCGCGCCAACAGCTCCTGGCTGCGACGGGCATGTCCCGGGCCACCCTGTATGAGCGGCTCGAGAGCCTCCTGCGCCGCGGTTATATCTACGAGGCGGAGTCCCTGGAGGCCACGGGCGGGCGCCGCTCACGCAAGATCCGGTTCGATGACCGGGGCAGGGTGGTGCTGACCATCGCCCTGGGCCAGACACACGCCACCGTCACTGTCACCAATACCCGCGGAAAGGCGTTGCGCTCACTCACCAGCAGCCAGGCGATCGGTGGACAAGCCCAGTCAGTGCTGATGCCCCTTGTCGAAGCCGGGAAGAGACTGCTGGCACAGGGAACCGGTGAGGTCCTTATTGGGGTCGGGGTCAGTGTGCCAACCCCGGTGGAAGCGGGAACAGGCTATGTTGCCCATGCCACCACCATTCCCGATTGGCCCCGGGATGCCGTAGCGCGTGCCGTGTCGGAGGCCTGGGAGGTCCCCTTCGTCGTCGAAAACGATGCCCGGGCTGCAGCGCTGGGAGAACGTGTCAGCGACGAGGAAACCATCGTCTACGTCAAAGTGGGAACGGGCATCGGCTGCGGCATTGTGGTGGAAGGGAGCATCTTGCGCGGCGCCCGCGGCGCGGCCGGGGACATCGGCCACATCCGGATGGCCGAGGACGGTCCGCTGTGCCGGTGCGGACGCCATGGCTGCCTTGCCGCCTACAGCTCGGGCCGTGCCATCGCCGACCACCTCGGCGGGCCGGGGCCGGACCCGCTCCAGGCCATCAGCGACGCTGCCCGCGCCGGCGACCCGGTTGTGGAGCCGATCGTGGAAGCGGCAGCGGGTGTGCTGGGCAGGGCACTCTCCGCAACCATCACTACCCTGAACCCGGACCGGCTGGTAATCGGCGGAATCATCGGGGCGGTTCCGGCATATGTGGAACAGGTCAGGAGCACTGTGATGGCAACCGTGGTGGAACGAATTGCAGACGGGCTCACCATTGAAGCCGGCGATGCGGGCGACCAGTCCGCCTCCCAGGGACTGGTCACGCTGGTCATGCGGAAGGTGTTCTCCCCGGCCGCCATAGACGCGGTGGCTAACGAGGCCGTCCTGGCCTGAGCGGCACGAAAGAAACTTGAGCGGATCTTGAGACACGGGCAATAGGCGGCCTTTAGGATCAGGGAAGTGCCTGCCGGCACGGAACTGGCGGCTGCTGGGGCAGCCTTATCGATTGCGGGGACCGATCTCTGTGTTCAAGTTCGTGAAGATACTTACGGCCACTCTTGGCGTCGGCCTGGGCGTCACATTTGCGGGAGTGCAGCCTGTGCAGGCAGCGCCGGCAACAGCCCAGATAACGCTTAGTCCAACCACCGGCCCTGCAGGGTCCGCCGTCACGGTCAGCGGGACCGGGTTCAGGGTCTCCACCTCAGGAACGGTCATCGCGGGCTCCACCACGTTTGGCTTTCGGACCACATCAACCGGTGCTTTCACAACAGCCATCACCATTCCTTCCACCGCAACCGGAAAGCTGACTATCTCGGCAAAGACATCTTCAGTCCAGGCGTCCTCGGTGTTCACTGTGGCAGCCCCGGCGGCGGCGCTGCCCCCGGTCAGCACGGCTGCCCTGCGGTTTGGGGTCGCGACAACGGGCGGACCGCTGGCAAGCGCGGAACTGGACGAGGTGTCACGGCTGGCCGGGGAAAGCCCGTCCAGCGTCCTGTTCTACAAGGATTTCCTCCAGGCGCCGCCAATCAATGAGATGAACGCCGTGCGGGCCCGTGGCGCCGTGCCCTTGGTGACCTGGGAGCCGTGGGCCTGGGGCGGCGGGCTCAACCAGCCCGCCTACTCCCTGGACAGGATTGCCGCCGGAGACTTCGATGCCCATATCACCCAATGGGGACAGGCATTGGCCGCCTGGGGCTACCCGGTGCAGCTGAGGTTCGCCCATGAGATGAACGGCGACTGGTACCCGTGGGCTGAAGGGGTCAACGGCAACGAGGCCGGGGACTACATCCAGGCGTGGCGCCACGTGCACGACGTCATGGCCGCCACCGGGGCGTCGAACGTCTCGTGGGTGTGGAGCCCGAATGTTCCCTACTGGGGCTCCACCGACTTGTCCGGCCTTTATCCGGGCGCCGGCTACGTGGATATTGTCGCTCTGGACGGGTACAACTGGGGCACGTCCGCCTCGTGGAGCGGCTGGATTTCGCCGCAGGATCTCTTCGCGCCCGGAATCGCCCAGCTGCGGTCGCTGGCCCCGGGGGTTCCGATCCTCATCGCCGAGACGGCCTCGAGTGAGGCTGGCGGGTCCAAGGCCGCGTGGAACACGGACCTCGTGTCCTACCTTGCGGCCCAGCCGGATGTGATGGGCTTCGTCTGGTTCCACATGCAGAAGGAAGCCGACTGGCGCATTAACAGCAGCGACGCCTCGGCGTCCGCCTTCAATTCTGCGTTGGCGGCGCGCCGGGCGTCGTAGCCCGTGCTGCTGGTTACGGCCGGGCTGCGGGGTTGCGGCGGACCAGGGCGATCAGGGCCACGCCAATCAGCATGATGCCCAGCGCTGTGAGCAGTCCGGCCCCTACGTTGAGTCCGGTGTAGGCCAGGGCGGCCCCGGACGCGGGGATGGAGGTGTTCATTCCGTACATTGTTAGTTGATTTCCTCTGCTGTGTATTGTGCTTCCCAGCGGTCGATGCGCCGCCGGGTGATTTTGGTGGTGAGTACTGCTGACCAGGACGCCAGGAACCATCCGGAGCGCAGCCACATGAACAGTTCCTGCGGGAAGAAGGTGGCCGCAATGAGGACGTCTTTCCAGTCCCAGTGCGGTATCCGCAGTGCGCGCTTGATGTCCAGCGCCACGAACAGGATGGGCACCAGCCACCAGAACAGGACCACCTGGAACACGCCGAGGGTCAGCGACAGCACCATGACGGCGATCCACAGGATTTTGAGGAAGACGCCCAGCAGGCCCATGGCCTGCTGGGCCCAGTCCCGGAGTGTCAGGCGGTTGAGCCCCAGGTCCAGCAGGTCCTCCACCGTGCCCACCTGCCATTTCATCCGCTGGCCCCAGAGGGCCTTGATGGACTTCATGGAATCCGTGTAGGCCCGCACGTCCGGCGAGACCTGGCAGACGTAGCCGAGTTCGCGGATCCGGTAGGTCAGCTCGAAGTCTTCAACCTGCGAGGTGTAGACCCACGGCCCCTCCCGGTCGTCCCGGGCAGCAATCTGCCGCAGGACCGCGTTGTTGATCGCGCAGCCGGTACCGGCAAGCACGCTCGTCCGTCCCCGCCGCAGCGCCGTATCGGTCCACGTGGCAAACTCGGCTTTTTGCAGCCGGCTCAGCAGCCCGGGATCCTGCATGGTGAATTTCGAGGAGGACCCTCCCAGGAGGACGCCTTCCCCGCCACTGAATTCAGCTTCCCAGGCCGCCAGCGCATTCGGCGGCAGCACGGTGTCCGCGTCCAGGCAGACCACCACGTCCGCGTCATAGGCGTACTCCGCCCACGCGCGGTTCAGTGCCTCGGACTTGCGGTGTTCCAGCCGGGGCAGCTCCATCACGGTGACCGGATACTTCCGCGCTTCCCTCGCTGTTGAATCCGTGCAGCCGTTGGGAACCACCACGATCAGGTCCGCAGACCGGTCCTGGCGCATCAGCCCGTCAAGCGTCGCCCCGATGGACGCGGCCTCGTTGTACGCCGGAACCAGTACCACCACCCGCAACCCGGGGACACTTGAGTGCACCTTGGTGTGAGCTACCGAGGGCAGAACCGTGGACAAGGAGGCCTCCTACTGAACTACGAAAAGTCCGGCCGGACCTTCCAATCCAGCTAATAGCCCCTATCTCAGATTTCGCCCGCACGCGGCATCAAGGTTCAATCAATTACTCTCAATTCTTCCGCAACGCATTTGCTTGAGACTCATAATTTATGACTCATTCAAAAGCCGCATCCCAAAAACACCAATAACACGCATTGATTCTATTTGTGCTTCTGGTCACAATTTCAGGCTTAAGTGGAGAATTCTAATTTCAGTGAATTTATGGCCAGCTGGAGCGGCCTTCACGTGCTCACCCAGATGCGCCAACACATCCTCCAGGGACGCCATCGGAGCGAAAATAGAGTACACACTACTCGTGTGCTCCCCCCTGGCCCCCGGGTACTGTCGCCAGAAGTATTGCTGAGGGCATTCTGACTGTCAGGGGGGCAGGTCATGAGTAGTGAGCTGAACGTGCTCGGGGCACGGTATCAGGCAGGGGCCGGTGACGGAGGCAGCAGCGGGACAGCGTGGTCCCGCGGGCAGTCACCGGCCCCGGCATCCTCTGGGGCGGCCCGGGATGAGACCTTTGCACAGGATAAGTGGTGGGAAAGCCCGGCAAAATTCCTGCTGGATGTCCATGCCGACACGGAGCATGATTCCCTATGGTTACTAGCCCTGACTGCTAAATCAGCACTTCTGCAGGCTACCGGCCACGCCTTCGACTGTGCCGTGACTCTGATCCGTCCGGAAGATGTCCCTTTGAGTGCCGGCAACTCCAACCGTGCCTCCGGCCTTGCCGCATGGGACCAGGAGACCGGTGACGGGCCCGTGGCGCAGGCCCTGGGCGGGCGGCTGGCTGTCGTCGTCAACGCCGCTTCAGGAGGTGCGCGCTGGCCGGCCTACCGGGAACGGTTACGGATGTCCGTATACCGGTCCGTGGCATCAGTGCCGCTGCAACTGTCAGCCGGACACTTTGGCGCGATGACGCTCCTTGCCACAAAGGGCGGCATCTTTACGCCCGGAGTTTTGAGCAAAGCCATGGCCTTCGGTGCAGTCGCCGCCACGAGCTTGGTGGCAGCCAATGAGGTCATGCAGGCAATAACCAGGGCGAATCATTTGCGTTCGGCCATCAAGGGCCGTACATCCATTGATGTCGCCTGTGGCGTCATCATGGCAAGGGAGGGCTGCTCCTATGACGAAGCGTTCGGCATCCTCGTCGAAGCCTCCAGCAACAACAACGCGCATCCGAAGGACGTGGCGGAGACCATCCTCGACGACCTCCCGGGCGGCGCTCCCGCCGTTCATTTCAAACGATGAACCGGTAGGGTCAGGCAGCACCCACCAGGCCCGCAAAGAGCGACGGGTGGACAATCATGCTGCCGGGATGCGCGTGCCGCAGGGTATCCAGCATGACGCCCAACCCGCCGTCTTTCGGAAGGAACCCGCAAATACCCATCCGGGCAGCCTCACCCAAGGTTTCCTGTGACGGGTTGCCGGTGAGCATGATGATCCGCGCCTCAGGTGCTTCCGAGAGGATTTGTCCGGCGGCTTCGAGGCCCGACCCGTCCGTCAGGTGAAGGTCCATAATTACGACGTCGGGCTGCAGCTCGCGGAACATGGTCACCGCGGATTCCACCGACTTCGCCGCCCCCACACTTTTCAGGTCCGGCTCCCGATCCAGTGCCCCGGCCAGCAGGTCCGAAAAGGTGGTGTGGTCATCAACGATCAGGATCCGCAGCCGTTCGGTTTCCTGCTCAGTCACCACCGGGGCAACGCCACGGCTTTCGGCCACCACGTGGATGCGGGTCCTGCCCTCGGATGGCATGTGCCCTGCCGCAGTGCTGGTCAGGAGCCTCGCGTGCGCCTCCTTCAGCGCCGGACTCGGCGCACAGCCCAGTTCCTCGTCCAACACCTTGCGGCAGCGGTCATACGCCCGCAGCGCCTCTGTTTTCTCGCCGTTGCGTTCCAGCCCCAGAATCAGGGCTGTCCAGGCCCGCTCATTCAGGGGATCTTCCTTTGCCGCCGCGCCGCCCCACACAATAGCCTTGCCCAGGTCCCCCACGGCCAGCGCAGTCTCAGCCGCCTGGACCCGGACCATGCTGACCCGGGCTGCATGCAGGGCCCGTTCCTCCTCAGCCCAGGCCGGCAGCAGCTCATCCCCCAGCAGCGGGGCCGAAGCGATCTGGAGTGCTTCGGTGAGCAGTGCCAGCGCTGCCGGCGCATCGGCCTGGCTGGCCTGCTTGGTCAGTGTGTCGAACCGGTTCAGGTCCAGGTCCACCAACGACCGGTCAATCGCATAACCGCCGGTGACCGTCCGCAGCGGCCCGCCCCGGCCGGACCCCGGCTGCAAATGCCGCCGCAGGACACTGACATAGCTTTCCAAGGTGGGCAACGCCACCGACGGATGATTGTCACCCCACAGCAGGTCCATGATGCGGGTCTTGGACACCGCCGAGCCGAAGTTCAACAAAAGGATCTCCAGCACCTGCCGGGGCTTGGGCCCGCCAAGGTCGTTCGAGCCCAGCTCCGTATTCCCGCGGCGGATGGTCAACGGACCAAAAACCGAAATCGTCAGCACCGGTGCCTGCGGTGATGCGGGAACCTGCCCCGGACCGCCGCTCTTCTTCGCCATCTCCAAAATAGTCACGATGTGCCCCCCGAGTAATTGAGTACTGCTGGTTTCCATTGAATTGGCGGGAAAAAGGCCGAACAACAGTGGTCACTACTTGCTTCCACGCCGGCTATCTTCGTCTGACTACTTAGTACTTGTGAGCAGATACTCAGAGGCCATGCGGGCGAAACGTGGCTGTACTCGGGCAAAACCACTGGGCCGTAAGGCGTTTGTGCTGGTGAAACGTGAATGGCCGTGGATCTACCTCAAACGATTGGACAAACCTAGGTAGCCCGGTGCGGAGGCGAAATTACGCGTTCTGGGCCGCACCCCGTAATCCCCCTATTTTCAGGATAAAGCGGAGGACGGGCCTTGCGGCAAGGTCCATGTGGCGTCCTAGACTCCTGGGGCGGGTCCGGACAGGAAGGGGGGCGCGCATGCCCGACGTGACCATCGTTGGAGGCGGGCCGACCGGCCTGATGCTGGCGGGAGAGCTGGCATTGGCGGGGGTGGACACTGCCGTCCTGGAACGGCGGGCAACGCCGGACCTGGTGGGCACCCGTGCCCGCGGGTTCCATTCGCGGACAATCGAGATTTTCGACCAGCGCGGCCTCGCCGGCCGTTTCCTTGCCGAGGGACAGAAGGTTCCGGTGCTGCGCTTCGCCGACACTCCACTTGAAATAGCGGGCTTCCCTTCCCGCCACCCATACACGTTGGGGCTGTCGCAGAGCCATATCGAGCGGATCCTGCGCATGTGGGTGGAGGAGCTGGGAGTGCCCATCCGGCGCGGAATCGAGGTAACCGGCTTCACCCAGGACGAAGCCGGCGTCGACATTCACATCCCGGGCGCCACCCGCTCAGGACGGCATACCTGGTGGGGGCCGACGGTGGGCGCAGTGTCATACGCAAGGCGGCCGGCATCGAGTTCATCGGGCCGGAGGCGACCCGGAGCCACCTCATCGCCGAAGCCGCGGTGACCGGCGAGCCGCCCACGGGCATGCGGCAGGACGACGTCGGGATCCACGGGATCAACACGACGGAGGACGGGCGGACGGTAGGAATTGTCGTCACGGAAGCACACCTGGGCCCCACCGCCGAGCCCACGCTGGCGGACCTCAGCAAAGCGCTGACGGCGGTGTACGGGACGGACTTCGGGGTTCATAGTCCGTTGTGGATTTCAAGGTTCACCGATGCCACCCGGCAGGCCGCCGAGTACCGGTGCGGGCGGGTGCTGCTCGCCGGGGACGCCGCCCACGTGCATCCGCCGACCGGCGGGCAGGGAATCGGCCTCGACGTACAGGACGCGGTGAACCTCGGCTGGAAGCTCGCCCAGGTGGTCCGGGGCATCTCCCCCGATACCCTCCTGGACAGCTATCATGCCGAGCGGCACCCCGCCACGGCACGCGTCCTGAAGAACGTGATGGTCCAGGCCCTCCTCCAGCGGGGCGACGACCGGACCGTGGCGATGCGTGACACTTTCTCGGAGCTGTTGAGCTTCGAAGGACCACGCAAGCAGCTCGCCGGGCTTCTGTGCGGGCTTGATGTCACATACAACCTCGGCGATGGCCATCCCCTGCTCGGGCGCCGCATGCCGGACTTCGACCTCACCACGCCCGATGGCCCCCGACGAGTCTTCGAACTGCTCCACCACGCCGCACCGGTGCTACTCAACTTCGGTGCGCCGGACAGCCTCGACATCTCCCCCTGGACCCGCCGGGTTCGGCACGTCGCTGCCACCTACTCCGGACCCTGGGAACTGCCCGTCGTCGGAAGCGTAACGCCGCCTGCCGCCGTCGTAATCCGGCCCGACGGACACGTGGCCTGGGTGGGCGACGGCACCCCGGCCGGGCTCCCCGAAGCGCTCACGGCATGGTTCGGCCCCCGGCGGTAAGACCGCCGAGGGCTTTCGAACCTGTTACCGGGTATCCACCCGGCGGGTGGCCGTTCCGCCGCGGCTCGATACAGCCCTGACGGATGTGACCTGCTGGCGCGGGCCGGGCTTAGCTGACATGGACCAGCTGCCCAGGGAATTGATGGGTACGCTTCCCAGCAGGGTTTCGGCACGGCCGGGCGTGACGTCATAGACCTTCACCGAGGCTGAACCGGTGGGGACGGCCCCGTCGATCCTGGAGGTTCCCGCAACGTCCATGTCCTTGTTAAGCCGGTGCCGCGCGGTGGTGATGGTGAGGACGTCGGTGGTTGCCGTCGGGGTTGCTGTCGCCGTCGGCTCCGCCGGGGCGGTGGTGGCCGGATCCGTTGGCTCGGCGGTCGCGGTTGCGCTGGCGGTTGGTTCCGGCGTTTCCGTTGTCGGCTCGTCCGTGGGTTCCTCCACCGGTTCCTCCACCGGTGCAGTCTGGTTGATCGGATGCGGCTTCGAGGCATCGATGGGGTGGTTGGGGTCGGGATCGTTCGTGTCGATGCCCACGCTGAACTGGGCCATCATGTCGTGGTCCTCATGCGGGAGGTTGTGGCAGTGGATCATGTACCTGCCGCGGTGGTGCTCAAACTTCATGAGCAGCCGGACCGTCTCGCCCTCGCCGACGTACACAACGTCCTTGGGCCCGCGTTCATAGGCGAAGGGGGGCCGCCCGTTGCGGCTGAGGATCTGGAAGTCCACCAGGTGGATGTGGACGGGATGGAACCATCCGCCGGAGCTGTTTTCGATGGTCCAGATTTCCACATCGTCCAGGTCCGGATCGGCCAGGACCTTCTTGTAGCCGCTTTCCACCACCTCGTCCCACGTCATGCCGCCGATGGTCCATATGTCGTTGTCCCGCTTCACGCGCATGTGACGGCTTTTCACGGACTGGGAAGGTGTCAGGCTCATGGGCCCGCTCGGGGTGAGCAGGGTCGGCATGACCTTTGCGGCCGGACCGGAGGTGTCCACCGGTTCGTCGGTTACATCAAAGGCCATGACCTTGCCCGTGAAGTCGTAGTCCACGTTGTTGTCATTGGACAGGTTGCGCAGTTCCACGCGCTTTCCGGCCGGGTACTTGGAAAAGTCGATGAGGACCTCGTAGCGCTCCCCGCCGCTATGCCGCCACGACGACACCTGCTGGGCAGTGGGCATCAGGCCGCCGTCGGTGGCCACCATCGTCACCGGATCCCCCGTGCTCAAGGAGAAACGGTAGGAACGTGCAATCGAGGCATTGAGGATGCGGAAGCGGTAGATCCGCCGCTGGACCTTCATCACCGGCCACGGTGCCCCGTTGACCAGGACGACGTCGCCCCAGAGGCCGGAGTGGGTGTTGTCGTCATAGGCCAGTTGTCCGTCGGCCGCGAACATGGCGTCGGATACAGTCAGCGGCACGTCGAACTTGCCTTGGGGAAGCAGGCTTCGTTCCACGTCGTCATGCATGTGGTACTGGCCTGCGAGCCCGGAGTAGACACTCTGCGCCGTGTTGTGGACCGCATGGTCGTGGTACCAGAGGGTGCGTGCCGGCTGGAAGTTCGGGTACTCGTAGTCCTTGCAGAAGCCAAGCCCGGTCAGGTCGTTGGCGTACCCGTCGAACTGCGGCAGCGACGCCGACCCGTGCAGGTGGGTGGACGTATCCAGCCGGTAGCCCCACTGCGGATGGAACAGCGGCAAAATGTTGTCCATCATCAGGGTGATGCGTTCGCCCTGGTTCACCTTGATGGTGGGGCCCGGGAACGTCCCGTTGTAGCCAAGGATGGGTGTGCTCAAGCCTGGAACAATATTGGCCGCACCGAGCTTCTGCTCAATCCGGTAATGATGCCGCTTGTGGCCGTCCGGGTCCAGCGTGGTGCGCGTCGGCGCAAGCACCGAGGGCACCTCGAGGGCCCGCTGGAAGGGCCTGGGCATGTTGCTGGGCGCCAGCCGGCTAGCCGACTTCGCATCCACCGACGTCAACGGCACCGCCAGACCAAAGGCGCCGATGATTCCAACTCCACCTATTTGCAATGCCTGCCGGCGTGTAATTGACATGGCTAAAGACTGGAATAACCACCCTGAGAAAACATTGGGGAAATCTGGTCCTCTGTGTTCTCAAGCAACCGCGATATCCCGGCTAATTGCCAAAATGCGCCGCCGGGATGCCACCCGGCAGGGCCTCCAGGATGTCTTCGGCCACCTGGCGGACCTTGACGTTCCTGTGGCTGGATGCCTTGGCAAGCATGGCGAAGGCATCCGTGTACGAGCACCTGTTCTGGCCCATGATGATCCCGCAGGCGATGCTGATGGACGTCCGGCTTTCCAGCGCGGCGTGCAGGTTCTCTGCCCTGGACACTGCCGCCTGGACGCGAAAGGCCAGTTTCAGGCTCCTCGAGGCGATGTCAGTGATTTGAGTGGCCCGCCGTATGGTTTGGGGGCTGAAAAAATACCGCTGAGTGGCGAAAAAGGTCAGGACACACAGCGCGCCCCCGTCCAGTTTGATCGGTATGGAATAGACGCCGTGACAGCCCTCGGCTTTCAGGAGTTCCCGATAGACCGGCCACCGCACATCCGTGGCGGCGTCACTGAGGATTATGGGTATCCCGCCCTGCATTGCCTCGGTAATAGGCCCTGCTCCGCTGCGGGTTTCCAGCTGTGCACACCGGTCCGCTACTTTATTGCTCGCCGTGGCCAGCGGTGGCTGCTTGCCTTGTAAAAGGGAGGCGGCGCAGCCGACGCCTGCCCTGGTGGAAGAACTCATGGCTGCCGCCGCTATTTTTGTCATTCGATGCAGCGATGCCACCGTGGAATTACTGTCGCCTCCGAGGTCAAAAAGCACCTCGAACTCATCTCCCCAAAGATCAGTCATTCCGTAAACCTACCCGGGAATGCGCAACTTCCTTAATATATGCATTTCACAGACCTAATTCTCCTCACATTCGCTGCAAAGCCACCCCTTAGGACGGCCGGAAATCCTCTTGATGGCCCTTGCCTCTGCGGCGTACTCTGCACGAAAAGCCTGCGGCCCATGGAATGAGGAAGTACGCGGATGAACCTGCTGAGCCAGATCTTCGCCGGCGGCACAGCCCTGGCGCTGATCGCCGTCGGGCTGCTGGAGATCGTCTTTCATGGTGACCGCCGCTTCTACCGGATCTTCCTGATCAAACCTGAGAACGTTCCGGCCGTGCGCATGTGGGCGATGAACGTTGGCGCCTACAACATCACCTTTGGCCTGGGCATCGCCGCGGGCCTGTGGATGGTGAACACCGGGAACGCCGCCGGCGGGACAGCGATAGTGCTCTTCTGCTGCGCGAGCCACATCTTCCTGGGATTCTGGCTGTGGGTCACCGAAAAACGCCTGCTGACCAGCGCCATCGGACAGGCCCTGTTTCCCGGCCTGGCAGTGGTCTTCTACGTTTTCTTACGGTAGAAGGCAGCGTACGACGGCGGCACGCGGCCGACGCGTCGATTTCCACAAGGAAGGCAACCGGCAAAGGGAAAGCCCCTCCTAGGAGGGGCTTTCAACGTAGTGGTCATGTGTCTTCTGGTAACGGTCAGCGGTGATGCAATTCCCCTTCCCGGACGCCCCTCAGCGTCCCTCCGGACTATGACAAGAACTGACTTTAATAAGCCACGTCCGGTTCGTAAAGTGCTTCGGCAAAGGAAATTCGCTGGAGATTATTCGCGCAGGTGGAGGACGCTGCAGAGAACAGGCAGCGGGCAAGCAGGCACATTACGTCGCCCGCCCAGCAGGGTCCAGTTCACGCTCCGGCACCTCCGCAGGGGCAGAACGGACGACGGCGGGCTCCAGCCTTTCGTTTGCCCAGCGGCGGAGCGGCTGCTCCACCAGGCGGAAGGACGCGCAGGCCAGCAGCAAGGTCAGCGCCGCCGCGAGCGCGATACGGAGAGGCAGCTCCGGGACCAAGGGCATCAGCAGCAGGTAGACGGGGATGTGCCAGAGGTACATGGCGTAGGAGAGGTCCCGGCCGGGGCCCGCAAGCCAAGGGTGGCTGAGGAACCGTGCCATGAAGCCGGCCGGCTGCAGGACCAGCGATCCGATCAGTACTGCCGCCAGCAGGGAAAGCACCGTGGGACCGGCCGTCCAGAAAACACCGAACCACAGGCCGGGCGTGTCCGGTTCCTTCAACAGGAACAACGCAGCCACCAGGATGGCGGCCGCGAGCGGGGCACCCCACCGGGCAGCCGCCTGCAGGGAGCCGTGGAGTGTTGAGCCCCGGCGGACGCAGGTGAACAGCAGGGCCAGCGCGCAGCCGATCAGCAGCTCATCAGCGCGGGTGTCCGGCCCGTTGTAGAGGCGGCCCAGCGGCGCACCGAGGGCAACCAGTACGAACCGTTCCAGCAGGAAGGCACCGGCCAGCCCGGCTGTTATCCACGTGACAGCGCGTAAGTTCCAGAACCGGAGCATCAGCAGGAGCAGCGGCGGCCACACCAGGTAGAACTGCTCCTCCACGGCGAGGGTCCAGGTGGGGCCGAGGGTTTCGCCGGTGATGGAGTTGCCGAACACGCCGAAGTGGGCCAGGTTCATGACGTACCCGGCGGCCGGCAGGACGAAGCCTTCCTGGCCGCCCCACCCCGACGCGGGAAAGAGCAGGCCCACCGCGAGGATCACACCGCACAGCGCCAGCAGCGCGGGCCACAGCCTGGCCAGCCGCTTGGCGTAGAAAACACCGAGGCGCAGCCGCCCGGTGGCGAGGCGTTCCTTCAGGATCAGCAGGGTGATCACAAACCCGCTCAGCGTGAAGAAGACGTCCACGCCGATGAACCCGCCGGGGATGAGCTCCGTTGCCGTGTGGAAGAAAAAGACGCCCGCCACGGCGATGCTGCGGAGCCCGTCCAGGGCATGCTGGCGCCCGGCTACGAGCCCCGTTTCGGGAGCTGCCGCGCGTTCGTTGACTGATGAAATTCCGCTGCTTGACCTAAAAACCACCAAGCAAGCATATATAACGTTCCGGTAACTGCGCTGGGTGAAGGCTGGGCGGAACCTCCACGGCGAGGCGCACGACGTCGGCGCGCGGCCGTCGTCGTACGCCTTCTCCCAGGACGCTACGCTGCGCCCGGAGCTTCTGTGACGGCCGCGGGACCACTGCGGGAGGGGTCAAAAGTGCCGGAGCCACCCAGCGCCCCCTGTCCCGCTAATGACCCGCTGCACGCGTCACAACGTCCCACAAACTGATGCGGGCAATCGAAATCCTGCCCTTCCGGGGCCGGCAATACGACGTGCATCAGCTTGGACTATCGCATCAGGGCGTAAGCGGTCACCAGTGCGGCAATCATCAGGACGACGACGCCCAAAACAGCGAGCGGCTGGCCGTTTCCCTTGGCAGGACCTGGCCCTCTTCGGCGCCCGTGCCTGCGCTCAATTACATTTGCCATGCGCCGAGTCTATGCAGCCCCAGGCGCCCGCACCCGCGCATCGCGTACCTGTCTTTGAAAGGCCAACTACTTGAAAACAGGAGCCCGAAGCATGGTCTATTGTGCGTGTTGACGGCCCGCTTGACCGGTCGGATTCTTGAAGCAGCGGGGAGACACCCCGCGCACGTCAAGGAGTCCCCATGAGAAAGTTGATGCTTTTCCTTCTTGTCTTCCCGCTCCTGGTGTTTGTCGCACCGCCTGCCCAAGCCGCGACCTGCACCATCGACCCCCAGACTGAGCCGATTACCGGCCAGGTTGGGACCGAACTTACGTACTTCATCACCGTTACGGGCTGTTCATCGTCGAACAAGATTCCCGCGTTCAAGGTCGTCGACGGAGACCTTCCCCCAGGCACGAAGCTTTTTGACTTCGCCGGCAGCTCCGGGCTGATCAACGGCGTCCCCACAACGGCCGGCACCTTCACGTTTATGGTCCAAGTCAAGGACGAAACCCGGGCCACTGACACGGAGACCTTCACCATCGAGATCCTCCCGCCCGAGGCACCCGTCATCACCACGGTGGCACTCTCCGGCGGCACGGTGGGCGAGTTCTACTGCTGCGGCAACCTGTTCGCCAGCGGCGGCGTCCAGCCGTACACCTGGTCGGTGGTCGCGGGAGAACTTCCTCCAGGACTGGAACTGCCAAAACGGGAGAACACCATCTCCGGAACGCCCACCACGGCCGGCACCTTCACCTTCACCGTCCGGGTCACCGACGATCTGGGCGCGTCTACGGACAAGGAGTTCACCATCACCATCACCTGAGTCTCAGTGGTGAGCGTCCGGCGGCGGCACCGCTGCCGCCGTCGGACGCTCACCACGGCACGAAGCATGGGCCATTGTGAAGCACATGGGCAGGCGTTACGATGCTGGCGGGGAGAGGTCCTGGTCTGCATGACGTCCATGAGAGGGCCCATCACATGACCGACTTCTTCACCATGCAGCCCGGCGAGACCGCTGCTCCCCTGCCGCCAGGGCCCGTGCTGTGCACCGGGTCCGCGTCCATGCGGCGCATCCACCGCTTCTTCCTGTGGGCCTACGACGAAGCGCCCGGCCTGGTGCGCTCCGTCAAGGCCGGCGACACCGGCCGCGCCGCGTACGTGGGGGAAGTGCTCGGCAACTTCGACAAGGTCCTCCACGTGCATCACGAAGGCGAGGACCTGCTGATGTACCCGCAGCTGGAGCAGCGGGCCCCGGCCTGCGCGCTGCACGTGGGGCAGATGCTGGAGCAGCACCGGCAGGTCACCCAACGGCTGGAGCACATCGAGCCCAACCGCCTGCGCTGGATCGAGACCGCCGACCTCGAGGCCGGCTCGGAACTCGCCGCACGCTACGAGGATCTGTCTGCTGTCCTGAAGGTTCATCTGCGGCGCGAGGTCACGGAGGTGATGCCCGTGGCGGACAGGGTGATGACCGAGGAGGAGAACAAGAACATCGGACAGCACGGGATTAAACAGTTCGACAAGAAATTCATGGTCGCCTACCTGGGAATGGTGCTGGCCACGAACCCGCCCGCGGACCGAAGGGAACTGTTCAACGAAATCCCCTTGCCGGTCCGCCTTGCCTACAAACTCGTGGGGCGCGGCATGTACCGGAGACAATACGCCACGCTTTTTCCGGGACGCCCCATTCCCGAGACGCTCTAACCAGCCCCGGTGGCCGGGCGTGCGGAAACGCGGACGACGGCGGCACGCGCCGTCGTCGTTCGGGTGGCCTTGGCCGTTGTCATCGCCTTCGGGGTGATCGCTGCTGCCCTGGCAGGCACCCCGCAGAAGCACAATTCCGTTGCGCAAATAGGTGCGGACCGGTTCCAGGCCGCGGACCAGTATCTGCAGGAACAGATGGAGCAGCTGGGCCTGCCGGGGGTTCAGCTGGCCGTGGTGGAGGGCGAGCAGCTGGTCCACCTTTCCGCTTTTGGCGTGGCGGACGCCTCCGGCCGCGCCATGACCCCGCAGACGCCGGTGCTGCTCGCCTCAACGAGCAAAGCGCTGACCGCCGTCGCCGTGATGCAGCAGGTGGACGCCGGCCTGCTGGACCTGGACACGCCGGTGAAGCACTACCTTCCGTGGTTCCGTACCGCGGACGAGACAAAGTCTGCACAAATTACTGTGGCCCACCTGCTCAACCACACGGCGGGCTTTTCGGAACGGGACGGCCGCGCCTACCAGGCCGCGGATGACCGCAGCCCCCAGGCCCTGGAGCAGGGTGTCAGGGAGCTGTCGGACGCGGTCCTCGTTGATGACCCGGGCAAAACCTTCACCTACTCGAACCTCAACTACGACATCCTGGGCCTGCTGGTGCAGTCGGTTACGGGTGAAAGTTTCGCCCAGTACATGAAGCTCTATGTTTTTACGCCCCTGCAAATGGCTGACAGCCATGCGTCTGCAGATTATGCAGAGGCCAACCGGGCAGCCCAGGGTTACTACCAGTGGTTCAGCTCCGTTTGGCGTCCGGCTGACATGCCGGTCCCCTCGATGGGCGCGCCCTCGTCCACCATGTACTCCTCGGCGGAGGATCTGAGCCGCCTGCTCATCGCCGAACTGTCCGGTGGCAGGTACGCCGGCAGGGCCGTCGTCTCCCCCGATTCCGCCGCGGCGCTCCTGAAACCGACGGTCACGGTGGACGGCTTCAGCTCGTACGCGATGGCATGGTTCGCCCGGCCGCTGTGGGAGAGCCTGGACCCTGCGGCACCCAAGGAGCAGTGGTACGGGCTGCCCCTTGTGCTGGAGCACACCGGTTCGTGGTCCAACACGCAGTCGTTCCTGGCCTTGGTTCCCGGCGAGCGCCTGGGCGTTGTGTTGCTGGTGAACGGTGCCAGCCAGTCCACCGCTTCCCTGGCCCGCGCCATGGACAGCAACGTCCTGCGGATCCTCCACGGCAAGGCTCCCCTGCCGGCGGAAATCCGGGAGGAGCCGCTTCAGCAGTACGGCTGGACGGTGGCACTGCTGGCGCTCCTCGCGGAACTCGTGTCGCTGGGTGTCGTGGGCCGTGTGCTGTACCACTGGGCACGGAGCGGCCGGCCGGTTCCGGGACGCCGGATCGCTGCCGCCGTGGTTCTGCCCCTGCTGCTGGACGCAGCCATTCTGTGGCTGGGACTGGTCTACATCCCAAGCCATTTCGACGCCGACCTGCCGGTCATCGTGCGCACGGTCCCGGACGCCGGGCTGTTTATTGTGCCCGCCCTGGTGTTGGCGGCGGCGTGGGCTATCGTCCGGACTGCCTTGGCCGCATGGCTGTGGTTGCGTTCGCGGGCAGTAGCGCCAGGACTGTCCCACACAGGACCATTGCCACACCCAAGGACGGACCTTCCATAGCGCCTGCCCGGTCGGGGATAGGCCAGCATCGCCCGTCGAAAACCGGTACTACGTCAGCGCGGCCGAGGGATGACGCTGCACCCGCACCGGGCCGGTTCCTCAGAAGCCTATGCCGCGTCCAGCCCGGAAGCAGCGCGCCGGTACACCCTCCCACGTTTCGTAGTTCGGCACGTCCTGGAGTACCGCAGCGCCCATGCCCACGGTTGCTTGGTCCCCCACAGATAAACCGTCGCCCACACCCGCGTTTTTGCCGATGGTGGCCGCACGGCCGAGGCGCGCGCGGTCCCCCAGCAAAGCCCCAGTGGACAAGGTGGCAAAATCCGCTGCCTGCGCATCACAGCCGAGATTGACCCCCGGCATCACCACTACATGACTGCCCAGCTTAACCTCCGGTCCGATGGTGGCATTGCGAAGCAGGATACTTCCCGGACCAACTTGCCAGCAGTCAGGTCTCCGGACGTCTGAGTCCACCACTGTGGCGTACCGGCCGTCGTCTACGCCCAGTTGCCTAAGCGCGTTCACCAGGGCTTCTCTCTCCTGGCCCGCTGGGAGGCCCACTAGGAGGAACGCCCGTTCAAAACGGATGACGTCATCGATGGCACCCAGTACAGGGGCACCGTCAACAAGAACGCCGAGTAACTCCGGGTCGTCGTCGAGGATTCCCACGATGTCGTACTGGCCACTGGCACGTACAGTCACCAACACTTCCCGGGTTAGCCCGCTCGCGGCCAACAGCAATAGTTCACTCAACCCTTGTCTCTCCCTGGCTGACGGACGAAGCCGGTAATCTGTGGCTGGGTGCGGGATCCAACTCTTTCCCCGGGTCTCGCCGGGTCAGGGACACACCACGCCGTTTCAGAGACACCCGCCACAGTGCGGGCGCTTGCACCTGTTTTGCTGACACGGGAAGGCTTTGTCGTGCATAGACGAACTTGACGTGAAATGCGTAGCGGATGAAGAAGGCCGCACAAAGGGTTCCCGCTTGGGCGATCAGGCTGGGCAGGTGGAAATACTCCACCAAGATCCACAGGAGCGGTACTCTGGCCACGGCTTCGAGCGTGTTGAAGGTGAACGAGTGGAAGAACCGGTGTGCCAATGGCCGTCGGTGGTCGGACAGGTCCGCGAACGCCAATTTCTCCTGCAGGATGAAGTTGGTGATTATCGTGATTTCGCCCGCAACTATGGCAGCACTCATGTAATTGGTACCGAAGCCAATCAGGGCCATCATGATGAGGATGTTGAGCACCGCCCCAGATGCCCCAATAAGCGCAAAGCGGGAGATTCTGGTGCTGATGAGGAACCCGGCCAGCCTAATCATCGCCCCTCCCCTGCCAATGATGTTTCTCCTTTGAGTACTTCCCGCACCTTCCAGTTACCGAAGGTTGCAACAACGCGGGAGTTCTCCAATGCTCGGCCGGCGTTCTTGAGTTCGAGGTTCCTTATGTTGCGTTCCGTAGGCGGGCCTTCAATAATCCAGTCGATACTCCGCCAGCCGTTTGGGTGGTGAATAGCAAAGTCGGAGTCCAAATCCATCTTTTCCAAGGCGATCACTTTCCAGGGGTCGTGCCGCCCGTCGGCGTTAATGTCTTGCCACATAGAGTAGGGAACCAAGGCGACTTCATCCTCGGGCAGGTTGTCCTTTGACCATTGCAGGGCCTTGTTCCAATCGGCATTCTCGTTGCTTATCAGCAAGGTGTGGTTCATCGAGATCCATGGCGGCACCACCACCACGGACAGACCGACAATCACGGCCGTTCCGGTGGCAGCCAAGGCCATCGGCTGCCAGTTAGACCTTGCTGGCGTCGATGCGGATACATTCTTGCTGCGGCGGAAGGAGCTGAACGGGAAAAGGTTTGAGATCCTGCGCACAGTGAGATCCGCAGCAACGGCAATGGCCAGCACCAGGAACGGAATGGCCGCGATGACATACATAGCTGGTAGGTAGCCACGTCCAATCACAATAGGAGCCGAAAACAGCAGCAGACCGACAGGAATCCACCTTGCCTCGCGGCGCAGCAGGCAGACCAACGCCGCCGCCACGCCGATGAGAATCACGAGCTTGTCGTAGTACATCCAGCCCATGACGAGTTCATACCTGCCGGAGGCTGGGTCAAGGAGGTTGCCCGATCCAGGCCGGGACACGAATTGGTAAGCTACGGCGTCCTGCAGAGAAACATGGCCCGGACCTGCCACAAGTTCTCCTTGCAAGATCGCCAGCAGCGGGAAGAAGCCGAGGACCAGACCGCCTACGGAGAGGAACCCGATGAGCGAAAAGAAACGCGTCTCCCAATACGGGCGGTGCAGAAGGGCCAAAAGCAGGGCCGGCCCGAAGATAGCCAGTGTTTCCTTGGACAGCACGGCAACGGCGAAGCACACGCCTGCACCAACATGGTGCCAAAGCTTCAGCTGGGGCGACAGCATGAGGTAGAACGCCAGCAGCAGCCACGGCACCCCCACATTGTCGATAAACACCTGCCTACTCAAAACCAGGGACAGGGGTGACAGGCAGTAAAGCAGAGCTCCCAGTACCGCGAAAGGCAGGGCGAGCCGCAGCCGCCGCCCGATAAGGAACACGAGCACCGTGCTGGCGATAAAAAACAGAGCCACCACGTAACGCATTTGGCCTACGTATGCTTCATCTCCCTGACCGAGCAAGGCGGGTACCCAGGACAGGACGCCGAGCTGCACCCACCCTAGCGGCGGATGATCGTACCAATAGGTATAAGGCGCCAAGCTCCCCGTAAGAGAGGACATCGCCTGGGCAGTATAAGTGCCTTCGTCGTCCTGGTACCCGGGGGCGTCGAGGATGTTCCAGAAGCCGAGGACCGCCGCCACCAGGGCCACCAGGAAGCCAGCCGTCTGGTCCGGACGGAGGCGTAAATAGAGGTCTTTTGCCGCGCCGCGGAAGTCACGGGTGCCGACGAAAAAAATGGGTGCCGCCCAGAGCTTGCGGGTGGGTGCAAGGAGCGCATTCATGATTGGGTCGCCAGGTAGTCGAGGTGGGAACCTGCGTGCATGGTCTTTTCCCACCTAAAGTCACTTTGCCGGAATTTGACGAGGGCGCGAAGCGCAGCGAACGCAAGCAGGACCTGGTAAAACGGGGTTCCCAAGACAAGTCGGATGTAGTCGTAGAGGCGGATCTTGTACCCGTGGTCACGGCCGAATTCGCGCAGCATACAGATGTCAAACGCGACGGCTGCGACGGCCGGAATCATTGGGACGAAGGTCAGTAGCGCGATTGGGATGGGAAATTTTCCAAAGAGCGCGGTGAGTATGGACAGCGGGATGCAAAGTCCGGCAAACGCCATGAAGTGCTGCTGCATGAGCGTCCACCACGCAACGCACCGCTGCCTCAGCGTGGGCAGTGCCTGCCAGTCACGCTTCGAAAAGACCTGCATAAACCCGAGGGACCACCGAGTCCGTTGCTTGACGAGGGCTCTGATCGAATCCGGAGTTTCTTCCTTGGTGACCAAGTGGGGCGCGTAGGCAATAACAATCTTGCGGTTTAAGACCGACAGACGCACGCCAAGGTCGCAGTCCTCCGCGAGGCAGTTGCTGTCCCATCCGTTGATGGAGCTAAGGACTTCGCGCCGGACAAAGACCGTATTACCGCCCAGCGGGATGAAGCCCTGTTTCGCGTACGCATGCAGTCGGGAGCGGAACCACATGAAGTATTCCAGGCAGTTCCGTAGTGAATACCAAGTGTCACGGTAGTTGACCAGTTGCACCGCTCCCTGAACGACGTCGGCGTTCCTGGCCACGAAGCAGGTATCCACGTGCAAGAGCAAATCAGGGGCTGCGATGGACTCCGCGTCGAAGACCCCCACAATCTCCTTCCGACACATCGCCAGCGCCGTATTAAGCTGTCTAGGTTTGTTCTTCACCACCCCCTCATCCACACTGACCCGCACCATGTCTGGACGCTCCAAGGCAAGCTTTCGTGCCACCGCGATTGTTTCCGGATCATCGTGGCCCACGGAAATGACTACTTCAACATCGGGATGCTCCTGGTTGCACAAATGGTCCAAGGTGCTGCGCATCACCATTTCGCTTTCATGACGGCACGGCATGATGAGGGAAAAGGACACTCCGGGTGTGGGTAGCAGTTCTGTGTAGGACGTGGCAGCTTGAGTCTTGGGGTCCCACCAGGCATGGGTGGAGACGTAAAGCGTGGACAGAGCGATGACAAACAGCACGACCGATATGCCTGTGATGAAGACGCCGAGGACAAGGGTGAGGACAGTAATTAGCATGTGTGAACCTGTTCAGTAGCAGTGGCTATTGCCTTGTCGGGACAGTTTCTGGGTGAGCTGAAGTAGGGCCGGTGGACACGGCCCTGCTTCGATGGGAGGTTTTAGGACTTCCGGTTTACGGGTTAGCGGTCGCCAGCGCCGCAGGCTTTTCCGTCGCCATTTGTGTCCAGGTTCTGGGGGTCGCTCCCCGTTTGGCGCACTGCTAGACCATCGCGGAAGTATTTGCGGAGTTCACCGCAGGACCAGCGATGCTCCATGGCATTCGGGTTCCCGGCTGCTCCCATGTCATGAATGTGCTGGGCACGGCTGGGAGGAATGGTTGGCAGACATTGACCGTTGTCGCCGTATTCCTTAAGGCAGCCGCCGTAGTTCTTGGCTGCGTCTCGGAACACCTGCGAAGGTAAGACGCTCTCTCGCAGCTGGGGTGGGGGTCCCTGTGGCGAGGGCCTCGATCCTATCGGATGTTCCCGGCCGGCAGCCGCTTCGAGGGAGGTCTGCTCCCTGTTTGCCGGATCAGCGGCGTCTGCAGGCCCGGGTTGAGCCCTGCCATCGGCCGCGGCAGGAGGCAGGTTGGGCATAGACGGCTTGGTCTGCGCAGCTGTGGGTAACGGATTCTGCACGCTGGCCAAGGCAGCCAGCGAATGGCTATCATGACTGGCTTGGACAGGAGCGCCTGAGACCGGACCAACCGCTGAGTGGTAGGACAACGCGAGCAAAGCTGTCAGGCCTAACGTAATCACGCTGTTGCGCGCCCATCGGGCTGCGTAGTTGCGCCAGCCGTGGTTCCGAGTTTCAGTCATGATATCCACACCCATTTCGCAATGCTTGGAAGGTTGTTGGTGTCAAGGACGGTCAGCATGTAAGGGCCTGGCGGCACGAGGTTGGGGTTGGCGGGGACGGTCGCACTGACGGTGTCCCCACTGGTGGTCATAGGCAGGTCCACCAGGCGGGCATTGGTGTCGGTTTGGTGTGTGGCCGACATTGGGGACATCAACTGGGCGGCTCTAATGGTGCCTGTGGTCTGCAGGGTGATCTGCTGTCCACGCGATGCGGTAGTGGGTGCTGCGGTGATGGTGGGCCGTGTCCCGTTGAACATGTACTTGGGTGAGTAAACGGAGATCCGCGTGTCATACGAGTTGTCCAGCGGGTTCGACCCCAGGACGGCAACCCTGCCGTCCGGAAGTAGGATCGCCGAAGAATGATAATTTCGGCCCACGGGGTCGGCTCCGATACTTAACCACGCGTTGGTGGTGGGCTGGTATATGGCCGCTGTCATCACGTCGTCGGAGCGGTTATGTTGAGCACCGTTGGCGGCGAGCACCGTCCTGTCGGGGAGGTTTAGGAGGTTGACGTAGGTCTTTCCTGGGCCGGGGAGGGCAGGGCCGGGCACATACACCGGGTTGGGCTGCTTCAGGTCGATGATGTCCACCAGGTTGATTGCAGCAACGTTCGTATCGGTGTTTCCACCGCCAACAATCATGACCCGTTGGTCTTGTGCCGGACCCAGCAGGACGGAACCGGCTTGGTCCCGCATATCCTTTTGGCGGAGCCCGGATACGTCCCAGATTTGTGCTGTTCGCCAGTTGTAGATGGAGGCTCCGGTCCCTGGTAGTCCATTGCCGAAAGTGTGGCCGCCGGAGTAGAACATCCGGCCGTCGTCCAGCAGGTACATGTGCGGGTAGGTGCCCCAGAAACTCCATGTCTGCGGGACGTTGCCCGATGCGAGCCAGCTCATCGTTGAGGCTTGGAACATTTCAGTCAGAACTGTTCCTTCGGCCTTTTCATCGAGGCCACCTGCCGCCCATACGTCACCATTGCCAAGTTTGGTCATGGTCGGGTACCAATGGCCGCCCGCCATGTCGTTGAGGGGGTGGAACGAGTTGTCGCCGGGATCGAAATAGTAGCTCTTCTTTGATCCTTTGAAGGTTGTAGGGCCTTCGCCCGAAGCGGGGAACGCTGCCGTCCCGCCTCCAATTAGGATCTTGCCGTCAGGCAACGTTACGTGGCCCGCGCAGAACATGTCGTACGGGACGGGTACGTCGGTGAAAGCACCTGTGGTGGGGTTCCAGACCGATGCTTTGAACGTGCCGGCGTCGAATGCAGCCCCTTCATTTCCGGATCCAGCGATTAAGAGAACCCTCCCGTCACTCAGCAGTGTGGAGTGGATGGACCGCAGCGGCAATGGAGCCTCGGACACCTGCCAGGACCCCGCCGTCGCGGGGCTCGTACCGGGCGGTGGCGGCGGTGCCACCACCTCTTTCAGCGAGTAGTTGGTGGTTTTTAGGGTTCCGTTGGCGGATATGGACATCCCGAATGAGATGGCGTCCACTCCTGCCGGAATAACGGGGGTTGTGGCCGCGGCAAGAGCCCAAGTAGAGGATGCGGCCGGCTGGACGAGGTCTGTCCAGTAACCCCACCCGGCCGCTGTGTGAGTGAATACGGTAATGGAGTTACGGGAAGACGTAGAGGTGTAGTCAATGGACAAGTTGTATTTGCTGCCGGCTTTCACCGCCGGCGCACAGGTGGGCGCCTCGGATGGGAGCAGCTTTGTGTCACCGCTGACGTAGTCGCTGACAGTAATGGACCAGGAGCGCGAATCTGCAGGAGCCGTAGCGGGGATGTCAGACGAGATGGCCTGGGAAACGCTGCGCGTCCCCCACCCCGTGGTTGTGAAACAGGTTGGGAGCGGATTGCCGGAGGCCAGCGTGCCGTTAGCGACGAGTTCGCTACCAGGGGGTGGTGGCGGTGGCGTATTGGTGGTGGTAGCGAACAGTGAGTAGTCGTCGGTGGTGAGTGTTCCGTTAGCGCTGATGGAAAGGCCGAAGGCAATTTGATCGGTGCCAGCTGGGATCGGAGGGGAAGTAACCTTTGCCTCAGTCCATCCTGCGGATGCGGCGGATTGACCCAAGTCACCCCAGTAAGTCCAGCCACTGGCTGTGTGTCTGAAGGTGGTGATGGATACCTGAACCGTGGACTGGTACCAGATGCCGAGGTTGTAAATCTGTCCGGCGGTAACTTTGGGAGCGCATGCCACCGATTCTTGCTGGATGGCTTTCCTGTCTCCGGCGCTGTAGCCAGTGATACTTACGCTCAACGCCCGGCCCCCGGTTCGGCCGGGTAAGAAGCTCCATGCTCCTGGAGTTCCCCAACCAGAAGCTTGGAAGCAATCAGGAAATGTTGCGCCGACTTCCAGGGAAGGATTATTGACGAGGTTAGGGCCGACGCTGTCGGCTGCTGAGGCAGAAACGGTGGTGGTGGCGAGTGTCGCGAGGGTTAGGCCAGTCACCACGACATAGGCTGTCAACCGCCGCAGCTTTGAGCGGGGGCGTTTGCTGCTTCTGCGCCGCCAGTTGCTCGGCATGTTGCTGGCGTAGCGGTGGCTTAGAAGGGAGAACGGTTGCACCTTGGGACCTGTCCTTCGTTGATTTTCCCCGGATGCTAAGTAGTGGCTTGCAAGAGCTGCAGGACTTAGCACGATTCCCACTACAGCCGGACGGCCCCGTGCCCGACTGCATCAAATGCAGGAATAAGCGGAAATGTTGATCAGGAGGAATGAGTTGATGCTGTCCCGCTCTGCTACAGGACTCCCAACGGCGAACTCTGAGTTGTTGCCGTCAGGTACTCGATGCAGAAAACTCTAAGAAGCAGTTCCGGCTAAAACCCGAGTATGCGGTACTCGAAGAGCAGATTAGGGGTTACTTAGTCAGAAGAAGGTTTGTCCCGCTTTGGATGCCTGAACCTGCGGTTCACAAAAGCGTCAGCATCGTCTATGGTCAGTGTCAGGATCGGCTGGCCGTTGCAGTAACTCCCGCCGCTCCTTATAGCCACCGCACGGCTGGACGGCCACCTCGCGGCGTTCTTGATGAACTCAGGAAAGAAACAGCGTTCCACCCGGGACGCCCTATCGCCGAGACTCCGTAAGCAGACGCGGTGGGCTTTCGGCAACTGGTCCCGACGGGCTGCGTCCGGCTGAGGAACTGACGGCAGCCTCATGTATCTCTATGATTTCGGGGCTCAACGTTTCAAGACACCAATATGATTTGCAGGTGAATGTCAGCGCTGCGATTTGAATTTGAGGCTGCCATGATCCAGGCCCTGCTGTGCTAGCTGAACATTCGGCACGAATGGCATCGAACATGCCGAAGATGGGACCGTGTATAAACGCTGCCGTCGATGCGGCAAGGATGACGATCAGCGCGGCGAAGGGACAAGGGGTGATTTCAGCTCCTGGGTACGGCCAACTGGAGGGTGAAGCCCGGCCGTGCCTCAAGTACTCGGATGCCCCGGCGAATTGTGGGTTCCAGCTAGCACATGCTCTTGGCTGTCTGCAGGATAGCGTCCTCCATCTCGGGGACGAGCGGAGGCGCGTCCGTAACGTTGAGTTCCCGGGGCGGAAGCACCGTGGCCACCGTTACCTGCTGTTGGCCGTCTAAAGAGGAAACGGATTCGACACTGTATGGGCCTCCGCCTCCGTATACGAAGACGTGGCGTGTCCCGAGGCAGACATCATCGCTTGGATTGATGCCACCCAAGGGAAACGGCTCGGCCTCAATCATGCTCTTCCACGTTTCCTCGCTGATGAGCCGCCCCGTGGTGAGCGCCGCCAGGAATCTGCTGACGTCTTTAACCGTTGAGATGACCCCGGAATCAGCGGACCCGGCCACCGCGTCAATACGCGTGAAGTCGCGCCTGTTCCCGTTCTCCCGCACGTACCCATGCAGCATGGGCTCGGGCGGCTGCCCTGCCGCAGCAATGTGGGTGTTGCCCATTCCTGCCGGCTCAAACACATCCTCGGCGAGAACCTCTGCGAGTCCGCGGTTGTGTTTGCGTTCCAGCAGCCAGCCCAGCACTTCCCAGTCCGTTGCTGACCACGCGAAGTAGGACACCGGTCCCGGCGGCAGGTTCACCCCCGCTGCGATTCGAAGCCGTTCCTCGAAGGTCAACGGGCGCGTCTGGAGCTCGTCCAGGCTCCTGGACTCAATCAGGGGTGGAAAGTAGTCGGGCAGGCCGGAGGTACTGCCCAACAGGTCCCGCACCGTGACCCGGTCCCACGCCGGGAAGATGGCCGTGAACTCGGGCAGATGAGCGGCGACGGGATCCTCCAGGCGCACGGTGCCGGCCTCCACCAGCTTCATCACGGACACGGCCACCATCGGCGTCCCCGCCCCGATGATCCACATTCTGTCCGTGGGGACCGCCTTCGTGTTGGACTCCAGGTCTTTCACCCCAGTGGCTCGTAGCTCTTCCTGGTCTCCATTGCGCACATGGAAGACCACAGCCGGCGCCCCATGTGTAGACGCGTCGGCGACAAAAGCTTCCAGCGCAGCGCCAAGCTTCACAGCAGGGGTGGGGGCCGATTCGTCAGGGGTGCCGAACGTGCAGCCGGAAAGCACAAGAGCCGAGGCCAGTGCTACAGCGTGCATGTTCAATCCGGCACCGGACCAATCGGATTTCCTGGCCGGTCTCCAGCCTCCAGATGCCCGGACCACCTGGCGCTGTGGCGGTCGTACCTGCCGCATCTGGTGCAACGACGGCGGACCCCGCCGTCGGGCGTCCTTTCTGCCAGCCAGTGGTGCCCGATATTAAGCCTGCACAGCAGGGCCCGGATCATGACCACTCCTCTCCAGAATGTGTCGTCCAGCCCACTTCTAATTATCTTCCTGAACCCTCTGATTGAATCCTTCAGGAACAGTAGCAAAGGAGCTCACTCGGAGCGACGCGTTTAGACGTGGTGATAGGTACGACGGCGGTGCGCACCGCCGTCGTACCTGTCGCCAGCGTGGGGCTATCGGACCAAACCGGCCCAGGACTCCAGGAACCTATCGGCAAGATAGGCGTGGCCGGCGGAGTTCGGGTGGGCGCCGTCAGCGTCGAAGCCCGGGCTGTTGCCAGCTGTGAACCAGCCCGCTTCGATGGCGTCAACAAATGGTGCGCCTGCAGCTGCGGCACCGGCGCGGACGGCGCTGTTCACACCGCGCAGTTCCTCCGCGAGGGGCTGTGGCGCGGACGGCCCAAGCACCAACACCTGGACGCCCGGCCAGAACCTTCGGGCGGCCTCGATGGTCTGTGCCGTGGCAGCAGTCACTTCTTCAGTGCTGGGGACCTGGGAATCGTTCTGTCCGCCCTGAAGAATAAGGACGTTGGGCACGAACGCGGGGTTGGCGGCAATTTCGCGCAAACGGATTTCGTACTCGCCGGCCAGCTGGTCCTGCTCGCCGCCGCCCCAGGCGAACCCGGTTCCGCCCACGCCATCAATGTTGGTGGGGTATCCGAGCTGCCCGGCAACGAGGTACGCCCACCCCTGGTCCGGCTGGTCGGCACCAACACCGGCCGTGTACGAGTCGCCCACAACAAGGAGGACGGGCTCAGCCGGCAGCTCAATCCCCGGTTGCGGCGCGCTTGCAGTAGCCGTGGGTGTAGGAGCCGGAGCCACAGAGGCAGTAGCCGTAGGCGCTGCCACCGAAGCCCTTGCCGTCACGGGGACGGCCTCATCCACGGCGCGTGGGCCCATCAGGGCGATAGCTGCCACCCCGAACGCGGCCACGGCCAGCACGAAAAGTGCGGCGTACTTGATCCACTCCTGCATGCGCCCGCCGTTTCCCATCACCCGCAAATCATACCGGCGGAAACGAACCCGTCTGGGGAGCCGCCGGTTTAGAGCCCCGACCCCGGGGTAAGCAACGTGCGAAGAGCCCTGCGGACAGAGACCCGAAGCGGAGCTCTTCTCCTGCCTAGGACCAGCAACTGCTTAAAGGGTTAACCAACCGTGACCTTCCGGTCGTTCCTTCGCCGCGCAACAGCCATTACTGTCGACTCCACCATCCGGACAAAACGGAAAAGAGGCGACGATGAGCATCGACATCGAAATTGGTAGCAGCCTCAGCAACGAGGACGCTGCGCACTTTGCGGCCAAGACGGAAGTCATCACCACAGCGATGCAGCGGGTACGCGAAGCGCACGCTGCATACAGCTGGGTGTGGACAGACGAGATCCGCTGCCGGGGATGCAACGCCAGCCTCGATATACCTCTCCTCGCCAGCACAAACGCCAACGCGGACAAGGCCTTTCAAGCACACCAGGCCGCCCAGCTGGATGCGCTGTTGGCTGCCGGCGGCCTCAACCCCGCAGGCCAATCGTGAAGGCTCCCTGAAACAGCTAGAGGCGTACGACGGCGGTACGCGCCGCCGTCGTACGCCTCACCTCACGAGCGGGCTGGCTGCGATATCGACCAGGAGTGCGGCCCGCCTTTCAGTGGCCTTCGCTACGAACCGGAGGAAGCCGGCGGCGGGGGCTCGTCTGCAGGCACATCGGACCGCCATGGAGCGCGCCACTCTGCTGCCTCCCACCCGTCCATGATGTAGATCCGCTCGTGCGCAACCCGGTCGTTCCTGAATTCCAGGATGTTGACCGAGAACATCCAGGGGCCTCCGTCGTAGCTGATCAGGTTCTCCACGACCACCAGGTCGGCCCGGTGGCTGATTCTCCGGGTGTGGAATTTGAGCTTTGCCGGGTACTGGCGCCGCCATTCGCGGAAGTTCTCCACGCCCTCGAAACGTTCCCCGGACTGGGGAAACTCCAGCACCGCGTCGTTGTGGTAGATCTCATGGGCGACGTCCTCGTCCTTGCCCGAGTACTCCCAGTGACGCCGCAGGGCCTGCATGAGGTCCGCCTCTTCGAGCATCACGCGCCTCCTTCAACCAGGGACTAATGGTAGCGCCGGGCTCCTTCCCCTGGACAGGGCCCTCCCTCAAAACCAGTGGTAGCGATCACCCCGCCGCTGGCAAAACAGGATGAGCGGTAACGCCGCAGTAACGCCGCTGGAAGTAGTTGTGGGACATCGTTCTCCACGAACGTCAGGGCATCTGCCGTAACCCGGACAGAAAGCGAAGGGACAGAACCATGAGGAAGTTTGCGGGGCGCCTGGCGACCCTGGCCGTTGCTGCCACCGCACTGGTGGCCGGCTCTATAGCCGCGCCAGCAGCCGCACATGAATCCGAAACACTGGACTACGTAGCCTTCGGCGATTCCTACACGTCAGGCATCGGCGCTCCGAATGTCAGCGTCTCCCCGCTCTACCCCGTTAATCCGGCGCCGTGCTATCAGGCATCGCCGAGCTATGTGGACGTGCTGGATGACCGGCCCGACGTGGAACTCGCAGCCAACGCCGCCTGCGCCGGCTGGACCGCCGCGATGGTTCCCATCCAGGTCGATGTCGCGTCGGCCGCCGGCCGGCTGAATGCTGAAACGGATCTGGTCACCATCACCGCCGGCGGCAACGACGTCGGCTTCCAGAGCATTCTCGAAGCCTGCCTGAAGCCCAGCCTGCTGCACGATTGCAAGCAGGCCGTCAAAGCTGGCGAAGCACTTGCTAGGACTGAGGTTCTGGCCGCCCTCACCAATGCCTACGCGGCCATTCGCGCCAAGGCCCCCAACGCGACGATCGTCGCGCTGGGATATCCGTACCAGTTCTCCCCGGAATTCGGCGACCAAACCTACATCACGGACGAGGCCGCCAAGGTCTTCAACAAGGGCACGGACACCTTGAACAAGGTCATCAGGAAGGCGGCCAGGCAGGTCTCCGGGACGGTGTACGTCGACGTCACCGACGAGTTCGACGGGCACGGCATCGGCTCGCCGGCACCCTGGATCCACTTGCCCGGAAGTGACGCCGGCTTCCACCCCACTGAAACCGGCTACGCCAAGGGATACTACCGGGCGGTCGTCCGCGAGGCGGGAAGCCGGGCTTTGCAGCACTGACGTCTGAAGAGAACGCACGACGGCGATGGGCATTTCTGCCCATCGCCGTTCTTCGCCGTCGCCAGTACGTTCAACGGGTGAATGAAAACTCAGCTCCGCCCATCCCCACCGCACCTGCCAGCTTTGGCGGACTGTACCAGGGAGGACAACAGGGCGGATACCAGCCGGACCCCTATGGACACCCTCCTTATGCCACCGCCCCGGGGAAGTCCTTCGTGGTTACCTGGCTCCTCTCCCTCCTGCTGGGCGGCCTTGGTGTGGACCGCTTCTACCTCGGCAAGATCGGCACCGGCATCGCCAAGCTGCTGACCATGGGCGGCTTTGGCATCTGGTCCATCATCGACCTGATCATCATCCTGACCGGGAACATGCGGGACAAGAACGGGTTGCCGCTGGAGGGTTACCCGGAGAACAAGAAGACGGCCTGGATCATCACCGCCGCCGTCTGGCTCGTCGGGGTGGTCGTTGGCATCCTGTACACGGTGATGTCCTTTGCACTGGCCAACAGCGCGTTGGAGGAGCTGCGCAAAACCTCACCGGAGGTCACCCAGGCCGCCGATCCCCAGGTCAGTGAAGCGGCATCACAGCCCTCCATTACCGCCGGTGACGACACTTCCTTCACGGTCACGATCTCCGATGGGAACACTGTGAAGGTGGGCGTCATCGACGCCATCTACACCCAGGAGATTCCCGGGATGTCCTACATGAAGCCGGCAAACGGAGGCTTCCTCGCCATCAATGTTTCCTGGGAGACGCTGACGGGAACCAGCCTGGCCAGCTCCTCAAACTTCGAGGCCTACGACGCCGACGGCAACGAGGGCGTCGGGATCTACCTGGAGGAAGGGCTTGAGGGCCTGCCCACCGAGGAAGTCGCCGCTGGCGATGCACGCCAGGGAGTGGTGGTGTTCGACGTCAAGAAGGGCCCCACCACCATCGTGGTCACCGACGACGTTGGCGATAAGGCAGCCACCTTCACCCTGACCACCCAATAATCGAATAAGCACAGAACCCGCGGCCCCACTGAAGGCCGCGGGTTCTTTGCTTGCGCGCTGCCCCTTGCCGTGCACCTGACGGAGGTAAAGTCAGTCCGCAGATTTCTGTCACACGGGTAATCTGCTGTCCCCGTTGAGTTTCCTCGAATAGAAGTTCATGTGGCGCTGGCGGGTCTCCCGGAGAGGGCCACCAAACCTAAGACCCGCCAGCACTGGTGACCGGTGAGGGTTGGGTTTGAGACCTCTTGGCTTAGGGAGACCTCTCCTCGCTGGCTTCCACCAGTCAACAACGCTGCTCAACCCCGCGCACGAGTAGACGGTACCTGTTCTCCGCCTGTCCTCAGATCCGGGGACCACTTGCCAGTACCTAGGAGCCAGTAAGGCCGTTTAGGTGCCCCTCTGACTTCTGCAGTTACAGTTCAACCAACAGCTTCCGGGGATTTTCTATCGCGTCCGCCACGAAGCGGAGGAAACCGGCTGCGGTGCCTCCGTCGCAGACGCGGTGGTCGAAGGTCAACGTCAGCTCGGTGACCTTGCGGACTGCCAGCTCGCCGTTGACCACCCACGGCTTGTCGATGATCCGACCCACGCCAAGAATGGCCACCTCGGGGTGGTTGATAATCGCCGCCGATCCGTCCACGCCGAACACTCCGTAGTTGTTCAGTGTGAAGGTTCCGCTGCCGAGCTCGGTGGGGGTGGCCTTGCCCTGGCGTGCGACGTCGGTCAGCCGGCGGATCTCCGCGTCCAGTTCGCGGGCACTCAGCTTCTCAGCGCTGCGAACCGAAGGCACAACGAGCCCCCGGTCCGTCTGGGCGGCGATCCCGAGGTTGATCCCGTCGAATCCGATGATCTCCTGCGACCCGTCGTCCGTATTCTCGATGCGCGTGTTCAGCTCCGGGTACTTCTTCAGCCCCGCGGTGACAAAGCGGGCAATGAACGCAAGCAGGCCCGGCACCTCTGCGCCGCCCGTCTTCAGTTCCTTACGTAGCTCCACGAGGGCAGTCGCGTCGACGTCCACCCAGACTGTCGCCTCGGGGATTTCCGAGCGGCTGCGGGCCATGTTGGCGGCTACGGCTTTGCGTACTCCTCGAACCGGTGTGCGGGAGGAGACGGCGAGGCCGGTGCGGGCGTCGGTGCGCTCCGGTGATCGAGCTTGTCGAGATCCAGGAGCCTCTGAGGTCTCGGCAGGCTCAACCACCGGGGCTTCTTTGGTTTCGACAGGCTCAACCGCCGGGTGGATGGCTGCTTCGACGTCCTTGCGCATAATCAGGCCGCCGTCGCCGGAGCCGGGGATGTCGCCGAGGTCGACGCCGTGCTCCCGCGCCATGCGGCGGACCAGCGGCGAGATCACTGCGCCGAGTTTGCCGGGAACGCGGGTGCGCAGGAGGGAGAGGTCGTCCTCTTTGGTTTCGACAGGCTTGGTTTCGACAGGCTCAACCACCGAAGAGGCACGCTCAGCCACCGCGACGGATGACTTGGGTGCCCGGCTGCGGCGGGCTACGCCGTGGCCGCCCGGGGTTCCATAGCCAATCAGGACATTCCCAGACCCTGCCTTCTCTTCTTCCCGGTAGGTCTCGGCCTCTTTGGTTTCAACAGGCTCAACCACCGAGGAGTCAGGCTCAACTACCGGGTCGCCGAGTTCGGTTTCGGTGGGCTTGGTTTCGACAGCCTCACCCACCGAAACAGGCGTCACCGAGATCAGCGGCTTCCCCACGTCCAAGGTCTCCCCCGGCTCCCCGTGCAGCTCGGCCACAATCCCGGCATATGGAGACGGCACCTCAACAGTGGACTTCGCCGTCTCCACCTCGGCAATCGGCTGGTCCACAGTAATGGTGTCCCCCACGGCAACGTGCCAGGACACCAGCTCCGCTTCGGTCAGCCCCTCGCCCAGGTCCGGCAACAAAAACACGCGTGCTTCACTCATGGTCAGTTCTCCCACTGCAGGTCGTCAACGGCGTCGAGGATGCGGTCCACGCCGGGCAGGTAATACTTCTCAAGCTTCGGCGCCGGATACGGGATGTCGAACCCCGTCACGCGGCGGATGGGGGCCGCCAGGTAGTGGAAGCAGCGCTCCTGCACCCGGGCCACGATCTCCGAGGACACGGACGCGAAGCCGTGCGCTTCCGCGATCACCACGGCCCGGCCGGTCTTGCGGACCGACTCACACACCGTCAAGTCGTCGAACGGCACAATGGTGCGCACGTCGATGACCTCCAGCGAGCGCCCCTCCAGCGCGGCGGCCTCGGCGGCGGCGAGCGCCGTGGGGACGGACGGCCCGTACGCGATCAACGTGGCGTCAGTACCGGAACGCGCGACGGCGGCGCGCCCCTCCGAGGACTGCCCCGTCGAAGCAGCAGAAGAGTAAGAGGACCGCAGCTCGGACAGGTCCACCAGATCCTTGGACCAGTACAGCTTCTTGGGCTCCATAAACATCACGGGATCGTCCGAGTCGATGGCCTCGCGGAGCATCCGGTAGCCGTCCGCCACGGTGGCCGGGGTGAACACCTTCAGGCCGGCCGTGTGGGCGTAATAGGACTCGGAGGAGTCGCAGTGGTGCTCCACTCCCCCGATGCCGCCGCCGTAGGGAACCCGGATCACCAGCGGCAGCTTCACCGCCCCCTTAGTACGGTTGTGCATCTTGGCCACGTGGCTGACGATCTGCTCGAACGCCGGGTACGCGAACGCGTCGAACTGCATCTCGATCACCGGGCGCATCCCGTTGATCGCCATACCCACGGCCATGCCCACAATCCCGGACTCAGCCAGCGGAGTGTCAAAGCAGCGCTGTTCGCCGAACGTCGCGGTGAGCCCGTCGGTAATACGGAAGACCCCGCCCAGCATGCCCACGTCCTCGCCGAACACCAGGACGGAGGGATCGGCGTGCATGGCGTCAGCCAGGGCAGTGTTAAGAGCCTTGGCAAGCGTGACCGGCTGCGGCCCGGCGGCTTCCGCCGACGCGGCGGCGGAGGCGGCGGCCCGGGCAGTTGCAGCAGAAACGTTGCCGTTGGCCTCGGACGAGGTGGTGATGGTGGGGCTCACTTGGCGGCCTCCTCGGTAGATGATGCGGCGTCGCGGGCGAGTTCGTCGGCGAGCAGCGCGCACTGTTCCTTCAGCTGGGGCGTGGTCTTGGCGAAGACGTGGCGGAAGAGCTCCTGCGGGTCCACCGGCACGTCCTCGCTGAGGCCGTCACGCAGCTGCGTGGCAACTGCCTCCGCCTTCTCGCGGATCCGCCGCTCGCCGTCGTCGTCCAACAGACCGCGGTCGGTCAGGTAGGTCCGCATCCGGTTCACCGGGTCCTTGGCCCTCCACTCCGCAACTTCAGCGCTCTCCCGGTAGCGCGTGTCGTCGTCGGCGTTGGTGTGGGCCTGCATCCGGTAGGTGTGCGCCTCCACCAGCAGGGGGCCGGAACCTTCCCGGGCCAGTTTCACGGCCCGGTCCAGGACGGCGAGGAGCGCCACGACGTCGTTCCCGTCCACGCGTTCGCCGGCCATGCCGTAGCCCACCGCCTTGTGCGCGAGCGACGGCGCCACGGACTGGTGTGCCAGCGGCACCGAGATGGCGTACTTGTTGTTCTGGACGAAGAAGATCACCGGCAGGTGGAAGACGGCCGCGAAGTTCAGGGCTTCGTGGAAGTCGCCTTCGCTGGTGGCGCCGTCGCCGCACATGGCCAGCACCACGGTGTCCTCGCCGCGGAGCTTGGCCGCGTGGGCAACGCCGACGGCGTGGAGCAGCTGGGTGGTCAGCGGCGTGCACTGGATGCCCACCTTGTGCTCGACGGGGTTGAAGCCGCCGTGCCAGTCGCCGCGGAAGATGGTCATCACCTGGACGGGATCCACGCCGCGCGCCATCACGGCGACGGCGTCGCGGTAGGTGGGGAACATCCAGTCGCCGCCGGACAGGCACAGGGCCGCCGCCACCTGGCAGGCCTCCTGGCCGTGGCTGGACGGGTACACGGCCATGCGGCCCTGCCGGACCAGCGCCGAGTTCTGGTCGTTGACGCGGCGTCCGACGACGAGCTGCTCGTACGCTGCCAGCAGTTCAGCGTCGCCGGGCAAAGGGTATTCGTGGCCGGGTTCGGTACCCTGCTCACCTTCGGGCTTGAGCCGGCCGTCCGGGTCCACCATCTGGATCTGGTGCCGGGCCGGGAGCATGTAGTCCTCCACCGTGATGCCGAACTTCTTGACGGCCTCGGTGAGGGCGTCTTCTGTTGGGGCGTTGCCGGCCGGGCGTGCGCTGGCAGTGTCCGGTGCGGTGTGGTCTGCGGAGATCGTCATTGGTCCATCCTTCGAAAGCCACTATTTACTCCCAGTATTGACCCGGGGAAGGTTTCGTATCCAGCGTCTGCGGGAATCGTGGAGAAGCTGGCTCAATCTGCCTCTACTGGGAGACGAATTGCAAGTGTGACGCAGGTTACCAACGGCGCCGTGGACAAATTGGCGGATGCGGATGCTGGGCTCCCGCCGGTCGAACCCGTCCGCCTACACTAATGCCTGAATTCCTGGACATGATCTCCCGGCGCAGACCGCAGAGCGGAGGATAATGGCGTGCATAGCCCAAGGAAGCGAAGAGCATGAGCAGCCATAACACCGGCTCCGAGAGCCGCACGGCTCGGACGGCTGGACCGGTCCACGGTGACGGCGCCGGACCCGCGATGTCTGCTGCGGCGGAGGTGTTCAAGGCCGTGGCCCATCCGGTCCGGGCACAGATCCTGGAGTTGCTCTCGCATGGAGAGTCCTCCATCCCGGAACTCTGCGAAGGCACGGGAGTGAAGTCCACACACCTAGCCCGGCACCTGACCCAGCTGCGCGGGCAGGACTTGATCCAGCGCGTGTGGTCAGGCGGTCGCCTTGTTTACCGGCTGGCGCACCCGGAAGCCGCCGAGCTGCTCGCCGCTGCCCGGTCCATACTCCAGGGCCGAACGGCGTCCGGCGCCGGCTCCCCGCTTCCCGTGCCGGAGGACCTGCCGGATGCGGCCCTCCTGGACGAGCAGTTCTCCGTCCTGGAGGCATCGCTGGCCTCGCGCTCGGTGATCGCGGACGCCTGCACATCGATCGCTGCGCGGACCGGTTGCACCCCCGACGAAGCGGCCGACCAGCTTCTCCGGACAGCCCGCACCCACGGCGTCACCCTGCTGGAAGCCGCCCGGAACCAACTTAGGAGCGGGCAGTAACAGCGCCACACCTAGCCCCGGTAGGAGTCCTATGCCTGCCCGGTTGCTGAAGAAGTCCGGTGCTGCCAGCCGGCCTCTTCGAGCAAATGTTCACCTCTTTTCAAAGAGCCCTTGACCTCCACCAGCGGGAGGACCACACTCGGATGGTCGCGATTGACCAAAAGGTCAATCGGTCAATGTCCGGAAGATTTCTTCCGTTCATTACAGGCAGAAAACTCCGCATCAGGTGGCAGGGATTTCCCGCGGTTGGGGGGCTCATGGTGCGGCGACGGACGCGGAGGGGACAGTGAGGTCCCCTCCGCATCTGGATCACTCTTCGCGGTCAGCCTTCCCTGCGGCTGGCGGGGACTGGGGACCTGAGTCATCCGTCCCGCGGGCGAAGCGGCATTTCATATACGGGGAATGACAAGAGTGGGGTAACTGTAAATGGGCATCGACAAGTTGTGGGACCGGCTCGAGCCAGAAACGCGGCAGTGGCTGCTGGACAATCCGGGGTGCAGAATCCTCCCCCGGACCATCGCGGCGGAGATCAAAAAAGCCACGGGCGCCGAGTTCGAACAGGACCGGCACGGTGAGAGCATCCTCTCCCCCAGCGACTGCGACTTCATCCGGCGTGCAGCGGAACTCCACGATGCCCAGCGGCGGTAACCTGGCGTCTCCGCTGCCCTCGACGGCGACCCGTTGTTGCCGGCCTTCCTGAAGCCACTATCCACTCACAGTGCCCTGCCACGGGAGGTTCGTATCCTGTGCCTGCGGGATCCGTGGAGAAGCTGCCTGATTCTGCCTATGCTGGAAGACAAATTGTAAGTCTCACCAGAATTGCCGAACAGGGGCCGTGAACAAATGGCAGCCAGGGATGCCGGGACGGAACCCGTACCGTTAGACGACATAGACCGCAGAATCATTTCCGAACTTACCCGGGACGGCAGGATGTCCGTCACCCAGGTGGCGGAGAACGTCCACATCTCCCGGGCGCATGCGTACACCCGGATTGGCCGGCTGACCAGCGAAGGTGTGCTCTCCCGGTTCACCGCGCTGGTGGATCCGATCAAGGCGGGGCTCCGGTCGTCCGCCTACGTGACCCTGAAGCTGCGGCAGGATTCCTGGCGCGAACTCCGTGACCAGCTGGGCGCCATCCCGGAGGTGCACCACATAGCCCTGGTGGGCGGCGACTTCGACGTGATCCTGCTGGTCCGCGCCGTGGACAACATCGACCTGCGGCGGGTCATTTTTGACCAGCTGCAGTCCATGCCCGGAGTACTCGATACGCAGACGTTCTTGGTGTTCGAGGACGTGGACACGCGCTGACCCGATGGAGGGAAGTTCTCCCACCGCAGCGTCAGGGGTCCCCGCCCGGATAATCGAGCACTCCTCAAAAGCAGAGCACGGGGTTCTCCGCCCTGCTCGTGCACCAGTTTTCCAAGGGGAACCGTCATCACTTCTGCGTATAGAACAATAAAGCAGCTCAACCTCGATGAGGCTGGGCAATTCTTCCGCCAGCCACCAGATCACTAAGGTATTTTAACCCCGTCGATTGGAAACCTAGCGGCTATCTGAATTAGCGTTAGCTTCGGTCCCTTAACAATTACTCATCATTTGCGCTAAAGGGACTGGAAAGGCCCCGCGCTAGTCACGTTGCTGTGGGGCCTTTCCTCTGGCTTGGATTGAGTGCACTGCGCGAACTTTTTTAGGTTGGTCTGACTGATGACGGCGCAGGTGCAGCATGGGCCGTGGCCATCGCTGACACGTCAGTGGCGAAAGTGCCCCCGGTGTTTTTGATCGAGTGCCGCTTAGTTGTGCAGTCGGACAGAATTTCCGGTCCATTCCTTTATACAGAGCGTGCCGCGCTGCAGGCGGCAACGCCATCGCATAGCTCTCATCGAAGCCGAGGTGCGCGCCGCCGGAAGGCAATGCCTACCGGCCTTTCGGTAGCGTCCTAGGGGCCTCAGCCTCATGGAGTAAAGCAAGTACTGCCCAGAACCGGCAGGAAAAGTAGAGTACCGGCTACTCGTGTCCGCGCATGTGCACACCCCTAGATTCGAGGAAGGGGCCGCGCTGCTGCGGTGTAGAACTGATCGTCGAGTGGGGGCAGAAGCATGACAGTACATCCGGCAACTGGAAGCAAGCGCACGGAACGCCCCGGGTTCCTGTTGGACCTGATCACTGGAGCGGATACAAACCTTGCGTCGGTGCAGCGGTTGGCTGATGCTGCTGCACTGGCGCTCACCGGATCGGCAGGAACGGGGGTTGACTGCGCCGCCACAATGGTGTGTGCCGGAAGTCCCCCTGTCACTGCTGGCAATACCAGCCCTGCCGTGAACGTAGCCTCCTCCGAGGACCGGTACGGCGATGGTCCCATGGAGCAGGCGACCGCGACGGGAGGACCTGTGGTGGTGACAACGGGCGGCACGGCGCAGCGGTGGCAGGCGTACCGGCGCCGGCTCGCGGGCTCGGGGTATGGAAGGGCGCTGGCTGTTCCGTTGGAGCTTGAAGCGAGAACAAGCTGCACGCTGGTGTTCCTGGGACCGGCCGGGCTCGAGTTCACGCCCGAACTGGTGAACGAGGCCATATGGCTGGCCGGGGTGGCGTCATCGAGCATGAAGCTTGCACTCGAGGTGCGAAGCGTCAGGTCTGCCGGAGACAACCTAAAGACCGTTCTGGAAAGCCGCACGTCCATCGACGTGGCGTGCGGGGTGATCATGGCGCAGAACCGCTGCTCCTACACTGAGGCCTTCAGCAAGCTTGCCGGGGTATCGCGTCAACGTAACCTGAAGGTCCGCAGCGTGGCGGAGAACATTCTGAAGGCGATGGCCGGCGGCTCGCCTGGGACCCGGTTCGAGCCGCCAGTTCTGGCATAGGGGTGCCGTCGCATCCTTACGTTAGCACAGACGGTATAATCCGGTTGTTTGTGGCCCAGCTAGCTGCGTGCCTTGGCGCCGATTAGGTCGGAGGGCAAAGACCCGCCACCCAGTGAGGCCAGCATGCCGTCAAGAGCCACAGCGGATTCGGTGATAGTCATGTCCGGCTCCTCCCGTGCTGCCCGTACTACCTGACAAGCCCGAACCTCCAGGGTCAGGCTCAAGTTGCGAATAATCAACCGAGGGTTGGGTCAAGGATGGACATAGCAAGCGCACGGAAGCGACTACCAGCTAGTGCTCCCGGCGGGTCTCCTGGAGACGCTTGATGAACCAGCGCGACTGTTCCGGTCCGTAAGGCAGCACCGGAATGGCCTTGGTCGCATCACTCGGGGTATCACGGATCGACTGGCGGGCCTGCCGGACAGCGGTGGTCATAGTGTTCGCCATGGTTTTTACGAACTGGTCGCTGCACGGCTTCCCGTGCCCGGGAATCAGGAACTCGTAGCGGTGGCGCAGCGCAGAGATGTGCCGGAGAGCGTCCGCCCACTCCTCGGGATAGGAGTCTTCGAAGGACGGGTGCGCACCCTGCTCCACAAGGTCGCCCACGAACACGGTAGTGGGTGTGCCCACCAGCAGGTCGCCGTCGGTGTGGCCCCGGCCCAGGTGGAACAGGGTAGCGGTCAGCCCTCCGAGATCCACCAAAACAGGTTGGTCCTTCACGATGGCATTGGGCACCACAAGGTCGACGTTCTGACCTTCCCCGGCGGACATCTCCGGTTCCAGCGTCCCGACGAAGCTGCGCTGGAGATCCCCGCGCTCATCAATTTCGGTGGCGCAGTTCTGGTGCCCCCAAAATTCGGTGACGCCGGCTTCCGCGAATACCGCATTGCCGAAGAAGTGGTCGTAATGGGCGTGCGTGTTGACGACGACGAGTGGCAGGTGCGTTTTTTCCCGAACTGCGTCCAGGATTTCCCCGCCCTGCCTGGGACCGCAGCCGGTGTCAATCACCATGGCCCGTTCGGAACCCACGATCAGTCCGGTGTTGAGCAGCGATCCTTCGGTTACCAGCACGTAGTTGTTTGCGCCGACTTCGAGCCATTCCGACATTGTTTCTCCGTACCTCCGGCAAAGCAGTGTGCGTTCATCTAGGCGTCGATTGTACCCGCCAGCTCTTGGAGTTCCGGGAGGCGGAAGCGAGCACAACGCCAGCACGCGACATCCATTGCACGTCACGTAAGCCGAATCTAATGGCTGGCTTTAAGCTGGCCAAGAGGACTTGCGCCCACGTCTTGGCAGGATCAGGGGTGCTTGTGCTGGCTAGATGTAAGCGAGGAGTGTGTCTTTTCGACGACTTCACCTGAAGCTGAAGAAGTCTGCTGCCTTGCCGCCATCGCAGACCCGTTGCTAGAAAGTTAGCGTTAGCTCTGTGACCTTGCGGACGGAGGGCCACCCCCCTTCAATACCCACGGTTATCGATAATCAGGTTCAAGCCGAGAGTAACACTCGGGGTGATTGATTTGATCGTGGCGGACCTGTCTTCGCCAAACACACCGCAAGTGGGCAGTATGAAGGCCTGCTACCCAATTCGGTGGAGTTGCTTTAGCCTGGCGTGCCACGCCGGTCAGCCGAAGGTTCTTAGCATCCACTTCGCCCGCGTTTTGGGGTCCACGCCGGCAGCACCGCCACCAAAGAACGTCCTGACCACACCGGTCAGGCTGTACGACGTCGATCGGACGCATTATTTCCGAGCTCAACCGGGTCGGCGGAGTGTCCGTAAGAAGGTGGCAGAGAACGTGCGCATCTCTCGGCCGCACGCTTATACCCGCGTCGCCGGACGCACCATCGACGTCGTGCCATCCGAATTAGGGCCGGTGTGATCCGATCAAGGCAGGCGCAAGTCCTTCCCTGAAATTGGCCCGTTTAATTGGGCGCGGGGACCATCGCGCCGGTCACGGACAGGGCCATTGCACCCGGTATTTTCCGCCCTTGCGGCTTGGACGGGCGGCGATGCCGGCGCCTACCGTTCATGAATTTTCTGCTGCAAGTTTCAGGGCCAGTGGGAAATCCTGCTGGGTATCGGCTGCCTGTCTTTCACATGTGGTACCCATCCACGATGGCTGCTGCAATTTCCTTGTAGGCACGTCGTGTTTCGGGCCTAAGCACATCCAGGGTCACGAGATCACCGTCTGCAACGCCCCGGTCGTGCGGGACGGCAATAAGCTCACGGCAAATGCCGGCAAGATGTTCCTCGATCGCATCCTTGTCCACACGGGAGGACACTTCGTCCTTGTCCGTGATCACCACGATTGCGTTCCGTGCTAGGTCTTCGTAACCATGGCTCGCCAGCCAAAGCAGGGTGCTACGGGCACGCTTTGCGCCGCTGACAGCGTAGCCGGCCGCAATCACCAAGTTGTCGGCTGACTGCAGAATCCCGCTCATGGCATTGTGAGTGACACCTGTCCCACAATCCGTGAGCGCCACAGAATAGTAACTTGAGACAAGTTTACGAATCCGCAGATATTCCTCCGCCGTCAGGGAGTCCGAAACCTCCGGGTCCTGCTCCCCCGCTATCAGGTGCAAACGACCTGCGTGATGCATGTACCGCGCCAGAGCCGTTAGTGAGTCAATGGTCTCGATGTTTTCGAGCAGGTCAGTGATGGTTCTAGGACTCGCCTGTTGGTAAATGCCTTCCCCCAGAGCACGCTCAACCAAGTCTCCAGAGTCAGGGTTGGCATCAATAGCGCAGGGAGCGTCTCCCCGGAATTCCGCGAGGGTCAAGCCTACGCCGACGGTGGTAGAGGTTTTGCCGATGCCACCTTTAAGACTCAGCACGGCGGTGTTATAGCTTCCCTGCAATTGGCGAGAGATCCGGCGGGCCAATTCGTCCTCCTGGCGCTGCTTCGCACCGGGACCCAGATTCCAAGCTCCGCCTGACAACCTGTATAGGGCACCACGAAACCCTCCGGTGGGTCGCGGCTTTTGTTCTTTCACAAATAGCCCTGGTGAGCTGATGAAGTCCGGCATTCGGCTTTCAGCATTGGTTTCGCTTACCGTGGGACGGGTCCGGCGAAGAACGGGAGTTTCAGCAGGCATGGGAGAGGGAGCCGATGCAACCGCTCCGGCCGGAGCGCCAGAGACCGAGGTAACGGCATCTGAAGGTGCCGGTGGCCTGGCCGGGGCCGCCGGACTCGCAGCATCCGCTGCGGCTGCCGCCTCCGCCCAAGAGGTCCGGCGCGTCTCCGCGTCGGGCTGAGTTGAATGTCCTGGTGTTACAGAAGGCATGGTTCCTGTCCGAGCATCCGTAAAGTCGCGGTCGGCACGACGAAGGTCACGCCTACGCCGTTGCGACTGCCCTGCACCTTCTGCATTGGCGCGTGCGTTCTGATCCGCCGGATCGGGCATGTATGTCCCCCAAGACGTTTCGGCAAACTTTCGTGCTGCACTTGTTCAAACAGTAAGTCTAGGTGTTTGGACAGACAGACCGCTTCATAGACGCACGAGAGCCGCACAAACTACGCCAGCCGTTAAGGCCAAGATGACGGCTAATACCGCGTAACCCTGCCATTTGGGGCGACCCTTATAAGGGTTAATGTCGATGTACGGCATGACTAACGGTTGTCACCTTCTGGAGCGGCAAAACCTTTGACGCGGACGGCGCCGCAGTCAAGCCAGAGCATCTGGTGTAAGACAATAAAGGGAACCACCAGGGCGCCCAACGTCGCACTGAACGCAAACGCGTATTCGGGTATAGCCACACAGCCTCCATCGGTCACAGAGATCCGGAATCAACCTGACCTAATCACGTGACAGATGCAATAACAAGTCGCGCCAATACAGACGCGCAGCCAAGAGAAGCTACGTCCCCAATGCCATGAGTACGACAGCCACCGTAAGGACGGCCAGAGCACTCAGCAGAAAATAGGAAAGTACCCTTATATTCCGCTGCCTCAGCTCCCGCCGCGAGTACCGCGCTCCGTACGTGCCCCCATATCTACCCATGCCGCGATAGTAGAAACACACCCTCAAGGTTTGATCAAGTCACGATGTTTGTTACGAAACGTCACCCCCAAATGGAAGTTCAGCGCGAGCCAGAACCGTCGTACGAGGAGCATTGGATAGCGCAAGGGCCCGCAGAACGTACCGAGCACCAGGTGTAGCTCCCAAGGAGGCAGTGAACAGCGTGACGTAAGGCGAAGGCGAGAACCTCCGGTACCGACTTGGGTTATCGTACCCATCTCCACACCAAGATCCCGTGCCCTATCCATGCCAACGCCGGCCTGACATCTAATGTCAAGGTAAGCTCGCCCAGATGGTCATCGAGAGGGGCTGGACTCTGCGCCGGGCGTCGAAGCGTTTCCAGCACTCGCCCGCCATCGCGAAGAAATCGGCGGAACGTTACGCGGGTCTTTGGTGAGGAGGAAATGAAGGGACATGTCCTCCCGGCCGCGTCGGACCCCGAACCGCGCTAACGCTCGCACTGAACGACGGGTGCTGGCATTTCGTCTCCCTTCCCGCTGGGGCCGCAGATCATTGCAGCCCCCTCCATCTGGCACGCTCGACCGTGGGAAAGGGTCCCGGCCACGTTTCCACAAGCGTCACCCCACGGGCATTGCGGCTGTGTAGGGGGAAGTCGCTTCCTCCCAATTCGCCAAACATGTTTCGGGCTGCGGGGATGAATGTACGTTCATCATCCTTCGCGATCTTGAGGCGCGAGCGCTAAGCCTGCATGAAAGGGGGCACATCCACTGCAAGCTGATTGAGCTTCGTCCACATAACCTGCATAAGTCCTTGACTCCCTGCTGGGACCACGGCCGACCGAACACCGCCCCCAGCCCACCGCTCGACCAGCAGGTGTCCGCCAGCCAAGCGAGTTACAAACACGTCAGCCGCTACCCAAGCTGCACCGTTGCTAAACCCAAACAGGGCTGGCGGCGTCTTCATTTCCTTATCCATAGCAAGACCTAAGCAGGCGTACCGAGGCAAGGCATCAGTACTCGCTACCTGCGTTTTTCAAAAGCGATTACTCGAATGTCCACCTGCCCGGACGTGGCGTCTGCGGAGATGCCGTGTCACCTCATTCGTTGACACGGGATGCACGTTTGCACGCGCTCGAAAGGAACCACAGGCTTCGTCGTGCTGGGTTCGGACAGGAAGCCCCGCCACGGTAGTCCAACTGGCAGCCTGGCGATGTTCCTGTTTGGTTCCTTTTGCCTGCTCCTAATGCGGGGACAGATGACCCCAGCGCTGTGGGGGCCGGCCCACCCTCTGCTCGAGGTAACGCCGCTGGATCGACTGGGCTCGAAGTTGTGAAGCGAGAGAGCATCAAAAGTGAAGTGTTTGAAGATTGCTCAAGCGGTGTATTTTCATAGGTGTCTCTTCAAGACATATCCCCTTTTCACTACCGAAGACAGCGACGATATGGCACAGACCGACCCCAAAGACTATTGTGCCGAGCACTTGAAAGGGTTGCTGCTGCGAACAGCAGGGTGGTTCGCCGGGGGGCTGTTCGCCCTGTCCTCCTTCGGTTTCTTCCTTTACGTCCTCCCGACAACTGAAGGACCTACGCCTTCTGATGTTCTGGTGGTGCTCGCACCATCTCATGACCGCATTCCCTTTGCCGAAGAGCTTATGGACGAGGGTTACGCTCGTACGCTTGTCATATCCGCGCCCGCGAACGCTACAGCAACGCGCCCTGCTTTGTGCACTCAAAAGCGTGAGTACCGGATCATTTGTTTTGCGCCCGACCCCATAACCACCCAAGGCGAAGCTCGCGCTCTTCGAACTCTTTCCGAAGAACACGGATGGGATAGTGCGAACGTGCTAACCGCTCAGACGCATGTCACGAGGGCTCGCGTAATCCTCCGGCGCTGCTACACGGGTGACCTCAGCATGATCGCCATCAAACAGTCCATGCCCGTGCTGTCCCCTGCACGGGATGGCTCGTGGGCTTACCACTTTGCCTATGAAAGCGCCGCTTTCGTGAAAGTGGCCTTAAACCCCAGCTGTTAAACCATTGAGGCAGACCACGCTGAGCCGCTCGCACGTTGCCGCGCTTTCGAAAGCTGAGATCCGATAACAACAAGAGGGCCTTCTAGATCCAAGGCTCTCCGAGAGCACCACACCGCAACAACTGCCGGCCGACCGAATGACCGAAGCGTTGAATGCGCTTCTATTCAACGGTGACGCTTTTGGCGAGGTTGCGGGGCTGGTCCACGTCGTAGCCCTTGGCCGCGGCGAGTTCGGCGGCGAAGATCTGCAGCGGGACGGTGGTCAGCAGCGGCATCAGCAGCGTCGGGGTTTCCGGGACGTAGAAGACGTGCTCGGCGTAGGCCTTCACGGCTTCGTCGCCTTCCTCGGCGATCACCATGGTCCGGGCGCCGCGGGCACGGATTTCCTGGATGTTGCTGATGACCTTGGCGTGCAGCGATTCGCGGCCGCGCGGGGACGGGACAATCACGAACACCGGCTTGCCTTCATCGATCAGGGCGATGGGGCCGTGCTTGAGTTCACCGGCGGCGAAGCCCTCGGCGTGGATGTAGGCGATTTCCTTGAGCTTCAGCGCACCCTCCAGGGCCACCGGGTAGCCGACGTGCCGGCCCAGGAACAGCACGGACGTTTCGTCGGCCATGCTCCGGGCGAGCTCGCGCAGCGGGCCGGCGTTGTCTAGGATGCTCTGGATCTTGGCCGGGATCTTGTTCAGGTCCGCCAGGACGTCCTTTAGCTCACCTTCGAACATGTTGCCGCGCAGCTGTGCCAGGTACATGCCCAGCAGGTACGCCGCCGTGATCTGGGCCAGGAACGCCTTGGTGGAGGCCACCGCGATTTCCGGGCCGGCGTGCGTGTACAGCACCGCGTCGGATTCACGCGGGATGGTGGAGCCGTTGGTGTTGCAGATCGAAATGGTCTTCGCACCCTGTTCCCGGGCGTACCGGACGGCCATCAGCGTGTCCATCGTTTCGCCGGACTGGCTGATCGAAACCACCAGGGTCTTTTCGTCCAGGATCGGGTCGCGGTAGCGGAACTCGTGCGCCAGCTCCACCTCGGTGGGGATCCGGCACCAGTTCTCAATGGCGTACTTCGCCACGGTGCCCGCATAGGCGGCGGTGCCGCAGGCCAGCACGATGATCTTGTTGACCTGCTTGAGGAGCTCCGGGTCGATCCGGATCTCATCCAGGGTCAGTTTCCCGTCCAGGTCCGACCGGCCCAGCAGGGTCTGCGCCACGGCGTCGGGCTGGTCATGGATTTCCTTCTCCATGAATGAGGAGAAGCCGCCCTTTTCCGCCGAGGCCGGGTCCCAGTCCACGTGGTATTCCTTGCCCGCGGCCGGGTTGCCGAAGAAGTCCGTGATGTCCACGGTGTCCGCGGTGATTGTGACGATCTGGTCCTGGCCCAGCTCCACGGCCCGGCGGGTGTAGTCAATAAAGCCGGACACGTCCGAGCCCAGGAAGTTCTCCCCCTCACCCAAACCCACCACCAGCGGTGAGTTCCGGCGGGCGGCAACCACCACGTCGGGCTGGTCCGCGTGGACCGCGAGCAGCGTGAAGGCACCCTCGAGCCGCTGGCAGGCCAGTTCCATGGCCCGGGTCAGGCCGCCGTTGGACGCGTCCCCGCCCAGCTTGTTCCGGAAAATCTCCGCCAAAAGTGCCGCGGCCACCTCGGTGTCCGTCTCGGAGAGGAACTCCACACCCTTTTCGAGCAGCTCAAGCTTCAGCTCGGCAAAGTTTTCGATGATGCCGTTATGGATCACGGCGAGCTTGCCGCCGTCGGCCAGGTGCGGGTGGGCGTTCCGGTCCGTCGGACCACCGTGCGTGGCCCAGCGGGTGTGACCAATCCCGGTCACCGTCTCCGGCAACGGCCTGGCCTCCAGCTCAGCAATCAGGTTGCTCAGCTTCCCCGACTTCTTCCGAGACTCAATCGCGCCCTGCGACACCACAGCCACCCCGGCGGAGTCGTAGCCCCGGTACTCCAAACGGCGCAGCCCCTCAAGGACAACATCCAAAGCACTGTGACCGTCAATTACACCGTCAACAGAACGACCCACATATCCCACGATTCCACACATGGTTACAAACAATACAGGGATTTGTGCATCTTCCACGCCAGTTCGGCGCCAATTCGATCGCGCCTAAAAGGAGTCGATGAATGTGCACCGTGGCACCGAATCTTTGTGAACAACAACTGAGCTTGGGCTGATCATGTGGGCTTCATGAACAGAAATCAAGCCCTGGTTTGGGGCGTTTGTTGCGCAGCCAAGCCTGGGTAGGCGCCTTCGAGCTTAAAGAACCTGGTCGCGTAAACGGCGCAATTCGGGCCTGTGTCGTGGACGACGAAGAAACGAGCGCTTACCCTCATGTTCGAGTCGTTTGGAAAAAAGCAGGACCGCCGGAGCAGCTACCGTAACAACAAGGATGTTTGTGAAGGTCGTTGTTGCCATCCAACCCGAAAAAAGGATGCTAGCGTACCCAAAACCCACGAGAGATGCTGCAACAATTGATCCATTAACCGCTTTTATATACAGCCGTCCGAACACAAAACCAGCCACAGCCAGGAAACTAAGTGTGCCAGCAATGCCAAAATCGAGCATCAGACCACGGAACACCGTGTAAACATTTGATGTGCGTCCGCTAGCGTCAATGATCGCGAACTCTCCATACGCACGTGTAGCGGCTCGGTCTTGTCCAGTCAAATATTCCATACCGGCAATTGTGGCGGTGCCATAACCAAGGTCCCGGCCCATACCAGTACCATAATCTTTGTACCAGGACGAAAATGCGCCGACTGCGCCAACCGTGTAAGAGGCCTGTTTATCCGTTGTAGCTTGAATGACTTCAGGGTCAAGTCTACCCGTGCGCAGTACACCGATCCCAGTGAAAAGAACACCCAATATCACTGCTACGAGGGCAACGCTAACCACAGTTTTAATCCGAACCTTGGGAGCAGAACCGTTCTTTATCACGGTGCAGGCAATAACACCACCAGCTGTTAGTGCGGCCGCTACAAGAAAGCCCAGCCGAGCAGACGTAACGGCAGCATAGGCGAGCGATGTCAGCGCAGGAAGTATCGTCCACCATGTCTGTCTCTTAGACTCAGTGAGCCGTATGAAGGGCGCCACGAGCGCAGCAACGTAGCCGATTCCGAGAAGAAGGAAAACAAGCATGCCGTCACTCTGGCCACCAGAGTAGCGCTCAACAGCCAGGGAGTTGGTCGATTCAGCTAGCCCCTGCAGGGTCAGAACGTCAGCCAAACTAGCTTGGCTGTTACGGAGTGCCATAAGCGCAGCCGTCATGTTCCCGACCGCGCCCACAGCACTAGCCCACTTGATTGTGTTAGGGCGCAGATGCGGCACTTTTCGTGCAAAACTACATGGGCTGGAGGCCCCAGGGCTTCCCGGTACCGGCTGTCCTAGGGTTGCTACGGTGGCCCAAAACAGAAACATACCGCAATACAAGACGATGATGACCGCCGCGTGTGCATCGAAGGTGCTCGTAGGCTGGAGCACAAGCGTCGCAGTCAGAAAAACAGTCCAGTAGACGGGGAACACCCATCTCGGGCCCAAGATTCGATTCATGGAGCTCCCAATCGCGATAGTCAACACTTAATGCTACCCGCTCATCAGGAACAGGAACTTGGTTGACCCCGCTGACCAAGTCCCGAGTGCGCGTTAGTCAGTCGCGACGCGCGTTGAAACTTTCGGCACCCGCTAGTTCGGAACCCTTTTCGTGTTCGTCCATTCTGCTACATCTGATTTGAGAACAGACAAATTTAGAGGGTTTCAAAACGCCCCTGCTTAGCTTGTTGCAAGCCGCGCGGTCACATCGCCTACAGTCATAACTACTACGTCCTTGGTTGCTATGTAATCAATGAGGGCTAGCGTGTCGGCAACAGACCAGTGGGTACCCACTGTTGGGATGGCTACGATGTCATGGAAAGTGAGAATACCCCACCCCTTTTGTGCGGCCACCCTGTCTACCAGCGCCTTGGCCGTAGACAGCGGAATGGTGTTTGACATGGAAAGAGAACGAAGACGCATTCGGTCTGAAGGACGAAGTGTTTCCACGAGCCGGCTAGTGACGGTTCGCCCCGTGGCGAAATACTTTCCGATGATTGCTTGGGAAGCCGGCGTGTAGGAACCTAAGGGGTAAGCCATGTGATCTGCACCGATAAAGTTATTATCAACCAGCCAAGTCTTTAGAAGCTTTATGTCGGCCTCGACTTCAGCATCAGTCATATTTCCGTAACCCTTACCGTGGTGGGCCATCGTGTAAGAGTGACCACCAATTTCCCAACCGTGAACCCTCTCGAGTTCTTTCAGATGCTCAAGTGTCATAAAGCCTGGGACTCCAAGTCGGTCGACAATGGTATATGCGGTTGCACCCCAGCCATATCTATCCAGAGCCGTTTTGAGGTGCGTGAACTGCGATACATAGGAGTCGTCGCATGTGATGGATATCACTCCCTTAGGGAACAGGGGCAATTCAGCGGATAACCCGATACCACCCAGATGTGCGGTGACAGCCTTTCCAGCGCTAGCGCGAATCCGGAATTGCAACTGAACAATAGTCGATCGCGACGGTGCACCAACTACGTAAGCATCAGCGAAGCCAAGTACAACCTGCGCCCATTCGCCTTCGCGAAATACTTGTTGTGCAACACCGCCGCCGTCTGCGATGGTCCAATTATAATGATTCGCTAGAGACGCGTCGCCTGCATAAAGATTCATTTCCGTCAGGTTCGCCGCGCCATCGACTTTTATCCAGATTACAAATTGCTTGCTCGTTGCATCAATTGTAAGCTTCGGACTTCTCATTATCGCGGGGGAATTTCGAGTATCGCTGATAAGTTTCGTAGATTGAGCGCCTAATGCGTAGTCTGTGGAATCGTCCGCGGAGAACGACGCTGCCCCATGGTAGCTGTACCAGCCGTGTCCAGGGGCGAAGGTAGTAATCATTTTTGACAGCAGCGGCTTACGAGGTTTTGCGGAAGTAGGAGCCAATCCGCCGGGGGCATATGTAGCCGAAAGGTTCGGGAGCTGGTTTGAAGGAATTTTGGCGTTGTCGTCTAATGTCGCAACTCCGGTCGGCATTCCCTTCTCGGTGACTGGTACATAAGCCGTCGGCTGGCTTACATCGCCTGGGGCAGCGTTGGCGGTTCCTGAACTAAAGGTTGTTGCTGCAGAAATGCTTGTAACTAAAGTTCCGAGCGCAAGAAGCCGGCGGCGTTTAACAACTGCGGCGTTTTTGATGTCAAGTTCCCGCTGGTTACTTTCAGGAGTCATGGCCGCAACCCCCGAAATCCGGTCGGGAAGTATTTGTCAGATTGCTGTACACGGTCCGCATCGGTGCCTCTCAAAGTCCTGGCTTGTTGCTCAAAAAGCTAATTGGATGACTTTGTGAGAACCACAGTGGCGACTACGCGTCTTCAGTGCGATCAGGTACTTGGAAAAGCAGGCGAGTACTTTGAGGATTATTTATCTACTGGAGATTCCTAGGCTTTGATAAGAAGCGTTGAGCGCGCAGCCAACGAGGTGGCCGGAACCCCGCCGTCTAGTGCGTGACAACGGCACCACGCCCAGTCGTCACTAGTGTGCAGTTCGGACGGTACCTGGCCTGTCCTTGGGAAGCATCCGGGCTACAAAGTCCGAAGGACTTTCGAACCTAAAGCTTCAGAAGCACAACCCATCGAAGTTCGTAGATCTACTAAACGGCCTCAGTAACTTGCCCAGTGTTGGCGGACCCCGCGGTGGACGCCTCGGCCCCTCACTAGCAGCTCGGGCCCTACCGGGACCGGCGAACGCAGAGACGAGACTCCTATGAATACCACTGCACTAAGCTCCCTCAGCATGCGAATATCGCCAAAATCTCGCTGCACGCAGCATCCATAGCAAGTTTGTAAGGTTTGCAAACTCGCTGTGAACGAATGCTGCCGTCTTGTTGCATTTACGGAGGATTCCTATATGTCGCGCATCACGTAACACTCGATTGCAGCACAGGGCATTGGATGCCTACCGTTCCGCCCAAATGGATGTTGGGCGCTGAGTTAGCCGTCTAGCGCCTCGAGTGCTAAAGGCTTTGGAAGTCTTGACACCATTTAGGACGCGCATGTCGACCGATGACGGTGAAAACTGGCGGCAGACCTTCGTTCTGCCCTGCGCTATCGTTGGTTGTTGAATTCGCGGATCCTTGGCCTTGCCTCGTGTTCGCCCCTTGGCACGTGCGGCAAACTCCAACAAACTGATGTGCACAATCCAGAGGACTGTCATCGTCCCCCGAAGGCAATGAGATCTTCATTCCGGCTGTGTCCCTTTCCTGGAGCCACAATCATCAATTTTTTGGAGTCCCGGCGCCAACGCGGCCTGCCGTAACAAACTCGCAGGTCACCCTATCCAGCACCCCCCGCCATAATAGTGCAATGCTCTGTCAGTGCTAGCGCAAACCGAACAGGACGGGTAGGTGGGCCATCTTTCACTCGATTTGCGGTTGATACGAACATGTCGATTTGATCTTTTCGTCGGAGCTGATGGCCAAGACTTCCAAGTCGGCTTTCGTCGTGCGGCTCACTCGGCACTGCCTTAGATTGTCGAGCCCAGCGCCCGAGCCGGGAGTAACGTTCGCTACCGCTAGTTCGGCCGATGCTACGGAGCCGCTTCCTTGAACGTACCGAACCTGTGCAGCGTGTAGCGAAACTTCCCCTGTACCCATGGCCTCATTGTGTCCAAGAGTTTCAAGCCCCGAAAGGAGGACAATCGGACGTCAAGATTCTTCTCGCAAGCGGCTTAGCAATATCAATTCGGAAGGTCAGTGGGGGGCTGGTGGAGATCTGCAAACCGCCCTGGAGGTCCCTAGGGCTGCATCCGGTGTCCCCCATTCGCCGACGCTCCAACCTCATCTTCCTGCTCAATTGGACAATCCTGGCTTCTTACCGATTCACAGGCGAGTAGCTCCACTTAGCATGAGTACTGGTGGTGATCTAAAACAAGTAGCTGCCACGGTGGCTGCGCAGTTCCCAGCCAAATAGCTTCTGCATATGGCAAAAGAAATTGGTACTGATAACCAGCCGGCATCGCCAGATCATCTCGGCGTACAGCGCCGAGGGCTTCTCCGGTTAGGAACACTGATGACCGCGCTAACTGGTGCCTCAGCAGTGTCAGCCATGCGTGCCGACGGCGCCCAAGCTGCCACCGGCGAGCTCAACGCGTATATACCACTTGCTGAAAAGGCCGCGCCGTCGGGCGTCGCAACCTTGGACGCGAATGGGAAGATTCCCCCCGCACAGCTTCCTGACATTTCCGCGGACTATGCCCGGCGCACCCTGATCTCAACACCTAAGCCTTTCGCAGCCCCAACCAAGACCACATCTCCAGCCACCATTGGCGTGATCGGTGTGGACGAAGCAACAGGTGTGCTTTATGGGCGAAATGCCTCGTGGGGAATTCTTTCCCAGTCAGATGACGGAGGAGTGAGCTGGGTTAATAGGTCCAGCCCTGCCGGTGTTACACCGCTCAGTATCCTGAAAGCAGTGACATTCAGGGGCTACGTCTATGCGCTGTATCAGGACACAGCCTCGGGAATATCCGGTATCTACCGCACACAACAGAAAGCAAAGGGGACTCCCTTTGGTGCGTGGAGCACTCCGGTCAAGACCCTTATCCCGGGAACGTCCGGGATGAGGACGGCATTCAACGCGGGCTCTCAATATCTATTCTTGGGAGAGTACGAGGCGGACGGGGTTGACATCGCTGCCGCTGGTGGGCCGTTGATCCACCGTTCATCCGATGGTCTAACGTGGGAAACCGTATGGGGTCCGGATCGGTCCGTGAAGCATGTCCATGGTGTGAAGGAGGACCCCTATAATCCTGGCCATATCTACGTAACACTCGGCGACAACGACGCAAGCGCCGGACTTATCCGTTCCACAAAGCATGGCGCGCCCGGCACTTGGGAGACGGTGCTTGCCGGGGGCACAAACGAATGGCAGAGCGTTCAGATCAGTTTCTCCCCGCGCTGGGTGTGGCTCGCATCTGACAGGTTCGGGTTCTCCGTGGCCGTCGTGGACCGGAACACCAAAAAGGCTTACTCTGCGTCTTCGAACTGGCACCGAAACATCGCCGTGCCAGGAGGGGCAGCCGGGGACAGGTTTTTTGAGCTTGGCTACTACGGGGCAGTGGATCCCGAAACTGAAATTTTTTACCTTAACGTCTCGGACACCTCCACTGCCGGTACGCACTTCGCGAATTTCTACCTTCCGGGCATTGGCCAGGCACTACAGGTACTTGACTTTGGCAAGGACCACTACATGTCCAACGGTGAGGTGTTCATCGCCAACGGAAAGGTTTACATCGGCAACGCCATCTTCCCGAAATTGGCTGCACTGGCACCCTAGGCGTAGTTCCCGCCGATTAGGAACAGCCTCAGAGAAGTAGCACGGGCAGCCTCCGGCGGTGAGGGTGAACACACCCGTCTCAAGGTCACGGGGCTCGTCCACTCACCCATGCTCAAGCCGACGCCGATGTGGCCAAGAAAACGTCACCAGTGGGGGCTCCATGCCGAGTCTGCACGCCGCGCCAAGCCGAGGGGCAGTTCCCACCCTCCACATCGGCATTGGCAAGACACGACGGAACGGTACTGGGTTTGCGCCAAGGCAGAATGGCCCATCCCATCTCGGCCGGCCCATGCCACGGATCAGGGCAACTGCAGTATAGATTGCCCTGCGGGGGCCTGTCCAAAGGAATGCATGGCCCGTTTGCTTAGCTCGATCCACTACCCTCCCTCCGCGTGCAGGAGTTGGTCCGTTGTGCGACTATTCGGGGCCGCTCATCGTGCCAACACGGGCGGGGCCAAATCCTCGTCCCAGGTACCAGCAGATCTGGCCTTCCCCTTTATGATTCAGAAAAGCCGCCCACGCCATGTACGCTGTCACCCATGGGGAATTTCCGTGCGAGTCGATGCCTTGACCTAGTCGGTTCCATCACCGGGCTCTTGCTGAGTTTTCCGATGCTAGTGGCAGCGGCTGCCGCCATTAAACTAGCCGACCGCGGCCCCGTACTTTATAAGCAGGAGAGGATTGGGCTGCACGGTCAACCGTTCTTGATCTACAAATTACGTACCATGACGGTCAATGCAGAGCATAACGGATTGGGGTTGTTGGTCGCTGAGAACGATTCCCGAATCACCAAGCCCGGTCGCATTCTCAGGTCTAGCAGTATTGATGAACTGCCTCAGCTCATAAATGTCCTCCGCGGCGACATGTCCCTTGTAGGTCCACGCCCAACAGTGGCTTCACAAGTAGAGCGTTACACCGCCCACCAAAGGCGTCGCTTAGAAGTAAAGCCTGGAGTGACGGGATGGGCGCAAATCAATGGACGAAATACTTTATCCTGGCCTGAACGAATCGATTTGGACGTCTGGTACGTGGACAACAAGTCCTTCTGGCTTGATCTCGCAATCATTGCGCGTACCCCACAATCGCTATTCGACGGGGCATCAGTCTACGGTCCATCCGGGCTTAATCGCGGACTGTGATGATCTTCATCGCTGGCGCTGGAGGATTCGGGCGTGAGACCTACGACGCGATCCTTAGTCACAGAACAAACCTGTCTGGAACCGTTGGCGAAAAGATACAGGTCTGCTTCCTTGATGAATACCGAGCAGGGCAATGTGTACGCGAGGTGCCGGTTCATTCGCCCTCTGACGTTCCGTCCACCGGATACTTTGTCGTAGCAATCGCTGATCCCCACATTCGTCGCCGTATGTCGGGGGAACTGACGGATAAGGGATTGACGCCTCGGACTGTGGCCCACACCGCGGCAATAATCGGTCCGGAGACGTCGGTGGGCACAGGGTGTGTATTTCTTGCACTGTGCCATATTTCATCATCCGTAACGATCGGCAACAACGTCCACGTAAATTACAACGCTACTGTCGGGCATGACGCGATCTTGGAAGATTACGTTACTGTGCTTCCGGGGGCCAACGTTGCTGGATCAGTGGTGTTGAAGGAGGGCACCACGGTCGGTTCTGGAGCGGTCATTCTTCCAGGTCTTACCGTCGGCCCGTGGTCTACCATCGGGGCCGGAGCGGTCGTTACGCGCGATGTTGGACCGAACGTAGTGGTGAAGGGTGTTCCCGCGCGCTGACGCACCGCCTCTTACCGGAAGCAGCAACACAACTGTCCACAGTTGCCCCCCTCGCATAACCAGCCAAGCCGGACCCTGTGCCCGGCCACATGTCTCCGCTTTCTTCACCGACCTATACTTGAAATCTTTTGTGAGCCCGTCAAATGGCGACGCAACGAAGGTCGTCGAAGTCAATGGGTCCACCGGCATTGACGCCAACGTACATCTTGATCAAATTCGACCCGCGCGGGATGACAAATGGTACGCGAAAAAACTTCCACCCTTCATTGACGCCCAAGTTGCCAATGACATTGCGAACGTTCGTGTTTGTTGAACCGATCATGCTGGTAGCACCCACACGATATTGGGCCCCTTGGATAGATGCTCGGGCCCACCCTTCAAACATGAACGGAAACCCATCGATGCCATACGCCGTCGCCTGCGTGTTGCACAATGCTAGTCCTGACGTTACACGTAAGTAGTTTGTACCAGAGTGGCCACCATCCGTTTGAACATTCCAGGCAGCCCCAGAATCTGCCCAAGGGGCCGGAATCGTTCCGGTGGTTTGTCCTTCGAAGTCACCGTAAGGAACTATACTCGGGCGGTGCGAGCTTCCGGGGTCAGCGAATGCCAAGGCAGATGCGGTAAGTACCTCTATTTTTCCCGCGTCCCTCAGTGTCACCAAATAGTCCAAAACGGCTCGGAAGTCCGCTGTTGTCATCTTGCCCGGCTGATCCAAGGCCTCTGCATGGATCATTAGCTGAATGCCGGTCTTGTAGGCGGCAGCTTCATCGATCGCTACTTTTGTCCAAGCGAAATTGCGTGTGTCAAGGGTGACATGATCGTAGCCAAAGCATCCATCTGTAGGTATAGCTCTGCGACTACTGCCTTGTATGGAGGACTCGTAAAGACCATAAGTCTCCCGGATTAGTCGTCCAGGCTCGTCATTCATTGCATCGATTGTGGTGTGCGCTGTGGCGTACGAGGTGGTTCCCGGCTGTTGGTAGCCTATGACGCGGATACCTTGCGCCTCAATCTCTCGCTTTGACGTAACAATTTCGTCGTATGCGGATACTCCGTCGCTGTGTGTCGCCGAATGCCCCCAAATCTCCCCACCCTGCGCCAGGATCTTTTTCTTTATATCTGCCCATGAAGTGTTTGTTGGCTCGTAAGCAGCGGTAGGGTTTTCAACGGAACGCGACACGATGCCCATCGAGTATGGCAGGCGACGTGACTCCATCAGAGGCTGAACCTTTGCCATGAAGGGGTCGAGTTGGTGATCGAAGCGAATCGATATGACACCCTTGCCAGACGTTCCCACTTTACCGAACCGACCTCGTCTTTCAACGCCCGAAAGTTGAGGGATGGCGAGACTCGAGGTGGTGGCGTACACCGCGCTGAGTTCTGCGACATTGATCTCAGCAGCCTGGGCGGCAGGAGCCGCAGCCAAGCCAACTGCGCCGGCGCCGGCACTAAGACCAAGGGCAGAGATCATTGACCGGCGTGACACTGGAGGGACCCTACTGTCTGACCTTTTAGCCACAGGAGAGCCGTTAGCCCAAGCAGACGTCCAGAGTGCTTTCTTCATCATCTTCCCCACGCATCTAAGAGATCTTCATCACTTTCAATGAGATCGTGACAGGGGCTCCGCAAGATTCGGTCTGGGATCAATCAAGAAAACTTCAATATTGTTCCACACAAAAGATCTTCCAGTTCTGCCTCTGGGCCCCACCAACGCCTCCCCCACCTTTGGCGGATAACTGGACGAAGATGTGATGGTAGTCGTTGAGCCCGCAAGGCCCAGAAAAGCCCGAGGGCCGGTCCCGATCCCTTGCCATCAGCCCACGAAGGCTGAACTACGAGATCTTGGAGTCGGGCGCGTGGCACCCATTGCCTCTCCGACAATCGGCAAAAAACTGAAATAGCAATAAATGCTGCCTAGGCAGATCAAAAGCAAGCATATCGGAAGGAGCTACTGACAGTCGGCTAACTTCTTTGCGTCTACGCCTTAAGGAGTTAACGGGCTCTTCGTGGCTGCTGGGGAAATGAGTTCGTGTCGTTGAAGACAAGGGGGCCCGTGGCCCTGCTGGAATGAGTGTGTCTAAGCATTCTTCCTGGACAGGACCACGAGCCTTGATCGAGCCTACCGGGGTCTCAGCTGACGCTGCTAGCATTCTCCTTCAACCTGTCCGGCTAGCATGTGGTTCCCACCGCTGTTATTGCCGGCCTGCGGCAGGTGATTGTCGAAACCGAGCAGCTTCCGGGCTGCTCGAGCTGCGGGGTCATTGCGTCCCGGGGAAAGGACGTCGCCTTCAACGACTCCGCGATATTCCCGTCGCCGCGCCGGTGGACTTGCTCTGGTCCAGGTACCGCTGGTATGGCGAAGATGTCGTGTGCGACCGGCCGACGTTTTATGAATCACCCCGCCTGTGCCGCGCCGTGCCCGCTCCACGGCCAGGCTGCGGGACCAGCTCGTGAACGCGGTCATCCGCTCGAGCCGTATCGGAGACCCCTGCCGGCTTCACCGTGCGCTGGTGGATGGTCCGGGCAGCGGTGAGCCAGGCCTACCTGCTGCAGCTGCCCGACGTGGACAAGCTCAGCCGCGGAGGCTGAGCATGTTGCGCACCGGTTCCCGTCCTTGCGCTAATTTCAGGACCCGTCAACTAAGGGGTGCACGCGATTCGAGCCGTGGATGACAACCACCGGTGGATCTGGACGCTGGACAGATCCTGGGCGTGGTCGACGGCCGCGAATACAAGGGTGTCGGGACCGGCTGTTCGCCTGGTCACTGAAATGGCGCCTGTCCGTGCAGGTCGTCGCGATCGATCCCTCGGCGGCGTTCCGTAAAGCCTTGCGGATGTGGCTGCCCCGCACCGCGGTCGCTGTCGATCATTTCCACCTGATCTCGCTGGCCAACCAAGCAATGAGCGAGACCCGGCAGAACCTCTCCCAACAGCTCAAGGGCCGCCGCGGCCGGGCCATCGACAAGGGCTGGACTCACCGCATGCTCCTGCTGCGCGGCGACGACACACTCAGCTGCCGGGCCGCCTTCCGACTCCAGGAAGTGTTCGCCCTCGACGATCCCACCGGCACCTTCTAGGCCGTCTGGAAAGGCACGAAACAACTCCTCGGCCCTGCTCCCAACCGGCTCACTGGACGACGCCGCGGCGGCCGTGAAGGCACTCGAGGAGCTGGTACGGCGGCCGAACGGCCGGAAACCAACCGGCTCTACGGCACCATCTGCTGATGCTGGAAAGAGATCGAGGTGCTGATCATCACTGGTGCCACGACAGGCAAGGTCAAGGCCAACAACACAGCGATCAAGAACATCAGACGCACTGCGCGAGGCTACCGCACCCCTGCCAATTACAAATCGGATATTCTCTTGAGAGGTGCCTCCGACGGCGGCATGACGTTCATCCCAAGTACTCCTTCCCCACGAACGGTGGAGAGCTAACGATTTTTAGCTGCCAGTGACTTTCCCGAAATTAGAGCAAGGGCATTCCTCGCAGCCGTTACTTGAGATCGCAAGACAACCGGCGAGCGGAGGATTCCGGTGTTTGCGTGTTCGGTGTGTTTCACCATTAGCGACGGCACATAGGTTGTTCGTAGGCCGTTCAAGCGGCAAAACTCAGCGACAGTAAGTTCTTCACCGAAAAGAAATGAACTGTGTCTAAAAGTCCCACCGGCGGTGAAAAATCTCGTACCGAAAATCATAAAGCATCCGTGAGCGGCATATATATCGACATCAGACGTAGGGCCAGGAGCAGATTTTCCAATCTTACGTCGCATGTGTGAGATCAGAATCGTGGCTTGCGCGGTTGCAGCGTTCCAGAACAAAAGTCGCCGCATCCTAGACTTCCACAAAGTGGGCCGAGTATACATGTAGGGATTTAACGCAGTGCGGGATCTTGAGCCATATATCGAAGGCGCCAGGATGCTCATATCCGAACCAGACAGTAGCATCAACGACTTGATGAAGTTTCCACCGTCCAGGACCACGTCCGTATTGGTAACACAGATCCAGTCAAAGCGACTAGCTTCTAATCGCTGGCGCGCCCATTCTGCCGCACCAAAATAACCCAAATTATCATCGGTTGCCCATACCTCGATGCGCGGGTCAGCGGCGGCGATGAGCTGCAGACGCTCGTGCTCAGAACTGTCTTGTGAATTGTCTACTACTTTTAGTTGCCACCTGGGATCGGACTGAGCCAAGAATGACTCCACGTAGGCAGATAGATCTGAACTACCGAAATACGAAACTGCAATAAAACAAACTTCATTCAAAGTGTGATCTCCTTGGCTTGATAAGAGCGCAGGCTCCTGCGCGACAGAAAATAGGTAATAATGCAATACGTGAGAGACGAGAATGCAAAACTACCAGCCGCAACAACTGTGCCCCAAAGCGGAATCAATAATGCATTAATCGGAAGGGTTACCGCAATCAGTATGGCAAGGACAAGCAGCATTAGACGTGGACGTCCAACCATTTCAAGGCCCTTATGAGTCATCAACGACAATTGCCAGCATCCAGCGCCCAGGGCTATCAACCAGAGTGTCGGAGAATTGCTTACGCTTATGCCAAGTACTAATTCTCCCAAAAATATGCAAGCGAGGCTCCCAATAAAGACTCCCATTAGAAGAATGACGGACAACCGCGCAGTCCAGACACGTGACACATTGATGGCCGTTGCATGGTCTTTTTTGTTCCACGCTCTCATGATCACCGGGTGGCTCGCCACAATGATCGGGTAGGACAAGATGGTGAACCCTCGGACCAGCAAATCAGCCAAGGCCGCATAGGTGCCGGCTGCGGTAGGTCCCAGAATCATGGTAATGAAGAACCGATCCGTATAGAGAGTTGCTGCCGCAATTGCTTGCCAAATCCCCATCGGCCAGCCGAAGGCCCAGAATGCTCGTAGGACTCTAGAAGAAGACCGGCGACGCCGGGGCACTACCAAACTGCTGCGCCTGAATAATACAGAGCAGCCAACAATCGTCCCGATCAAATTTGCTAGAACCAGGGTCGTCCCCGAGTAGTTGCCTACGAGAATTGGAAGCAGCAGACTTGATGCCAGCGTTGCAGCCGCTCGTAGCCCTTCTGCCAGTGTAAAGGCTCCTGCTCGCTGGTCACGCTGGGCAACTGCGAGAGCAATGTAGTAAATCGCGCTTACAATCGCGAAACCAACAGCAGAAAATCCCAGAGCCCAAGAGGCTTGCGACGACTGGTCACCTTGTAGAACCCACACGACGATGCCCGACGGAATGCCGCAGAGAAGGACAGAGAGGACTATCCAAAGAGAAGCAATGTTAGTTAGCCGATTTATCGGGCTGCCAGCAAACTTCAATATAGCTTGCCTCAGCCAACCTGTGCCCAGAGATGAGGAAAAGAGAACTGTTCCCCAGACAACGGCAAATACCCCGTAGTTTGCGGTTCCATACAACCGGATCCAGATGGGTACCGACACAAACATCAAAAGTCCTGGCAGAACTTTTGCCAGCCCATAAATAGCTAACGTCCGCGGTGCAAGTGCCTTTTCGGATTCTCGTCGTTTCACATCAGGCATACAGGCACCCACTTATCCCGTTCCTTGCAGAAGAATATGCGGCAAATGACACGCCGGTATCACTCATGGATGATTAAGCAGTCAACAGAACTTGCTCAAACTCCCCAAACAATTGCTCAACTTCAAAGCGGGATACCCCCAGTTCTTTCGAGGCCTCGCGTGCCCTCATCAGCCATGCGTCGTCCGAGGCATGCTTGTACAGCCACTCTGCGGCATGCTCCGGACTAGAGCCACTGAGTTCAAGCCCTGCTCCCGTAGTTGTCAACAAATCGCTCTGCCAGCCGCCGTGATTGATTAGCATGGGCCGGCCAGCCGCAAACGCGTCGAACAGCTTATTGGCCGAGTTCGCTTCCAACTCCACCACCGGGATCACCCAGGAGCAACAGGCCAGACTTGCCGCCAGTATGCCTGGAAGCTCCTTTTTTGGAACAGGGTCAAGTAAGAAAAAGTTCCTATCAAGCACGCCGATGCTATTTGCATAAGCAGCGACTGCGCTTTTACGACCGCCATCACCAATGGCAACAAAAGCGAGATTTGGGTCGAGAGCGTGATAGGCCCGCGCCAAGTCCGCCATGTACTCAACGCCATTTACGTGACCGAAAGTGCCGGTGTAGACGATAAACGGACGTCCGGCCAGTTGCGGATGCTTTCTATAGAATGCCTCAGCGTCTGGCGCACATTGGAACCTTTTTGTGTCGCTCAAGTTAGGAATCACGGATATCTTACTTACGTCGAAACCCGCGGAGGCAACGCCATCTGCCATTCCCTGAGAAAGCGCGATGATACGGGAGGCGTTCGCATAAGCAAATCGTTCGAGCATCTTAGCCAGTAATCTGGCTACAGGATTACGAAGGTAGCCCAGGGCAATTGGGACTGAAGGCCAGAGATCCCGAACTTCCATCACGAAGGGACTCTTTCGACCCAGTGTAGCCATGATGGCTGGAAGCGCAATCGTCAACGGAGTGCTCGTGGCGAAGACAATATCTCCTCGCAGAGATCTGGCACGGATAGCAGAATATACAGCGAATCGAAGAAAGGCACTTAGCCGTTCCCGCGGTCCCATCGCGTTGTCATAAGGTTGTGAAATGGCATGAATATTTATGCCTTCAACATTGGTGACTCGCCAAATGCGATCACGTCGACCGTCGCTTCGACTCGACGTCACTACGTGAACTTCATGTCCTCGCCCTACAAGCCTTCGCGCGAACTCGTAGGAGCGAGTTCCACCAGCTGCATCGGCCGTATTGAAATACTGATGAAGATAAACGACTTTCAACTTGCTGTCCTTATCCCGACAGATGAGACCCTACTAAAGAACCTCAACTTGAGCACCCTTCAAAGTATTTCGAGTATCCAGGACTGCTGCTTCGGTTGATTCAAACAGGCTGTAGTCAAGGTCGTCGTGATCAGTGATTAGAACGGTAGCTTGGACAGATTCAAGGACTTCCCTATCGAGCTGAACTTTGGCGACATTGTCGGGCCAGCGATAAGCCTCGACATGGTTGTCCACGGCTAGGACTTCAGCCCCAGCCTCCTGCAGTAGTTCTATCAACCGAAGTGACGGTGATTCTCGTATATCACTGGAATTCTTTTTGTAGGCCAATCCGACTAACAGGATACGAGAGCCTGATAGCGCTACCTTTGCTTTATTAAGCATCATCATCAGCCGCTGGAGGACATAGTCCGGCATGTGATCGTTTATATCATTGGCCAGTTCAACGAAGCGGAAGTTCTGGCCCAATTTCCTCCTCACCTGCCACGAAAGGTAGCTCGGATCGACGGGCAGGCAGTGACCTCCAACGCCAGGTCCCGGAGTGAACTTCATGAACCCAAAGGGCTTGCTACTGGCAGCCTCAATTGCTTCCCAGACATTCACGCCCAACTGGTTCCCGAATATCGCTAGCTCGTTGACGAGTGCGATGTTGACGTGACGGAAGGTGTTTTCGAGCAGCTTTGCCAACTCCGCCTCCTTAGGAGTCGACACCGGTACGGTAATGTCAACAATTGAGTCATAAAACTCCTTTACGTGAAACAAAGACGCTTCATTCAGGCCCGAGACAACCTTCGGAGTCTCGACAAAGCCCCACTTTTTATTTCCTGGATCAATTCTCTCCGGACTATATCCAACGTGGAAATCATGCACGCTACTAAGACCAGAGCCCTCTTCAAGAATTGGTACTAAAAGCTCTTCCGTCGTTCCCGGGTAGGTAGTTGACTCCAAAACAACAGTCGCGCCCGGTTTCAGGTGTGCTGACAATGATCGCGCGGACTCTTCGATAAACCTCAGGTCCGGCACGCTTTCGCGTAATGGTGTGGGTACCGTTATGACAGCAACGTCGAAGCCGGCCGCGTCTGCATAGTCGAGGGACGCTGTATAGCGGCCGGACCGCAAAGCTGTTCGTAATTCTTCATTCGAGATGTCCCCCACGTATGACTCGCCATTAACAAGGTCATCTATGCGCCGTTTGTCAACATCAATACCGACAACAGAATAGCCGACCTCTACAGCGCGCATGGCTACCGGCAGACCGACATAGCCTTGTCCAACAACGACAACTTTCTTGATTTGCGCATTCGCCATGCTCAATATTCCAATCTCAATCTGATTCCGCAAGGAAAAACTACAGGACATCGCTTACAAGGGATACAAGCCAGAACCTAAAGTTCGGATTCTCAACGAACGTCACCCTATGAAGCGGCTAAATGACTCTTATATACGAAGTTGGTGATGACGTCCGCGACGCGGTTGAGCTGATCACGCGTTAGTCCAGATCCGCTTGGTAGCGTAATACCTTGACGAAAGAGAGTTTCAGACGTGCCGTTGACAAGGGAACGTGCCTTTTGGAAGACCGGCTGCATGTGCATTGGCTTCCACACAGGCCTGCTTTCGATATTGTGAGCAGACAATTCCGCGATTAGCTCCGAAGCATCGAATCCGGACACCTCCGGGTCGATGACAAGTGAAGTGAGCCAGCAATTGTCATCCTTATCATCTTCACCACCCAGAATTGATATTCCCTTATATTCCGATACGAAGTTTCTGTAGAAAGCACGGTGCTCTCTTCGACGCGCTATCATGTCATCGAGTCGCGACAGTTGGGCACGGCCTAATGCGGCTAAAAGATTGCTCAGTCGATAGTTATAACCGATGTCGACGTGTTCATAATGGACGGCAGGTTGCCGTGCTTGGGTAGCTAAATATCTTACGTGTGAGGCAGTTTCCGCGTCGTCCGTCATCAGCATCCCACCGCCTGAGGTGGTCATGATCTTATTGCCGTTGAAGGAAATTGCGGCGGCATCGCCCCAAGCTCCTGCCGGCCGAGATCCATGTACCGCGCCGAGAGACTCCGCTGCATCTGCGATCAATGGAACGTTATATTCTTCCGACAACGATTGAATCGCAGTGTAATCGACGGCTTTACCAAGCAAATCGACAGGGACAATTCCTGCAACTTTGTCACCCGCTGTAGTAAGCATTGCCAGTGCCTCCGCCAGCAAGGCTGGGTCGATATTTCCTGTGTCGGGAAGGCAATCGACAAAAAATGGTTCCGCCCCCGTGTAGGTTATGGCGTTTGCCGTGGCAGCGAACGTCATAGATGAGGTGAGAACTACGCTTCCTGGGCCAATGCCCTTGGCTAACATCGCCAAGTGGAGGGCGGCCGTACCCGAGCTCAGCGCAACTGCGTGTTCCCGGCCTAAACGAGCTGCCATTTCTTGTTCAAATTTGTCTACGTCAGGTCCAAGCGGTGCTATCCAGCCAGAGCGCAGGGCACTCACAACAAAGGATTCCTCAAGGTCCCCTACGTCGGGGGCGGACATGTAGATTCTCTCGTTCACTTGGATTCCTCCAATGAAGCTGCGGAGTAAGGCTTATGCGCTTCTCCTGTAGTCGATCTCTGACTCTGCCATCTGTGCTGGTCCAATTCCGCGGGATGGAGCGGGGGGACGATATTATGGGTGATCTGCGGATGGAACGGACGCTCGTCCTGCTCCGTAACTCCAATAAGCTCCTCATGCAGCTTCTCCCCCTCCCTGAGCCCCGTGAAAACGATATCGATTGAGCGGCCGGACTTGGCGATCATGCGTTTTGCAATGTCCAGGATCTTGACTGCCCTACCCATATCGAGGATCAGGACTTCACGCGGGCGACCAATGGCCCCCGCTTGGATTACAAGCTGGCACGCTTCCGGAATCGTCATAAAGTAGCGGGTGACCTCTGGATCGGTAACAGTGACGGGACCCCCGGCCTCAATCTGTGCGATGAAAGTCGGGAGCATGGATCCCCTGCTGCCTATTACGTTTCCGAAGCGAACAGACAGGTATGTCCCCTCAGTAACATCTGCTGCCCATGACGTCAGCTTTTCAGCCACCCGCTTGGAATGACCCAAGATACTTATCGGATTAGCGGCCTTGTCCGTGGAGATATTGATAAACGTCTCTACTCCGGAACGTCGCGACGCTTGTAGCACATTCAACGTGCCAAGGACGTTAGTTTTCCAGGCTTCTTCTGGATACTGTTCCAACATAGGCAGATGCTTGAGGGCGGCAGCGTGGAACACCACCTGGGGACGACGATCTTCAAAAATGGCTTGAAGAGCAGCCTCATCCCGAATGTCAGCCAAAACGACGTCGTCGCTGTCAAGAAGACCGTGACCAGAAATCGACATCTGTACGCCATGCAGCCCAGACTCATCGCGATCCAGCATGATCAACTCTCGAGGCGAGTAGCCGGAAAGCTGTCTGCACAGTTCAGCACCGATCGATCCTCCGGCGCCTGTAACCAGTACTCGTTTACCTTCGATATATCCGGCAATTGATTCCACGGCAGTATCGACGGGATGTCTGCCGATTAGGTCCTCAATGGCGACATCACGCAGGTCGGCGAGGTTCATGCCGCCTTCCAATATTTGCGACAAGAGCGGAAGCACCATCATTCGGATTCCAGCCTTGTCGGCACGATCAGAAACGCTGCGAATGAATTCAGCATCTGCTCGCGTTATGCACAGCACCACTGCAGAAGCACCCGTCTTAGCAGCAAGTTCCACAAGTTCGGTGCCACGCCCCAAAACTGGAACGTTAGAAAGGCGCAGATGACGTTTGTAGGGATCGTCGTCAATGAGACCAACCGGAACATATGTGGACCCTGGCTCGCTAAGCATCCGCTTGACCAGGTAGGCGCCTGTCTGGCCGGCACCGTATATGAGCGTCCTCTGAGCTGAATCGCGAGGCTTAGCTCTACGTTCATTGAGTAGTCTCTGCAAGTATCGGCTACCGCCCATGATGAGGAAGGCGATGGGAAGGGCGATCAGAGTCGCACTTCTCGGCAATCCGCTGGGTCCGAGAAGAAAGATATTAACAGCCAGTAGAACTATCGCGACCAGCGCTACAGTCCCGAGAAGCGTTTGGGCTTCATGAAAAGCGCCTTGCTGGTGCCGTCCCCGGTACAGCGCAAAAAACCAGCCGAAGGCTGCTTGCAAAGCTATTGCTAAAACGGCAAGCACGCCCAGGTCAAACCAACTAATCCTTCCTGCCACGAAGTCAAATCGGAACAGTACGGCCAGCGTAATCGCTATGACCCACGCTTCCGCGTCGACAGCAAATTGTAGGACCCGGTACGCTAATCGAACGGCCCCTTCTGGCTCGTCGCGCGTCACTTGCTTCGGTGTCATTACCTGTTCTTCCCCATAAATGTTGTTGCCGGGCCTGAAACCCATTACTAGCTCACTGCTCGAACAAGTGTCAGTGCTGCGGTCACTTTAGGCGCCAATTATTACGCGTATCGTCTTAGACTTCGGCGCTCTTGTCGAGGTGCTCCACTCAGGCGCCGGCTCGCGATAGCGATTTCTACGCAGGCAGTACTGCATCTGCGGCCCCCCCCAAGTCAGCGCACATCTCAGCCATTAGAGCCATGGCTAAACCATTACGTAGCCAGATGGCTAATGTCGAAGCTCAGAATACCTGATCAATGTTGGGTCCGACTCTCATCACAACCCTCCGCATCTGGGTGGACCCCTCGGGCCTCGTGCAGCTTTGCCGCCGTCCTCACCGACAGCCATTCTGCGCTCGGAGTGCTGTCGCTAGGCCTGCATGGTCGCACCGCCCTCGAACGGACTGGATTTGCAGGTAGTATGGGCAAATCTGTGTCGTCACATCATGTTCAAAAAGGGGGGCTCTCTTGGAGCTGAAGGATTATCTACATGTGCTCCGAAGAAACTGGATAGTGATTGTGACTGCTGTCCTCCTGGGAGTGCTTGCGGCAGGGGCAATTTCATTGGTTGTTCAGCCCAAGTACAAGTCGGAAACCAAGCTGTTTGTCGCCCTTCAGAATTCGTCATCAGTAACCGAACTTCAGCAAGGAAACGTTTTTACGCAAGCGCGTGTGCAGTCATATGTCGAGACTGTGACAACGCCCGTCGTTCTGCAACCCGTCATCGATTCCCTCGGTCTCAGGGAGACCCCCGCTTCCCTCGCCAGCAAAATTACTGCTGTATCGGATGCCAAGACGGTTCTCATCACCATTTCAGTCGTCGATGAATCGCCGGTGAAGTCTGCCGCGATTGCTCAAGCCGTTGGGAGCAGTCTTGTCGATGCCGTGGACACCCTGGAAAGGCCCGCCCGCAGTGACGTATCGCCAGTTAAGCTGTCCATAGTCACACCTGCCGTGGCCGCCTCTGCACCGATTTCACCAAACGTTAAACTAAACGTGCTGTTGGGTCTAATGCTTGGTTTGGTGGCCGGTGTCGGTTTGGTAATCGTTAGATCAATAGTTGATACGAGGGTTCGTGGAGAAGCAGATCTTCGTCGTATCACTGAAGCGCCGGTACTCGGGGGGATCAGCTTTGATAATGACGCTACCAAGAAGCCGCTTCTGACGCAGACTGCATTTCAAAGTCCGCGGGCAGAATCGTTTCGTCAGTTGCGAACGAACCTTCAGTTCGCCCACGTTAGCAGTAACTCAAAGACGGTTCTCATGACCTCATCGCTTCCGGGCGAGGGTAAGAGTACAACCGCTACCAATCTGGCGATAGCGCTGGCCCAAGCTGGACAGACTGTGGCGTTGGTGGATGCCGACCTTCGGCGGCCCATGGTTGCGGAGTACCTCGGGCTTGAGCGTGGGGCAGGACTGACAACGGCGCTAGTCGGAGGAGCAGACCTTGACGAGCTACTTCAGCCCTGGGGAACTGACAACCTCTACGTGCTGGCTTCGGGACAAATTCCACCCAATCCCAGCGAACTGTTGGGTTCCGACAAGATGCGCGATATCCTCGACCGCCTTGAAGCTTCGTTTGACGCGGTGATTATAGATGCGCCCCCTCTCCTGCCCGTCACAGATGCTGCCGTTCTTGCTCAACAAGTGGGAGGCGTGGTACTGGTCATTGGCTCACAAAAAGTGCGCACAAAGGATCTGGAAAAGTCGCTCGCCGCACTTGAAATGGTAAATGCTGATCTCCTTGGTGTGATCTTGAACCGCCTCCCCTCCAAGGGACCAGATGCTTACGCCTACAGCTACTACAGTTACGAACAGCAGGATGTTTCTGCTTCTCGAATCAAGAAGCAGTCACCACAGCTCAATCAGGTGGATATTTCTGATCGGGATAGCTTCGAAAAAATCCTGAATGGTACCGAAAGGTCGCAAAGCCGCTTGGGCAATGCCGGCACTAGAGGACAAAGTGCAAGGTAAGCGGGAGACGGATGCCTCCGAAAGTAACGGGAACACCCACCGCATCTCGTCGAAAACCGCCGCCCACGGAAAACTCAGCGGGACAGGCAGGGGCGTCAAAATCGATCTTCCCAAGGGTCGTAGGCGAATCGTTCGAGGCTTCATAATCGCAGGAGCCCTGCTTTTGTCGCTTGCCGCTGCCTCGGGTTGGCTTGCTTACAAGACCCAAGAAATAGCTGGAGAACTACGCGCAGCGGAAGCCCTCGTTCCTCAATTAGAAGCCAATGTGGCATCACAAAAAAACGGTGACGCGAACGTCACTATCGATGAGATTAGCCACCATACCGCTTCGGCTCGTACGGCATCAGAGGACCCAGCATGGAAGCTGGCCGGAGCGATCCCAGTACTCGGCGCAAATTTCACCGCAGTTAGTGAACTGGCGCGAGCGGCTGATGACGTGGTGCAGGGTTCCGCACGCCCCCTACTCCAGGTCGCCACATCCCTGAATTGGGAGCGGCTTGCTCCTGTCGATGGAAAGCTCGACGTCGGTGCGCTCGAAGATTCTGCGCCCGCTATAAAATCAGCAACGAACACCTTGGATTTGACTCATGCCAGGCTGCAGGCCATCAATAAATCGCAGTTGCTTCCACAGGTGGCTGACCCTCTTGACCGAGTAACGCTCAAACTCCAAGGTTTCCGAGACACAGTGTCGACTGCGGCGAATGTCGCAACAGTTTTGCCTCCCATGATGGGTTCGAATGAGCCCAGGAACTACTTATTTCTGGTGCAGAACAATGCCGAGTTACGTGCATTGGGGGGACTTCCCGGTGCCCTAGCATTAATTCGTGTCGATGACGGATCTATCGAGCTATTGAAGCAGTCCAGCGGCTCATCAATTGGAAAATTTAGTCCCTCAATCGAAGTCGACGATGCACAAGTCGACATATACTCAACTCGCTTGGGTTCCTACATCAGCGATGTGAACCTTACACCGGACTTTCCGACAGCAGCACGAACAGCTGCAGCGATGTGGGAAGCGCGGCATGGTGACTCCATCGACGGTGTTGTAGCAATCGACCCCGTCGTTCTCCGACACATCCTTGAAGCCTCCGGCCCTGTGGCACTTACAGAAAATGTCGGTAGTAGCCTTTCCGCCGCCAACCTACCTTCCGAGTTGACCTCGGAGAATGTCGTTCCAACACTACTGTCGGACGTGTACAAGGCCCTGGATACGAACGCATTGCAGGACGAGTTCTTTGCCGCGGCTTCAGAGCAAGTTTTCCAAGCTTTAGTCTCCGGCAAGGCAACCGGACCAGCTTTGTTGCAAGCGTTATCGCGAAGTCTTGAAGAGAATCGCGTGCATCTTTGGAGTGATCACGTAGATGACCAAGAGATCCTGAAGGCGACTAAGATCGGAGGCGCCATTTCGGGAGTCAGCGTGGGCAGTGCATCCTTTGGCGTCTACTTCAACGACGGCACTGGCGCCAAAATGGACTACTACATGAAAAGATCTGTACAACTCGTTCAAGTCTGCACTGGCAACGAGTACATGAAATACCGAGTGCGTGTGCGCACCATCAACACTGCGCCCCTAGACGCTGACCAATACCTTCCAATGTCGATTACGGGCGACGGGAGGTACGGGACACCGCCCGGAACAGTCCAAACAAATGTCGTTGTATACGGCCCCGCTTGGTCTCACGTTGATACAGCGGTTCAAAATGGGGCAACGGTTAGTTTTGGATCACATCTTCACGAAAATCGGCCGGTGGGCGTAGTCACAACGAGGCTGTCGCCGGGTGAGTCCAGTGATCTCGAGATGACGTTTGTCCAGGTTGTCCAAGATGCGGAGCCCACGCTTTCCGTCACACCAACTGTGCAAGATGTCAAAGATGTGACACTAGGCATGGAAATTGCTGAGTGTCGGTGAATGTCGACGTTCCTTAACAGTTGGTAAACCATTTCGATGATGTTGCTCACGGGCCTTCAGGGGTGATAAGTTGCAAGAGACTTCCAGCCCGAAATAACTGCAAAGGTCTCTTGCAGTGGGAAAATCACCAGTCGGGTCAACTGAATAACATAACGTCTCCGGGGGGACACTCATGAAGAAAACTCTTGCAGCAGTTGCGCTTGCGGGCTCAATCGCTCTTATTGGATCTGCGCCTGCCATGGCACAGGGAGCATATCCGCCCATTCCGCCTCAGGCTGCCGTATCCGACGGAACTGTCGGCCCGGGCGAACAGTTTACGTTTAGCGGTCAGGGGCCCTTTCAGAACCAGCGCCTGACCATCCGAGTTACACCCGGCAATGCGCCCGCAGCCAGTGGGGCCAACATCGCGGGCGGCACTTCGTTCTCAAGCAAGATCAGCGTCTTTGTCGAGGCGCAAGCTTTCACTACGCAGGCTGATGGTGAAGGTAAGTTCTCTGTGCCGGTCACGATTCAGGAAGAAGGCGCCTACCTGCTTACGGCAACTAGCGACTCCGGATACACCGTTGGCCCTGTGAGGGTTGTGGTGGCCGCCGGCTTCGCTAACGGTGGCGCAGGTGGATCTAACGCTGGTGGAAACAACGGCACGCCTGGCTCGGCTTCACTTTCCAACTCGGGTACTTCCTCAGACACGGGGAGCTTGGCAGCAACCGGTGCTGATGCCAGCTTGCTCCTTTGGGGTGCTGCCGGTGTGGGAGCTCTTGGTCTTGGTGCAGCGGGTGTAATTCTCGTCCGTCGCAATAGGGCTGAAGCGGCCGCATAAAGATTCAAGTTTGCACTAGGGAGTGGGTAGTCTCTGCAGAAGGAGGCTACCCACCCTTTTGCATTTAAGGGTCTCGAACAGACTAAACCACCTGTTATGGTGTCTATTGTTGACATGGGGAGACATTGACGTTAAGCACCATCTCACCCAGTCCGATGGACCAGCCAGACCCAGAGCAGCGCGCCAACATCTTGAACATCCGCCACCAACGGCATTCCCCGCTGGTTTAATTGCAAGTTTGTCGAAGCGTCCCTAGATGTCGCGCATTTTAGGCCCCGTGGTTTCGTAGGTTCCCTTGCTTTTCCGGATAAAGACAGGTGGCAGAGCAGATCGGCCCGTTTGGACTGCCCGTATCCGGATGCATGAAACTGGGCCAACTCCTCGTTCTTGACAAATGGTTTTGCTAGCCATCCAATCCTCATGACAAATACGAGGGGCCTGTCATGGGAGTCCTGCTTGCCGCTTGGGCACTCAGAAAACTAAAGGCCCGCCACCTTTCGGCAGCGGACCTGTAGAAGGTTGGTAAAGTTCAGGGTTAGTTGACGAAAGCCTTCATCCAAGTCTTAAGGTCCTCGCCGAACTCCACGCGCTCGGACGCCAGTGTGATGACGGCCTTGAGGTAGCTGAGTTTGTCGCCGGTGTCGAAGCGGCGGCCCTTGAAGACCACACCGTAGACGCCCGAGCCCTCGCCGGCGGCCAGGGTCTGCAGTGCGTCGGTCAGCTGAATTTCGCCGCCGCGGCCCGGCGCGGTGTGCTCCAGGACGCCGAACACGGACGGGTGCAGCACGTAGCGGCCGATGACAGCCAGGTTGGACGGCGCGTCTGCTACGGCAGGCTTTTCCACCAGGCTGTTGACGCGCACGTAGTCTTCACCCTCAACGGCAGTGACGTCCGCGCATCCGTAAGCGCTGATCTGTGAGGGATCAACCTCAATCAGCGCGATGACGGAACCGCCGGTCTTCTGCTGCACCTCGATCATGGTGGTGAGGAGGGACTCGGCCTCGTCAATAAGGTCGTCGCCCAGGAGCACCGCGAAGGGCTCAGCTCCCACGTGCTGCTTGGCGCAGAGCACCGCGTGGCCCAGGCCCTTGGCCTCACCCTGACGGACGTAGTGGATTGGGCCAAGCTCGGAAGCGTACCGGATCGACTCCAGCCGGTCCTTATCGCCCTTCTCCTCCAGCACCCGTTCCAGCCCCGGCTCACGGTCAAAGTGGTCCTCCAGGGAACGCTTGTTGCGGCCTGTGATCATCAGCAGGTCAGTGAGGCCCGAGTTGATGGCTTCCTCCACCACGTACTGGATGGCCGGCCGGTCAACCACCGGCAACATTTCCTTCGGCATTGCCTTGGTGGCGGGCAGGAAACGAGTTCCCAATCCGGCAGCAGGAATGACGGCTTTGGTAATAGCTTTGCCTGTTGTCATAGGTGAACCCTACAAATCCGGGAAGAATAAAGACAATTGAAAGTTTCGGCAGGCTCGGTCACCGGGATGGTGCGATTGGCATGCTGGGTTCGACAGCTCAGCCACCGAGGACGCTGAACTTCGGCTCACGCTTCTCCTGGAAAGCCCTGAACCCTTCGGCGTAGTCGTGCGTTTTGCAGAGCCGTGCCTGCTCGGCGTTCTCCTCCTGCATGGCCTCCCACAGGCCCAGGCGCTGGTCACGGATGTGCGCCACCAACTCTTTGCTGGCCGTGAAAGCACCCGTGGCGCCCACTGCCACCCGAGACACAATGTCCCGCGTTTTGTCCAAAAGTTCATCCGCAGGCATCGCCCGGCTGAACATCCCCTGCGCCACGGCCTCGGCACCGCTCATCAGCTCGGCCGTGTAGATCAGGTCCAGCGTCCGGTGCATTCCCAGCCGCTCCGTGAAGTACCAGTGCCCGCCGGAATCCAGCGTGGCGCCCAGCTTGGCGAACGGCGACCCGAACTTCGCGTTGTCCGCCACGTACACCACGTCCGTGGCCAGCAGCAGCCCCAGCCCCACGCCCAGGCACGCCCCGTGCGCCGCCGCGAACGTCGGGGCCGGGAATGCTGCCATCTTCTTCAGCAGCGGCTCCACCAGGCCGCCCAGGTACGCGGCGGCGTCGTCACTCTCCGGGGTCACGTTCTGAATGTCCCGGCCAGCGCAGAAGGCGCGGCCCTCTCCCCTCAGCAGCAGCGCCCGCACCTCACCGCGTAAGGCGGCGGCAGCAGCGTCGTCGTACGCCTGTGTTAAATCCTGCAGGGCCTGCTCGTCCAGCGAGTTCAGCTTGTGCGGTGCATTCAGGACAACCTCGGCGACGCCGTTGCTGATGGAGAGGGAAATCATGGGGCTCCTTACGGGTTGGAAAGACTTAGACGTCGAAGTCGACGGTGACTTCCTTGCTGGTGGGGTGGCTCTGGCAGGTCAGCACGTACCCCTTGTCCAGCTCATCCTGCTCCAGCGCGTAGTTTTCGTCCATGGTCACGCTGCCGGTGACCACCTTGGCCCGGCAGGTGCCGCACACTCCCCCGGCGCACGCGAACGGCACGTCCGGGCGGACCCGCAGTGCGGCGTTGAGGATGGACTCGCGGGCGTGCGTGGGGCTGGCCACGTCCCCCTGCAGGCCGTCCAGCTTGAACGTGATCTTGTACGTCTCCTTGGACTCGTCCACCACCACGGGCCGGCCGGCGTGCCCCTCCGGGCGGTCCGGCTTGCCCGACGTGAACAGCTCGAACCGGATGTTCTCCGGCTTCACGCCGCGCTCGGCCAGGGTGTCCCGGCACAGCTGCACCAGCTCGAACGGCCCGCACAGGAACCACTCGTCCACATCGTCCGCGTGGATGGCGGTGCCCAGCAGCTGCTGGAGCTTCCCGCCGTCGATCCTGCCGCTCAGCAGCGGCGCGATCCGCTGCTCGCGGGACAGCACGTGGTGGATGGCCAGCCGCTGCGGGTACTTGTCCTTCAGGTCCGCCAGCTCCTCCAGGAACATCACGTCCATGGCGGCCTTGTTGGCGTAGATCAGGTCGAACCGGGTGTCCGGGCTGGCGGCCAGCAACGTCCGGGCGATCGCGATCACCGGGGTGATGCCTGAGCCCGCCGCGATGGCCACGAAGTTGCCCGGCTCCCCTGCCATGTCCTCCGGGTGGTTCATGGAGTTCATGACGTTCTGCTCCACGGTGGAGCCGTCCCGGCCGTGCTTGGACACAAACGCGCCCATGGGGCTCATGACGTCCAGCGTGTCCCCCGCCTTCAGCTCGGCGTTGGCCCAGGTGGAGAACAGCCCGCCCAGGTCCTTCTTCACGGCGACCCGGATCTCGCTGCTGCCGTCCTCGAAGCTGCGCGGCTCCGCGCAGATGGAGTAGCTACGGCGCACCTCGTGCAGCTCACCGGTCTCATCCGGCAGCTTGGTGCGCAGGGCCACGTACTGGCCGGGCAGGTAGTCGAACTGGCCGGCGAGCTCCGCCGGGACATGGAAGGAGACCTCGATGGCGTCCTCGGTGAGCCGGCGCACCTCCTTGACGGCGAGCGTGTGGAAGGACGGACGACGGCGGCCGGCGGCCTGCGCCGATTCGGCGGCGGTCTGGCGGACAACAGGCATGGGGCTTCCTTACAGGACCTTGAAGTAGTCGAACGGTTCCTGGCAGTCCTGGCACACATACAGCGCCTTGCAGGACGTGGAACCGAACCGGGTGAGTTCCCTGGTGTTCAGGCTTTGGCACTGCGGGCACTTGACGGCCAGGCTCAGGCGGACGGGGCCGTTGTGGCCCAGCCCTGCCTTGCCCGACGGCGGCGCGATGCCGTACTCCCGCAGCTTCGCCTTGCCCTCGTCCGTCATCCAGTCCGTGGTCCAGGCCGGGGCGAGGACCAGGTCCACGTGGACGTTGCTGTAGCCCTCTTGCTTGAAAGCTTTCTGCAGGTCGTCGCGGATGGCGTCCATGGCCGGGCAGCCCGAGTACGTGGGGGTGATGGTGACTCTTACGTCGTCTTCAGTCACCTGCACGTCGCGAAGGATCCCCAGGTCCGCGATGGTGAGCACGGGGATCTCCGGATCGCAGACGGTGGCGGCGATGTCCCACGCCGACTGCCGCGGCGTCCGGGTCCTGGTCTCGAAGTCGGAGATGTACATGGCCGCGGTCACCACTTGGCTCCCGGGTACTCGCGGGCCAGGACCTGCATCTCGGCCAGGATATAGCCTAGGTGCTCCGAGTGCTTGCCGTGCCGTCCGCCGCCGGGCGCTGCCGGGACGTCCGGCACCTCGAGCTCGGCCTCTTTCAGGACGTCGCCGGTCAGCTGGTCGAAGTCCTCCCGCAGGGTGGAAGGCACGACGGCGGCGCCCGCCTCCGCGAGGCGGGTCGTCAGGTCATCGTCCTGGAACAGTTCGTTGACGTACGGCCACATCAGGCGCAGGCCGTGGATCATCCTGGTGCGCGACTCCTCGGTGCCGCCGGCCAGCCGGAGGATCCACTGGGCGCTGTGGTCCCGGTGGTAGTCCACTTCCTTCACGGCCTTGGCCGCGATGGCTGCGAGCGTGGCGTCCGATGATTCGGTGAGACGGCGGTAGAGCTCGAACTGGTAGTAGCTCACGATGAACTGCCGCGCGATGGTCACAGCGAAGTCCCCGTTGGGCTGCTCGAACAGCTGGACGGAGCGGAACTCGTGCTCGCGGCGGAAGTAGGCGAGGTCGTCCTCACTCTTCTCCCAGGCGCCGCCGGCGTAGCTGAGGAAGGACCGGGCGTGGCCCAGCTGGTCCAGGGCGATGTTGCCCAGGGCCACGTCCTCCTCCAGCTCGGGAGCGCGAGAGATCCAGTGGCCCAGGCGCTGGGCGAGGATCAGGGCGTCGTCGCCCAGCCTCAGGGCGTACTCGGCAACGCCTTCCGACGGCTTGGCGAGGCCGGTGCGGACCTCGAGGGCGATGTCCTCCGGGCGGAGGGCGTTTCCGGGGGTGATTCTTGTGGCGGAGGCGTTGGAGTCGCCACTGCCGGCTACACCGGTGGAGATGTCGCCGTGGCCTGTGGTCTCTGTTGCGTCGGTATTCGTTCCGGGGGTGCTCACAGGTGCTTTACCCCTTCGCTCTTGGTGTAGTACGTGGCATGCCGGTAGTCCTTGCCCTGCGGCGACTCGAAGAACGAGCCCTTGGAGTCGGGATCGCTGGCGGCGATGGCTTCGGCGGGGACGACCCAGATGGAGACGCCCTCGTTGCGGCGGGTGTAGAGGTCGCGGGCGTTGCGGAGCGCCATGGCGGCATCCGGCGCGTGCAGGCTGCCGGCGTGCACGTGGGACAGGCCGCGGCTGGACCGGACAAAGACCTCCCACAGACCCCAGGCTCCGCGGTCATGGTGCTCCTCGGGCGCAGGTGACGCTTTCGGTGCTTCGCGGTTGATCTCGGTGGCCGAGCTTGCGGGGACTTCCGGGTTGCCGTGCGGACTCATGCTGCGTATTCCTTCGTCTTCTTTGACTGTTTTGCTGCGTAGGCCGCTGCTGCCTCACGGACCCAGGCGCCGTCGTCGTGCGCTGCCCTCCGGCGCTCCAGGCGCTGGGCGTTGCAGGGGCCGCGGCCGGCGAGCACCTCTTGGAACTCGTGCCAGTCCAGCGGGCCGTGCTCCCATTTCCTGGTGTCCTCGTTGAAGCGGACCTGGCTGTCCGGGAGCGTGAGGCCCAGGACCCGGACCTGCTCGACCATCATGCCCACGAAGCGGCTGCGGAGTTCGTCGTTGCTGAAGCGCTTGATGTTCCAGGCCATGGACTGCTTGGAGTTGGGTGAATCGTCGTCCGGCGGGCCGAACATCATCAGGGCCGGGGCGTACCAGCGGTTCACGGCGTCCTGGGCCATCTGCTTCTGCTCGGGGGTGCCGTTGGAGAGTTCCAGGAGGATCTCGAAGCCCTGGCGCTGGTGGAACGACTCCTCCTTGCAGATGCGGACCATGGCGCGCCCGTAGGGGCCGTAGGAGGCGCGGCACAGCGGGACCTGGTTGCAGATGGCGGCGCCGTCCACCAGCCAGCCGATGGCGCCCATGTCCGCCCAGGTGAGCGCGGGGTAGTTGAAGATGCTGGAGTAGCGGGCCTTGCCGGCGATGAGGTCGTCCATCATCTTGTCGCGGGTCTGGCCAAGGGTTTCGGCGGCGGAGTAAAGGTACAGCCCGTGGCCGGCCTCGTCCTGGACCTTCGCCATGAGGATGGCCTTGCGCTTGAGGCTGGGGGCCCGTGAGATCCAGTTGGCCTCGGGCTGCATGCCGATGATCTCAGAGTGGGCGTGCTGGCTGATCTGGCGGAGCAGGGTCTTGCGGTAGGCCGCCGGCATCCAGTCCTTGGGCTCGATGCGGGAGTCCTCGGCCATGACGCGGTCGAAGTGGGCCTGGGCCTCTTGTTCTGCTTCCGGGGATAGCTCGGCGGGCACTGACTGCAGGTTCTGCGCTGCCATGGTTGCTCCTATGCAATGACCTTCTGGGACGTGCGGAATTATTTACCGACCGTTCGTTCAGGATATGCGGAAGCGTTTGGGGCCGTCAAGCGGCGGGCGTGTTCGCCATCCGCCTGCTCCCCTCTTCGGCGACGCTCTATCACCTCCTGCAGGTTTTCCTGCGACGCTCTATCAGCTCCTGCAGGTTTCCCGACAACGCCCTATCAGCTCCTGCAGATTTTCCGGCAACGCTCTACCACCTCCTGCAGGTTTTCACCGGACGCTCTATCAGCTCCTGCCGTGGACAGGGCAGGTAGGAGGCTATGAGGCACTTTTGGTTGCAGATGGTGTCGGAGCCGCCGTAGTGGGTGGCGGTGAGGTGACGCTCGTCGTCGTCGATGGCGTGGACGTGCCGGTTGTTGACGTTGCGGACGGCGATGTTGAGGTTGTGGCCGTGGAAACCGGAGTGGGCGCAACAGTTTTCTTCGTCGGAGCGTCAGAACCGGACGCGGCTTCAAGAGGGACTGAAATCTTTTGCGTGGGTTTGCTGGGCGCGCTCTTGTTGGTAACTGCCACGTCCAGGGTGACGTTCCGCGGGCCACCGGCCAACCATTCGCCGCGCACAATGCACGTCCTGCCCGGCTTCACGCCTTCCGGGCAGGTGTTCACAATTATCCGGAATGTTGTGTTGCCGCCCAGCCCGACATCCGGCACCAGGTCTTCGCTGGTGTCATTCACGATTTCGAAGGATTCAATAGTGCCGGCTCTAACAATCGGGCTTCCCGCACCGGGCTCAATGAGCCAGTCGTCACCGCCAATTCTTACCCGGTGAGTCACGGAAACAGGTGTGGATTCAGTAGCGCCGTTGGGGGATGGTCCGCCGTTTGCAGGTGGCCCGCCACACGCACATAGGGAAGCCAATGCAATGCATGAAAGGGCTGCGGCCCTGGAATGAAGCTTCATCGCTTATCCCTCTCCCGGTTCGAATTCGACCCGGTATTCCGGGCTCTCCTCCAGAACGATTGCGGTGCCGGCACCGCGGGACCAGTTGGCGGGCAGCAGGAAATACTTGTTGGAACTGAGCGTGACGAATTTGAGTCCGGTGTATTTGAAGCCGTACTTTGAGCCGGGAACGGGTACCTTCTCCTCCACCACCGAGCCTCCAAGAGCGAGCGAATGCAGGCTGTAGACCGTCACGGACGGACGCTTGCTCAACTCCCGTTCGTAATCCCTGGACCTGCCCGTGCCCAGTGCTCCTGCATATAACGAACAAGCCCAGAATAGGGCCAGAACCACCAGGAGCACCACGGAAACGTAGCCAAGTTTCTCCCACATCGGCAGGCGCCTTAGCCTTTGGTCACCCAGCGCGGTCCTCCGAAGGGCCCAGAAAGCATATGCACTGACTGCGATTCCACCACCAAGCGCACCGGGCTCAAAGAGAAAAGGTGTCCTGAACGGGGGCTCTTCGAAGATGGTCCACACTCCGAGGGAGGTGAAAAATATCCCAGCGAGAAGCACGAAGCCGGCGGCCAGCTGAACATATCCAAGGCCGACGCCGCGCCGGATGATACTGCGTGTAACGGCATGAATCGCCACGCCCACAATGCTTACGAGCAGGAGGAGGATCGCCGGAACGATCAGGGCATCAGCACTGCGCAGCAGATAATCCACCGTGGAATATTCCAGGACGCTTTGGTCAATGCCGAAGTACGCAGTTCGTGTGGCCGTCATTGTCCAGCCGAACCAAAACGAAAGCGCGGTTGCCACGGTGGTGAGGGGTGCAATGATGGCAAACCATTGCAGGACAGAGTGGCTAAGGTCAGCACCGCTGCTGCTGGACGCCTTGCTCATCCGTGAAGAACGCACCGACCGGGACGAAGAGGAATGAAACCCGCGGCTCAAATTGGTGCGCGGCGTGCTCCCCGGGGCTCTACCCGACGTCACTAGCCGCCTCCTCAGCCTAGGGACGAGCCGGCTCAGGACTGCATCCCGGAACCTCCGCAAAACTCGAGGTGGTCCCTTTCCATCAGGACACAACGGGCGTTACTGCGGCGTTACCCACCCTCCATTCAGTTGGGCTGAATCCGCATACAGGTTTTAGAAGCGGCGGTTCCGCGGCGGCCGGGGATGGGCAGTGGGGGCCTGACGAGCTTTCCTGGCCTGCATGACCCGCTTGAAGATGACGGGAAGCAAAGCGAAGAGCAGTTTCTTCATGGCAGCGATCCTTTGATTGTTGGGTAACTCGTTAGATAGTAAGCACACTTGCTATCTATCCGGCAATGGCTATTTTCTTGCGCGGCACCCTTTCCCCGCCGGAACGTCCAGGCCTAGGATGAACTTCTGTGCGGCCCGGCGCGCCAGCGGAGGAGCCGCGGACCTCAGAGCTCACACATGGAAGGGAACCGAAACCATGGCCGACACTCCGAACCCCATCCAGATCCAGAAGTTCCTCGGCGGCGTGGACTACCCCGCGAGCCGCGATGCGTTGCTGTCCAAAGCAAAGGATTCCGGCGCTGACAGCAACGTGATCGAAGCCCTTGAGGCCATCCCCGACAAGGAGTACGACAGCCCAACGGCCGTAAGCTCAGCGGTGTCGGACAGCAACTCCTAACAGCCGGCGGAAATCACCAGGTGACGAGTTCGTTGCCGTAGCCGGAGTCGCACTCGCCGTCGTGGATGACGCCGTCCCCCGGGGCCACCACGTAGTTGTCCGCAGGGTCAAAGACGGCTGTGTGCACGCCCGTGACTTCCCTGGTGCAGCGGCGGGCAAACCCCGCGCCGTCGTCCTCGCCGCCGATCCAGATATCCAGCCAAATGGATGCCTCACCGAACTCCTCCGCCCCGGTGTGGCACGGGCCTTCCTCGGGCGCGTCACCGTCCCCGCAGGTGTCCTCCACGATGAAGTACCGGCGCACGTTGGGCAGGTAAATGCGGGTCCCGGCTGGGTAGTCCAGAACGTCCTTCCCCGTCTCCTTTGAATGCCCGACGGCGATGGTCACCGGATCCTCGTAGGTGCCGGTCCCGCCGGCCGTCTTATGCAGGACAGGGTGGCTGATGATGGGTGAGCCGGGAGGGGTGTTGTCGAACCAGGTGTAGGCCGTGATGTACACCTGCTCACCCACCGTGTCCTCGGGAGGTGGCGGGGGCTCCTGGTTTGTGCAAGCGCTGGCAGCCAGAACCAACGTGAGCACGCCCGCCAGCGGAAGGACTCGTCGGCCCATGCGGCACCCCCTGTCTCGCAGTTAGGGATGAACATAACACCCGGACCTGTGAGCGTTGTCAGTGCAATCACTCGGAGCCGAACGCTCAGCCAGTAGCTGCCACCGCCAGCCACAGCTCCATGTGGTCCGGCTTCCCCTCCTGGTCGAAGACCGTGGCCAGCAGCTCCGGTTCCGGGAGCGGTTCGTACGGGTTGGCCGGGAACCATTCGCCGTACGCTTTCGCCCAGAGCTGCTGGACCTCCTCGGTCTCCATGCCCTGCGACTCCAGCACCAACCACTGGCGGGCGGGGACCTGGAGTGTCTCGTGCCCGCTGCCCGCCGGAGGTGACTGGTCGGTGGCCGCCGCAAGCCAGTACTCGAAGGTGCTTCCGTCCGCCCGGTCCTCGGCGAAATCCGTGCTCACGGCCAGCACACCGCGCGGGGACCTGGTGGACAGGCTGCTGATCTCCCGGAGAACGGCCAGGCCCAGCTCTTCACGGAACTGCTCCAATGCCAGGTTGGGACCGTTGTAGACCAGCGGCATCCTCCGCCGCCGGCCCACAAGAGTGAACGAGTCCTCATTCTGCAGCCGGTAGTTCATCTGTTGTGTTCCTTTCACTGAGAGGGAGAAGCGCAGCGGGGGCTGCGAGCGCAGCACGGCACCGGCGCGGCGGGCCTCGGCCGGACCCACACCGTGCACTGCACGAAAAGCCCTGCTGAAGGCATCGGCCGAGGCGTAGCCGAAGCGCACAGCCACGTCCTGCAGCGGCTCATCACCCGAGACCACGGCGGACGCAGCGGCTGTCATGCGGCGCCGCCGGACATACTCCGAGACCGGCATTCCGGCCAGCACCGAGAACATCCGCCGGAAGTGGTGCTCCGATGTCAGAGTGATCCGCGCCAGCGCAGCCACATCCACCTCACCGGCAGAGCGGTGCTCCGCACCGTCGCTGATCTGCCGCTCGATGTGCTCGATCGCCCTGTTCCAAAGATCCACTTACTGCCACTCCTGCGTTTGATGATGGGTCCACGTTAGCCATGCGCCACCCGGCCGGGGCCGACGATCCATGCCCGTTCCGGTCGGGCCCCCACGCGGCAGGGACCAACCTTTGGCGGCACTGTCGTGAGGTACGACGCCGGGCGCGGGCCGCCGTCGTACGTTGCCTTCTGCACCCGGGCAGTAACGCGGCAGTAACGCGTGCTGCGGTGGACTTGGGAGGAGGCAGTGACGTGGCCAGAAAGCGCAGACCGGAACCGCGACCTCCCTGGTACCGGCGCCCCAGAGAGCTCATCATCGCTGCCGGCGCGCTGGCGGCGGCCCTCCTGGGCGTCATCAACTTCTGGGAGAAGATCTTCCCGCCGGCCGACGAGGACCTCGCCCGGATCGAGTCCATCCACATCATCAAACGCACCACGCTCACCGGCTTTGCCCCGGAGGGCATCGGCAAGGACCTGCCCCTCGCTCCCGTCCCGGACGCCGCGTCCCTTGGCTGGCTGCCGGCCACGCCCGTCCTTCCGAAGCCAACCTTGGTTCCGGTGCCGACGCTGGTTCCGGAGCCCACGCCGACCGTCAAACCCTTGCCCACGTTTACGACAACGACACCAACCCCCAGCCCCTCGCCAACCTTCACCACAGCGACCAGCAGCCCGACGCCGTCGATCAGCACCTCATCCGGCAGCCCGTCGCCCTCCCCCAGCCCGCCGCCGGAGACCATCCCGGCGTTGACCTCCATTTCCGAGGAGTTCCTCGATGATGTGGTGGCGCAGCCGCCCATGCAGGCCTACGCGCCCCGTGCGCGGGAGTACACCGCGAGGTCGCTGGTGATCGAGGCAGTTGACGACGCCGGCACGCAGCTTCCGCCGGCACGCGTGGCTGAGGAGCTGGCCCAGGCCCTCGAGGAAGTTGAGGCAACTTCCGGCCCGGAGGGCGAGGATCCACACGGCTGGACCGTGGCAGTCCGGGTGGACCTCGAGGGACTGCAAAACATTCCCCTGCTCCTGACGTGGTCCCTGGACGGACTGGACGTTCCGCACACATGGCAGGCAGAGAACCTCGCGTACCGGGTGGTGGGCGCTACCCCGCACGACGCCGGGGTTGCCGAGATCTGGGTGCCCGACCTCAAGCGCCCGGGCACGTACAACGTAAACATCAAGCTGTCCTACGCATCGAGCGGGCTTGTTGCGGACTGGCGCCCACTGCCCCTGCCGGATCCGGGCGTTGTCTCCAGCGGTTAGCGGAGGCCTACTGGGACTCTGCTTCCGTAACGGGAGTGCGCGCCTGATGGCGGTAATACCGGTCGCGCTTAGCCAGGATCAGGGCCCCGATGATTGCGGCGACGAGCGACCCTGCCAGCACGCCGACTTTGACCCTGTCTCCTGCGTCACCGTTGGCGCCGTAGGAAAGTTCTCCAACCAGCAGTGAAACGGTGAATCCGATGCCGCCCACGAAAGCCATGCCCACGAGGTCGGCCCAGCGGATACTGTCATCGAGGCTGATGCCCCGGAAGCGTGTCACGAGATACGTCGTGCCGGTGATCCCCAGGACCTTGCCCACAACGAGCCCGGCGATGATGCCCAAGGCGATGCTGTCCGTAAACGACTGGGCAAGTCCGTCCAGGCCACCGAACGCGACGCCGGCCGAGAAGAAGGCAAACAGCGGCACGGCCACGCCTGAGGAAACCACGCTCCACCGGTCAGCGAAGTGGGCAGCCAGTCCCTCATAAACCGGGGAACCGTCTGCCCCTGTCCCGGCATTCACCCGGGCGCGCCTGGTCGCAATCACAGGGACCATAAAGCCCAACAGCACTCCTGCCACCGTGGCGTGGACGCCGGAGGCATGGACCAGCGCCCAGGTGGCAACACCCAGCGGTATCAGCACCCACCACGCCCGGACTCCGCGCTGCACGGCAAGAGCAAACAGCGCCAGCGGGACAAGAGCCAAGGCGAGGGCCAGGACATCGATGCTGCTGGTGTAGAACACCGCGATGATCGTGATGGCCAGCAGATCGTCAACCACCGCCAGCGTCAGCAGGAACGTCCGCAGCGCCGGCGGCAGGTGCCTGCCGACGACGGCCAGCACTGCAACGGCGAAAGCGATGTCCGTGGCGGCAGGGATCGCCCAGCCCTTCAACGCGTCGCCTCCGGCAGACAGGTTTACCAGGACGAAGATCAGGGCGGGGGCTATTACTCCCCCGGCAGCGGCCGCGATCGGGACGATGGCGGTCTTCGGGTTCCGGAGCTTTCCGGCAACAAATTCCTCCTTCAACTCCAGTCCCACGACGAAGAAAAAGATCGCCAGCAGCCCGTCCGCTGCCCAGGCACCGACGCTGAGGTTCAGGTGCAAGGACTCGGGACCGAAGGTGAAGTCGCGCAGCGCTGAGTACCAGCCGGCAGCACCGGAATTCGCGAGGACGAGTGCTAGAACAGTGGCGCCGAGCAGCAACGCACCGCCCACCGTGTCCTGTTTGAGCGTTTGATGGATACCGCGCCAGATCGAATGCGGCTGCTGGTTGACGGGCAGGAAAGAAGAATCAGGTGACATTAGGACGCTCTCGTTGAGTTTGGGCACGCAGAACAACACGTCCGTGGTCCCTGTTCGAGAGAGGCGGACGCGGGCTAGGTCCGTGGTGGCGGGCAGCCGGCGATTTCGCCGTGCGCGTTGGTACCCCAGGAGCTCATCCACCCGTTGGTTCCGCTGGCGCGCTTTGTCAGCAGCAGCCGCTTCGGGAAGGCCTCGGCCGCTTCCGCGCAGGAGCGCGGGATACGGGGCCGTGGATACGTCACCAACCCATCGTAGCGCGGGGCCCAAAGTCTGCACCCGCTCCCACGGAGCAAAAGGGCTGGCTGTGGGGAACGTCCCATGGCGCTTGCCTCCCGCTCCCGGCAGGCCCTACCGTCTCCACTAGCGGTTCCACCCCACAAGCGGAAGGCATTCGATGCTGAAGGAAGTGGCTGAGGGCGTTCTGGTCCACGAGAGCGAGTTCATCCAGAGCAATTCCGTTGTGGTGCAGGGCCGGGACGGTGTGCTGCTTATCGACCCCGGCATCACCAGCGGCGAAATGGCGGACCTCGCCAACGACCTCCGCCGGCTGGGCCAGCCCGTGGTGGCAGGCTTCTCCACGCATCCGGACTGGGACCACGTGCTCTGGCACCCGGACTTTGGCGACGCGCCCCGCTATGGCACGGCCCGCTGCGCCGCCTCGATCCGGGATGTGCTGGCCAGCGCGGACTGGAAGGAGCGCGTAGCCGAGGGGCTGCCGCCGGAGTACGCCGACGAGATCCCGATGGATCTGCTCGGCCTTATCACCGGCCTGCCCGCCGGCGCTGCCCACCTTCCCTGGGAGGGCCCCAGAATACGGATCATCGAGCATCAGGCCCATGCCCCGGGCCATGGTGCGCTGTTGATCGAGGAGCGCCGGGTCCTGGTCGCCGGCGACATGCTCTCGGACATCCTGATGCCGTTCCTCGATCTGGAGGCCGCGGATCCGCTGGGCGACTACCTTGCCGCGTTAGGGCTGTTCGACGGCGTTGCAGACGCCGCTGATGCGGTCATCCCCGGGCACGGCTCAGTGGGCGGAGCTGAACAAGTGCGGGCACGCATCGCGTTGGACCGCGCGTACGTGCAGGCCTTGCGGGACGGCCGTGCTCCCGATGACCCGCGGGTTGGTCCACTGGCCCCGTTGGACTGGCTTCCGGAGGTGCATGACTGGCAACTCCAGCGGCTCGCCCAAAAGAGCGGGGGCGGGACGACGCCCGGGTAGCTGTACCGCCCGTGTCCGTGCCAGTGTCTTGGGACTAGGCTTCGGACATGGGACTCATCATCACACTGCTGATCATCTGGCTTGTTCTGTCCATCCTGGGCTTCATCATCGAGGGCCTGTTGTGGCTGGCCCTCATTGGCCTGGTGCTGTTCGCCGCCACAGCCGCCTGGGGCTGGGTCAAGCGCAGAGCCCGGACCTGAAGCGTTTTCACCCCCGCGCCGCCCAACCTTGCGCCAATCTTTCAGAAAATCCCGCACGTTCCTGATGCTTATGCCGCAGGATCGGGGCAGGTAGACGAACGATAGTTGGGGGACATCATGACGGACGACGGCGGCACAGGCGCCGCGGACGGGGGCGGGGACGCCCTGAGCGGCGAGACGATGGTGATCCGGACCTGGCTTGAGCCAAACGGCGGGTCCAGTTTCAGGGCCCGGATCACGTACGGCAAGGCGACGGCCGGGGAGCCGAACAGGTTTGCCACCTCTGATCCGGACGAGGTGCTGGACGTGGTGCGTCAGTGGCTGGACGCCCAGCGCGCCGACAACTAGGACCTCCATAGCCGCTTGGCTGCTTTGCAGGTTTAGGTTGAACACTGTCAAGGGGTTACTTGCGGGGCGGAATCTGGGACCATGAAAGGACGCTTCCGCTGCGGAGGCCTTTGAATTACTGTCTTTCGCCTTGCATTTCGGTGCCGGCGGCAGTGGGTAGGTTCTCATGCTGGATCCTTTGGCACAGGCGAAGGCTCTCGTCCGCGACGATGCCTCCTCACTTCCGGTTCTGTGGGGCTGGTACTGGGGAAACGGCGGGAACGCAGGCTTGGTTGAGTTCGACGCCTGCCTTTACGACCTCATGGTTCTTGACGCCTTTGACCTGAAAATCCTGGCGTGGGCGCTGGAGGACTTCGCGCTGCATTCGTAAGTGACTTCAGGCCGCGTCCACGGAGAGTTCTTCAAGCGCGGATGCGAGAGCTTCCACATCAAACCAGCGGACAACCAGAATGCCATAAATAAAGGCGTCGAATTCGAAGGGATGGCAGCGCCCGCCGTGGTTCCAATAGGAGATCCAAAGGTCAATCAAGGACACATCCGCACGCCCTAAGAGCATGGTGGCTGCCTGCCGCAGGTCTTCCATGACCAATGCTCGCTTCTGCTACACCCACCCTGCAAGAGCAGCAACAGGCTGTCAGTACTGAGCGAACTGGAAGCACTGTGCGGGGACGAAGAAAGCCCGCCGGTGGGGGACCGACGGGCTTTCCAAAACTGACGTTACAGGCAAGCAATTTGGTCAACGAGTGGACGATCCTACGTACGACGGCGTCAGCGATCCCAGATGAGCGCGGCGATTAAAAATGGTTGTTGACTCTCCCGGCCGGCAGGCCCGAAGCTTTGGGGATGACCAAAGAACCTGAAGCGCTGATGGCTGTCATCGACCGGCTGGCCGAGCGGTTCCCCCAACACCAACGCTCCCTCATTGAAGACGTGGTTGCCGAAGAGCACGGCCTGCTCGACGACGGGCCCGTCCGGGACTACGTACCGCTCCTTGTGGAACGGGCGGCAAAGCTGCGCCTCGCCCACAAGTAGCCCACCCGGTCCGCACCAATAAGCGCAAACCGCGTGCCGCCGTCGTACGCTCACGACCCGCCTACCCGCCCTCCGGAACAACGAGGACGGGCCGCTGCTGATGCCGGATCAGGGCGGCAGGCACGGATCCCTCAAGGACCCTGTCCAGCCACGCCACGGACCCCGGCCGGCCGGCGCCCACCACGAGCAGCGCCGCATCGGTGTTCCTGGCCAGGCGGTTCAGGGCCTTGGAAACATCGCCGTTCAGTACCCGGAAGGACCAGGACTCCCCCGGCTCCCCGAGAACATTTTCAAGCCTCCGCTGCAGGTGCGCTGAAGGGAACTCGGCTTCTTCGTTGATGCTCGGATCCAGGGACAGTGCTATCCGCTGGTTCACCGGCGCCCATTCCGTGAGGTAGCTGGCCGGATCGACAAACGCGCAGATCAGGTGCTCTCCCATTGCCGCCGCGAGGGCCGCTGCAGTGCGGACCAGGTGCTCGGAAAAGTTCCATTCAACGCCGACGACAACGGGCCCGTCCGGCCATTCCTGGGCCATGAGGAGGTTGTTTCCTTTTCAGTTGGCGGTGCCGGAGCGGCCGTGGGCCAGGCCGGTGGGGAAGCCCACCAGCACCGGTTCGGGTGCGGCGCAGCAACCGGACTCTGAGGCCTCTGCCGCCAGCGCCGTGGCGGGGACGTCGCAGCTGGTGCCGGCGTCCGTGGAGCAGACCCCGGTTTCGGGGAGTTCGAGGTGGACGGCGTCGGCTGATTCCTGGTCGCCGGCGAGGGCGGCGGTCACGGAGCGGACCTGCTCGTAGCCGGTGGCCAGCAGGAAGGTGGGTGCCCGGCCGTAAGACTTCATCCCCACGATGTAGAAGTCCTTGTCCGGGTGGGCGAGCAGCTTCGCTCCGTGCGGCGGGACAGTGCCGCAGGAGTGGAATTCGGGGTCGATCAGCGGGCCCAGTTCCATCGGCGCTTCGACGGCGGGGTCCAGGTTGAGGCGGAGCTCGCGCAGGATGTCCAGGTCAGGGCGGAACCCCGTGCACGGAACCACGACGTCGGCCTCGAGGGTGCGGCCGTCCACCGCGCCGACGGTGACGGAGGAGTCCAGAAATTTGATCGAGCTGATCCCGAAGCCGGTGTGCAGTTCGATCTTTCCGGCCTCTACGAGCCGGCGGACCCGGCCGCCCAGCTGGCCGCGGGCAGGCAACCCGTCGAGGTCGCCTCCGCCGTAGACCTTGTCCGCAGTTGCGCCACGGACGGCCCACAGGATCCGGGTGTCCGGCACTTCCTTGGCGAGGTCAGAAAGGTTGATGAGGGTGTTGGCGGCGGAGTGTCCGGCACCGACCACCAGGACCCGGCGGCCGGCAAAGGCGGCACGGTCACGGCCGGCAACGTCGGGCAGCGGCGCCGAGATCCGCTCCCCTGCTGCTTCTTCGCCGATAGCTGGAAGGCCCGAGGTGCCCAGCGGGTTGCGGGTGGACCAGGTGCCGGAGGCGTCGATGACCGCTGCCACGGTGTGGTCCCGGGTTTCACCGTCGGCGTGCTCGACGCGCACCACGAAGGGTGTGGTGTCCCGGCCTTTGATGTGGGTCTTGTCCAGGCCCTGCCGGGTGACGGCGGTGACGCGTGCGCCGGTCTGCAGGCGGGAAGAGATCTGCGGAAGGGCGGCCAGGGGCGCAAGATACTTGTCGATCAGCTCCCCGCCGTAGGGCAGTGCTGTAGGCCGGGGCGCTTCCCAGCCGGCGGCTTCCAGGAGGCGGATGGCGGCGGCGTCCGTGTTGAACCGCCACGGTGAGAAAAGACGGATGTGGCGCCAGTGCTCGATGGCCGCGCCCGCCGTCGTACCTGCTTCAAAGATCAGCGGTTCCAGGCCCCGCTCCAGCAGGTGGGCGGCGGCGGCCAGGCCAACGGGCCCGGCGCCGATCACGCCGACTGGAAGGTTCTTCGCTGCATCCATGGTGTCCTCGTTCATCCGTAATGGTGGTGCGGTGCTGTTAGCGGCCGGGTTGCCCAACTAGGTAGCAGTAACTGTCGTTTTGAGGCCCCAAAACGACACTTACTGCTACCTAGTTGGGTGGGGGTCAGCAGCAGTCCTCGTCGTCGCAGCAACCTGAGTCGCCGCAGCATCCGTTGGTCATGAGGCTCACCCCCTCCCCTGTCAGATCCGGGTTACTTGACGGCCGGGGTCAGGGAGTCGATCAGGCCCTCGATGCGGCTCTTGATCTCATCGCGGATAGGGCGGACGGACTCGACGCCCTTGCCGGCCGGGTCCTCCAGCACCCAGTCCTCGTAGCGCTTGCCGGGGAAGTACGGGCACTCGTCGCCGCAGCCCATGGTGATCACCACGTCGGACTCCTTGACGGCCTCGGTGGTGAGGACCTTGGGCACCTCGGCGGACATGTCGATGCCCAGCTCTGCCATGGCTTCAACGGCGGCGGGGTTGATCTTTTCGGCGGGCTGGGACCCGGCGGAGCGGACCTCGATCTGGCCCTTGCCAAGCGTGCTGAGGAACGCGGCTGCCATCTGGGAACGGCCGGCGTTGTGGACGCAGACGAACAGGACGGAGGGCTTCTTGGCGGTTTCGGTGCTCACGGGTTGTCTCCTGGTATCGGTTGGGTTGGACTGCGGCCGTGCTGACACTCTCGAACCAAACATTGATGATGATCGATATAGCGAGTATCTGGCCGTACATTGATAAATGTCAATATGTGGTTGTGAAAAGCTCCCCGGCTGTATCAGGCAGCGGTAATGCGGGGGGCGAGGTCCGCGACCCGGCTGGCGATGTCCGCAAAGGCAGCGTCGAAGGCGTCCTTGGTGCCGAGGCGCAGCGGGTCCGGGATGGACCAGTGGATTCCCGCCAGCCCGGTCAGTTCCTCGTGCGCGTTGTCGCATACAGTCACCACAAAATCCGCGTCACCGGCGACGTCATCCAGTGCCTGGGGCGCGACGGCGGGAAGGTGGAGCCCGTGGCGGCGGGCGGCGTCGACGGCCCCGGGGGCGATGCGGTCCGCGGGGTGCGTCCCGGCGGACGCTGAAGGGACGGCACTCGCCTGGCTCCAGAGGGCTGCGGCCAGCTGGGAGCGGGCGCTGTTGCGCGTGCAGACGAACAGGACCCGCTGCGCGCCGTGGACCGCGCCGGGAACCAGCCCGTCCAGCGCCCCGGCGGCCAGCCGGAGGTAGCTGCGGCGCCTGTCCGCCTCGGAGCGGTGCCGGGTTGCGAGCCCGGCGTCCTCCAGGGTTTTGAGGTGGTGTGCGAGCAGGCTGGAGGACATGTCCAGCTCGGCCTGCAGTTCCGTGGGCGAGAAATCCCCGAGCGTCAGGAGATCAACGATGCGCAGGCGCGCCGGGTCGGCGAGGGCCGCATGCCGGGCGACGCGCGCTTCAAAGTCGGAAGCTGGCTCAATCTTCATTGATTCAATTTTGACTGAGCTATTCTTGGTGCGTCAAGCTGGTGGCATGACTTTGAACCAGCCGCCGCTGTGGCGCCGCGCCGTCGCCGAACTGCTCGGCACCGCCCTGCTCGTTGCCATCGTCGTGGGGTCCGGGATCGCCGCCCAGCAGCTCTCCCCCAACGACGTGGGCCTGCAGCTGCTCCAGAACAGCACCGCCACGGTCCTTGGCCTGACGGTGCTGATCCTGGTGTTCGGCCCGGTCAGCGGAGCGCATTTCAACCCCGTCGTCTCCCTGGCAGACTGGTTCCTCGGCCGGCGCAGCCATTCGGGCCTGACCCTGCCGGACCTCGGCGCCTACGTCGCCGCCCAGGTAACCGGGGCCATCGGTGGCAGCGTGCTCGCCAACGCGATGTTCGACGTCGGGACCTCCTTCTCCGCCAAGGACCGGGCAAGCGGCGGGCACCTGATGAGCGAAGTCGTGGCCACCGCCGGGCTGGTCCTGCTGATCTTCGCCCTCGCCGCCACGAACCGCGGCGCCCTCGCCGCACCCGCCGTGGGCGCCTATATCGGGGCGGCGTACTGGTTCGCCTCCTCAACCTCGTTCGCCAACCCCGCAGTGACCGTAGGCCGGATCTTCAGCGACACCTTCGCCGGCATCGCCCCCGGCTCCGTACCCCCGTTTGTGGTCGCCCAGCTGGCGGGCGCCGCCGTGGGCCTGGGCCTGCTGCTCCTGCTGTTCCCGGCCGCCGCGCGCGCCGCGGACGACGTCGTTATCCCCCACGGCAGCCGGGCAGCCAACCCGTAGGCTCAGGTGGTCTATTCATAGCCGCTTCCGCGCGCCTGGCATGGCTAGAGTAGGTGCTGGACGGAAGGCATCAACCATGACCGAACATACGGATACCGGTTTGGCCGGCACCATCCTCCGCGAGCGTTACAGGGTGGAGGAAGTCCTTGGCCACGGCGGCATGGGAAGCGTCTACCGCGGGACGGACGTGGTTTTAGGCCGGGAGGTGGCCCTGAAGATCTTCCGGGAGGACCTCACCGACCCCGAGGAACTGGCCCGGCAGCAGGCTGAAGCCCGGATGCTCGCCCAGCTGAACCACCACGGCCTGGTCACACTCTTCGACACCGGCACTCTGCTCCGGGGCCACAGGGAAGTGCCCTTCCTGGTCATGGAACTTGTTAACGGAACCGACCTTCGCCGCCACCTCGCAGCCGGGCCGCTGGCCGGGGGCGAAGCGGCGCGGCTGGGAGCCGAACTGGCTGAAGCACTGCATTACATCCACCAGCGCGGCGTGGTGCACCGCGACGTGAAACCCGCGAACATCCTGCTGACCCGCTACGCGGCAGACTCCCCGCTGCGGCCCAAGCTTGCCGACTTCGGGATTGCAAGAATGCTCGACGGCGCCCGGCTCACCGCCACCAACATGGTTCCGGGAACAGCGGCCTACTTGAGTCCGGAGCAGGCCCGCGGGGACACGGTGGGACCGCCGGCGGACATCTACTCGCTGGGCCTGGTGCTGCTGGAGGCCCTCACGGGGACGGTGGCATTTCCCGGGCCTCCGCTCGAAGCCGCGGTGGCACGGCTCTCCCGGCTCCCGGACGTTCCCGATTCCCTTGGCCCGCAGTGGAAGTCGCTGCTGACCGGCATGACATCCCTGGACCCGCAGGACAGGCCGGATGCCGCGGAGGTGGCAAGGATACTGGGAACGGCCGGCTGGAGCGTGCCGGCGGGAGGAGCAGGCGAGGCTCCGACTGCCGTCGCATCGTCCCACCCGGCCACGCGGATCCTGGACGCGGGTGACGCCGGGTACCGCGTGGCGGGGAGCCCTGCCGCGCAGGGAAGCAGCTTGCCCGTCCTCTCCGACAGCCAGGCCACCAACGCCACGTCCTGGCAGCCTGCCCCACAGTTACCGGCGCGGGCACCTGCCTCGGCACACCCGAAGCCTGCCCGGAAGCGTCTCGGGGACAAACCCGGCCCCATGCGGCGCCGCCGCCTGGGGATCCTGGCCGCTGCCGCCGTCGTCGTTCTCATCCTCGGGGCAGTCCTGCTGACGTCCCTCCAGCGGCCGCAGCCCGCGCCGGTGGATCCGGGACCGGCGATCCCCGGGCAGCTGGGCGAGCACTTCAAGGAACTCGAAGAAAGCGTCAGGCCATGAACCGCCATCCCCGCCGAAAGCTGACGACCGCCGTCCTTGGCGCTTGCCTTGGCGCGGCCCTGCTGTCGGGATGCTCTCCTGCGCCTGACCTGGACACTGCGGTGGCCGGCCAGCTGCAGACGCGCGTGGCCTCGGCAAAGGAACTGGCTGCGGCACAGGACTTCCCGTCGGCGCTGGCCGAGCTTCAGCAGCTGAACCGGGACGTGGCAGCCGCTACGGAGCAGGGCAAGGTCTCGCAGCAGCGGAAGGCCCGGATCGAGGCGGCCATCAGCACGATCAGGAGTGACCTGGAAGCAGCCCTGGCACCGGCGCCGACGCCCCCTGCAACCGATCGGCCGCTGACCAAGGACGAACAGGAGCGGCTCGAAGAGGCGCAAAAAGAGGCTGAGAAGCAGCGCGAGGAGGCGCAGAAGGAGGCCGAAAAGCTGCTGGAAGAGGCACAGGAGGAAGCTGAAAAGCAACGCAAGGAGGCCGAAAGGCAGCGGAACAGGGACTAAGAGGTAGCTGTTTACTTCCCGGAGGGCGGCTTCATGAGGATGTCGGTGAGTTGGGTCAGGCCGCCGGCCATGTCCACCTTCTTGTCGTAGAGCCATTGCAGCTGCAGTCCGTCAAAGGCTGCGATGACCAGCCTCGCGAGTGCCTGCGCGGGAACATCGTTGCGCACTTCACCCGAATCCTGGCGGCGCTGGATGTCCTCGCCCAACTCCGTCACAAGCATGGCGTAGCGGTCCTCGAAATACGGGTGTGAGTCGTGCCCGGGGTCGCTGGCCGTCGCTGAGGCCACGGCGTACAGCGTGGTGAGTCCGGGTTCGTTGCGGTTCCGTTCTGCGACGGGCGCCAGCAGCCGGAGTCCTGTCTTGGCGTCATCGGCAGTATTGAGGACCCGCCGGTCCCGCTCGGACAGGACGGCAGTCAGCAGCTCCTGTTTGCCCCTGAAGTAGTGGAACAGGGTGGCTTCCTTAACACCTACGAGCTCGGCCACCCTTTTCAGCGCCGCACCTTCAAAGCCTTCAGTGGCGAAGACATCCGTTGCTGTCTGGATGATCTGCTCCCGGCGCTCCGCTCCTTTGGCGTACTGGCCACGCGGCTTTGATGTCGGCATCACGACAGTTTATTTCACACGCCTCCCCCGAAAACCTAGTCTTACTTGGTTTTTGTGTATATGATCCTTTTCACGGCCCAACGGAGGGTCGCTTTCATCAGGAGGCAATGTGGCCGATATGACCATTTCCCAAGATCCCGCTGCATCTCCGGCCAGCGGTGCCTTGGGCAGCAGCACAGCAGACACCACCGCCGGAACCGGCGCCCCCTCGCCGGTCAAGGCACCCCGTGCCTACGTCATCGGCATGCCCATCGCCAGCGCCGGGCTCTGGATGGCTGTGCTGGCTCCGGCGCTTGTGGTGCTGGCCATCAAGGTTTCCGAGATCACCACCCCGGAAACCCGGGCGGGCGCCCTGAGCCTGGTGGCCGGCGTCGGCGCCCTGGCAGCGCTGCTGGCCAACCCGTTCTTCGGGAGGCTGAGCGACCGCACCACATCCCGGTTCGGTATGCGCAAGCCCTGGATTGTTGGCGGTTCCCTGGTGGGGCTCGTGTCGCTGTTCTTCCTGGGTTCGGCCACCGATGTCATCGGGGTGCTGGTTGCCTGGCTGTTTACGCAGCTCGGCTTCAATGCCGCCCTTTCTGCCTTGGTTGCCACGCTTCCTGACCAGGCCGGCCCCACCGAACGCGGCCGTCTCTCCGGCCTGATTGGCATGACGCTTCCCCTCGGCCTGGTTGCCGCCGCATTCCTTGCGCAGCTGTTCGATAACGCACTGCAGATGGCAGTGGTGCCCGGCATCATCGGCACCGTGGTGGCCATCGCCTTTGCCTTCACGTTCAAAGACCGGGTCCTGACCGAGAAGCCTGCCCCGCTGAACTTGAAGGAGATCGCGGGCTCGTTCTACTTCGACCCCCGCACCAACCCCGGACTGGGGTGGGCCTGGTTCACCAAGTTCCTGGTGTACATCGGGTACTGCGCGGGCCTGCTTTACCTGCCGTACTTCTTCATCGACCACCTCAAGGTCGCCGAAGCGGATGTCACCGCCCTGGTCTTCCAGGCAACCCTGGTCAACTCCGCCGGCACCGTCCTCACCAGCCTCGCCGGAGGCTGGATCAGCGACCGCATCGGCAAGCGCAAGGCTATGGTCATCGCCTCGGCAATCATCGTGATGCTCGGCCTGGTCGTCATCGCCACCAGCACCACCACCGACCAGGTCCTGGTGGGACAGGCAATCACCGGCCTCGGCCTGGGCTGCTTCGGAGCCGTGGACGTTGCCCTCATCACCGACCTGCTGCCCAAGGACCAGAGCGAGAACGCGAAAACCTTTGGTGTCTTCAACATCGCCCAGGCACTGCCCCAGTCCCTGGTGCCGGCCATCGCGTTCCCCGTTATCACCCTCGGCGGTTACCCCGCACTCTTCATCGGCGGGGCCGTCGTCGGCATCATCGGCGCCGTCCTCGTCACCCGCATCAAAGGAGTCAAATAGATGAACCCCACCCTGTCCCCTGCCGTAACTGCCCCGCCCGCAGGTTCGCCCGACGCCGAAGCACGCATCCGCGAACTGGCCGAAAGCCTCCCCCTTGAACAGCAGATCCAGCTCCTGACGGGCGCGGATGTCTGGGCAACCCACGCCCTTCCTTCCATCGGCCTTTCCCGCGTCGTCCTCTCCGACGGCCCGTCGGGGGTCCGTGGTGAAGACTTCGACGAGCGGCACGACTCAGTCTCCCTGCCGTCGTCGTCCGCCCTGTCCGCCACCTGGAGCGTGGACGTTGCACGCCGCTACGGCCAGGTCCTGGGCCAGGAAGCCCGCCGCAAGGGCGTCCACGCCGTACTTGGCCCCACCATCAACCTGCACCGCTCACCTTTGGGCGGAAGGCACTTCGAGTGCATGAGCGAAGACCCCCGGCTCACCGCAACCCTGGCCGCCGGCTACGTGGCCGGCGTGCAGTCCATGGGCATCGGGGCAACACCCAAGCACTACCTGGCCAACGAGGCCGAAACGGACCGCTTCACCGTCGATTCCGTGGTGGACGAGCGCCCGCTGCGTGAGCTCTACCTCGCAGCCTTCGAAGACGCCATCACCGAAGCACGCGCCTGGCTGGTGATGAGCTCCTACAACTCCATCAACGGCACCACGGCCAGCGAGAATGACCTCCTCAAGACCCCTCTGTCCACAGAATGGGGCTTTGACGGCGTCGTTGTCTCGGACTGGACCGGCGTGCGGTCTGTCGAAGCGGCCAACGCCCACCAGGACCTCGAGATGCCCGGCCCGGTCGGCCACTGGGGACCCAAACTGCTCGCAGCCGTCGAGGACGGCCGCGTCAGCCGCGCCGCCATCCTGGAAAAAGTCATCCGCATCCTCCGCCTGGCTGCCCGCGTCGGATCGCTTGAAGGCGTCTCCCCCGCGGTGGCCGACCTTCCGCCGGCCCTCGACGCCGCCGCCGTCGCCCGTGAAGTAGCGGTCCGGGGCGCCGTCCTGGTCCGCAACAAGGACGGACTCCTGCCCCTTGACCCGTCAGCCCTTGCCAGCGTTGCAGTGAGCGGCCACAACGCCGAAGAGGCCCGCACGCAGGGCGGCGGCAGCGCCACCGTCATGCCCAAGTACACCGTCTCTCCCCTGGAGGGGCTGCGCGAAGCCCTGCCGGAAAGCGTCAGCGTCAGCTACGCCCGCGGAGCCAAGGTAGCCGAAGGCCTGCAGGCTTTCCCGCGCACCTCGCTGCACAACCCCGTCTCCGGCGTTCCCGGCCTGCGGGTGACCTTCCTGTCCGAGGACGGTTCGGAAATTTCCGGTGAGGACCGGCTCGCGTCCCACCTGATCTGGTTCGGCGTCGGGATCCCGGAGGGTGCCGCCGCCATCCGCATGGAAGCTGACTGGACTGCCCCCACGGCAGGCATCCATCACCTGGGCGTGGGAACGGTGGGCCACATCCGTTTCTCGCTGCAGGGCGAGGAAGTGTTTAACGGCGGGATCGAGGATGACACCGACGTGCTCGGCGCCGCGCTCTTCGACCCGCCCAAGACCGTCCACCCCGTGGAAACCGCTGCGGGCGAAGCGGTGCGCATCGAGGCCGTTTACGAGCTGCCCAAGCAGCAGGTCATCCCGTTCACCGCCATCCTCCTGGGCGAGGAGACCGTCGTGGAGGACCCCCAGGCCGATATTGACGCGGCAGTGGAAGCGGCAAAGGCCGCGGACGTTGCCGTCGTGGTGGTGGGAACCAGCGCCGCGATCGAGTCCGAGGGCTTTGACCGCAAGGACCTTGACCTTCCCGGCCTGCAGAACCAACTGGTCGAAGCTGTTGCCGCTGTCAACCCGCGCACCGTCGTCGTGGTCAACTCCGGTTCGCCGGTCCTCATGCCGTGGCTCGACAAGGTGGGAGCCGTCCTGCTCGGCTGGTTCGGCGGCCAGGAGTTCGGCCGTGCCATCGCGGACATCCTCCTCGGCGTCGAAGAGCCTGGCGGCCGCCTGCCCACCACCTGGCCCGCAGCCCTGGAGGACGTTCCGGTATCGAACACCACACCGGTGGACGGCAAGGTGGTCTACTCGGAAGGCATCCACGTTGGCTACCGGGCCTGGCTCAAGCAGGAAGCTGCCGGCGGCGCCGCTCCTGCCCTGCCGTTCGGCTTCGGCATGGGCTACACCACCTTCGAACTGGGAACAGCCCACGCGCCCCAGTACGTAACCGCCGGAGAGGACGTCGTGGTGCACGTACCGGTCCGCAACACTGGCAAGCGCACCGGCCGTGAAACGGTGCAGGTGTACCTGGACCGCCCCGGCTCCGCCGTGGAGCGCCCCGTCCGCTGGCTCGCCGGCTACGCGGGAACGCACCTGGCGCCGGGAGGTACGGAAAGCGTGGAAGTGCGGATCCCGGCACGGTCCTTCGGCCATTACGACGGCGGCTGGAAATTTGAGCAGGGCACGTTCCGCCTGCTGGTGGGCCGCCACGCCGCCGACGACTTCCAGGCACTGGACATCGAACTCCGGTAAAACTGAGCGATCAGAACGAAGGCCGGGCTGGATCCGAATACTTCGGGTCCAGCCCGGCCTTCTTTGCTTTTCCTTCGGGCAGCTTTGGGGTCACACCAAGCTGGGCTGGCTCGACAAGATGTAGTCCACCGCCGCAGGACCGGTCATTGACAGCCCCGGCCACACCAGCTGGCCGCCGCGGACGTGCGGCTCAACCCGGGTTTGCCGGCGCATGGCGATCCACAGCGAGGCGCTGGCAATTGGCTCCTCGGCATTGAGGAAACACCAGCTCAGGTACAGCCCGTATACCTCGTCCTCGCGCAGGCCCGGCTGCTTGTCCGGGTCACGGGTGATGCATTCCGAAAGGAAACGGCGGCAATTCGGCACACTCATATCTGTAAACCTCCTGCTGAAGAACCCACGGACCCGGGTTTCAGCGCCGCGCGGCAGCGCGCGGCGACAGAACCTTGCAAGTAGTTCGGAGCCGGAACCCGGGCGGATGGGTGCGATATCAGCAGGTCTTCCTGACGCAGACCCGCAGTGCAAGGATTTCCTCATGAACAACAACACAAGCGGTAACGAAGGGACCCACGGGCAGCACCTGCACGCCCACACCTCCCCGACCACGCAACAGATGCGCACCGTCGGCCAGCGCCGCCGCGACGCCGAAGAGAAGTTGGAGCACCACCTCCAGGAAGCCCGCCACAAGGACGACGCCCCTAAGCCGGACGACGGCGGGACCTCCCCGGGCGCAACGGCGGACAAAGCGGACAAGGAAGAGCAGGGCACGGACAGCCGGACCTGAGGGCTGGCTGAAGCTAAGCCGGGACGGCAGCCGCCGTCGCTGACCGCGGACGGTGGCGCCGGCGTCGTCCGCTGTGGTGCTAACGTGACGCCTATGCACCTGAAGGCTTACCAGCGAAGCCCTGCCCCGCGCCGCCGGAGACAAAAGCCAAGTACGGTCCTTTCCGGCTACGGCCGGTCCGCCGCAGCCTTCCAGGAGCGGCAGCTGTCCACCCTGCAACGGCTGGTCCGGCGCTTGGTTCCCCGGCATCCCGCCCAGGTGATTGTCCTGGGCTTCGCGCTGGCGATTGCCGTGGGCACCGGCCTGCTCATGCTGCCGGTGGCCAAAGCCGGCGACGGCGGCGCGTCCCTGATGGAAGCCCTCTTCACGGCCACGTCCGCCGTCTGCGTCACCGGGCTGATCACCGTGGACACTCCGGTGTTCTGGAGCGGATTCGGGCACGCAGTCATCCTGGCGCTGATCCAGGTGGGCGGGTTCGGCGTCATGTCCTTCGGCACCCTCCTGGGGGTCCTGATGGCCCGCCGGCTGGGCCTGCGCTCCCGGATGCTGGCCGCCGCCGAAACCAAAAGCCACGGCTTTGGCGACGTGCGCCGTGTCCTGCTGGGCGTCTTCCTCATCACGGTCATCGTGGAAACCGCACTGGCACTGATCCTGATGCTGCGCTTCATGGTGGGCTACGGCTACCAGCCCTGGGAAGCGCTCTGGCACGGGGTTTTCCATTCCATTTCCGCGTTCAACAACGCCGGCTTCGCGCTGTACTCGGACAACCTCATGGGCTTCGTCAGCGACCCCTGGATCTGCCTGCCGATCGCCGGCGGTGTGATCATCGGCGGGGTCGGCTTCCCCGTCCTGTTCGAGCTGCGGCGGCAGTACCGGCCCGTTTTCTGGAGCATGAACACCAAACTGGTCCTGGTGGGCAGCGCCGTCCTGCTGGCCGGTGGCACGGCCTTCCTCACGGCCGCCGAGTGGACCAACCCCGCCACCCTGGGCGGGCTCCCGCCCGGCGACCGCATCCTGGGCGGGTTCTTCCAGTCCGTCATCACCCGCACGGCCGGGTTCAACAGCATCGACATCGCGCAGATGCACCCCGTGTCCTGGATGGGCATGGACATCCTGATGTTCATCGGCGGCGGCCCGGCGGGAACCGCCGGCGGCCTGAAGATCACCACCTTCGCCGTCCTGTTCTTCATCCTGGCCACCGAACTGCGCGGCGGCACCGCGGTGAACATCTTCGGCAAGCGGCTCTCCCGGGCCGTGCACCGCCAGGCGATCACGGTGGTGCTCCTGGCCATCGCGCTCATTGTGGGCTCCACGATGTTCCTCATGCTGATCACCGATTTCGGGCAGGAGCGGATCCTCTTCGAAGTGGTCTCCGCCTTTGCCACGGTGGGCCTGTCCACCGGTATCACCGCCGGGATGCCGCCGGCCGGGCAGGTGGTGCTGATCCTGCTGATGTTTATCGGCCGCCTTGGCCCCGTGACCCTTGGCACCGCACTGGCCGTCCGCGGCCGACCGATTATGTACGAATACCCGAAGGAAAGGCCCCTCATTGGCTAAGGACTTGTTCTCCCGCAGAGCCGGGCGCGTGGCGCAGGCGGATTCCGTGGCTGTGATCGGCCTGGGCCGGTTTGGTGGTTCGCTGGCACTGGAGCTTGAAGCCCAGGGAACCGACGTGCTGGGCATCGACAGCAACGAGGAAATCGTGCAGTCCTACAACGGCCTGCTCACCCACGTGGTCCGCGCCGACTCCACGAAGGAGGAAGTCCTGCGGCAGCTCTCCGTCCACGAGTTCGACCGCGTGGTGGTGGGCATCGGCACCGACCTTGAGGCCAGTATCCTGACCACCTCGCGCCTGCTGACCTTCAAGCACCCGCAGATCTGGGCCAAGGCCATCAGCGAACCGCACGCCGAGATCCTGGGCCAGCTGGGCGTCGCGAACGTCATCCGGCCCGAGCACGACATGGGCAAGCGGGTGGCGCACCTGGTCCGCGGGTCCATCCTGGACTACGTGGAGTTCGAGGACGACTTCGTGATGATCCGCACCCAGCCTCCCTCCGAAGCACGCGACCGGCCGCTGGGGGTGCTCGGGCTGCGGGACAAGTACGGCATCACCATCGTGGCAGTGAAGCGGCCGGGGACTGCCTGGACCCACACCACGGCGCAGACGGTCCTCTACGACGACGACCAGATCATTGTCCAGGGCCCCAAGAACCTCGCCGAGGGTTTCAGCACCATGGCCTAGGGTCTTTCGGTGGTTGAGCCTGTCGAAGCCCTCGGGCTTTCGACAAGCTCAACCACCGGTTCGTGCCCCTGGCGCTTTCCGCAGGGCCAACCATGTGTGGATTGCACCCACCACGAGAATTACGACGGCGGCGAGCAGCGGCGCGGTTGCTCCGACGGTGTCGATGAGCCCACCACCGGCCAAGGCACCGAGCATCATGGAGCCCTGGATGGCAGCGACCAGGATTCCGCCGCCACTCTCGGCGTGCGCAGGATAGGTTGCCGCCAGCCACGTGGACCACCCGACGGCTACCGTTCCTGTTGCGAAGCCCCACAGGGCGATCAAGCCGAGAGTGATGACTTGTGACCCGCCCCCAAACATAAAGAGCAATGCCAGGAAAATCGCCTGGGCTCCGGCCGAACCGGTAAGGGCAAGCCGGACACTCCGCTTGAGAAAAGCCGGAGCGGCAAGGGTGCCGAGGAAACCCGCTGCACCAAACACGAGCAGGGCAAACGCCACCCCGTTGGTATCGGCGCCTCCCACAGCCTCCAGGAACGGCCGCAGATAGGTTGTGAACGTCTGCTGGCCGCCGAAGAGCAGCACCACTCCCAGCATTCCGGCCATAAGGCCAGGCAAGCGGAAGGCGACTCCAAGGCCCGACGATGCAGCGGCCGCGCGCGAGGGCAGCGGGGGCAAGGTCAGCGCCAAGGCGAGCACGGCGACGGCAGCAAGCCCCGCGGCGGCGAAAAACACACCCCGCCAACCGATGAGGCCGCCCAGTAGCGCGCCGATGGGCGTAGCCGCGACCATCGCCACGGACCCGCCGCCAAAGATGATCGACAGCGCCCGCGAAACCCCCGTAGCCGGAACCAGCCTCAGGGCCAGCGAAGCCGACAGGCCCCAGACGCCGCCCACTGTCAGTCCCAGCAGAAGGCGCGCCGCCAACATGAGCCCTGCATTTGGTGCCAACGCGACCACCAGGTTCGACAACACCTGTGCTGCAGCCACCACCAGCAGCACGGTGCGCCGGTCGAACCGGCGTGTAAGCGGCCCGACCAGCAGGCTGGTGGCAATAGCCAGGAGCGCCGTGGCCGTCACAGACTGGCCGATCAGCCCTTCACTGGCGCCCAGGCTGTTGGCCATCGGTGTCAGCAGGCTGGCCGGGAGCATTTCCGATGTGTTGAGGGTGGTCACTGTCAACGCCAGTGCCCAGACGGCACCCCAGGCAGGACGCTGCGGCGCCTGCTCTCTTTCAGCAGTAGCTGCGGGCGCAATCGCTCCTACAGGCATAGTTACTCCTTGTTCTGGATAAGTGGATACAAGTTATCCGGTTAAGAGATTAGCAGAAGCGGATATTCTTGATCCACTTGTAGAATGGCCGTATGACGGACCAGACAATGCGGAAGGACGCCGCGCGGAACCGGGAGCGGTTGCTCGCCGCCGGCCGGGAACTCTTCGCGCAGCGGGGGTTCGATGCGACGCTCAACGATGTGGCCCGGCATGCAGGGGTCGGCGTCGGAACTGCATACCGGCGCTTCGCGAACAAGGATCAGCTGATCGACGCGATCTGGCTGCAGCAGATCGACGAACTGGAAGCCATCCTGAACCAAGCACTCGCCGACCCCGACCCCTGGCAGGGACTGGTGTATTACCTTGAGCGGTCGCTGGCGGTCCAAACGCGTGACCGCGGGATGGCCCAGATGCTTTCGGGCCGCCGCCTCCGGCCTGAACAGCACGACTGGCAACGCGACCGCCTCGCCCCGCTGGTCAACCAGGTGGCGGACCGGGCGCGTGAGGCCGGCAAACTCCGCGCCGACGTCACAGGAACGGATCTGGTCCTGCTGCAAGTGGGACTCGCCGCCATTTCCGTGACAGTGCAGGACGGGGCGGCGGCCGGCATCCGGGACGATGTGGGAGAGCTCCACCGGCGGTATCTGTGGATTGCCCTGGACGGGCTGAGCACTTCACCTTCGGAAAGGTCAGTGCTCCCGGTTCCCGCTCTAAGCACCCTGGAAGCGCACTCGCTCCTTCAGGGGCGCGGGCAAGGCTAAGTTTCCGGGCGGTTAAGCTGGCAGGATGCCTGACCTTGCCGCCCTGGTGCCCACCCTCGTGGCCCTCGCCATCCTGGTGGCACTCACGGTGGCTGTGCTCTGGGGCTCGCGGACGCCGTCGTTCGTTGCCCCGGCCGTTGCCATCCTCCGCGGGGCGGCGCAGCTGGCCCTGATCAGCCTGGTGCTGGGCGGCATCATCAACGATCCTCTGTGTGTGGCGGTGGCGCTGCTGGTCATGTTCACGGTGGCCGTGGTGACGGCAACCCGCCGGCTCACATGGTCCCGGCGGCGGTTCGCGGCGGTGGCCGCGACCATGGCGCTGGGGATCCTGGTGACCTTGGCTGTGGTGTTCGGCACCGGGGCGATCGAGTTCACGCCGCGGTATGTCCTGGCGTGGGCGGCATTGTGATCGGCAACTGCATGAGCATCGCCGTACTGGCCGGGCGCCGGTTCTTCGAGGCTGTGCGGGACCAGTGGAGCGAGGTGGAAGGCTGGCTGGCACTGGGTGCGCAGCCGCGCCGCGCAACCCTCACCCAGGCCCGCTTCTCCGTCCATGCCGCCCTGATCCCGTCGATCGACCAGACCAAAACCACCGGCCTTGTCACCCTCCCCGGCGCGTTCGTGGGTGCGATCTTCGGCGGTGCATCACCTCTGGAAGCGGGCCGGTTCCAGGTGGTGGTGCTGGCGTCCATTATGGCGGCGGGCTCCGTCACCGCCGTCGCGCTGATCCGTTCCCTGCGCTCGGTGAAGATGCGCCCGGAACCGCTCTGAAACTGCAACGCGGGGTCACTCCCGGCCCAATAAACCGCCCGCGGAGGGCATTGAGTGACCCCGCGTTGCTGGTTTTATTGCGGTGCGGTAAGGAAGGCCCGGATCTCGTCCGCCATCCGTTTGGACTGCGTCCAGTGCAGGTAGTGGTGGCCCTCGATCGGCACAACCTGATGCCGCCGGACGTTCTTCAGCAGGTTCTCGGCCGCTGCGGTTTTGGTGGCCGTTGAATCGGAGCCTTCATCGGCAACAAACGCCAGGACGGGGAGGTCATCCGGGTAGGTGACTCCCCGGAGGGCCGCCGCGTTGTTCGCAATCCGGGCTGTTTCGTCGGCAACGGCGGGGTTGCCGTAATTCCAGCTCACCATCATGCGCATCCGGCGCAGTTCCTCGTCCGTATAGGCGTCGCTGTCCGGGTCAACAAAGCCCGGGGCCAGCGCGGCAACCCCGCGGACCACGCCGGTAACCGCCAGTGCCCGCTCCACGTTGATGCCTGGCTGCGGGTCTTCAACCGGCCCGCTTCCGGGCTTGGGAATCGTCGCGTCAATGCCGATCACGGCGGACACCTCCGCGGGGTACCGGTTGGCGTAATCCAGCATGTAGAAACCGGCGATGGAATGCCCTGCCAGGACATAGGGCGGCCGGACCTGGAGCTTTGCCAGTGTGTCGTGAATCTCGGTGCTGATGTTTTCGTTGGACCGCACGGGGGCTTCGAGGTCGCTGTAGCCGTAGCCGAACCCCTCCACCACAATGGCGTCGAAGCCGCCGAGCTCCCGCATCAACGGGGCGAAGTCAAGGCCGGGAGCCGGAGTTCCAAGGCCACTCAGAAGAACGATCGGCTGGCCCTGGTCCCCGTTCCGGACCACATTCAGGCTGCCGCCGCTCACCGCGACCCGCTCACCGTACGCTGGCGTGCCCGACTTCTCCCTGGACTCCAGGATCAGGTTAGCCACCGTAGACAGCAGGATCAGCCCCAGGACGATGAGCGCGGCGATACCGGCCCGGCGCAGCCCGCGCCGGGGCTTCTTCCGGGACCCGGTATCCGTCGCCACGTTCTAGAGTTTAGGCCGGCTTCGCGAAGGTGGCCGCGCTCATGATCTCGTACCCCACGAACGTCTCGTCGCCTTCCACCCAGGCGTCGTGGCCGGCCGGAATGGTATACGCGTTTCCGGGAGTTATGGTGGTTCGGGTTCCGTCTTCCATCTCTACGGTGAGGGTTCCGGCGGCGCAAATTCCCACGTGACTAACCTGGCAGCTGTCCGTATGGACAACGGTCTTGACCGTCTCCGACCACTTCCATCCGGGCTGGAAGGTAAACCGGCCAAGGGTGGTGTCACCGATGTTGACCACGTCCACCTCGGTCTTCGGCGGGCGCCGTTTTTCATCGGGCTGGTCGAAGGACTTCGCTTCAAGGGTTCTGACAGTAACGGCGGCCATTTCATTCTCCTGACAGGGAGGGATTGCAACTGTTCGTCCGGGGCGCTGAGACATCTCCAGGAGGGATTGGTTGGCCGGCCTACCGAGGCCTTGAATGCCCGCCAACGCTGCAACTAGCGCTATCAGCGTGCGCCCGGGCACAGGCACTGGTCAATACGTGGCACTCCCCCTTCCCGAGATGGGGGTCGGGCCGGTTCAGGATCCTTCTGCCGGTAACCCCACGGTGCAGTCGGCGGCGTCGTTCACCACGTCTTCCAGGTCCCCGGTGCGGTGCAGGACCTCCAGCTGCCGGACGGCGCCGGTGCCGGTCTGCAGCAGGTCGTCCACCAGCTCCTCCACCCGCTGCAGGTCACCGCTGTCCTCCAGCGCCCCATGGATATGGTTCAGCAGGGAATTGACGACGGCGAGCGCCGGCACAGGGCGGTGCGAGTGCGGGTCCAGCAGTTCCCCGCGCAGTCCCCAGCGGCTGGCCTTCCAGCCCGCCAGCCGGATCAGGGCCGACGGCGCGCCAACAGGCTCTTTGCCTTCCCGCCACTCCCGCGCGGCGGTCTCCACCAGCCCGCGGGCGATGCCGGCCAGGAGCACGGTGTTCTGGGGCCGCAGGCACACGTCCGCGATGCGGATTTCCACCGTGGGATAGTGCCGCGAGAGCCGGGCGTCGAAGTAGACCATTCCCTCATCCAGCGCGACGCCGGTGCTCACCATGTCATGCACCAGCTGGTGGTAGGCGTCGGCTGAGCCGAGGATTTCCAGCGGGCCGGCGGACGGCCACCGGTTCCAGACCTGCGAGCGGTAGCTGGCGTACCCGGTGTCCTCGCCGTGCCAGAACGGGGAGTTGGCGCTCAGCGCGGTCAGCACCGGCAGCCAGATCCGGATCCGGTCCAGGACGGCCACGCCTTCCTCCGGCGAGTCAACCGAGACGTGGATGTGGCAACCGCAGGTGAGCTGTTCCCTGGCGGTCAGCCCGTACTCCTCGGCCATGGCGGCAAAGCGCCGGAGCCGTACCGGGTGCGGGTCACAGGGCAGCGGTGATGTGGCCAGGGCGGCCACCCGCACCCCGACGTCCTGCGCTGCCCTGTCCGCGATGGCCCGGCCGGCGATGATGTCCGCCTCCAGCGAGTCCATGGTGGAATGCGGCGGGGTGACCACCTCGATCATTTCCTGCTGGAACTCCGCGGTGAGGACCGGCCCGGAACTCGATTCCATCGGACGCACGTACAGGTCCAGGAGCGCGCCGGCCATGGGCACGGGCTCCCCCTTGCCGGGGTCCACCAGGAGCAGCTCCTCCTCTATCCCGAACGTCCGCACCCGTCCGGCACCGCCGGTACCGCCGGTACCGCCATTGACCGCACCGGCGCTCCCTGTACCGTCGCGAACGGTGCGGTCATTGCCTGAGGTGTCCATCGCCGTCGTCCTTTGCTCGTTGCATCTTTGCAAGCTCATCCCAGAAGCAGGCCTGCGTCACGGCGCCGTTCATCAGGACCTCCAGGCTGACGCTCTCATCGCTGTCGTGCCAGTGGTCCTCCACAAGCCCGGTGCCGAAGAACAGCACCGGCGCCTGCAGCACGCGGCCAAGCAGTTCGGCCGGTCCCCCGCCGGCGTTCCCCATCCGCCCCACCTTGCCGCTGTGGAACCCCACGGCCATGGCCCGCTCCAGTGCGGCGACGGCGGGGTGGTCCGGAGTGCGGTACGGCTCCTGCGCCGTTTCCAGGTCCGGCGTCAGCGTGTGCCCGAAAGCGTCCCCGATGGTGTTTTCCACCCACTGCCGCAGCTGGTCAGCCACCTTCTCCACCCGCTGGCCGGGCACGGTCCGGAAGCTCAGGTCCGCCGACGCCACGGCCGGCACCGCGGCACGCGACACACCGATGGGATCGCCGGCGATGATCGAGGTGACTTCGACGGCGGGACGCAGCCACAGCCGCTCCAGCGGCGTGTACCCCTTCTCGCCAGTAATGGCGCCGCTTTCGGACCGCTTCAGCCAGTCCTCGTCGCTGTAGGGAAGCTCCGCGAGCGCCTGCCGAAGGTCCTCCGGAAGCGGCTCGACGTCGTCGTAAAACCCCGGAATGGCGATCCTGCCGTCCGCATCGTGCAGGAGCGCCAGGAGCCTGGCCAGTTCGAAGGCCGGGTTGGGGGCATTTCCGGAGACAGCCCCGCTGTGGACGTCGCGCTCCGGCCCGAACACCTCCAGGCTGGCGCTGAGCATGCCGCGCAGGCCTACACAGAGGGCGGGGTGGTCTTCGTGCCAGAGGAGGGTGTCGGAGAAAAGTACGACGTCGGCCTGGAACCTTTCCGTCTGTTCCTCCAGGAGTGCCGCGAGATGCGGGGAGCCGCCTTCCTCCTCGCCCTCGACGATGAACTTGAGGTTGACGGCGGGCGCGGGCCGGGCGGGGTGTGCCTGTGCAGGGGAAGTGGAGTGCAGGAGCGTTTGGTTTGTGGCGTCCAAACGTGAGAGAGCGTGCGGGTTTTGGCGGTCAAAGGTGAGAGAGCGTTGGTGCAGGTGGGCGCGGATGCCCCAAAGGTGCGCCAGGACCTGGGCCTTGGCGTCCGAGCTTCCCCGCCCGTAGAGCCTGCCTTCGCGGACCACCGGTTCGAACGGCGAGGTCTGCTCCCAGTTGTCCGGCTTGACCGCGCGGACATCGTGGTGGCTGTAGACCAGGACGGTGGGAGCTCCCGGCGCCTCACACCACTCCGCGCAGACCGCGTGAGACTTTCCCGTGGGCTGCACGTCAACCACGGGGAAGCCCGCCTCACGGAAGGCGGCAGCGAGCCAGTTCGCGGAGCGGAGCAGGTCCCGCTGGTGCTCCGGCACACCCAGGATGCCCGGAACGCGCACCCACTCTGCCAGCTGCTTCTCAATGCTGCTGTGATGGGAGCGGAGGTAGGCATGCAAGCGCGCGCCGCCGTCGTACTCCTGCCTGTCCATACCCGCCCCTCCCGCTATTCCAGCCGGTTCATTGCGGCATCACCGCGGCTGGGAAGGGTTGGTGGGCACCCCCTGCGACGGCGGGTTGACCGGTGGTCCAGGCACTGACGGGCTTTGCGGGGACACCGGCTGGCCGGTGTTCACCTCGGGTGTGCCGGGGGTCCGGGGGCCGCTGGGAACGGCACCGCCCTGAAGATCCTGAAGCCTCTTCTCGAGGATCTGCAGGATGGGCAGCCGGTTGCCGTGCGCCTTCTCGTAGCTGACCAGCTGCGCCACGTCCGCTTCCTCCAGTCCGGAGATGCGGGTGGGGAGTGTCCCTACGGGCAGGTGGTCGTAGTCGGGAAGGGGCAGGTCCTTGTGCTGGGGAACATCGTTCCGGGATGCGTCATTCATTGTCCGGGCTCCTTAGGCTAGTGAGGTGAGCAAGTCAGCGCAGGCCTGTTCGCAGCGCCGGCACGCTTCGGCGCAGACCTGGCAGTGGTCATGCATGTCGGCGTGCCGTTCGCATTCGTCCGCGCAGGCCCGGCAGGCCGTGCGGCAGGCCTCCAGCAGGGCGCGGGTGGTGGCAGGGTTGTAACCGGTGCGCCGGGACAGCACCATTCCCGTGGCGGCGCAGATATCCGCGCAGTCCAGGTCGGTGCGGATGCACGTGGCAAGGTCCGCCACCATGTCCTCGGCCAGGCAGGCGTCAGCGCAGGCGGTGCACGTCTGGGCGCACTCAAAGCAGGCGCTGATGCACTCGGCAAGCCTGGTCACGTCGATGTCACCGAGGTCCTTGGGATACGTGTCAATCATGGACCGTATGTGGGTCATGCCTTTTCTCCTCCTTCCCCCTTGATCAGCAACGGTCAGGACTTAGTAAGTACACTTACTTCTTTCACGGTACCGGGATTGCGGGACTTGGTACAGAGGGCGGACTCCCCCATCCGGCGGAGCGTGGAACGTCAGGCGGTGGGCCCGGTTACCGTGGCGCGCGGCCAGGCCCGCTGCGGGGCGGGTTGCGGGTCGTTCGCCAGGTGCTCGTATACCAGTTCCAGCACCTCCGAGGCTCTCTTGTTCAGCCGCCGCGATTCCTCCAGGGCCCGGTCCAGCCGGGCCACCTCCGCCCGCAGCTCGGCGATGTCCGCCGCAGCCACGGCCAGCCGCAGATTGATGTCATCCACCGGGTTCAAAGGCTCATTCAAAGCCTCACTCAGGGGTTCATACACGGCACTGCCCTTTCAGTCGATGGGTGGGTACGGCTTCAGTTGATGGGTTGGTACGGCGGAATGGTGATGGCCGCTTCCTCAAGCCGGCGCCGTGTTTCTTCGGCCGATATCGGCGTGCCGAAACTCCGGTACTTGCCCACCGGAACCACTGCCGTGACCGGGGTGCGGCCGTGGATGCGCACCAGGTTGAAGGACCGCGCACCATCCCGGCCCTGCATCGCCCCCGCGGGAATCGCCAGATCCTGGGTGTAGCTGGTGGACGCGGCCACGGACACAGGGATGTTGGCGAACGTCGAAAAGAGGGAGCAGTGCGTGTGCCCGGAGAGTATGCCGATCACGTCGCTGCCCTCAAGGACCTGCGCCAGGCCCTGCTGGTTCCGGAGCTCGGACAGCACCGCGAGGTCCTGGACCGGGGGCACCGGCGGGTGATGGAGCACCAGGAGGGTGCCGTCGTCGGCCGGCGATTCCAGCTCCTTCGCCAGCCAGCCCAATTGATCCTCGTCGATTTCCCCATGGTGGAAGCCCGGGATGGAGGAGTCCAGGACCAGCACCCGCAGGCCGCCCAGGTCATACCGGCGGTCCACCGGCCCCGGCCGCGGCTCCTCGTCCAGCATGATGCGCTGGAAGTTGGAGCGGTCATCGTGGTTACCCATAGCCCAGATGATGCGCGTGCCTATCCGCTCGGCGTAGGCGTCGCAGACGGTCTTCAGTTGCCGGTACGCCTCAATTTTGCCCTTGTCCGTGAGGTCCCCTGAAACGATAATGGCCGCGGGCTGCATCCTGGTTCCCTCGATGGCATCCAGGACCTGCACCAGCCCCAGTTGCGGATCCATCTCCCCGTACAGCAGCCCCTCCGCGACAAAGTGCGGGTCGGTGATGTGGACCAGCACGTGGTTGGGTGCGGGATATTCCGCCTGGAGGATCTGCATCAAAGGCCTTTCAGCTGGTCCCTATACGGCGGTGGCAACGCATGAGGATCCGCTGACGGGCTCTGCTTGCCGCCGAAATGAACAACATAATAAGCACGCTTATGAAACCGGGGGAAGAGCTTCGCGGCGACGCGCCGGTGCTCGCCGGTGTGCGCCCCGGAAATACCGGGAATTAGCGAACACTATTGGGTCTTTTTGATTGGGCCACGCGGGCTTACGGTAGACCCACGGAGCCGCCCGTCCGGGGTGGCCGGCCAAGGAGGACTTTCCAATGACAACGCACGTCGCGGACTGCAGCGTAACGAACTGTTCCTTTAACGACCACACCAACTGCAACGCCGCCGCCATCACCGTGGGCGGCGCCGAAAACCACGCCCACTGCGCCACGTTCATCGAGACCGGCCTGCACGGCGGTCTCCCCAAGGTCCTCGCCGACGTCGGAGCCTGCCAGCGGAGCGAGTGCATCCACAACGACCATCTGATGTGCAATGCACCTGAAGTCCACGTTGGCCCCGGCCGGGACAACGCCGATTGCCTCACCTACTCGCACGCCTAGGACAAACTGGCCGAAGGCTCCGGAGCGCCCGGGCGGCATCGCCCCCGGGCGCTCCGCTGCTGCCCGGCACAGCCATGCGGCGTTCAGCCGCTGCCACCAGCATCCGCCATCCACCTGCTGTACAAACCCCTGCCACCGCGAGTAAATTCGGAATGTGACGGGAATCATGGCCCGTCCTCCAGGCCACCTCTGCACAGGCCTTAGGAGCAGCTGCTGTAGCCCAACGGCGGCACATTTGCAGAAGCGAAAGATCCATACCGTGGCGACATCGCATTTCCAGCAATTCCTAGAAGAAGCAACCGTTTTCGATCCCTCCAGCGATTCCACGCTGGGACCTGACTGCCTTTACGGCCTGTACGTCAGCTGGGCAACACTTCACGGCATGACCCCAAAGTCCGATCAGGCCTTCCGCGCCGGCATGCACCGGTGCGGGGTGGATGTCCACAACAGCCGGCTGCACATGACAGGCCCCGCCGCTGCCGACTACATCCTCAGCAGCTACCCGGCGGTGGCATGATGTCCATTCATCCGGACCGCTACCGCCCCCGCAACATCCCGGACGTGCTGGTCTATGACGGGCAGTACATGCACTGCGGCGAGCCCATGGCTGCCGCGGGCGCCGAAATGCGCAGCATCCGCGGCAGCTACAACAGCAGGCAAATGCCGGAGACGCTGAGCGTCTACCTCGCCACCAGGGTGCTGCGCTGCGCCTGCGGTTTCCAGATGGAGATCCCGGACCAGAACCCCGCGGTGTTGGAATGACCAGGCTCCCCCTGGATGATCTGACCGCGACCATCGCGCGCATCCGGGGACTGCTGCTCACGGAGGAGAAGGTGGACCGTGCTGTTTCCCTCCTGGCCCGGGCCATCAAGGAATCCATGCCGGGCAATCCGGGCACCGGAATTTCGCTGATGGACGCCGGGGGAAAGCGCACCAGCAACGCCTCCACCGACGCCCTGGTGGAGCAGACGGACGCTGCCCAGTATTCGTTGGGCGAAGGTCCGTGCATCACGGCGTGGGCGTCGGAAAAGGTGGTCATCGTTGACGATGCCCACACGGACGAGCGCTGGCCGCGCTGGCGGGACGCGGTCCTCGGGATGCCGGTCCGCTCCGTGGTGAGCACGCCACTGATGGCCGGGAAGGAAACGCTGGGAGCGCTGAAGATCTACTCCGCCCTGCCCGGGCAGTACGACGAGTCCACCGGCCGGGTCCTGAGCCTGTTCGCCGGCACGGCCGCCACTCTCCTGGCGCACATCCAGGGCAGCGAAGCGCCGCTGAAGATGACGGAAAGCCTCAAGGCCACGGTGTCCAGCCGGGACCTCATCAACCGCGCCTGCGGCATGCTGATGGAGCGGCACGGCGTCAGCCACGACCAGGCGATGCAGGAATTGATCAAAAACGCGCGGGCGGCAGATGCCACCCTGGTTGAGGTCAGCGAACAGCTGGTCACCAGGGTGCCGCCTGCGGAACGGTAAGGGGTGCAGCCGTGGGTTTCGATCCACATGAGCCGGAACAGCGCAGTCAGCTCAAGGACGCCTTGTCCGCGGCTGACATTACTGTGGGCGAGTTGTGGCTGCGCTATTTCAGCATGAGCGGCAGTGCAGGCGAATACGAGGTCCATGCCTACCTGCAGGGCCTCATTTCCCTGCCCGTCACCCAGCGGGACCTGCTGGCCCTTGCCTGTAACGAGATCATCGGCGAGACGCCGCCGAGGTATGCACCGTACGCGGACCAGATGCACGGCGTTGAGCCGGACGACGTCCCTTCAGGTGAGGTACGACGGCGGGAGGCGCCGCCGTCGTAATCACCCCTTCGCGTCACACGTCGAAGTGGGTGGTGACCGTGGGGTTGTCCGTCACCGAGGCGATGACCGTTGCCGCAAGGTCGCGGAGCTTGATGTTGCGTGTGCTGGAGGCGCGCTTGAGGATGGCCATCGCTGTTTCCTGGCTGCAGCGGTTCTGGGCCATGATGGCGCCGGCGGCGAGGTTGATGGTGGTGCGCGACACCATGGCTGCGGCGAGGTCGTCCCGGGCATCGGTCAGCTGGGCGATGCGGAGCGCCAGCCTCAGCGACGAGCTTCCCTGGACGGCAAAGCTCTCCGCCCGGCCGATCGCTTCACCGGAGAACGCGTGCCTGCGTGCCGAATAGAGGTTCAGGGCCGCCTGGAACTCGCCGCCGCCCGGGAACGGCACTGCCAGCATGGACCCGAGCACGTTGTGGTTTACTGCGGCCACATACTCCGGCCACCGGTGTTCGGTCTCCAGGTCCGGGACGTGGACTGTGGCGTTCTCCCGGAGGGCTGACAGGCAAGGCCCGTCATTGAAGGCGTACTGGATCTCATCCATGGCGAGGGCACGCGCATCGCTGCTGCCCGCCGTCGCAGCCTTCTTGCGCCGCACTACCGTGACCGAGCATGAGGCGTCCTGCGCGGAGGACGAAAGATCGGCGGCAGCAGCCACCGCAAGTTCGCGGAGGAAATCCTCCACGTGGGAGCTGCTGAGCACCAGATCGTCCAGATGCACGCGGATTGATACGGCAGTTATGTTTTCAGCCATGGCAGGCTTCCTGGTCGTGCCCTGCGCGTGCCGCCCCCACGGGCCAAAAGCCGGGACCGTCACCGCCCGATACCGGGCGGCCCTTCCAGCCTACGCCCCATAAGTGGTCCTGCACCCGCCCTGCTCCCCGCGACTACGGCCGCCCTGAACGGGTACGGGATTGTTAACCGTCCCCACCAGCCGAGGCAGGCATCAATGACTTCCCTTCCCAGGGCCAGCGTCCGTGACACTGCAGCGTTCCTGCTGGACGTGTTCATTCCGACAGCGGCAAAAGGTCCCCTGCTCCGCCGGCCCCGTGTTGAGGCGTTGGCCGAGCGGCTGAAGCTGGACCAGCGGGCGGTCCGGCGGATGCAGGAGCTGGACCGGAAGTATCCGCAGGGCCCGCTGCTCCTGCGGCTGCCCGTCCGGAACCAGGCCGTAATCCTGCGGCCCGGGCATCTGCACGCCGTCCTGACACAGTCGCCCGATCCGTTCTCGCCCGCCAGCAGCGAAAAGCGCGGCGCCCTGGCCCACTTCGAGCCGCGCAACGTCCTGGCCTCCACCGGCGCCGAGCGGACGGTCCGCCGGGCGCTGCACGAGCAGGCCCTCGACACCTCCAGCCCGGTGCACCGGTTCGCGGACACCCTCCTGCCGGTGGTCCGGGAGGAGGCGGACGCCATGCTGGCCGCGGCCCACGCCAAGGGCGTCCTGGACTGGGACGTGTTCAGCCGGTGCTGGCAGCGTGCCGTCCGGCGCATCGCCTTTGGTGACTCCGCCCGTGATGACCAGGAGCTGACGAAGATGCTGGCCAGGCTGCGCAAGGATGCCAACTGGTCTGTGCTCAGGCCGCGGCGCTCAAAGCTCCGGGACGGGTTCCTGCGGCGCGTCCAGGAACGGATAGACACCGCGGAGCCCGGCAGCCTGGCATCTGTCATGCGCAGCAGGCCGGAACCTGATGCGGCTGCGCCACAAGACCAGGTGCCGCAGTGGCTGTTCGCGCTGGAGACATCGGGGATGGCGGCGATCCGCGCCCTGGCCCTGCTGGCAACGCATCCCAACCAGGCACTGTTGGCTTCGGAGGAAAACACCAACGACAGCACCGGAGGCAGACACCTCCCCTTCCTGCGGGCCACGGTGCTCGAGTCCGTGCGGCTGTGGCCCACCACGCCAATGATTTTGCGGCAGACCACGCGCGAGGTCAGCTGGGACACCGGAACCATGCCCGCGAAGTGCGGGGTCCTGATCTTCGTCCCGTTCTTCCACCGGAACCATCACCGCCTCCCGCAGGCCGACCGGTTCGACCCGGCGCTCTGGCTCCGCGATGACGACCAGGAGGACTGGGGCGTGATCCCCTTCAGCGCCGGACCGGTCAGCTGCCCCGGCCGCCAGCTGACCCTGCTGCTCACCAGCGCCCTGCTGTCCTGCCTGCTGAAGGACACCTCGTTCGCCTTCCAGGACGGTCACCGGCTGTCCCCCGGCCGGCCCGTGCCGGGAGAGCTCAATCCCTATTCCCTGCGGTTCACTCCCGCCGTCAGGGCAGGGGATTAGGGCGGGGCACGACGGCGTAGCGCCGGTTCGCCAGCACCGGCACCCGGCTGCGCACCTGCTCCAGCCGGTCCCCTCTGAGGTCCGCCAGCACCAGCCCCGGCTCCTCGCCTGCGTTGGCGATGACCACCCCCGCCGGGTCCACCGCCACGGAGTACCCGGTTGCCAGCGGGCCCGCCTGGTTGGCGGCCAGGACGTAGGCCGTGTTCTCGATGGCACGTGCCTTGAGGAGGGTGGTCCAGTGGTCCTCCTTGCCCGGTCCACGGATCCACATCGCCGGAACCAGCAGGACGTCCGCACCGCCATCTACGGCCGAACGGGCGCTTTCCGGAAAACGAAGGTCGTAACAGGTGAACGCGCCGAACCGGAAGCCGCCCAGCCGGAACACCAGCGGCTCCCCGGGGTTGCCCGCCGAAATTCCATCGCTTTCCCGGTAGCCAAAGGCATCGTAGAGGTGGACCTTGCGGTAGCACCCGAGGAGATCGCCACTGCTGTCCATGGCCACCAGGGTGTTATACGGAAGCCGGCCCGGCCCCTTCTCGTACGTTCCCACCACCACCGCGATCCCGTGCCGCTTGGCCTGGGTTGCGATGGCAGAGACGAACGGCCCGTCCAGGTCCTCCGCAACGGCGGCTACCGCGCCTGCACCCCCGCTGGTGGCAAAGAGGCTGGACTCGGGGAGCACCACCAGCTCCGCCCCCGCCCCTGCAGCCGACTCGATCAGCAAGCCCGCCGCCGTCGTATTTTCAGCGGGGTCCGTACCTGCGCTGAACTGCCCCAACGCCACCTTCATGGCTGCCACTCCTGCCCGAAAACCATTTGCTGTCCCTGCCCTCCACGGCCGGGCTCCGGCCTCTTCCCATAGCATCCTCCCCGCGTTACTGTTGGCACACAACCGTCCGGCCAGGGGCTGGAGCGGCGGGCTCAAGCAGTTGGGCCTCTGGAGGCATTCCGGAGGGAGCATGGTGGGCACCAAACCCTTGAAGAAGCATGTACGACGGCGGGTTCCCGCCTTGCTCATGGGCCTCGGGGTCCTGGCGGCACTGACGTCCTGCAGTGCCGAAGTCCAGCGCGGCTTCCTTCCCGGTGAGCGGGACACTACGGACAACACACCCCTGATCACCGACCTGTGGGTTAATTCCTGGATCGCGGCGGTCATCATCGGGATCATCACCTGGGGCCTGATGATCTGGGTGATCGTGGCGTACCGGCGCCGGAAGAACACGGTGGGGTTCCCGGTACAGATGAGCTACAACCTGCCGCTGGAGGTCTTCTACCTCTCCGTGCCGCTCATGATCGTGGGCGTCCTCTTTATCTTTACCGACCGGGAGCAGCGGGCCATTGACACCCGGGACCCCAATCCCGACGTGATCATCGATGTCCGCGGCAAGCAATGGTCCTGGGACTTCGGCTATGTCAAGGAAGACGTGCATGAAGATCCTGGCGTTCAGGCCCACCTGAATGGCGAGTTCGGCACCCCGGACCGGCTGCCCACCCTCTACCTGCCGGTGGGGAGAACCGTGGAACTGCAGCTGAACTCCCGCGATGTCCAGCACTCGTTCTGGGTGGTGCAGTTCATGCAGAAGCGCGACATGTACCCGGGCGAAAACCAGTACCACCGGTTCATCAACCTCACCCCCACCCGCACCGGCGAATTCACCGGCAAATGCGCAGAGCTGTGCGGTGAGTACCACTCCGAGATGCTCTTCAGGGTCCGGGTGGTGAGCCAGCAGGAGTACGACAACCACATCGCCGAACTCCGGGCCCGCGGCAACACCGGCATCCTGGGTGACGAATTCGACCGCAACCCGGCACGGCCGGCCCTGGAAGAGGCACAACAAAGGACGGAACCGTAATGACCACCACCCAGAACACGGGCGTCACCTCGGCCACCGCGGCGCCGTCAACGGTCAGGCGGCCCAAGGGCAGCATTGTGGTCAGCTGGATCACCTCCACGGACCACAAGACCATCGGGTACATGTACCTGATCGCGTCCTTTGTGTTCTTCCTCCTGGCTGGCGTGATGGCGCTGCTTATCCGGGCGGAGCTGTTCCAGCCCGGCATGCAGATCCTGCAGACCAAGGAGCAGTACAACCAGCTGTTCACCATGCACGGCACGCTCATGCTGCTGATGTTCGCCACCCCGCTGTTCGCCGGGTTCGCAAATGTCATCATGCCGCTGCAGATCGGCGCCCCGGACGTGGCGTTTCCGCGGTTGAACGCGCTGGCTTTCTGGTTCTTCCTGTTCGGCTCCACCATCGCGACGGCGGGTTTCATCACGCCGCAGGGTGCTGCCTCGTTTGGCTGGTTCGCCTACGCCCCGTTGTCCAACACCACGTTCACGCCGGGGATCGGCGGTGACCTGTGGGTGTTCGGGCTGGCGCTGTCCGGTTTCGGCACTATCCTGGGCTCGGTCAACTTCATCACCACCATCATCTGCATGCGGGCCCCCGGCCTCACCATGTGGCGGATGCCGATTTTCACGTGGAACACCCTGGTGACAGGCATCCTGGTGCTTATGGCCTTCCCGCCGCTGGCCTCTGCGCTGTTCGCGCTCGGGGCCGACAGGAAGTTCGGTGCCCACATCTTCGATCCCGCCAACGGCGGCGCCATCCTCTGGCAGCACCTGTTCTGGTTCTTCGGCCACCCCGAGGTGTATATCATCGCGCTGCCGTTCTTCGGCATTGTGTCCGAGATCTTCCCGGTCTTCAGCCGCAAACCCCTGTTCGGCTACAAGGGCATCGTGTACGCCACCATCGCCATCGGCGCCCTCTCCGTGACGGTGTGGGCCCACCACATGTACGTCACGGGTGCGGTGTTCCTGCCGTTCTTCGCGTTCATGACCATGCTGATCGCAGTGCCCACGGGTGTGAAGTTCTTCAACTGGATCGGCACCCTGTGGGGCGGCTCCATCACCTTCGAGACCCCCATGCTGTGGAGCATCGGGTTCCTGGCGACGTTCCTTTTCGGCGGCCTGACCGGGATCATCCTGGCCGCCCCGCCGCTGGACTTCCACGTGTCCGACTCCTACTTCGTGGTGGCCCACTTCCACTACGTGGTGTTCGGCACCGTGGTGTTCGCGATGTTCGCCGGATTCTATTTCTGGTGGCCCAAGTTCACCGGCACCATGCTGAACGAGCGCCTGGGCAAGATCCACTTCTGGATGCTGTTCCTGGGCTTCCACGCCACCTTCCTCATCCAGCACTGGCTGGGTGTGCTGGGCATGCCCCGCCGCTATGCGGACTACATGCCGGAGGACAATTTCACCCTGATGAACCAGTTCTCCAGCTTCGGCTCCTACCTGCTGGGCGCATCGATGATCCCGTTCCTGTGGAACGTCTATCACACCTGGCGGACCGGCAAGAAAGTCACGGTGGATGATCCCTGGGGCTTCGGTGCCTCCTTGGAGTGGGCCACGTCCTGCCCGCCGCCGCGCCACAACTTCACCTCGCTGCCCAGGATCCGGTCGGAGCGGCCGGCCCTGGACCTGCACCACCCGGAGCTGAGCGTGCGTGAACACGCGCCGGTGCATGGCGTAGCAGCGGATGTCCTGGGTGCGGCAGACATCGGCGAGCGGGACGTCCGGAGCCCGGACCCGAACCAGTAACGACGCACCAACGCGGGGTCATTCCCGGCCCAATTCCGACAGTTTATTGGGCCGGGAGTGACCCCGCGTTGCAGTTAGCCGGCCGGGTTTTCCCGTTTGCCCTGCCAAAACAGGAGGCAACCTCCCGCAATCAGGAGCACGCTCAGGCCCAGGAATCCGAGATCCCAGGCGAGCGGCCCGCCCAGGTCGTCCCGCACGTGGTGGATCTGCAGCAGCTGGTGGTTGACCAGGCCCTCGACGACGTTGAACACGCCCCAGCCGGCCAGTACCAGGCCGGTGTGGAACCGCCAGCTCGCGGACAGCCGCCCCTGCCGCCGCGCCCGGACCGTGAGGATGGCGGCGGCCACCACCAGCACCCACATGGCACTGTGGAAGAGGCCGTCGGCCAAGGTGTTCAGCTCCAGCCCGGCCACCGTTTTGGTGTTGCCGCTTTCGGTGTGGCTGAGCATGTGGTGCCACTGCAGCAGCTGGTGCAGCACTATGCCGTCAACAAAGCCGCCCACGCCCATCCCGAACAGGAACGCGGGCGCCGCGGCAGGTGCCATGGCCCGCCCGCCGGGCCTGGCCGATGAGCTGTGGGCTTCCTGTGCCACGTTCTGTTCCCCCTCGCCTGGTGAGTCCTTCCACCAAGTCCCTACCCGCCGTCGGACGCGCTAACCGCCGGGGCCCCCAAGAGAACCTAGCCGAGGAGGCCGAGCAGGATGCCTCCGGCCGCGCCAACCAGGACCACGGCCCACGGCGGCGTCTTCCAGGCGATCAGCAGCACGAAGCACACGAGGCCCAGGCAGAACGGGCCCGGCCCCGTGATAGCCGTAGTGAACACCGGGTTGTAGAGGGCTGCGGCGAGGATCCCGACCATTGCAGCGTTCGCACCGCGCATCAGCGCCTGGGCCTGGGGCCTGGACCGGAACCTGTTCCAGAACGGCAGCACGCCGGTCAGGAGGAGGAAACCGGGCAGGAAGATCCCGGCCAGTGCGATGCCGGCGCCGGCGATGCCTCCCGGGCCGAAGGCGGAAAGCGTGCCCAGGTAGGCGGCGAACGTAAAGAGCGGCCCCGGCACTGCCTGCGCCGCACCGTAACCTGCCAGGAACTGTTCGGAGGTGACCCAGCCGGGATCCACCACGCCCGACTGCAGGAGCGGCAGGACAACGTGCCCGCCGCCGAAGACCAGCGCCCCTGCCCGGTAGAACGCGTCAAAAAGGGTGAGGCCCGCCGAACCCGTGGCGGGCGCCAGCAGCGGCAGCCCCAGCAGCAGGGCAAGGAACAGGACCAGGCAGACGGTTCCGGCCGTCCGGCTGACGGGGAAGCGCATCATCCCCGTGACGTCGCCGGTCCCGGCGCGGCAGACCACCAGGCCCCCCAGCGCCCCGATGAGGATGGCGGCAATTTGGCCGAGCGAGCCGGCCAGCAGGATCGCGGCCAGGGCCGCCACTACGGCAATCGTGGCCCGTTCCCGGTCCGGGGCCAGGGCTTTCGCCATCCCCCACACGGCCTGGGCAACGATGGCCACCGCCACGATTTTCAGGCCAGTGAGTATGCCTGAACCAATGCCTCCCTGGAATAGCGGGGCGCCGGCGGCGAACGCCACCAGCAGGGCCGCCGAGGGCAGGGTGAAGGCCACGAACGCAGCCAGGGCACCGAAGGGACCTGCCCGGTGCAGGCCTATTCCAAATCCCACCTGGCTTGAAGCGGGGCCGGGGAGGAACTGGCACAGCGCCACAAGGTCCGCGTATTCCTTGTCGTCCACCCATTTGCGGCGTTCCACCAGCTCGTCGCGGAAGTAGCCCAGGTGGGCGATGGGCCCGCCGAAGGACGTGAATCCCAGCTTCAGGAAAACCCGGAAGACTTCCCACACCGAACCCCGGGCGGTGGCCGTCACAGGGCTGCCGGCAGCAGCCGTCACAGGGCTGCCACGAGCCCGGCAGCACGTTCCAGTGCACCCGGGACGATGGAGTAGTAGGCCCAGGTGCCGCGCTTTTCTCGGTGCAGCAAGCCGGCGTCCACCAGGATCTTCAGATGGTGCGAGACCGTGGGCTGACCGAGGTCGAGGGGTTCGGTCAGGTCGCAGACGCAGCGTTCACCGGACTCCCCCGCCTTGACGAGCGAGAGCAGGCGCAGGCGGTTCGGGTCGGAGAGCGCCTTGAAGACGAGCGCCGCTTCCTTCGCCTTGTCTGCCCCCAACGCCGGGCCGGCCGGCGGGCAGCAGGCAGGGTCCAGCAACGGATCAAGTGTCTGCGAAGCGTTCATACCTCCCATTATGCCGCTGCATTGACGTTCATCAATGTTTGTCCCTGCATCCGCGGGTGGGGGCTGGAGGATCATGCTGGCAAGGGCGTAGAATCCGTCCGCCCAGTAACTCCAAAGGAGACCTCCATGACGAACGAACAGCTGATCATTATCGGGTCCGGTCCGGCGGGGTACACCGCTGCCATCTATGCCGCCCGGGCGGGTTTGGAGCCTCTGGTGCTGGCGGGTTCGGTGACCGCGGGCGGCGCGCTGATGAACACCACGGAGGTGGAGAACTTTCCGGGCTTCCCCGGCGGGGTCCAGGGTCCGGAGCTGATGGACGGGCTGCAGGAGCAGGCCGAGAAGTTCGGCGCAAAGGTGGTGTTCGACGACGTCACCTCAGTGAACCTGAAGGGTCACCTGAAGACGGTGGTTACCGGGGGCGGGGAAACCCACCAGGCGCCGGCGGTGATCCTTGCTACCGGTTCGGCGTATAAGGAACTGGGTTTGCCGGAGGAGAAGAAGCTCAGCGGCCACGGCGTGTCCTGGTGTGCCACGTGCGACGGGTTCTTCTTCCGGGAACAGGACATCATCGTGGTGGGCGGCGGTGATTCGGCGATGGAGGAAGCGACGTTCCTGACCCGGTTCGCGAAGTCCGTCACCGTCGTCGTACGCCGCGAGGAGCTCCGCGCCTCCCGCATCATGGCCCAGCGCGCCAAGGACAACCCGAAGATCAGCTTCGCGTGGAACTCCGCCGTCACGGCCATCCATGGCGACGGGAAGGTCACGGGCGTGACCCTCACTGACACCCGCTCCGGGGAAACCCGCCAGCACGCTGCCACCGGGATTTTCGTGGCGATCGGCCACGTCCCCCGCACCGAACTGGTGGCCGGGCAGGTGGACCTGGACGCCGAAGGCTACATCAAGGTCGATTCCCCCACCACGGTGACCAACATCTCCGGGGTCTTCGCGTGCGGTGACGCCGTGGACCACCGCTACCGCCAGGCCATCACCGCCGCCGGAACCGGCTGCGCCGCTGCGTTGGACGCCGAACGCTACCTCGCCGCCCTGGACGACGCTGACAGCATCGCCACCGCCTTGGTCGAAGAACCAACCCACGCCTAGAAGCTCCACCTACGGGAGGCGCGCCGCTGTCAAAATGCTTGGCCCGACACACACCAGTAAGTACACTTAGCATACTCATCGGGCGGGCTGGGACCTGCAATTCGCTCCCCACGAGGGAGCCTGCGATGGTACGAAGGCGGCAACCATGCACGGAGACCGGCAGCCCACCCGCAACATCTGCGCTGAAGTGGCACATCTGGGCCTGCAGCTGCAGGCCATGGAGATAATTGACGAGATTCTCAGCGGAACCGAGCCCTGCGAAGCGGACGTCCGGAGCTCGTTGACCTGGCATGTGGAGCACAACCCCGGCCAGCCGCAACGGGCACTCCTGATGCACATGCTCAACCTACGGCGCAGCGATCACAGCTGACACAGAAAAAACACCCTCCTGAAACACTCCGGCAACTTCGCCACGGCAAGCTGTGCGTACGGGGATACAACAGCAGGAGGCAGCCATGGAGGCACAACGAGTCAGTACCGGTCAGCTCCGCATCGGAGACCACATCGAGGCGTGGCACAGGGGCAAGCTGTTTCACCGGGGCCGCGTGACCGACGTCGTACCCGCGCTTGAACTGTTCTGGATACTGGACGCGAGGACCGGCACGCGGAAGCTGCTGGACCCCGAAGCCCTGGAAATCCGGCACGTGGAGGAACCGGCCCAGCCGCTTAACCGGCTCTCACCCGCATAAGCCCGGGCGGCCGGGGTACGGTCAGGGCAAGGAATGCTGCCGTTGCGGCAGAAACCACCACGAAGGAGCACACCGTGATTGGATTCATCGTTGCCGGCCTGATCATTGGCGCACTGGCCCGCCTCATCAAACCCGGCGAGCAGAACCTTGGCCTGCTCGCCACCCTCCTGCTGGGCCTTGTGGGCTCGGTGATCGGCGGAGTGGTGGCGTCACTGCTGGGGACCGGGGATATCTTCGAGCTGAATGTCCTGGGCTTCATCGTGGCCGTCATCGCATCGGTGCTCCTGGTGGGCACCGCAGAAGCAGTCGCAGGCCGCCGGAAGTCCGTTCGGCGCTGAGCTAAAGCAACGCTGTTATCAGGCGCGGTCCTGGTAGACGTCCGGGATTCCGTCCAGGTCCGCGTCCACCTTCTCCAGCTCCTCGGCGGCGCGGTACTGGCGGTTCCTGGTCCGCAGCACCACTGTGGCGAGCAGGGCGGCGAGCAGGGACGCGGTGAGGATTCCCACCTTGGCATGGTCGTCGTACAGGCTGCCGTGGCCAAAGCTGAGCTCAGCCACCAGCAGTGACACCGTAAAGCCGATGCCGGCCAGGAGCGCCACACCGAAGATATCGATCCACTTGAACGAGCCGTCCAGGCTGGCCCTGGTGGCCTTCGTCAGGACCCAGGTGGTGCCCAGGATGCCGATCGGCTTGCCCAGCACAAGGCCAAAGATAATGCCCAGGGCCACCGGATCCGCGAGCGCCGAGCGAAGTCCTTCCCAGCCGCCCACGGCCACGCCTGCGGAGAAAAACGCAAAAATGGGGACCGCTATGCCGGCGGAGATGGGCCGGAACCGGTGCTCGAAGATTTCGGCCAGTCCGGGACCGGCTTCCGGGCCGCCGCCGGCCTTCGAACGGATGACGGGCACGGCAAAGCCCAGCAGCACACCGGCCACCGTGGCATGGATGCCTGATGCATGCACCAGTGCCCATACAACCATTCCCAGGGGCAGCAGGATGAACCAGGCCGCGGCCGCCTTGCGCCCGAAGAAGTGCCGGTATTTCTGAGCCAGGAAGGTGTAGAGCGCCAGCGGGACCAGGGCCAGGAGCAGCGGCATGACCTGGATGTCCGTGGTGTAGAAGAACGCGATGATGCTGATGGCGATGAGGTCGTCCACTACGGCCAGCGTCAGCAGGAAGATCCGCAGCGCGCTGGGCAGGTGCGACCCGATGATGGCCAGCACGGCAACAGCGAACGCGATGTCCGTGGCAGTGGGAATGGCCCAGCCGCGGAGCGTCTCCGGGCTGGTGAGGTTTACGACGGCGTATATCGCCGCCGGGACCACCACACCTCCCGCAGCGGCGGCGACGGGGACGATCGACTTGCTGATCTGCCGCAGGTCGCCGGCCACGAACTCGCGCTTCAGTTCCAGGCCCACCAGGAAGAAGAAGATGGCCAGCAGCCCGTCGGCTGCCCACGCCCCCAGGCTCAACTCAAGGTGCCAGGGCTCGTAGCCCACCTTGAAGTCGCGGAGCGCGAAGTAGCTGTCCGATGCCGGGGAGTTGGCCCAAATCAGTGCGATCACTGCCGCGATCACCAGGAGGGCGCCGCCCACGGTTTCCTTGCGGAGGATTTCCCCGATCCGCAGCGCCTCGGCATAGGAGCCGCGGGACAGAATCGTGGATCCGCGGGGAGCGGCTGGCGGCGGTGTTGATGGCGGCGTGGAGCTCATGAAGGCGTCCTAACATGTGGAGTCGACAAAATCATGCCGACCAGACTTCCCGGCGCACCTTCCGTCCATAGTACGGGCCCTGCCGCCGGCATGAAAATGCCGGACCACGGAAGCGCCGCGCGGGGCAGTGCCGAACGGTTCAGGCTAGCTCGCCCGGCTCCGGCCCGCCGGAGAGACCCGGCCATCGGCCTGGATGGCCCTGACGGCGGTGTCCAGATAGCTCTGGGTTTCCGCGGAATTGGCCAGCTGCACCAGCTCCGCGGCCACCACCACCAGCTTGACGTTCCGGTGGCTGCTGGTACTCACGAGCATCTTGAATGCGTCATCGGCGCCCATCTTCAGCTGGCCCATCAGGATGCCGCGGGCCTGGTCAATGACGCTGCGGGTGGACGTGGCACCGAGGACGGCGTCCCGGGCTATCTGCTCCGTTTCGCGCTGCAAGGTGGTGGTGAGATCCACCATGACCCCCTCGATCACGGTGACCACGCCTTCATCGTTCACGATTCCGTCGCCGGAGGTGAGCACCCGCCGGGTCCGTCCGCGGGCGTCAATGATGCGGTGGTACATGCAGAAGTAACCGCCGCTCTGCGCCACCTGGGCCACGATGGCTTCGCACTTGGGCCGGTCCTCCGGGTGCTTGTGGGCGTACAGCAGGTCCAAGGTGGGGACCACCTCGCCCCGCTGGTATCCGTGCAGCTGGTACATGCCGTCCGACCAGTGGATCTTCAACCCGTCCATCTCCACATGAAAAGTCCCCGCGACGCATTCGTTGTCACCAAGGGCACTCGAAAACGTATAAGGGCCGTTCAGGTCAGTCACGGGGCCACCTCCATGTAGCATCCAGCGCGCCCGCAGCAGGCCTGGTGGCTCCGTGGGCGTTCCTACCAGTATGGCCGGAGCGGGCCGCAGTTGATAGGGCCGGACGTCCCCGTGACGGGAACCACCGTCAGAAGAGCGCATATCAGCGCCTTGACTCTTATACCCCCGGGGGGTATATTCAAGGTGTTGTCAGTGAAGTGGTATGTCCCGGCCGGTGCCCCGCACCGCCTTCACAGCCGTTCAACCCCAGCACCCCGCTTCTCCAGCAAGGAATGCTCCTTCGCAAAGGAATGGAACTGACATGAACCTCGAACACCGCACAGCACTCCCCCTGGCCGCCTCTTCCGGCTGCAGCTGCTGTCCGCCCGCAGGCAGCGCACCCAAGGCTCCTGCCGCCGTCGTCCTCCCCCGCCCCGACGCTCTCTCACCTTTCGCAGTAATCCGGACGACGCTCTCTCACCTTTCGCAGTAATCCGGGCGACCCTCTCTCACCTTCCGCAGTAATCCGGGCGACCCTCTCTTACCTTCCGTGCCGCTTTTGACAGCAGCGACTGTCCTCCGAGGAGGAAACCATGCAAGACCACACCCAGCACCACCATCACGACGACGGCGGCCAGGACGGCCGTACGCTCACCGAAGCGCACGTTTCGCCAGCCCCTGCCGGACACATGCACGGCGGTCACCTGCAGCAGAACGGCGATGACCACACCGTTCACACCCATGGCCAGCACGCCGGCCACAGCACCGCGATGTTCAAGAACCGGTTCTGGCTCACGCTGGCACTGTCCGTCCCCGTGGTCTACTTCAGCCCCATGGTGGGCCACATCCTTGGCTACATGGCCCGGATGTTCCCGGGCTCCGCCTGGATCCCGCCCGTCCTGGGCACCGTGATTTTCCTTTATGGCGGGCAACCGTTCCTCAAAGGCGGCCTGCAGGAGCTGAAGGACCGCCGGCCGGGCATGATGCTGCTGATCGCCATGGCGATCACCGTGGCGTTCGCTGCCTCATGGATCACGAGCCTTGGAATCGGCGGCTTCGACCTCGACTTCTGGTGGGAGCTCGCCCTGCTGGTGACCATCATGCTGCTGGGCCACTGGATCGAGATGCGGGCGCTGGGATGGGCACAGGGCGCACTGGACGCCCTCGCGGCACTGCTGCCCGATGAAGCAGAACGGATCACCGACGGCGGCACGGAGACCGTCCCCGTCTCCGAGCTCCGGCCCGATGACCTGGTCCTGGTCCGCTCCGGCGCCCGGATGCCGGCTGACGGGACTGTGGTGGAAGGACAGGCCGAGGTCGACGAGTCGATGATCACCGGCGAGTCCAAAACCGTGGCCCGCGGCCCAGGCGAAACTGTTGTTGCCGGTACGGTGGCCACGGACACCAGCGTCCGGGTCCGGGTGACCGCCGTGGGTGATGACACCGCACTGGCCGGGATCCAGCGCCTCGTGGCGGAGGCCCAGGCCTCGTCCTCACGGGCTCAGGCCCTGGCTGACCGGGCCGCCGCCTTCCTGTTCTACTTCGCCACCATGGCCGGCATCCTCACGTTCATCGCCTGGACCCTGCTGGGCAGCGTCCCGGAGGCCGTCACCCGCACGGTGACCGTCCTGGTCATCGCCTGCCCGCACGCCCTGGGCCTCGCCATTCCGCTGGTCATCGCCATCTCCACCGAACAGGCTGCCCGCGCCGGGGTCCTGATCAAGAACCGGATGGCCCTGGAACGGATGCGCACCATCGACGTTGTCCTCTTCGACAAGACCGGCACCCTCACCACCGGAGCGCCCGAACTGAAGGACGTGGCCGCCGCCCCCGGCGTGGAGGCCGATGAACTGCTGGCCCTGGCCGCCGCCGTCGAATCCGACAGCGAGCACCCCGTGGCACGGGCCATCGTCCGCGCCGCCGCCGCCCGCGGCCTTGCACTGCCCGCCGCCAGCGGCTTCAGCTCACTGACCGGTCGCGGGGTACGGGCTGTGGTTGACGGCCGGACCGTGCACGTTGGCGGGCCCGCGCTCCTGCGCGAGCTTGCCGCCGTCGAACCCGCTGCCCTGGCCGCCACCGCCCGCGGGTGGATGGACCGCGGTGCCGCCGTCCTGCATGTGATGGACGACGGCGGCCGCGTGCTGGGAGCGGTCAGCCTGGAGGATGCGGTGCGGGCGGAGTCGCGGCAGGCGGTTGCGGCGCTGCAGAACCGCGGCATTAGGGTGGCGATGGTCACCGGCGACGCCCGGCAGGTGGCGCAGGCCGTGGCTGCCGACCTGAACATCGACGAGGTGTTCGCCGAGGTACTGCCCGCGGACAAGGACAAGAAGGTGGCCGAACTGCAGGCACGCGGACTGAAGGTTGCCATGGTGGGCGACGGCGTCAATGACTCGCCGGCGCTGGCACGGGCCGAGGTGGGCATCGCGATCGGCGCCGGCACGGATGTGGCCATGGAGTCGGCCGGTGTGGTGCTGGCCGGCAACGACCCGCGGGCCGTGCTGTCCATGGTGGACCTGTCACGTGCGAGCTACCGGAAGATGTGGCAGAACCTGGTGTGGGCGACGGGCTACAACGTCCTGTCGGTGCCGCTGGCCGCGGGCGTCCTGGCATTCGCCGGTGTGGTCCTCTCGCCCGCTGCCGGTGCCGTGCTGATGTCGGCGTCCACCATCGTGGTGGCGCTGAACGCCCAGCTGCTCCGGCGCCTGAAACTGAACCCCGCGGCGGTACGTTAGACAGAACGCTCTCTCACGTTTTGCCGCTTTATCCAGGACGCTCTCTCACGTTTGGTCACCTGACCCGACCCTGCTGGAAGGAGGAACCGCCAATGACTGCATCCATCCATGGCGTGGCGGCCCTCCTCGGCAGGGTTGCACTGCTGGCAGGTCTCTTGGTGATCGTGGCCGGAATCCTCGGCATGCACGTCATGACGGCCAGCCACTCTGCGCACGCGTCCCACTCCGTTACTCACGGAACAGTGGTGCAGGATGCCGCCGCCCTGCATGACCACGGCTCTGCACCGCGGCACACCGCTGCGCACCACTCCATGGCTGCGCACTCTGCTGCGGACCGCCCGGGGCACGCGACGCAGCCAAGCCTTGCCCCGGCGTCGTGCGAAGGCTCCTGCCCCGGAATGCAAACTTCCGGTACATCCTGCGTCCCGCTGGCCAAGGCAGGATCGCTCGCCGTCGCCCCGCCCGAGCGATCCGTCGCCGCCGCTCCGGTCCTTGCGGCAAGCATCGGTTTGGCGCCTGGCTACTCGTACATCGCGGACAGCCCCACGCCCTGCGAACTGTCCATCAGCCGGACGTAAACCGGACTGCTGCGTGCTCCCGCACGCCATCATTAGCCCGGTTCAACACCATTCCTGAAGGACATTTCACGTGAACACGAAGATCAAAACACTGTCCCTTGCTGCCGCCCTGGCAGCCTCGCTCGGCCTTGCCGGGTGCGCCGCCGACTCCGGAACCCCCGCCGACAACGGCATGCACGGCAGCGGCCACGCCGGCTCCAGCCCGATGTCCAGCATGATGCCGGATGCAGCCGCCGAGCATAACCAGGCGGACATCGTGTTCGCCCAGATGATGATTCCGCACCACGCCCAGGCCGTGGAGATGAGCGACATCGTCCTGGCGAAACCGGGCGTGCCTGCCGAGATCACGGCCCTGGCAACCAAGATCAAGGATGCCCAGGCCCCGGAAATCGAGACGATGACCGGTTGGCTCAAAAGCTGGAACGCGCCCCTGATGGGTGACCATTCCGGCCACGGCATGTCCGGCATGGTGGACGACGACGGTATCGAGAAGCTCAAGGCTGCGTCAGGAACAGACGCCGTGCGGCTCTTCTTGGAGCAGATGATCGGGCACCACGAAGGAGCCGTTGACATGGCACAGCAGGAGATCGGCGCCGGCAAGTACCCCGCATCAGTCCAACTCGCCCGGGATATTGTCGCGGCCCAGGAATCCGAGATCGCCGAAATGAAGCAGCTCCTGGCCAGCTGACCGGCCCTCCCCCGGACGCTCTCTCACCTTCTGCAACGATTCGGGCGACGCTCTCTCACTTTCGAGAAGAAAGTGAACTGGTCCCCGGTAGTTGGACTGGCTTAATGGGATTCTAGGCCGCGAGGGTCTGGGCCCGGTATTGCACCGGGCTCAGACCCTTGAGCTTTGTGGAGATTCTTTCGTTGTTGTACCAGCGGATGTACTCGTTCAGCGCCGTTGCCAGGGCCTCGGTGTTGAGGAACCGGACGCGGTGGAAGAGTTCTTCCTTGAGGTGGCCGAAGAAGTTCTCCATCACGGCGTTGTCGTAGCAGTTGCCCTTGCGCGACATCGACTGGACAGCGCCGGCGTCCTTGAGGAGGGTCCGCCAGGTGACGTGCTGGTATTGGATGCCTTGGTCCGAATGCACGAGCGGCTGCTGGCCGGGCTCGAGGCAGGCCAGAGCCTCCTTCAGCGAAGCGTTCGTAAGCGCCAGGTTCGGGGACGTGCTGATGGCATGGGAGATGATCTGCCGGTCGAAGAGGTCCATGACCGGGGAGAGGTAGAGCTTCCCGTCCCCGACGCTGAATTCGGTCACGTCGGTTACCCACTTCTGGTTCGGGGCATCGGCCTCGAACTGCCGGTTCAGTAGGTTCGGGGCAATCCTGCCCTGTTCGCCCTGGTAAGAGTTGTAGCGCTTCCTGCGCCGGACCTTGCAGAGCAGCTGAAGTGAGCGCATCAGTTTCAGCACGGTCTTCTTCGCAACCGTCCACCCTTGCTTGAGTAGCTCCGTATGGATCCGCCGGTGCCCGTACCGGCCATGGTTCGTTTCGAAGATCTCCGTGACCGCCGCTTTGAGCTTCTCTTTCGGGTCCGGGGCCTGGAGACGGGCCTGGTGATAGAAGAACGTCGAGCGGGCCAGGCCCGCGACCTCCAGCAGGACCGGGAGAGGGTAGTCAGCCTTGAGGGAAACGACGGCCTGGACCTTCAGCGTCGTCCCTGATCCCTCAAGGCCCGCAGTTTTCCCAGGTACGCCACCTCCGCGCGGAGCCGCTCGTTCTCCCGGCGCAACCGTTCCAGTTCAGGTAACTCGGCCGGTGGAGGTGGAGCCGAGGACTTCGCGGGCCTGCCTTTGGCCTTGGGACGTAATGCCTCAGCACCCTCACGGCGATACGCCCGGACCCACTTTTGCAGCAACTGACGCGAGGACAAGCCCGCCTCCACAGCCAGGTCCGGGCCGGTCTCGCCCGCGAGGAACCGTTCAACTAACGCCAGCTTGAACTCAAACGAGTACGACTTCGCCGGTTTGCTCACCAGCACTCCTTGACCATGAATCCTCCACCGCCCATACAGTGCCCTGACCGGCACGCAAGGCGCCTCAAGCAAACGAGCCACAGCCCGGTACCCAACGCCCTTCTCAAACCACGCTACCGCCGCCTCGCGCTGGACCTCAGACAAAGAACTATTAGCACGCATAAAACTGCTCCCCGGAAGTCGAAACTGAATTTCTCAGTCCAACTTCCGGGGAGCAGTTCAAAAGCGAGAGAGCGTCGCTGCGTAACCTGCGAAAGGTGAGAGAGCGTCGGAGCGGCGCAAACAGGGTCAGGCGTCCCGGCTTTTGACGTGTTCGGGGAGGACGCCGATGCCGATGAAACGGGCAGTGAAGCGGCGCAGCAGTGGTGAGGCGGCCCGAAGAAGCCGAACCGCCCAGCGGGGCGCGATCCGGCTGCCGGTGGTTGCCCTGACGATCACTTTGTGGGCGTTGCGTTGCAGCCTCTGCATGACCTTCACTGGCCATTCCCGCCGCCGTTGCACCCGGGCGAGTTTCGCCGTCGGGGCAGCTCCGGCCGCGAGGTCTGCCGCGATGGCGTTGGATAGTGCCACGGCGTCCTGGATGGCGAAGTTCACACCGACGCCGAAGACGGGGGACATCGCGTGGGCGGCATCGCCGATCGCGATGAACCCGGGACGGTACCAGCGCCGGAGCCGGTTGATTTGGACGGTCAGCAGCTTGACCTGCTCCCAGTCGGTGAGGCTGCCGACCACCGGCCGCAGTACGGGCGCAGCGTGGGTGATCTGCTCGCGAAGGCCTTCGATTCCCGCGCCGCGAAGCTGGTCAAATCCGCCTTTGCGGATGACCATTCCCGACTGGTATCTGTCGCCGCGGTCAATCGTCAGGACCATCCCCCGCCGGGACAGGTATCCCAGGGTAGGGGGCGGCGCCTCCGGCGGTTTGGGAAGGCCGAACCAGAGCACGTCGATGGGCACCCCGAACTCGTCCGGAACCATCCCGGCAGCGGCGCGGAGGGCCGAAGCGCGTCCGTCTGCGGCAACGGTGAGCGTTGCGCGGATTTCAAGCGGACCGCCAGGTGATGTGGCCCGCACCCCGCGCACCTGGCCGTCCTCGATGATCAGGCCGGTGGCCTCGGTGAGCATGCGCAGCTCGAAGTTGGGAACCGCCGCCACCTCGCGGGCCAGGAAGTTCAGGAAGTCCCACTGGGGCGCGAGGACTAGGAAGTTGTCAGGCGCCGGAAGGGTGGAGAAGTCCACGATGGTGAGGCGCTGGCCGTCAATCACGGCGTCCATGGTCGGCAGGCGGGTGAGCGGCAGTTCCAGGAATTTCTCCCTGAGTCCGAGTTCGCCGAGAAGGGTCACCGTGGAGGGGTGCACGGTGTCGCCCCGGAAGTCCCGTAAAAAGTCCGCATGCTTCTCAAGCACGGTCACACGCAGGCCGGCGCGCGCGAGCAAATAACCGAGCACCATGCCAGCCGGTCCGCCGCCGGAAATCACGCAGTCGCGTTCGATACGGCTTTCAGTCATGTCATGCTGCCTTTCTCCGCATACTCCATGGTGGTGGGATGGCACATGGATTGGTAGTGCGAGAGGATCCGGGAAAAAGCGACGAAAGGTGACAGAGCGTCCTTGGTTCGGCTGCGAAAGGTGATAGAGCGTCCGGGGTTTAGCTGCGAAAGGTGATAGAGCGTCCGTGGTTTAGCCGCAGGATATGAGGGGGCGTTGGGGCGGGGCGTGTTAAGTTGAAACGCACGGGCTGAACGGTCCGTGCACCGGCTGGGAAAAGAGAAATCTCCTTGGATACATCCGCACCAGTAAGAATCCTGACCGTCTGCACCGGCAACATCTGCCGCTCCCCCGTGGCCGAGCGGCTGCTGCAGGCAGGGCTCAACCAGGTGGTGCCGGGCGGCTTCCAGGTGACCAGCGCGGGCACGCGGGCCATGGTGGGCGACCCCATGCAGCCCATCTCGGCCGACATTGTCCGCACCTTCGGCGGCGACCCGGAGGACTTCGTGGCCCGCCAGCTGAGCCCCAAGATCCTGCGCGGGGTGGACCTGGTGCTCACCATGACCTCCGGGCACCGCGGCGAAGTGCTGCAGCTGGACGCGTCGCTGCTGAAGCGGACGTTCACCATCCGGGAGTTCGCCCGTATGCTCGACGTCCTTGACGCGCGTGCTGAGGCCAACGCAGGCGGCCCACCCGTTGCGGAGGAGTACGACGACGGCGACTGGCTGGGTGCCAACGCCGCCTTCTGGCGGGGCTTGCCGGCCCGGGCCGCCGGGGTGCGGCACCTCGCCCTGCCGGCCGACGCAGCCGAGAACGACATCGTGGACCCCTACCGGCGCGCGCCGGAGGTGTACCGGCAGATGGAGGACGAGATGGCCCCCGCCATCGTTTCCATCCTCCGCCATGCCCGCCTCAACGCCCCGGTTCGCGGGAACGCGTCCACCACGCTGTAACGTTCCGGCGTCCAGCCACCGTTCCGGCGTCCCCGGCGGTACCCCGGCGGACGGGCAAATCGTCGTGTTGGCTGCCCACACTGCCGTTGCCGGAATTTCCTTGGCACTCGCAGGTGACAGTTTGGATAAGTCTGTAGCCAACAGGGGGTTGGCGGGCGGACACTGATCCCACCCAACACGACGAGGTGACGGCACCATGAGCATGCCAGGCGGCTCCGACCCATCCGGGGCCACGGGACCCGGCCCTTCCGACACGCATCCGCACGGCCTCGCATGGGTGGCCCACGGCCGGCGGCGCTGGATCGCGGCACTGCTGGCGCTGGTGCTGGCGGCAGCGGCCGTCGTCGCCGTCGTCAGCCTGAACCGCACCGGGTCCGAAGCCCAGCCGGCGGCCACCCAAACGCAAAGCGAAACGCCCAGCCCCACGCCGTCGGAGACGCCGACGGAAACCACCCCTGCGCCTCCGCCGCCTCCACCGCCGCCGCCACCCATCCCGGAGCTGCCCGCTGTACCCATGAACGTGCTGGTGATCGGCAGCGACATGCGTGGAAATGCGAGGGAGGCAGCAGCCCACACGGCGGCAACCGGCCAGCCCCAGGACCAGCGCGCCGACACCCTGATGGTGGTCCATGTCCCGGCTGACCGGAGGGCGCTCTATATCGTCTCGATCAACAGGGACACGTGGGTGGACATCCCCGGTTTCGGCGGGGCCAAGATCAACTCGGGCCTGCAGTACGGCGGCATCGACATGCAAACCGCCGCCGTCCAGGCGCTGCTGGGGATCACCATCGACCACACCCTGATGATGGACTTCCACGGGCTCAAGGTCCTGATCGACGGGCTTGGCGGGATCGACGTCAACGTGCCCATCGCATTCCAGTCCACGCACGATACCGGGCGCGTCTTCGCCGCCGGCGTGAACCACTTGGACGGGCAGTCCGCGCTGGAGTTCTCCCGGGAACGGTACGCGTTCGTGGACGGCGACTTCCAGCGGGTCCGCAACCAGCAGATCCTGCTCCGCGCCATCCTGGCCCGGCTCACCGCCGGCGGCGCCCTGAACGACGTCAACGCCGTCCGCGGGCTGGTGGACTTCGCCTCCTGCTGCCTTACCGTGGACAGGGCTTTTGACCCGGTCCAGGCCGCCATTCTGGCCTACAGCCTCCGCAACCTGGACCCGAACGCGATCGGCACCATGACCCTCCCGACGGCGGGTGCCGGGTTTGTTGCCGGGCAGTCCGTGCTATTCCCCGATTACGGTGGCGTCGCTGCCGTGGGCGCTGCGCTGCGGGACGGCCGGATCGCCGAGTTCGCGAGACCGTAGGACCGAGCCAGTGCATTGAGCGCCGGGTTCAGTGCGCATCGACTGCCCCTGCGCACTGAATCTGAGCTTCACTGCGCACGGACGCCCGCTCTGCCGGGCCCACACCGCTGTTCAACCCGGGCTTACCGGCCGTTCACCCGCGGGAAAGGATCCGTGCGCCGGGCGGCGACAGCCTGAGGGCATGACGTCGAACTCCCGCACCGAAATTTCCCGCCGCACCATCGTTAAGGGCTCGGTCCTCGCCGCCGCCCTGGCCTCCGTTCCGGCCGCCGGCCACGCTAACACCACCCGCCCGTCCCCCGCCGGCGTGGCGCTGGTCCGCAACCGGCTCACCCTTCCCAGCGGCATCGCCACCGGAGACGTGACGTCGGATTCGGCCGTGCTGTGGTCGCGTGCGTCGGGCGCCGGCCGCATGACCGCAGTCCTGCGGGCAGTGAACGACGGCGGCGAGATCCTGCGCGGGCGAGGCGCCTTTGAGCGCACCCTCCGCGGTCCCCGGGCCACCCAGGCGTCCGACTTCACCGCCAAGATCCACGCCGGGAACCTGCCGTCCAACACACGGTTCGCGCTCGAGATCAGCTTCGAGGACGACGGCGGAGCGGCCGGCGAGACGGTCCGCGGCACCTTCCGCACGGCCCCCGACGCCGGGACGTACAACGCGAAGGGCCGCACCGGCGGGACGAGCGCCGGCGGCGACGTCCCGGCGTCGTCCGCCCAAAGCTTTGTGTGGACCGGCGACACCGCCGGCCAGGGCTGGGGCATCAACGAGGACATCGGCGGGATGCGCGGCTACCGCGCCATGCACCAGACGCGGCCGGACTTCTTCATCCACTCGGGCGACACCGTCTACGCTGACGGGCCCATCCCTGAAACCGTGGTGGAGAAGGACGGGCAGGTGTGGCGGAACCTGGTCACCGAGGAGGTGTCGAAGGTGGCCGAGACGCTCACCGAATACCGCGGCCGGCACCGCTACAACTCCATGGACGCCAACATGCGCGCGATGTTCGCCGACGTGCCCGTCATCGCCAACTGGGACGACCACGAGACCACGAACAACTGGTACCCCGGCGAAATCCTGGACGACCCCCGCTACACCGTCCGCGACGTCAACACCCTCGCCGCCCGCGGCCGGCAGGCCTGGCAGGAGAACATGCCCATCGCAGACTCCGCCGCGCTGTGGCGGCCGGGAACGTTCGACGACGCCGGCCAGTACCAGCCCGCCCGCATCTACCGGAAGATTTCCCGCGGCCCGCAACTGGACATCTTCTGCCTGGACATGCGCACCTTCAAATCCCCCAACACGGACGGCAAGGAGCCGTACGCCACGTCCATCCTGGGGCAGGAGCAGGTGGACTGGCTGATCCGTGAGGTGTCGGCGTCGAAGGCCACTTGGAAGGTCATCGCCGCGGACCTGCCGCTGGGCATCATCGTGCCGGACGGTGCCGTCAACCAGGAGAGCCTGGCGAACCGCGACGCCGGTGCGCCGCTGGGCCGCGAACTGGAAATCACCGGGGTGCTCAGCGCGTTCAAGCGGAACCGGGTGAAGAACGTGGTGTGGCTGACCGCCGACGTGCACTACTGCGCCGCCCACCACTACTCGCCCGAGCGCGCTGCGTTCACCGACTTCGACCCGTTCTGGGAGTTCGTGGCCGGCCCCATCGCGGCCGGGTCCTTCGGCCCGAACGCCATGGACGGCACGTTTGGGCCCGAGGTGGTGTTCTCCAAGGCCGGGCGTTTCCCGGGCGAATCACCGCGCGACGGCGAGAACCAGTTCTTCGGGCACGTCCAGCTGGACGACGACATATTCACCGTGAGCCTGCGCAACGCCAACGGAGCCACGGTGTTCTCCAAGGTGCTGACGCCGGAACGGTAGCCGCGGCAGGCCGCCGTCGTCCGTTTATTCTTCCGGCCCATGGGTACGCCGCTGGTAGTGTTCCTGCATTCGGCAAGGCAAGCGGACGGGGTGGTTTTTCGTGAACGACGACGGGCTGACACAGGCAGTGCAGGAGGCCGGCGCGGTGGAGTTGCTGCTGATCCGGCACGGTGAAAGCGAAGGCAACGTGGCGGCCACAGAGGCGCGGCTGGCCGGGGCTGAGGTCATCGAAGTCCCTGCCCGGGATGCGGACGTGGACCTGTCCGATACCGGGCGGGAACAGGCCAAGGCGCTGGGGACGGCGCTGGCCCGGATCGCCGAGGAGTTCCGGCCGGATGCTGTGTTCTCCTCCCCTTATGCACGGGCGGTGCAGACGGCGGAGATCGCCGTTGAGACTGCGGGCTGGCGTGCGAAAGTGCGGACCGACGAACGGCTGCGGGACCGTGAACTGGGCATTCTGGACCGGCTCACCCGGCGGGGCGTCGAGGCGCGTTACCCGGACGAAGCCGAGCGCCGGGAGTGGCTGGGCAAGCTGTACTACCGGCCGCCGGGTGGTGAATCCTGGGCTGACGTGGCACTCCGGCTGCGCTCGGTCCTGGACGAACTGAACAACCTCGGCACCGGGCACCGGGTGATGCTGGTGTGCCACGACGCCGTGATCCTGCTGTTCAGGTACGTGCTGGAAGGCATGACCGAACGGGAAATCCTTGATCTCGCGGCCAGCACCTCGGTCCTCAACGCATCCCTGACACGCTACGTGCGCCCGTCCGGCGAGGGACCATGGACGCTTGAGAGCTTCAACGTGGCGGACCACCTGGCCGAACAGGGTGTGACAGTCACCGAGCATGCGGGGGACGCCAGTGTCCACCCGAAGTGATTCCGGTTCCCCCACCCTGGTGACCCCCTCGCTGCTGCGGGACTGGCCGCTGCCTGCACCGGGCGAGGACAAATACTCGCGCGGTTCGGTCCTGGTGATCGGCGGGGCCCGGGCAACGCCGGGGGCTGCCTTGCTCGCCGGTACCGCAGCCCTGCGTGCGGGTGCCGGAAAGCTGACACTGGCCGTTGCGGAATCAGTGGCGGCGCAGGTGGGGGTCGCGCTGCCCGAATGCGGGGCGATGGGACTGCCGGAAACTGCCGATGGGTCAGTGACGGGTGAGGGCCTGGACCGCATCGCGTCGTACCTTGAGCGTGCCGATGCGATCCTTATTGGCCCGGGGCTGGACGACCCGGACCTCGCAGAGGAGATGCTGCGGGTGCTCCTGGAGCGGGAGGAATCCGACGGCGGGCCGGGCGGCTCAGGAGGTCCCGCCGTCGTACTCGATGCCTACGCCCTGGGCGGACTCGTCAAGCTCGAAGATCAGCTGGAGCCGTGGCGGGGCCGGCTGATCCTGACGCCAAATCCCAAGGAGGCGGCGGTCCTGCTGGGGCGGGACATCGAGGACCTGGAAGCCGATGTGGCGTCGGTGGCCCGGCGCTTCGACGCCGTGGTGAGCTGCCAGGGCCTGATTGCGCGCCCGCCCGGTGACGCTCCCGAGGAGTCCGAAATGTGGAAGATCACCACCGGATACGGCGGGCTGGGGACTTCCGGCAGCGGCGATGTTCTGGCGGGTGCCATCGCCGGATTGCGGGCCCGGGGAACCAGCGGTGCCCAGGCCGCCTGCTGGGGTACGCATCTGCACGCCGCAGCCGCGGACCGCCTGGCCAGCCGCCTGGGCCCGCTCGGATTCCTGGCCCGCGAACTCGCCGACGAACTTCCCGCACTGATGCTCGAGCTGAACACCTGACGCCACAAGGGGGCTTCACATGGGATGGCCCCCGGACGAATCCGGGGGCCACCGTATCGGGAAGTTCAGGCGTAACCTGCCGGTGCGCATAAGCGCTGTGGCGTGCTCAGAATGGCCATCCGCCCAAAGAGGCAGTCAACAATCAGTACCCGACGTCCCGATCCTGGGGTCGAAACTAGGCGGCGATCTCTTGCTTTGCCCCCTTCGTTTCGATCTCGATCTTGCGCGGCTTGGCCTTCTCGGCGACAGGAATCCGCAGCGTCAGGACACCGGCGTCGTAGCTGGCCTTGACGTTGTCCGTATCCAGGGTGTCCCCGAGGATCAGCTGGCGGCTGAACACGCCGCGCGGCCGCTCAGAGGCGATCAACTCGGTGTCCTTGCCCGCGGGGTCCGGACGCTCGGCCCGTACCGTCAGGACATTCCGTTCCACATCCAGATCCACTGAATCCGCTGCGACGCCGGGCAGATCAAAGGCGACAACAAATTCCTGGCCCTCACGCCATGCGTCCATGGGCATCGCTGCCGGACGCGCTGCCGTACCGAGGACCTGCTGGGCCAGCCTGTCCAGCTCGCGGAACGGATCGGTTCGCATCAACATGGCTTCCCTCCTCGTAAGAGACGGTCCAACACATTTTTGATTACCAGCCGATCTGTATTGGCTGATATAGATTTTTTAGCACTGCAGAAGGAGATCTGCAAGCGGTTCCGCAAGGAATTTTTGTAACTTTTTTGGCTCCGGGGACATGGCTGAGGGGCCCTTCACTGAGAGTGAAAGGCCCCTCAAAAGGTGCGTTTCTAGCTCCTGGTTGGGTCCGGGCGGAGCGGTGCAGGACCTGGGTCCGGCACCGGCAACGGGCCCGGCGGCTCGGGAGTGGGGAACGGATTCGGCGCCGGCGGCCCCGGATGGCCAGGCTGGGTGGGATCAGGAGATGGCCCGGGCTCGGGCGGGAACGGCTCGGGTTCATGCACTGGCGGGATGGTCATAAACTTCCCCTCTCACGCTGGGCGGATGTGCCTTGGCGTGAACAGGATACGCCTGCCGCCTAAACCCCACTAGGGCAGGCACGACGGCGGTGCGCGCCGCCGTCGAAAGAGCAGGACGTACGACAGGGCTTAGGAAAAGAGTGGAACTGCGAGAGGGTTCACGAAAAAGGGGCAGGATGTAAGAGAGCGTGCCTGGCGGTGGCGCGGGAGGGCTTGGTGCCGCTCCCCCGGTAGCGAACGGCCCCGCCTATTGTCCGGGCTGGTGGCTATATTGAAGGAATGACCCAGACTCCGCTGCAGGATTCCGCCAGCACCCCCGCGTCCGCCACGGCCACGCCGCCGGTGGCCAAGAGAGTTCCCCTCGAACGGACGCACCACGGGGACACCTTCGTGGACAACTACGAGTGGCTGCGGGACAAGGAATCGGCCGAGGTAGTGGAGCACCTGAAGGCTGAGAACGCCTACCAGGAAGCCGTCACCGCGCACCAGGAGCCGCTCCGCGAGGCCATCTTCCAGGAGATCAAGGGCCGCACCCAGGAAACCGATCTTTCCGTGCCGCACCGCAAGGACGGCTGGTGGTACTTCAGCCGGTCCGTCGAAGGCAAGGAATACGGGATCCAGTGCCGGGTCAGGGCCGCCGACACCGACGACAAAATCGCCGACTGGACCCCGCCCGCCGTCGAGCCCGGCGTGGAGATCCCGGGCGAGGAAGTCCTCCTGGACGGGAACGTGGAAGCGGAAGGCAAGCCGTTCTTCTCGGTGGGCGGCACGGCCGTGTCCGTGGACGGCAACCTGTACGCCTACGCCGTGGACAACTCGGGCGACGAGCGCTTCACGCTCCGGATCAAGGACCTCCGCACCGGCGAACTGCTGCCGGATGTCATCGAGAACGTGTTCTACGGCGTCTCCTTCTCCCCCGACGGCTCGCGTATCTTCTACACGGTGGTTGATGATTCCTGGCGGCCGTACCAGGTGAAGGCCCACCTTTTGGGCACGCCCGTCACCGATGACGTGGTGGTCTACCAGGAGGACGACGCCGCCATGTGGCTGGGCTTCGAACTCTCCGCCGACCGCCGGTACCTGGTGCTGGGCATTGGCTGCTCCGAATACAGCGAGACCCGCCTGCTCCGGTTCGACGATCCCACAGGCACTGTCACCACCGTCATCTCCCGCAACGAGCGCGTCCTCTACGAGGCCGAACCCTTCCTGCTCCACGGCCCGGACGGACAGAAAACAGAGCGCATCCTCCTCACGCACAACCGCGGCGCCATCAACTCCATGGTCTCCCTGACGGACCCGGCCGAGCTGCGGAAGCCGCTGTCCGAGCAGCAGTGGCAGACCGTCGTCGAGCATTCCGACGACGTCCGCGTCAACGGCGCCGGCGTCACCTCCACCCACCTCATCGTCTCCATCCGCAAGGACACCATCGAGCGGGTCCAGGTCATGGGGCTGGCCGGGCTGGGCACGCCGGCCCAGCAGGCACCGGTGGAACCGGCATTCGACGAGGAGCTGTACACCGCCGGCGTGGGCGGTTCCGACTACGAGGCGCCCGTCATCCGGCTGGGCTACACCTCCTACTTCACGCCGTCGCGGGTGTATGACTTTGTGCTGCCCACCGCGGAGCGGCCTGCCGGGGAACTGCTGCTGCGCAAGGAGAGCCCGGTCCTGGGCGGGTACGTGGGCAGCGACTATGTGGCCACCCGCGAATGGGCGGTGGCCGGGGACGGCACCCGCATCCCGCTGTCCGTGCTGCGCCACAAGGCCGTAAAGCAGGACTCGACGGCGGCCGGGCTGGTCTACGGGTACGGCTCCTACGAGCTGAGCATGGACCCCGGCTTCGGCATCGCCCGGCTGTCCCTGCTGGACCGCGGCGTGGTGTTCGTGATCGCGCACATCCGCGGCGGCGGTGAGCTGGGCCGGCATTGGTACGAGGACGGCAAGAAGCTCACCAAGAAGAACACCTTTACGGATTTCGTGGACGCCACCGACTGGCTGGCAAACTCGGGCTGGGTGGATCCGGCCCGGATCGCAGCCCTTGGCGGCTCCGCGGGCGGGCTTTTGATGGGTGCGGTGGCGAACATGGCACCGGAAAAGTACGCCGCTATCGTGGCGCAGGTGCCCTTCGTGGACCCGCTCACCAGCATCCTTGACCCGGACCTGCCGCTGTCTGCACTGGAGTGGGAGGAGTGGGGCAACCCGATCACGGACCCCCAGGCCTACGCCTACATGAAGTCCTACTCCCCTTATGAGAACGTGCGGGAGGTGGCTTACCCCAAGATCGCCGCGGTCACGTCCTTCAACGACACCCGGGTGCTGTACGTGGAGCCGGCCAAATGGGTCCAGGAGCTGCGGAACAGGACCACCGGCGCCGAGCCCATCCTCATGAAAATCGAGATGGACGGCGGCCACGGCGGTGCCTCAGGCCGGTACGTGCAGTGGCGCGAACGGGCCTGGGACTACGCCTTCATCGCCGACTCCCTGGGCGCCACCGAACTACTGCCCGGCGCCGGCCTGAAGTAGCACGGCACCGGGCCGCCGGTCAGGCCTCCGGGTGCTCCTCCAAATACTCGGCCAGGGTTTCGAGGTTGGCCCGGACGGTGCGCCCCTGGGCGCGCTCCACGAGCGGATCAGCGACCTTCCCGAAGATGCCGCCCAGGCCGGAGGCGGCGTCGATCCGCTGCGTCAGGCGCGTCCCGCCGTCGGCCGGTTCCATGGTGAGCGTGACCGTGAAGTCCAGTTTTCCCTCCACGGCGCGGGACACGATGCGCCTGGGCGGATCGAACTCGGCATACTCGATGGTCCAGTCGAACTTCCGACCCATGACCTTGCTGGTGCCGCGGCCCCTGGACCCCTTCCCCACGGGGCCGTCACCGACCTGTCCGGAGGAGGTGACGGAAGAGTCGAAAACCGCGATGTTTTCAAAGTTCGATAAGAAATCGAAGACCTCCTGCGGCGGACGCGCGATGACGACAGATTCTTCTACTACAGGCATCGGATTCTCCTCAAACAGTGCCTGACGCCGGCGCGGTTCTGCCGGCATGGGGGCGGGCACAGCGACAGCTTGGACCCCGGACCGGCCACTGTCAATGCCCTGTGGTCAGCGGCCGTGGCCCCAGCCGCTGACACCCCAAAAGACGACCGCGGCAATGCTGAAACGATCTTGAACTGCGGTAACACTTCCTTCCTGGCAAGCGCTTCCGGTACCGAAAAATGCTAATCATGCTTACTATTGGCTGGTGCCGGGCTGCCCGCTGGGGGCAGACCAACCCGTGCCGGACCCGGAGGTTGCATCAGCATGGAACATGACATGCGTCCCCTGACGGACGACGAACTGATGTCGGAACAGGCCACAGCTTTGCCGGACAAGGAAGTCGCGTCCGTACTCGACCTGAACGCGGACCTGGACCTGGGCATTGATGCGGCGGCCCCCATCGACTTGGCCGTTGCCGCCAACGCCAACGTAGCTGCCCCGATCGACGCGGCCGCCTCGGCGAACATTCTTTCCTTTGGCTCGGAGGCCCAGGCCCTGGCGGACCAGGGCGTGGTCATCGAGCAGGACATCGTGGCTGACGCGAACGCCGAATCCACCCAGGACAGCACCATCGACCAGGCTAATGACACGGTCGACGACGGCGATACCGCGGCAGACACCGGAACCACTGAGCCGGGCATCACAGCAGGAACGGCCGACGGCGGGAGCCTCCTTCCTGACGGCACCCTTCCCGATGGCACGCTTCCGGACGGCGTCCTTCCCGAAGAGAGCCTGCCCGACGTCGGTGCGCTGCCGGTGGACCCGGCGGCCGCCCTGGACGGGGACCTGCTCAACGTCAACGTGGACCTGGCCGCCGACGCGGACATCGCCGCCCCGATCAACGGCGCCGTGGCAGCAAATGCCAACGTGGCCGCCCCGATCGACGCCGCCGTGGCAGCGAACATCGGCTCCATCGACAGCCAGGCCTACGCCGTGGCCGAGCAGGACGCCATCATTTCGCAGCACATCGAGGGCCAGGCCAACGCCTCTGCCGACCAGCAGTCCAACCTCGAACAGTAAGCACGGATGAGCCACGCCACCGGCGGGCCGCGCCCCGAGGCCGGCCCGCCGTCGTCCCATGCCTCCCTTGCCGAGCGCCCGCTGCAGGTCCCGGTGCGCGCCGACGGCGTCCACTTGCTGGGCCAGTCCGGGGGATCCGGTTACCGGGAAGCTCCCTCGCTGGTCCGCCGGGCCGACGGCCAGACCCTGCAGCTCACCCGGCTGCTTTATCTGGTGCTGGAGGGTGCCGACGGAAACCGGACCGTGGAGGAGATCGCGCAGCACGCCACGCAGGGTTCGGGGCGGCTGGTCAGCGCGGAGAACGTGCGCACGCTGATGGACTCCCAACTGCTGCCGATGGGACTGCTCCGCCTGGCGGACGGCTCCCAGCCGGAGGTGAAGAAAGCAGACCCGCTCCTCGGTATGCGGTTCCGGTACACCGTGACGGACCCCGAACGCACCAGGAAAATCACGGCCCCCTTCGCAGTGCTGTTCAACCCGCTGATCGTGGTAGCCGTTACTGCCGCATTCCTGGCTGCCTGCTGGTGGGTGCTGATGGTGAAGGGCCTGGGCTCCGCCACGCATGAGGCGTTCGCCAATCCGGCGCTGCTGCTGCTGATTTTTGCCATCACCATCCTCTCTGCCGGCTTCCACGAGTTCGGCCATGCCGCGGCCGCACGAAAGGGCGGCGCAACGCCCGGCGCCATGGGTGCGGGCCTGTACCTCGTGTGGCCCGCCTTTTTCACAGACGTCACTGACTCGTACCGGCTGGGCAGGGGCGGCCGCCTCCGCACGGACCTCGGCGGCCTGTACTTCAACGCCATTGTGGCCGTTGCCATCATGGGGCTCTGGTGGGCCACCGGTTTTGATGCCCTGCTGCTGGTGGTGGTCACCCAGATCCTGCAGATGGTCCGGCAGTTGCTCCCACTGGTGCGGTTCGACGGGTACCACATCCTGGCGGACACCACTGGAGTGCCTGACCTGTTCCAGCGCATCAAACCCACCCTCTTAGGCCTGCTGCCCTGGCATTGGGGGAAGCCCGAAAACAAGGTGCTCAAGCCGTGGGCCCGAGCCGTGGTGACTGTATGGGTGCTGGTCACCGTGCCGCTGTTGCTGTTCAGCCTGGCCATGATGGTGCTCGCCCTGCCGCGGCTGCTGGCCACCGCCTGGGACAGCGCAGGCAGGCAGCGGGACATGCTCGCTGCCAGCCTCTCCGACGGGGACCTGGCCGGCGCTGCCGTGCGCGCGCTGGCGATCGCCGCCGTCGCGCTGCCCATGCTCGGGATGCTGTACATCCTGTTCCGGCTGCTGCGGCAGCTGGTCACCGGCCTCTGGAAGAAGACCCGGGGCAAGGTCCTCCAGCGGACCGTCGCCACGGCCGCCGTGGCGGCACTGCTCGCCGGGCTCGGCTGGGCATGGTGGCCCGACGGCGGCACGTACCGTCCCGTGCAGCCTTACGAACGCGGCACGCTGGCTGACGCCACCTCGTCAATCGTTCCGCAGGGCAGCACCGTGCTGCGTGAAGGCCGCAGCGGCACAACCGTTGCACTCTGGCCGGAAGGCGCCGCCAAGCCGACCCGGGAGAACCCCCAGCTGAGCATGGTGCTGGTGCCGGTGGAGAAGAGCGGCTCCGGCACCGCGTCCGCTGCAACTGCTGCGGGCACCGCTGCACCGTCCTGGGTGTTCCCGTTCGACCGGCCGGCCGCGCCGGAGGAGGACGGGAACCAGGCGCTGGCGGTGAACACCACCGACGGTTCGGTGACGTACAGTGTGGCCTTTGCGCTGGTGTGGGCCGAGGACGGCGAACCCGTAGATACCCGGAACGAGGCCTACGCCTTCGCCAGCTGCACCGGGTGTGCCGCCGTGGCGGTGGGTTTCCAGGTGGTGCTCATCGTTGGTGAGGCGGACGTCATCGTCCCCGAAAACCTGTCGGCCGCGGCAAATTACAACTGCGTGGACTGCCTCACCTATGCGCTGGCCAGCCAGCTGGTCCTCACCCTCGATGGCCCGCTGGGCACGGGCAGTCGCGAACAGCTCAATGCCCTGTGGGCTGAGATCGCAGAATACGGCCGGAACATCCAGAACGTTCCCCTCTCGGAAATCCAGGCCCGGCTCGCGGCCTACAAGGAGCAGATCACCGCAATCATCAAAGCGGACCCCAGCGCCACTAGGACAACCGGGACGCCTGCTCCCACGGGAACAGCCGCACCCACCGAACCTAACGCCCCGGGCGGCGCGCCCACGGGGCCCGTTTCCCAGGCACCGGCCGGAGGGGCACCCGCACCCGCACCCACCCAGATGCCCACCGCACCGGCAACGCAGCCCGCCGCGGGTGACCCGCCGCCGTCGTACGTCCCCATTGAGACGCCGGTGCCAACGGCGGATACTGGGGGCACGGCCCCCGCCGTGGAGCCCCAACCCACCGCCAACCCCAGCTAGGAGAGCCAATGTCATTGAGCAAGGGAACATCCGTGGAGTGGAATACGTCGCAGGGCAAGACGCACGGCAAGATCATCGAGAAGAAAACCAGCGACTTCGAACTGGACGGGCACACGCACCGGGCCAGCGAGGATGAGCCGCAGTACGTTGTGGAATCGGCCAAGACCGGCGCCCGTGCCGCGCACAAGGCGTCCGCCCTGACAGAGAAGAAGTAACGGCATGGCTACCCAGCACGAGGTCCTCATCATCGGCGGCGGGAATGCCGGCGTCTCCCTTGCCGCCCGGCTGGAACGCTACGGCGTCAAGGACGTGGCACTGATCGAGCCCAAGGACCACCACCTTTACCAGCCGCTGTTCTCCCACATTGCAGGGGGCCGGGCGCAGGCGAAGGAAGCCGTCCGGACCCAGCAGTCGGTAACCCCCAAAGGCGTGACCTGGATCCGCGACGCGGCAGTGGACGTCGACGCGAATGCCAACACGGTCACCCTCGCCTCGGGAAGCACGGTGGCCTATGGGCAGCTGGTGGTGTGCCCGGGGCTGCAGTACGACTGGGACGCCGTGCCCGGCCTGGCCGAGGCCGTGCACTCCCCGCACGGCGCCTCGCACTACGAGTTCGACCTGGCGCCCAAGGCCTGGACGCTGCTCAGCGGACTGACGTCCGGCACCGCCGTGTTCACCATGCCGGCCGGCCCCATCAAGTGCGGCGGGGCGAGCCAGAAGCCCATGTACCTGGCCTGCGACTACTGGAAGGAACAGGGTGTCCTGGACAAGATCCGTGTGGTGATGGTCCAGCCCTACCCCACCGTGTTCGGCGTCCCGGAAGTGGACCGGGAGCTGGACCGCAAGATCTCCGAGTACGGAATCGAACTGTGGACCAACAGCGAACTGGTCTCGGTGGACGCCGCCAGCCAGGCTGCCACCATCCGAAACATCGAAACCGGCGCCGAGGAAGTCCTGCACTATGACGTACTCAACGGCGTCCCGCCACAGTCGGCCCCGGACTGGCTCAAGGCCACGGACCTGCCGGCCGCCAGCGACAAAGGCGGTTTTGTGGAGGTGGACCGGCAGACGCTGCGTCACCTCCGCTTCGCCAACGTTTGGTCCCTTGGCGATGCCGCCGGCACCACCAACTCCAAGTCGGGCGGAGCGCTGCGCAAGCAGACCAAGGTGCTGGCGAAAAACCTGGTGGCCGCGCGGAAGGGCAAACCGCTGCCCGAGAAGTACAACGGCTACTCGGTGTGCCCCTTCACGGTGTCGCGCGACACGGTGGTGTTCGCCGAGTTCGACGACCGCTACCGGCCCATGCCCACCATCCCCCGGGTGCCCACGTGGAACGAGAGCCGCCTGTCCTGGGTGGTGGACCGGGACATGTTCCCGCAGGTGTACTGGAACATGATCCTCAAGGGCCGCGCCTAGGGGTTCCGGGGTTGGGTTTCGACGGGCTCAACCACCGGCGCGCCTAAGGGTTTCGGCTGTCCAGTTCCCTGCCGACGCGCCACTCGTCGGCGAGGATGGCGTAGATCAGCTCCGTGGCCCACTGGCCCTTGTAGTGCCACTTATCAACGTGGCGTGCCTCCAGCCGCATGCCCAGCCGGCAGCACAGGGACGCCGACGCCGCGTTGAGTTCGTCCAGGCGGGCCTCGATCCGGTGCAGGCCGAGCTCCCCGAAGCCCAGTTCGAGCATCGCCGCCGCGGCTTCGGTGGCGTAGCCCTTGCCGCGGGCTGCGGGTGCCAGCGTCCAGCCCACTTCGCCCTGCAGGTGCCCTGGCAGCCACTTGAGCACCACCTCGCCCTGAAGCCCGGGCTCGCCGTCGGCCTCGATGGCCAGGGCCACCCAGTCCCCCGCTTTTTCGAAAACGAAGTTCGCGTAACGGCCCACGCGTTCCATCGACTGGGTGTAGGTCTTCGCCGGTCCGGGCAAATAGCGCGCAGTTTCGGGCAGCGAATGGTACGCGTGGAATGCGTCCAGGTCGCCGCCGTCGAACCGGCGCAGGACCAGCCGCTCCGTGCGGATGGGCAGGCGGATGTCCGGCACTGGCCGCGCCCCGGGCTACTGGGCGGAACCGACGACGGCGGCCGTCGCCTCCGCGATGGCGCGTTCCTCATCAGTGGGCACCACCAGGACAGGGATGGCTGACTGCGGCGTGGAAATAACGCGCGGTTCCTTGGACCGCTCGGCGTTCAGGCCGCCGTCGAGCTCTATGCCCAGTGCTCCCAGCTTGTCTGCCACCAGCGCGCGGAATTGGTGCGAGTTCTCGCCGATCCCTGCCGTGAACACCAGTGCCTTGGCCCCGCCGACGGCCACGTGGTAACCGCCGATGTACTTGGCCAGCCGGTAGGAGGTGACAGCGAGAGCGGTGGCCGCCTTGGTGTTGCCGTCCTCGGATGCTTCCACCACGGACCGCATGTCGTTGTTGCCGGCCAGGCCCTTCAGCCCGGACTCCCGGTTGAGCATGGTGTCGATGTCCTCCGGGGTCCAGCCGGCACGGCCCAGGAACACCAGGATTGACGGGTCCAGGTCACCGGAGCGGGTACCCATCACCAGGCCCTCGAGCGGCGTGAAGCCCATGGAGGTGTCCACCGACTGGCCGCCCCGGATCGCCGTCACGGAGGCGCCGTTGCCCAGGTGGGCGATGACGCCGTCGAACTCCTCCACCGGGATGTCCAGCAGGGCGGCGGCGCGCCGTGTGACGTACTCGTGCGAGGTGCCGTGGAAGCCGTAGCGGCGGATGCCGTGGTTGGTGTACAGCTCGTCCGGGACGGCGTAGCGCCAGGCGTGCTCCGGAAGGGTGCGGTGGAAGGCGGTATCGAAGACGGCCACCTGCGGCATGTCCGGCCACTTTTTGGTGATGGCCCGGATGCCCAGGACGTTGGCCGGGTTGTGCAGGGGCGCCAGCGGGTTGAGCCGCTCGATGGCGCGGGTGATTTCGTTGTCGATCAGCACCGGCTCGGCGAACCGTTCCCCGCCGTGCACAACCCGGTGCCCGACGGCGCCGAGCTCCAGGTCGCCCAGCTCCCGGTGGATGGCCGCGTCCACCTGCTCCAGCGCCTCGGCGTGGTCCCGCGGGCCCTCGATCTCGCCGTCGCCGTCTCCCCCGTTGCCCATGCCGATCTTCTCGATCAGCCCCTCGGTCAGGACGGTCCCGGCTGCAACGTCGCGCACCTGGTACTTGAGCGAGGACGAGCCGGAGTTGATGACGAGCACGAGCATGTGGGGCCTCCTGAGCCTTGCGTCTGCGGTTCAGTCCCCACTATATGTGCCGCGGCGCGGCGCCCAATTCCTTGCGGATGCGGACCGTCTGTGCCTAGAGTCGGCGGACAGGCTGGACCACGCCCGAGAGGACATTCCAATGACGAACGAGCCCACTTCGATCGACGAGAACGACCCCACCAACACCGGCTCCAGCAGCACCCCGCCGCTCCACACCGGCGCCGGATCCGGAAGCAAGGACCCCACCGGTGTGGAGGGCGCGAACCCGGCCCTTGACGACACCGGCAACGTCAAGGCCGCCGAAACGGGAGAGGCCCCGCAGGCCCCCGAGAACACCGAGGATCTCGACCTCACGCCGCAGGGCCTCTCCGACGAGCCCGCCAAGCAGGAGGACAAGGAGAGCCTGGCCAAGCCGGACAACAGCTGACCAGCAACGAAGACGACGCCGGCACCTGCGTGGGCGCCGGCGTCGTCCTCTGCCCGGGGAAGGTCCTACAGAGCCGGCGCCTGCGCCTGGATGGCGGTGATGGCCACCGTGTTCACGATGTCCTCCACGGTGCAGCCGCGGGAGAGGTCGTTGACCGGCTTCCGCAGCCCCTGCAGGACGGGCCCGACGGCGACTGCACCGGAGCTTTGCTGCACCGCCTTGTATGTGTTGTTGCCGGTGTTCAGGTCCGGGAAGATGAACACGGTCGCCTGCCCTGCGACTGAGGAGCCCGGCATCTTGGACTCGGCGATCGAGGCGTCCACGGCGGCGTCGTACTGGATGGGGCCTTCGACGGCGAGGTCCGGGCGCCGCTCCCGCACCAGTTCGGTGGCCTGCCGGACTTCGTCCACGGCCTCGCCGGAGCCCGAACCGCCCGTGGAGTAGGACAGCATGGCCACCCGGGGCTCCACACCGAACTGCGCGGCAGTTTCGGCTGAGGCGAGCGCGATGTCCGCCAGTTGCTCCACGTTGGGGTCCGGGTTCACAGCGCAGTCGCCGTACACCAGCACCCGGTCCGGCATCAGCATCAGGAACACCGAGGACACGATCTTCACGCCCTCGCGGGTCTTCACGAATTCAAGGGCAGGGCGGACGGTGTGCGCGGTGGTGTGCGCGGCCCCGGAGACCATGCCGTCCACCACGCCCAGCTGGACCATCATGGTGCCGAAATAGCTGACATCCTGCATGATCTCGAGCGCCTTGGGCAGGTCAACGCCCTTGTGCGCGCGCAGCTCCGCGTACTGCTCGGCGAACTTCTGACGCAGGTCTGAGGTGGCAGGATCCACCACGTTGATGCCGGTGAGGTCGATGCCCCGGGCGGCGGCCAGCTCCCGGACGTCCGACTCAGGCCCCAGGACGGTCAGGTCACAGACGTCGCGGCGGTGCAGGATTTCCGCCGCGCGGAGGATCCGGACGTCGGTCCCCTCGGGCAGAACCACGTGCCGGCGCTGCGCGCGGGCCCGCTCGATAAGGTCATGCAGGAACCGCAGCGGCGTCATCCGCTCGGCCCGCGGCAGGTGCAGGCGCTCCATGAGCTCGGCCTCGTCCACCTGCCGGGACCAGAGCCCCAGCGCCGAGGCAACCTTCCGCCGGTGCCCGGACCAGATCTCGCTCCGGACCTCCGAGACGCGCCGGGCCGTGGTGTAGGTGTCCTCCCGCGCCGCGAACACAGGGAACGGCGCCTGCGCCAGGAGCGGGTAAATGTTGGCGTCCGGTGCCAGCCCGCCGGTCAGGATCAGGGCGGACGCCACCGGGAACTCGGGCGAGAAGGACGACGCCAGGCACGCGACCATCACGTCCGCGCGGTCCCCCGGCACGATCACCAGGGCGCCCTCGTCCAGCACGTTCAGGAAGTTGCCCACGTTCATCGCGGCCACCTTGATGTCCCTGACGTCACGTTCCATGTCCGCCCGGCCTGCGATCTGCCGGACGCCCAGGGCGGCGGCCACCTCGCCCGTGGTGGGGCGGGCGATCTCCTCAAGCTCGGCCAGGACATAGACGGGCCGCCCGGAGGCGCCCGGCTTCACGGCGGCGGCGATAGCCTCGACGTCGTCCGGGTCAGCGCGGTTGACCATGATGGCGAGCAGCGCGCACTTCTCCGCTGACAGTTCCTTGCGGGCCACCTCGACGGCGGCCGCGGCCTCGGCGACGGTGCGCCCCTTGGCGCCCACCACGGCCACCACGGGGGCGGCCAGGTTGTTGGCCAGGCGGGCGTTGAGGTCGAATTCGACGGCGGCGTCCTGGCCGGTAAGGTCCGTTCCCTCGACGATCACCACGTCACAGTGGCGGGAGATTTCTGCGAAGATCTCCACGCAGCGGGCATCAATGTCGGCCCGTTTTCCCTCGGCCAACAGGGTCCTGACCTCTTCATGGGTGAGGCCGCCGCGGCAGCGCTCATCCTCCATCGCGAAGCGGGATTTCATCAGGGCAACCATCGGGTCGTCATTCGCGTCCGGGCCGTGGACCACGGGTTTGAAGAAGCCGATCCTGTCCGCGTGGCGGTGCAGGGTGTCCGCCAGGCCCAGGGCCACAAGGGACTTGCCCGATCCGGGCGTGGTTGCGCTGACGTAGATGCCTTTGGCCATGGTCTGCCCTTTGCTGTCTGCTGGTGCCGGTCCTCCCATCCTCGCACCTCCCACCCCGCGAGATGGCACTTCACGGCAGTATCCGACCCCGGGACTGCCGTGAAGTGCCATCTCGGGAAGGCCGCACGCCCTTGACACCGGACCCCCTCATGGGATTACCTAATGAACATTCGGTAAATAAAGCTGGAGGCAATGACGCATGGCTGAAACAACCCTTTCCGGGCCCCATCACCAGATCCTGGAGAACGATTACGCCTCCGAGTGGATGGGCATCAAGGTCCTCTCGCTGAGCGACGGCCACGCCACCATCCGGATGACCCTCCGGCAGGAAATGCTCAACGGCTTCGGCATGGCCCACGGCGGAATGATCTTCGCCTTCGGGGACACGGCGTTTGCGCTCGCATGCAACCCGGCCGTCCCGGCCCCCGGGGAGGAAAACAACATCACCGTGGCCTCCGGCGTGGACATCAACTTCCTCAAGCCCGCCTTCCGCGGCCAGGTGCTGACCGCCGTCGCGGACCGCCGTTCCAGCGCCGGGCGCAGCGGCCTGTACGACATCCAGATCTTCGCCGCCGACTCCCCCCAGGCAGAAGCCACCTCCGGCACCCCCGGCGAACTCATTGCCGAGTTCCGCGGACGCAGCCGCACCATCCCCAAGAAGTAGGTAGACCATGACCCTGCACGCCCCCGAAACCCCCGCCGCAGCAACCTCAGCACAGGCGGACGCCGTCCTGGACCGCGAGGAGACCATCTCCCGCGACGAGCTCGAGGCGCTCCAGCTCAGCCGCCTGCAGCACACGGTGGCCTACGCCTACGAGCGCGTGCCGCTGTACAAGCGCAAGTTCGACGACGCCGGCATCCACCCCTCCGACCTGCGCGAACTCAGCGACCTGGGCAGCTTCCCGTTCACCACCAAGGAAGACCTGCGCGCGGAATACCCGTTCGGCATGTTCGCCGTGCCGCAGAACGAGGTGGCCCGCGTCCACGCCAGCTCCGGCACCACCGGGCGGCCCACCGTCGTCGGGTACACCAAGCAGGACCTGGCCGACTGGGCCAAGCTCGTGGCCCGCTGCTTCCGCGCGTCCGGCATCCGCCCCGGCATGAAGGTCCACAACGCCTACGGCTACGGCCTGTTCACCGGCGGCCTGGGCGCCCACGCCGGCGCCGAGGCACTGGGCTGCACCGTCATCCCCATGTCCGGCGGGCAGACCGAACGCCAGATCCAGCTGATCCAGGACTTCCAGCCGGACGCCATCCTGGCCACGCCCACCTACCTGCTGACCATCGCCGACGCCATGGCGCACATGGGCATCGACCCCACCTCCACGTCGCTTAAATACGCGGTGCTGGGCGCCGAGCCGTGGACCCAGGAGATGCGGCACGAGCTCGAAGTCACCATGAACATCAAGGCCTGCGACATCTACGGGCTGTCCGAGGTGATGGGCCCGGGCGTCGCCGGCGAGTGCGTGGAGACGCAGGACGGCAGCCACATCTGGGAGGACCATTTCCGCCCCGAAATCATCGACCCCTTCAACCCCGTGGCGGGCAAGGAAAACGTCCTGGGCGACGGCGAGCACGGCGAACTGGTGTTCACTTCGCTCACCAAGGAAGCGCTCCCCATCATCCGCTACCGCACCAAGGACCTTACCCGCCTCCTCCCGGGCACCGCCCGCCCCGCACACCGCCGGATGGGACGTATCACCGGCCGCAGCGACGACATGATCATCCTGCGCGGCGTGAACCTCTTCCCGTCGCAGATCGAGGAGATCGCGCTGCGGATCCCCGAGCTCAGCCCGCACTTCCAGCTCGAACTCACCCGGCCGGAGGGCCAGCGGATGGACCAGCTGACGGTCCGGATCGAGCGCCGGGACAACGTCACCCCCGAGCAGAGCACGACGGCGGCGCGCGCCTTGAAAGAGCAGATTAAGATCCACGTGGGTTCTTCGTGCGCGGTGGACGTGGTGGAGCCGGGCTCGCTGGAGCGGTCCAACGGCAAGCTGCGCCGGATCTACGACCTTCGGCCGAAGGGGTAGCAGGACCGATGGTGCGGGGGCGTCCCGGACTTACCGACCGTTCGTGAGAAACTAGCCACTATGCCCAGCACCACCGAAACCTCAAGCCCCGGCAGTTCAGCGAGCAGCGCCGGCACCAAGCGCGGGCGCCCCGGCTATGACCAGCAGTCAGTGCTGCGCATCGCCGTGGACGTCTTCAACCGGCACGGCTACGACGCCACGTCCATGGGCATCCTGGCCGAAAACCTGGGCATCTCCAAGTCCGCCATCTACCACCACGTGCCGTCCAAGGGCGACCTCCTCAAGCTCGCCCTGGACCACGCGCTGGGCGGCCTCGAGGCCATCCTGGAAGAGCCGGAGGCCACGTCCGGAGCCGCCGACGCCCGGCTCGAGTTCGTCCTCCGGCAGACCGTGGCCGTGCTGGTGGACCGGCTGCCGTTCGTCACGCTGCTGCTGCGCCTGCGCGGCAACACCGAGATCGAACGGGACGCGCTGGAGCGGCGGCGCACGTTCGACCACAAGGTGGCCGGACTGATTTCCGCGGCCCGCGACGAGGGCTCGCTGCGCCAGGACATCGATCCGCGGACGGTCACCCGGCTTTTGTTCGGCATGATCAACTCGATTGTGGAGTGGTACAAGCCCGGCGGTGCACTCTCGCCCACAAGGCTTGCCGACGACGTGATCACCATGGCGTTCGACGGCCTCCACGGCCACTCCTAGGCTCTCCCAACCAAGTAGCGCCAACTGTCGTTATGGAGCCTCTAAACGACAGTTGATGCTACCCAGTTGGGCTGCCGCGCCACTTTCGGTTGCCCCGCGCGCTGCCAGGCACGACCCAATTTCCGCAGATACTAAGTGTGCTTGGTATTTCAGTCGCTCCCCGGCTACGGTGGTAGGAAAGCCACCATCTGCAGGGAGGTTGAGAATGAGCCCGGCCACACGTCCAACGCGTCCCGGCCGATGCAGGACTGCCGCCGCAGCAGCTGCCGTAAGTGCCGCCGTCGTTCTTTCCGCCTGCACCGGCGGCTCTCCTCCTCCCCCGGCCCCGAGCGAAACCGCCGCGACAGCAACGAACACCGGGACTACTGCCAGGCCCTCGGCATCAGCCCCGGCAACCGCGGCGCCGGCCACAGGCAGCGGCGCTGATGCGGCCGGAAACGTTCCCCAGCTGGTGGAGAATCTTTCGCCATCGGTGGTCACCATCTTCACTGACGGCGGGCTGGGCAGCGGGGTGGTCTACTCCGAGGACGGCCTCATCCTGACCAACGAGCACGTGATCCGCGGCAACACCACGGTGGAAGTGGCATTCGCCGACGGCCAGCGGGTGGAGGGCACGGTCCGGGCCACCGACGCCGTGACAGACCTCGCCCTGGTCCAGGCCAACCGGACCGGCCTGCCGAAGCCGACGTACCAGACCAACCTGCCGAAAGTCGGCGAGGGGGCACTGGTGCTGGGCTCCCCGCTCGGCTTCGAAAACACCGCCACTGCCGGCATCATTTCCGGGCTCCACCGCTCCATCCCGGGCTCCGCCTCCAACAGCCTGTCCCTGGTGGACCTGATCCAGACCGACGCGCCCATCAGCCCGGGCAACTCGGGCGGTGCCGTGATCAACATGCGCGGCGAGATCATCGGGATCAGTGAGGCCTACCTCCCGCCGTCCACCGGCGCGGTGGCGCTGGGCTTTGCCATCCCCGCGGCCACGGCAGTGGAAGTCGCGGAGGAGCTCCTGGCCGACGGCACCGCCGAGCACGCCTATGTGGGACTGACGCCGGGCGAACTCACGCGGCAGATCGCCGAGCAGCTGGGCATCGACGCAAGCACCGGCGTCGTGGTTCTGAACGTTGACGAGGACGGCCCTGCCGGACGTGCCGGCATCCGCCCCGGCGACGTCCTGGAATCCATGGAAGGCGTGGAGCTGGACGCGCCGGAAAGGCTCCTGGCTGAACTCCGCAACCGCAACCCCGGCGACTCTATCGGGTTCAAGGTCAAGCGGGGGGACGAGAGCCTGGACATCAAGGCGGAACTCACCGAACGGCCCGCAAGTTAGCACCACCCCGACAGGAAGGTAAGACAATGAGCCACCCCAAAGATGAAGCAGACGCAGGATTCATCATTCCGGATCCGTCCAAGGTCCGCGAGGACGTACCCGGCGACGCCGGCGACGAAGCGAACGTGATCCGCTTCAGCGAAGAGCAGGCCCTTATTGAGGAGCAGGCCCACGGCATCCGGCCGGACACGTACAGCGTGCCCTCCGGCGGACCCACCATGGACGAGGCCCGCGGCAACATGGACCTCTCGGACCAAAGCCGGAGCGGGCGCGGAACAGGCCCCGAGGACGACAGCAGCGACGACGGCCTACACGGCGGCGCCGAATCCTGACTTATTAGCTCACCACAACGGCAGGGGCGCCCCGGATGATCCGGGGCGCCCCTGCCGTCTTTTTGTTCTGTTAGAGCTGGTACTCCATGGTGCTTCCCAAGCCTTCATGGACGCACAGGATGTTGTGCTCGGTGTCCATGAACCAGGCAGACTTCTCCGAGTCCCTGGTGCAGATATGGTTTTCGGTCTTGAGATTCGGCAGGTCGTAGTCCTGGAACTGCACCCCCATCGATTCCATATCCCGCACCGTCTTCTCGATGTCCGTCACTTCGAAGCTCAGGGCGGTGTGCTCGGAGTGTCTGCCGTCCGAGACATGCATCAACTGCAGCATGGGGCCGCCGTCGGTGCCGAGCAGTTCGCTGCCGTCGTCAGCCGTGCCGCAGTGCGGGAGTCCGAGCTTTTCCGTATAGAAACTGTGGGCGCGAGCGGGGTCATCGACTGGCAGGATGGTTGTGGCTGTGTTCATTTTCAGGCTCATGTGGCCACCTCCTACGGGCAGAATCTTACGCCTGCGGCACCGGGAAAGAACCCCGAATTTTCGGCCCGGCTACTTTGGCTCTTTGGGGTTGTTGGCTTCCGCCAGTTCCACTTCGGCCGTGGCCTGGATCAGGGCCAGCAGTTCGGGGTCCAGGCCCGGGGCAAACTCCTCTTTCCGCTCCGGGGACATGGACATCGGGAAACCTTCGGGCATAACGTCCGTGGTGAGTTCGGTACCGTCGTTTGATGGCGAGGCGCCCCGGTACAGCTTGCCCGCCTGGCTGAGGTTGTCCGCACTGAAGGTGTACTGGATGCTCTGCAGCCCCGTGTCCAGCAGCTTTTTCACTTCGGGGAATTGTTCGGCGTTGGTCTTGGGGATGGGCAGGACCTTGCCCCAGTTCACGCCCAGGCTTTCCAGTGCCTTGGCGAAGGCGTTCTCGTGGGCCTGGTCCCGGACAATGAGGTAGGCGATGGTGGAACGCGCCGTCTTGTTGTCCGTCATCTCGTAGATGCGGCACTTCTGCAGGCGGCCGGTGGATTCGAGCATCAGGTTGTAGAGCAGGTCCAGGACCAGATTGCCGCTGTTGTAGACGTAGGAGCCGCTCCACGGATTGCCCGCCGCATCCACGGGCAGGGCACCCTGCGCGCCCACCAGGTAGTGGTGGATGTTGCTGGTGTCGAGCGCGATCTTGAGGGGCGTGGCACCCTTGGCGCCGGGCTCGTCCACGGGGTCGGTCTTTTTGCCCTGGTAGCGCGGGGATCCGTCCAGGAGCTGCGAAATGGTGGTGCCGATCAGTTCAACGTGGCTGATCTCCTCCGTTCCCACGCCCTGCAGGAGGTCCTTGTAGGGCTTGGAGGAAGGGTCGCCACGGAAGTTCATGCTCTGGAAGAGGTACTGCATCATGGTGCGCATCTCGCCGAACTGGCCGCCCAGGCCTTCCTGCAGGGCGTTGGCTGCAGCCGGATCCGGCTCATCGGCGGCAATTTCATTGATCAGAAGCTGGGTATGCAAGTACATGGGCCATTTCCTCGTTTCGCTGGTTTGCTCTCACCGAAGGTCCTGCTCAGGTGAATGGATGCCACCACCGTAAGCATGCTTAGCTTTAATCGCAAGGGTACTTACTACTTTTCGCCTCCCATTGTTAACCTGCCGTTTCTTTTGCAGTACGGCGTTCTCGTAATTTCCCGTTGTCTGGCGGAGTTTGGATATCGGTGTTCTCGATAATCCCCCTCATCTTCCGCGAAGGACATCATGCGTTATCCCACTCCTCCTGCCCTCGGCATCCTGGGTGTCAGCACCCTCCTTGCACTCACGGGCTGCCAGGCAGCCGCTTCCGAGCCTGCGGACCCTGCAAGCGCTCCGATCACCATCGCCACCATTCCCCTCGGTGATGACCCCACCCAGGCGAACCCCATCGAGGCGTTCGCCGAACTGCTGGAGGCCGAAACCGGCCGCGAGGTGGAGGTCACGGACGTACCCGACTACCTCAGCGTTGTGGAAGCCATCCGTGGCGACCACGTGGACATCGGCATCATGAGCGGTTTCCCGTCTGCCCTGGCTGTGAACACCGGCGAGGTGGACTCCCTGATGGCGTGGGCCGGCAGCGACGACCCCGTCTCCACCTGCGTGGTGCTGGACGGTTCCCCGGTCCAGAAGCTTGAAGACCTGCGGGGCAAGACTGTTGCCTTCGCAGACCAGGCATCGAGTTCCGGCTATTTCATGCCGGTCTACATGCTGCACGAGGCAGGACTGAAGAAGGGCCAGGATTACGAGGCCATCTTTGCCGGCGGGCACGAGGGCAGCTTCGCCGCACTGAAGCAGGGCCAGGTGGACGCCGCCTGCACCGCCGTCATGCTCACCGAGCTCGGCGCACCCATGTTCCCCTTCGCGGAGGGTGAGTGGCGCGGCATTGGCAAGAGCCCCGCGATGGACGTCATGGGCAGCGTGCTTGCCCGCCAGTCTCTGGACAGCGAGACCCGCCGGCAGCTGCAGGAGGCGCTGCCCAAGGTGTTCTCGGAGAACAACGCCGAAGCGCTGGGCGCACTCGGCAAGGGCTTCATCGGCCTCGAGGAAGTCATGGATCCGGAACCGGCCATCTTCGACTCCTTCGCCGAGATCGCCTCGGTGGCCGATGTGAAGCTCGAGGACCTGGGCTGATGAACGCCACCATCTCCGCAGCAACCTGTACTCCCGAGGCACAACTGCTGCAGGCACTCCCGCTGATCTCGGTCCGGAACCTCACCGTGGCTTACGGCAACCAGCCGGTGCTGGACGGCGTGGACCTGGACGTCCGCCCGGGCGAAATGGTGGCTCTCCTGGGCGCTTCAGGCTCCGGCAAGTCCACGCTCATGAAGAGCCTCACCGGCTTCGCGCCCATCACGGCGGGAACCGCCAGGGTGGCCGGCTACGATGCCACCAACCTTCGGCGCGGCGACCTGCGGAAGCTGCGCTCCGACGTCGGGCAGGTCTTTCAGCAGTTCAACCTGATTCCGCGCCTGAGCGTCCTCACGAACGTCCTCACCGGTGCCCTGCACAACGCGGGGCCCGGCAACCTCGTGGGCGGGTTCAGCAGCGCGCACCGCCGCCTGGCCATGCATTACCTGGACCGGGTGGGCATCGCGCATAAAGCGAAGGAGCCTGCCCGTTCGCTAAGCGGCGGCCAGCAGCAGCGGGTGGCCATCGCCCGGGCGCTGATGCAGCAGCCCCGCGTCATTCTCGCCGACGAGCCGGTGGCCTCCCTTGACCCGAAACTCGCCGGCTCCGTGCTGGGCCTGCTGCGTGAAATCGCCACGGAAGACGGCATCCCGGTTCTCGTAAGCCTCCACGTCCTTCCCCTCGCCCTCGAGTACAGCGACCGCATCGTGGGGCTCCGGCAGGGCCGGATGCTCATCTCGGCGCCCACCCCCGGGCTTGATGCCCCCAAGCTGTCATCGCTCTACGACGACGAAGGAGAGCCCGTTGACCACCACCTCTGAAGCCACGGCGGCCCGCGGAGCCTCAACAGCGGGCCCGCCCATGGACCCGGCAGAACGGCTGCGCCTCGAGCGTGCTTTCCGCGTGCCCCGCGCACGGTTCCTCACGGGCATTCCGCTCGCGCTCATCGTGCTGGCCTGGTCCTTCTGGGGCGCCGAATTCAACTTCGCCAAACTCGGCGAAGGAACGGTCAACATGGGCGAGTTCCTGTCGCGGCTCTTCCCGCCCGACTTTTCCAAATTCGGCACCATCGTTGCGCTGCTGGTTGAAACGCTGCAGATGGCCATCGTCGGAACCGTGCTCGGCGCGGTCCTCTCGCTGCTGGTGGCGTTTGCCGCGGCGTCCAACATCGCCCCGCCCTGGCTCTACTACCCCGCGCGCTGGGTCATGAACATCATCCGCTCGGTACCCGACCTGGTGTTCGCGCTCATGTTCGTCTCCGCCGTCGGCCTGGGACCGTTCGCCGGAATCCTCGCCATGACACTTGGCTCCCTCGGCTCGATTGGCAAGATCTTCGCCGAGGCGATGGAGTCGGTGGACCGCGGGCCCGTCACCGCGATGGAGGCGGTGGGCGCGTCGAAGCGCCAGGTCATCCACTACGGCATCGTCCCGCAGGCAGCACCGCTGCTGGTCTCGTACACGCTCCTGCTGTTCGAGGGCAATGTTCGCGGAGCGACAATTCTGGGCCTCGTGGGCGCCGGCGGCATTGGCCTTGAACTCACCACGGCAATGCGGATGTACGACTACGGACACCTCAGCGCCATCATCATCTGCATCATCGCGCTCGTCACGGTCATTGACCAGGGCAGCGCACTCATCCGAAGGAGAATCACATGACAGCACCAATCATCGACATCGAGCTCAGCGCTCCGGTCAACCTCCGGGACCTTGGGGGCATCCCCATCGAGGGAGGTGTCCTGCGGGAAGGCCTGGCCCTGCGCGCCGATGACCTCTCCGTCATCACCGACGAGGACGCACGCCTTCTGGTGGACAACGGGCTCGCCGCCGTCATCGATCTGCGCACCAACGACGAAGCCGCGCTCACGGGCCGCGGCCCGCTCGCCAACTACCCGGTGGCCTACCACCACCTGCCCCTGATGGAGAGCATCACCGCGGGAATGCCCGACGGCGGCACTCCAGTCATCGAGCACGTCGCCATGGGCGAGATGTACGCCCGGATGGTGGAAACTGCAGCGCCGCAGCTCGCCAGCGCCCTGGGAATCATCGCCCTTGCCCCCGGGGCCACCGCCTTCCACTGCGCCGCAGGCAGGGACCGGACCGGCGTCCTGGCCGCGGCCCTGCTGCTGGCACTGGGTGCCGGCGATGACGCCATCGTCGCCGACTACGCCCGCACCCACTCCAACATGACCGCAATCCTGCAGCGCCTGCGGCCCACCATGGGTGCGCTGATGGCCCGCCTCGGTTTCGACCTGGACGCCATGACGGCGGTGACCTTCTCCGACGAACCGATGGACATCTCGATGCTTACGATGCTTGCCAGGCTGCGGGAACGCCACGGAGACGCGCTGGCTCCCCTCCGGGCCGCCGGACTAAGCAACGGGACCATCACCCGCCTCCGGGAACGGGCCCTTGCATGACCGCTCCCGCCACCGGGACTCTTGCCACCGGTAGGGGTGAGGCCCCCGCGCGTAGCCAGCGACGGGGCCCCGGCCGGCCACGCAATGAGGACATCGACGCCCAGGTCCTGGCAGCCGTCCTGGAACTCATTGACGACAAGCAGGACGTGACCGCGGCGCGGATCGTGGACCGCAGCGGAGTCAGCCGTGCCGCCCTGTACCGGCGGTGGCCCTCGCTGGCCACCCTCATCGCTGCCGCACTCGACGTGGGGCGTGAAATGCCTCCCGCGATCCCTGCTGACGGCAACCTGCGGGACGTTATCCTCGAAACCCTGCTGGGCGCCACGGCCGGCACCGGGCCGGTGGACTACCCCGACGAGCGGTTCCGGCAGAGGATCCGGCTGGCCATGGCGGACCGTGAACTGCAGAAGGCGTACTGGACCTCCCATGTGTCCCGGCGGCGGGCACCCATCGAGAATGCGCTCCGCACCGGCATCCAGCGGGGCGAACTGCGGGCGGACCTCGATCCCGAAGCCTGTTTCGACCTCATCGCCGGTGTGTTCTACTACCAGCTGGTGGTCCGCGGCGATGACCTCTACGACGGGAACACCAGGGCCCGCTGCCGGTCCGCGCTGGAGGTCGCCTGGCGGGGCATGGTGTCCGAAGCCTAGATCGGGTTGTTGCTGTCGTCCCGCTTGTCGGGGTCCTGGCCGTCCCCGTAGCCGGTGGCCGAGGCCAGTCCGCCAACCTGCTGGCCGGCATTGGTCTGGCCGGGCAGGAAGTGTCCGTCCGGGGAGGCTGCCTGTTCCTCCCCGGACCCGGGGGCGATGTCCTCACGCAGATGCTCGTCAGTGGGAAGATCCTGGTTGCCGGGGGTTTCCTTATCGCTCATGCCACCAGCGAATCACCCTCTTGCCGTGACGGCAACCACCGGCCATGGTGCCCCGGCTACTTTTCCACGAGGGTGAGGACATCGTAGGTGGCCACGATCTCGTCGTTCTGGTTGGTGAGGACGGCATCCCAGGCCACCTCGCCGTACTCGTCGGTTTCGCGCGGCGTGATCCTTTTGGCGGTGAGGGTCACCCGGATGGAATCGCCGGCGGCAACGGGGGTGATGAAGCGCAGGTTCTCCAGGCCATAGTTGGCCAGGACGGGCCCCGGCGCGGGCTCCACGAACAGGCCGGCCGCCCAGCTCAACAGCAGGTAGCCGTGGGCCACGATGCCCGGGAAGAACGGGTTGGCCTCGGCGGCTTCCTGGTTGGTGTGGGCATAGAACGTGTCGCCGGTTGAGTTGGCGAACGCGGTGATGTCCTCCAAAGTGACCTGGCGCAGGTCGGAGCGGACGGCGTCGCCGATCCGCAGTGTCGCCAGGGATTTCCGGAACGGGTGGATTCCCTCAGTCTCAACGGTGAAGTTCCGGTCTGCCCCGGCATGCCAGACGCCGGTGATTGCGGTGAGCATGTTCGGCGACCCCTGGATGGCGGTGCGCTGCATGTGGTGCATGACGGACCGGATGCCGCCCAGCTCCTCGCCGCCGCCGGCCCGTCCGGGACCGCCGTGGACCAGGTGCGGGACAGGTGAGCCGTGGCCGGTGGAGCTTCTGGCGTCCTCGCGGTTGAGCATCAGGACGCGTCCGTGGTGCGCGGCGATGCCCGTCACGAGTTCGCGGGCAACGTCAGGATCGTTGGTGCACACCGTGGCCACCAAGGAACCGCTGCCGCGGGCGGCGAGGCGGACGGCGTCGGCGGTGTCCTTGTACCCGATCACCGACGAGACCGGCCCGAACGCCTCCAGCGAGTGGACTTCCTCCGCCTCGGGGTTGTTCCAGTTCAGCAGGACCGGCGCCATGAACGCGCCTCCGTCCACAACCCCGGTGGAACCGTCCGCAGAGGTGACCGACGGCGAATCAAGCGTTCCGTACGCAAGCTCACCGCCGGCGTCGAGCATTGACTGCACGGCCGCGCGGACGTCCTTAAGCTGTTCCACGGATGCCAAGGCGCCCATGGTGACGCCGTCCGCGCGGGGATCACCCAGCACCACGCGTTCGGTGAGCCGCTGGCCGATGGCCTTGCTGACCGCGGAAACCAACGCTTCGGGAACGATGGCCCGGCGGATGGCCGTGCATTTCTGGCCCGCCTTGGCCGTCATTTCGGTAACAACGGAGCGGACAAAGGCGTCGAATTCGGGTGTTCCCTCCACGGCGTCGGGGCCCAGGATGGCCGCGTTCAGGGAGTCGGTTTCGGAGGTGAAGCGGACGCCGCCCTGGACCACGTTGGGGTGGGACTTAAGGGACAGGGCCGTGGACGCGGAGCCAGTGAAGGCCACCAGGTCACGGTAGTCCAGCACGTCCAGCAGGCCGCGGACCGAACCGGAGATCAGCTGCAGCGAACCCTTGGGCAGGATATTGGATTCGACGATGGCCTTGACCACGGCTGCGGCGACGTAGCCGGTGGGTGTTGCGGGCTTGACGATGGTGGGAACGCCGGCCAGGAACGCGGGCGCGAATTTCTCCAGCATGCCCCAGACCGGGAAATTGAAGGCGTTGATCTGCACGGCGACGCCGGGAATGCGCGTGTAGATGTGCTCGCCGGCGAAGGAGCCGTCCTTGGACAGCACCTCCATGGGCCCGTCCACCACCACCTGCGAGTTGGGCAGTTCGCGCCGGCCCTTGGAACCAAAGGTGAACAGGACGCCGATGCCGCCGTCGATGTCGATCAGGTTGTCGATCTTGGTGGCGCCGGTCTGCGCGGAGAAGGCGTAGAAGTGTTCCCGCCGGGCGTGCAGGTACTGCGCCAGTTCCTTGAGCTTCAGGGCGCGCTGGTGGAAGGTGAACTGGCCCAGTTCCGCCTGGCCGGTGGTGCGGCCGTACTCCACGACGGCGGCCAGGTCCAGCCCTTCGGTGCTCACCTTGGCCAGGATCTCCCCGGTGCTGGCGTCACGGACAGGGACGGCTGACGCCGTTGATCCGGCGTCGGGCGTCCACCAGGAATCCTGGATGAAGCTGGGTACCGTTTCCACGGTGTCGAGCGTGGCGTGGGGAGCTGTGGCAGTGGTGGTCATCGTTGACGGTCCTTCCAACAAGGAGGCAGGAAACGGCAGCCGATCATTACTGACCGTCCGTTCGGTAATATAAGTACCTTACATGAATGTGCCGCCGTGCACACTAGAACGGACTACACCGGAACGCTGCACACTGGAAGCACATCCGCCCTGAAGGAGAGCACATGAACGCCCCATCACCGAACGAATCAGACACCCAGGCGCATCCCGCCGCCGAGCATGAGCTGTGGAAGATCCACCTCGGCGAGCTGGACGAAAAGATGGGCGTCAAGATCGTCGAAGAGTCCGTGGAGCGCGTGGTGGCCACCATGCCCGTGGAGGGGAACCGGCAGTCCTTCGGGCTGCTGCACGGCGGGGCGTCGCTGGCTGTCGGCGAGGCTGTGGGTTCGTGGGCCGCGGTCATCCATGCGAGCACCATGGGCAAGACCGCCGTGGGAGTGGACGTTTCCGCCACCCACCACCGCTCCGCGCGCGAGGGACAGGTGACCATCACGGCCACGCCCATTCACCTGGGCGGCACGCTCACCACGCACGAAGTGGTTATCACCAACGAAGCCGGCCATCGGCTCTGCACCATGCGCATCACCAACCTGCTGATGCGGCGCCATAAGTAGCCGCACCGTGGGTTGAGCCTGCCGAGACCTACAGGAGCCGCACCGGTGGTTGAGCCTGCCGAAACCTACCCGTTGCGCTTCCTGCGCCTGACCAGCGCCATCAGGACTGCCCCGACGGCGATCGCTGCGCCGGCAGCGACGGCAACCGGCAGCAGCGCCGACGAACCGGTGAAGGCCAGGTAGCCGGCACCCGCCGCGGCACGTGAGCCATTCCCCGTGTTGGCGAGATCAGCCGGAGGCGTACTGGCAGCGGGCGGTACGACGACGGGGGCGCCGTCTGAAGGATCTGCCGGCGCCGCTGGGGCCGGGTCAGCCGGAACGGGTGCCGGGTCAGCCGGGTCAGCCGGAACGGGTGCCGGGTCAGCCGGGGCAGCCGGAACGGGAGCCGGGTCAGCCGGAACGGGAGCCGGGTCAGCCGGAACGGGAGCCGGGTCAGCCGGAACGGGAGCCGGGTCAGCCGGAACGGGAGCCGGGTCAGCCGGAACG